>CAYGCQ010000001.1:0-133458 GCA_964348455.1 uncultured Pseudomonadales bacterium
CCACCACCCGATGATCCCCCTGAAAATCCGGAACCACCGGACGACGACGATGATGGATTGTAAGAGAGTCCAGTCGAGGCGGATTTGCTAAAGTCCGACACAAATCCCGACCAGGCGAGTGAATTCGTTCCAAATCCGCCAGACATATATTTAGGTGGTTGGATATTCAAGCTAGCCATATCCTTTGCCAGCTTTCCAACCACACCTAGAGAGATCGCAAAGGGAAGAACCTCTTCGATAAACAGTTTTTTTTCTTTTAGCTCTTCTCTCCATTTTCCAAGTCTAATAGTTTCTCTCAAGCCTTTTACTTGAAGTCCATAGTTTGTTCCGAGTGCTGTCTTTTGTGGCATATTCCAGGCGAACATAACAGATACCATTGACGAAAAAATAATGAGTCCGACTGGCCAAGCTTCTCCCAAGAACCCAATTCCATCAACAGAAAATACAAATATTAAAAAAATGAGCAGAGATGCCAAGATGATCCAAAGTATCCGGACATTATATGGATTTCCAGTAAATATTTTTTTATTCTTCAGTTCTTCATTTATCATTTCTTTTACTCTTGTCATGTGAGTATAAAAGCTTCCTTTTAAATCACTTAGCTTCACTAATTTCCCGGATTTAAATATTTTTGTGAACAAATAAAGCTGGTGTTTATCTAGCCCATCCTCTTCCTTAAGTTTTGTAAAGACATAATCGCTCCCAAACTTTAGAAAACCTTTATTCTCAACTCTCTCAATCTTTAAGTATTTTTTTCTAGCCAGATCAATGATCTCGGATACTACATCTTCATTCTCCACTTTTTCATCCAGTAGGGCTCCTGCTTCTCCCGGAGTTAAGCTCTTAAATGGTTCATAAACCATCGGGATATTTATCGGCTCGAACAGTGGCCGTAATTTTTGAGGCTGATCCGGGTCCATATTAAAAGCATTAGGGGAATCAAATCTAAAGTCTCGCCCTTTTTTGTACCAAAAATAAAACATTACCAAGGCGGGGAGAAATAGTAACCCCAAGAAATAGTTGTTTTTGAGCATATCGAGAAAATCTTCTAGTTTGGATGGAAACATTAAAGTATTATTTTTGTCCAGTTTAACTGCCACTGTAAAATTTTCACCGTAATTTATAGGATTATTCGTGAACACAAACACATTTGTCGTGGTGTTGTGGACACAGTTATTTTCTGTACTTCCTGTTGGTCCTGTAAAACACGCAACATCACCTGTTTTTGCAAAGGGTGAGGTAATTGTTACTTGCGATTTTTGAATCGGGAACTGCCAGCCCTCACCGGTGATGTCCCAGTAAAGCTCATCAAATCCTTTTTGATGAAGTACGGCATTATCTATTCTGTAGGAGATCACATAAGTTCTAAGCCCACTAAAGGTAATATTTGGATCACCTATCTTCATCGTTACATTTCCATTTTCTCGGATAATCTCAAACTGGATGGGTGTACCATCTTTATCGGTTACAGAAATATCTGATATTTTATGACTATCTACAAATCCATTTTTCTTATACTTTTCCGGAACATATCTGTAAATCCCATGTTTTTCAACAGGAGTAAAGTAATCAATTGTTTCAGTGATACTCAATGAAGTATCTTGATTTATTGTGATTGTTGAATCAAATTTTTCGATCTCCTCGATACTGCGAGCAATAGGCTTGCTGGCGGCAAATACTTGTTGGTGAAAATAAGACCCTAGGGCTAAGAGTAGAAAAACAAATAAAACAATTATTCTTTTCATAAACTTAGTATAATTCTATTTTATGAAAGAAGAATACAGACAGGCAATCAAGTCTCAGTTAGACGAAAAGATATACACCCACTCACTAGCTCTTGAAGCTTGTATGGGAGGACTTTACGACTATTTTCAGACCAACAGACTCCTTGGAGAGTCAGAGCCTCCTAGAGAAGACTGGGTCATAGCTGGTTTGATTCATGACATTGATTATTCAGAACCTTTTAAAGCAGAACATCCATCACATACAAAAGACGCCCTAGCTAAATACAACTTAGATCTATCCGACTCTGTCCACCATATCGTTTTATCGCATGCTCCAGATCTAACAGGGGTGAAGCCTGTCACCAAAGCCGACTGGTCCATCTTTTGCGCCGATTCACTTACAGGTCTCATTATGGCCGTTGCTTATGTTTATCCCAGCCGTAAACTTGAAGATGTAAAAGTTAGCTCTGTCATAAAAAGATTTTTGAAAGAGCCCAAGTTTGCTGCCGGTACTCGTCGAGATGAGGTTGCTTTGTGTGCCAACCCGGACACCTTAGATCTTCCTCTGGAAAAATTTATTGAAATCTGTCTGACCTCAATGCAAAAAGTAGCCCCAAGTCTTGGTCTATAGCTACAAGTTGATGTTAAAATTCCTATAATGAAAAAGGAGTCTGACTTCGATTTTGATGACCACAACGAATTCACTATTGATTCATTGAGAAAAAATTTGACCTCTCTCCGAAGAGATTTGCGTGATATTACCGATAGAAATAAGGCTATTTTGTTTATTGATTCCCTGACCGATAGCGATTTTATCCTTATGTTCTCGGAGTGGATCTATCGAAGGAAAACAATGGATATTGTTAGTCAAACAGGCTTCATCTTTGAAATTCTTGGCCAAAGGCACATTAAAACCATTGAAAAAAACTCAGAACTGGGAGAGCTTGTCAGACAGACCGTCATGTTTCTCAATCAGTCCAAAAACAATAATCGCATGTGGAACTCGGAGCGAAGCAATCCTGACGATGTTGGTATCCTGGAGACAAAAGACGTCATATACATAAATAGAGTGTACGAAAGCAAGATCTCACTACATGCCTTACACCGCAGTAAAGGTCAGCGCATTCAGTCGATGATCACTATCGGTATGGTTGTAAACGCCTTGAACGGCTCTGATCATAAAATTAAATCTAAGGCTGGTTGGAAGGTTCTGACAGAGTCAATGGAGTACTTGTTTGATCACTGCGGCTTTCCTATCGAAATGTCTCCGGACTGCGAGTACTGCTATATTTTGCCTCACGATCAGATTTACAGACAAAGCCGATACGAACCCAGGCAGTTCGAGGTGATAAATATTCCTCTAGATACTACCGAGATTGATCGCTTTAGAGTGTTAACTGTTAACTACTTTCTCAACAGCTCAGGCAATTCGCAATTTAAGATATAATATCCCTACAAGCATTGAGGTGGCTTCCAACCACTTAGCTTCCCGAGGTCACAATCGGGACGGATCAGCGCGTAATAGCTTAATTAAGTATCTGTTATCGGTGGCACCTGTCGCTTCAGCGACCCAGTAACGCGCAATTCCTTGCGTGTTTTTTGTATTTAAAGGATATTATTAAATAAACAACCAATAACCACTATGCTAGACATAAATTACATTCGAGAAAACGTAGAGAGTCTCAAGGTCGCCATCGCCAATAAACAATTCGACCCATCCATGGTGGATGAACTGCTGGCGGTCGACGATACTAGACGAAAATTGATTCAAGAGGTTGAGTCGCTTAGACATCAGGCCAATGAAAACATAGAAGGGCTTAAAGGTAAACCCAGTGAGGAACAAATTACTAAAGGTAAGGATCTTAAGCAAAAACTTCAGGAGTTAGAACCCAAACTCTCAGAAATTGAAAAACAGTTTAACAGTCTCATGTACCGAATCCCCAATCCATCAGCAGATGATGTTCCTGTTGGTAAAGATGAATCCGGTAATGTCGAGGTCAAAAAATGGGGCACTTTACCCGAGTTCAGCTTTCCTGTTATGCCTCACGAAGATCTGGCAGAAAGTCTCGACCTTCTAGACACCAAGAGGGCTGTCAGAATTGCCGGTAACCGTTCTTTCTTTACAAAAAATGACCTGGTTCTTCTTGAATACGGACTCCTGATGTATTCCTTAAAAATGATGATTGGAGAAGGCTACACTCCCATGACCGTTCCCTGGATGGTGAACGACGAAGCTATGTGGGGAACAGGATACTTTCCTTGGGGTCAAGAAGATCACTATCGCACACAAGATGGCCAAAGTTTAATTGGCACGTCAGAAGTTTGTCTGACTGCTTACAGAAAAGACGAAATTCTAAACGAAAGCGATCTGCCTCTAAAGATGGTCGGAATCTCTCCTTGCTACAGGCGCGAGGTTGGTTCATACGGAAAAGATACGAAAGGTATTTTTAGAGTTCACCAGTTCAACAAAGTCGAACAGGTTGTTTATACCGTTGCCGACGAAAACGAAACCAAAAAAATGCACGACGTCATGCTCGCTCATACCGAAAAACTTCTTCAAGACCTCGAGCTTCCTTATCATGTTCTACTTATGTGCACTGGAGACATGGGTGCTGGCCAGCGTCGTAAATACGATGTTGAAGTGTGGTTCCCTAGTCAAAAAGCATATCGAGAAACCCACTCAGATTCATACTTTAATGATTTTCAGAGCCGACGTTTAAATATCCGCTACAAAGCTAAAGACGGCACCACCAAGTTTGTTTACACTCTAAACAATACTGTCGTGGCTACACCTAGAATTCTAGGTGCCATCTTAGAGAACTATCAGCAAGAAGATGGCTCAGTAAAAGTTCCATCAGTCTTAGTTCCGTTCATGGGTAAGGATGTCATTGCGCGTGCTTAAGAAATTATTGGTAATAATACCCATATTCCTCACACTCGTGGGTGGAGCATTCTATATATATAGTAGGGGGGCTAACACCTCTCTTATCTCCCCTTTGTTTGCAGGCAAAGATCAGACAGATAAGATATCCAAAAATGTGGATAAGTTCGAATTAGATTTTTCCAAATCCAAAACTTTAACTCCTTTGGAGAAAGTTCCTCGGTATATTGTTTACAACAAGGACACTGGCCTTGTTTACTACAGTAAGGGGGTAGATTTGCGAATGTCACCCGCTTCATTTACCAAATTACTATCGACTCAGGTGGCTATAGATCTAATTCCCTTAGATACCTTAATTACTATAAACGCAAAATCAATAGACAAAGTTCCTACAGTCCTAGGATTAAAAACTGGCGAGATACTTTCGGCGAGTGACTTGTTGCGGGGAGCTATTGCCACAAGCGCTAACGACTCTGCTCAGGCACTGGCAGATGGAGCCGCAGAGAAAGCCGGAATCTATCCTAGTGAGTTTATCTATTATATGAACAAGAAAGCTACTCTTTTGGGCATGTCGCACTCTCATTTTTCAAACCCTGATGGTCTAGATGAACAAAATCAATACTCAACCTTAATTGATGTTTCTAAGCTTGTAAATAATGTACAAAAAAATTACCCTGATATTTTGGCTGCCGGAAAGTCAGACAACCAAGATATCGAGCTGGCATCAGAACACAATCGTTACTATCTGCCAAACTGGAATGGGCTTTTGGGCGTTTACCCTGGAGTAGATGGACTAAAGATTGCCTACACGGAAGAAGCGGGTTACTCCTCCATTGTTACAGCTACAAGAGATGGTATGAATATTGTTGCTATTGTTTCGGGGACAGACTCCTACTTGGAAAGAGATCGAGCAGCAGCAGATTTACTGGACGCTGCCTTCTTGATCAAAGGCCTTCCCCCTATCAGAGTTAGCACTTTGATGTTAAATAAACATTATCAAGTTTGGGGAGACTTGGCCAGAAAAATCAGAAGCGAAATAAAATCTTTACAGTCAATCAATTAGTATTTAAACATTGTCATTCCCGATCTGATCGGGAATCTATACAAATAACTCCATGTCCTTACAACATTTATTTTTCCCCAAAACTCTCAAATTTCCGGACACAAAATATAACAAAAACATATCTCTTCGTCGTTATTTTCTACAACCCACTCTGTATGTTGATGGACTCATTGAGTCAGGTGATATTCTCACAAGCATCTGGAAAACCGGTATTAAAAGATTAATTCCAAAATCATTTACCCCAAAAAAAGTATTACTCTTAGGTCTTGGTGGTGGATCAAACACACTTCTTGTCAGCCGGCTTTATCCTGAGGCGGAAATAACGGCAGTCGAAATTGATCCGTTTATGAAAGAAGTGGGTGAAAAATACTTCGGTCTAAAAAAAGTGAAACATCTAAAAATTATAATTGCCGATGCCCTTGATTTTGTTGGTAAATTTAATAATCAAACTCACTACGACCTGGTTTTGGTAGATTGTTTTGAGGGTAAATACATCCCCAAAAAACTTGAAGACCTGAATTTCTTGAAAAGAATAAAAGAACATTCAAGGTTTACTTTAATAAACCGCATTCATTGGTATGAACATCACTCGGCTACTATGAATTTTCTTAGATCACTGTCAACACGCTTTTTCTTTATCACCACTCAAACTTTATCAAACATCATCATCTCTCTCGTCTAACTATCCGTCATCGAGAATATATTCGTAGGACATTCTAGTTCAACAGTCACCTCTGTCATTCCGGGCTTGACCCGGAATCTATATAAATTTTCAACAATCCTGGATGCCGGATCAGGTCCGGCATGACACTAATCGTCATTGCGAGGCTCGACTTTAGGTCGGCCATGGCAATCCAGGCGTTTAGCTATATAATCAATTGACATGTTTTCATTTTTAGACTCAATTCTTAACCCCAACAAAATCGAAGTTGAAAAACTTAAGAAAATTGTTGCCTCAATAAACTCACTTGAAAACTGGGCCAAAGATCTGAAAGATGATGAGTTCAAGCCGGAGATGTCTCAGATAAGAGAAGAGCTTAAGGGTGAAAAAACATTAGACGATGTACTTCCTCAAGTATTTGCCCTTACTCGTGAAGCCGCATCCCGTACTTTGGGCATGAGACCCTACGATGTCCAGCTCATGGCGGGCACTGTTTTTCACCAGGGAAAGATTGCCGAACAAAAAACTGGTGAAGGAAAGACGTTATCTGCTGTACCTGCGATGGTACTAAACGCCATCACTGGTGAGGGTGCTCACTTAGTTACTGTAAATGATTATCTGGCTCGTCGTGATGCCGGTTGGATGGGGCCTGTTTATCATTTTCTGGGACTCACCGTTGGTTGTATTTTTTCCGGTCAGGGAGATCTGCCTGCAGTTATTTATGATCCGGAATATACAGATTCTTCTCACTCTGATGCTCGTTTGCAGCACATGAGGCCAGCCACCCGTCCGGAAGCTTATCTCTGTGATATCACTTACGGCACCAACAACGAATTTGGCTTTGACTATCTCCGTGACAACATGGCCAAGTCTCCGGAACAACTTTCACAAAGACCTCACCACTTTGCTATCGTCGACGAAGTTGACTCAATCCTTATCGACGAAGCCAGAACTCCGCTTATTATCTCCTCACCTGATTCCGAAGCTACCGATCAGTACTTTCGCTTTTCGGAACTAATAAATACTTTGAGTGGGGACACTGATTTTGAAGTAGATGAAAAGCAGCGAACTGCTAATCTTTCGGATCATGGTTTGAGGAAGTTGGAAAAAATGTTAAAGGTCGAAAATCTCTATCAGCAGGATTATCAGACACTACACCACCTGGAACAAGCTCTCAAAGCCAAGACTCTTTTTATCAAAGATAGAGACTACGTTGTCAAAGATGACCAGGTTGTTATAGTAGACGATCATACTGGTCGTCTTATGTTTGGTAGGCGATACTCTGATGGACTTCATCAAGCTATTGAGGCAAAAGAAGGTGTCAAAATTCAGCAAGAAAGTCGCACTCTCGCCACTATCTCGCTTCAGAACTACTTCCGTCTATACAAAAAGCTCTCAGGTATGACAGGTACCGCTTCTACCGAGGCTGAGGAGTTTAAAAAAATCTACAATTTAGATGTAATCATTATTCCTACAAACAGGCCAAATGTTCGTCAAGACTTCACGGATATTGTCTACAAGACCCAAGGAGCCAAGTACACCGCTTTGGTAGCCGAGGTTGCCGAACTACACGCCAAAGGCCAACCCATCCTTATTGGTACCAAGTCAATTGAACAGAATGACATTGTTGGTCAATATCTCAAGAAAAAAAGAATACCCCATCAGGTTTTGAACGCCAAAAACCACGAAAATGAAGCCATGATTATTTCTGAAGCCGGTCGACTGGGTGCTGTCACAGTGGCAACCAACATTGCTGGTCGAGGTGTCGACATAGTTCTTGGGGGAGAGACTAAAGGCAGAGATCTCAAAGAGTGGAAAGCTGAAGCTGATAAGGTTCGTGAGTCCGGCGGTCTTCACATCATTGGTGCTGTTAGACATGAATCGAGACGTATCGATAATCAGTTAAGAGGACGTTCCGGTCGACAAGGTGATCCAGGTTCCTCCCGTTTTTACATTTCACTCGAAGACGATATTATGCGTATCTTTGGTGGAGAGCAGGTCAGTAAGCTTATGGACTTCTTGAAAGTCCCTGATGATCAGCCCTTAGAGGCAGGCATGGTGAACAGAGCTATCGAAACGGCACAGACCAAGGTCGAATCATTCTATTTTGATCAGCGTAAACACTTAGTAGACTACGACGATGTGATGAATAAACAGCGTAAGATTTTTTACGCGCGACGTCACAACATTCTTACAGACGGCCAGGAAGTTGCTAGCGCCCAGGTTGATCAGGGACTTCAAAAGGAAATAGAATATCTTTCAGGTATATACGCCGCTTCAGGCATCGACAAAGTCGAGGCAGATGAAATTGTTAAAAGTTTTCAAAGTGTACTCCCTCTGGACCCTCGCTCCGCTGATTCACTAGAAAAAAATCTGATTGGCAAAACTGGGGAAGAAGTTCTGGAAATGCTGGAAAAAGTTATATCACAGGCCAGAGAAGCTCAAAAATCTCATTTTGGCAAAGATGTAATACCTCAAGTTGAGAGATACATTCTACTGGAAACTTACGATGAACTTTGGATGAATCACTTGGATGCTATAGACAATCTCAGAGACGGAATTGGACTCAGAGGCTATGCTCAGAAAGATCCATTGGTCGAGTACAAGCAAGAATCATTTTCTATGTTTGAAAGTTTATTAAACAGAATTGACTCCACAGTCGCACATAGAATTTTTAGAGTTCAGATCAACGCCCCGGAGACTCCGAAGCCTAGGCGCACGATTGAAACCTCATCTGAAAATCCAATTAAATCTATCGGTTCGACGACTATTGTCAAAGATCGTAAGATCGGCCGAAATGATCCCTGCTGGTGCGGCAGTGGCAAGAAATTCAAAGCCTGTCACTATCCGAAACTTGGATAATATGACCACTTTAGAAAATCAAAAAGAAACAAGGCAGCCCGATAGCACTCTAGTGTCAATGCCTGATGATAAAATTTTGAAACTAGATACCTTGTTACAGCCAACTCAGTTTGAAGCGTTTATTGATGATTATGAAAATGCAAAACAGATTGCTAAAGAATTAATATCTAAGGCTAGTGTTGTGAGTAAAAAAGAGCTCGAGAGAAAAGTAATAGATGTTTTAAAAGAAATCGCCCCGGAGGACAGTGCCATTTGGAAAGAAATTGACCTATCTTATGACCAGGGTAGGCTAGCAGAAGATTTCCCAAGTTGTACAGGCTTCATTGATTTTGTTAAATCAGCGGTTGAAGAGGTGGGGGGAAGGGTTTTAGAAGATAAGATTGATAAATATCAGGAGGAAGACTTCCTAAATTTACTTGATGAGGGTGTTTCCTGGGATGAGCTAACTCAAATTCTTAAACTTAGAGAAATTAAAAACAGAGACATCTTCGTTGAATATCAAAACAGTTTTAACGATCAAGGAAGTATTTCTAAAACTTTGCCCAGAGATCTCGAATCTTTCCAAAGAAAACTTCGTCAAACTAGAGACGATTTTTCTGACCCTCCAACAGTACTTGAACTCAAAGAAATTAAGAGAATTCAGGAAAATATACTTTATTTGGAAACAATGGGACTTTTTAGCGATTCAAGACTTCATATTTGTTTGAGGATTAATGCCATATTCAAGCGTCGCCATAAGGAAGTCGATGAGGCTGTTAGTCAAAATTTTGAAAAACAAAGACAGATAAATGGTCAAAAGACCGATATGTCCTATGAGGACATGATGAATATTGTCCACCGCCATCCAGAGGAGGTCGGTGAGTTTTTACCCTTGCTAGAAGAAATGGGGGAGTATGGCGCTGTATTAACTTTGATAAAAAAGAAGCCTGACTTAGCTATGCAGATGTCCCGTCTCTTTGTAGATAAAGATAGCGATTTGAACGAAGAAGCACGCAGATACCTGCTCAAAATTTATTCCGACCATTCAGGCTTATCAGAGCTCGGTAATACAGCTGACGACATTCCACTGGAGGTCGACAATATTCAAGCAAGAATTTCCCGGTCAAACAATCCCGAAGTCATCAAAAACTATCTGCTCGAGAATCAAGAGATGGTGCAAAAACTTACAGACCTTCTTCCATCGGATCAGAAAGTCAATGAAGTCGGTAGGGGAATCGAGGGACATGCAATGGTTATTTTAGACAAGAGCGATGATCGATACCTATTGGTCAAAATTATTCCTACGCCACAATCAGAGACTGTTGTGGATGTGACTTCAGGCAGAGAAGATAGTCATATCGACTTTGAGTCGTACTATCTATACCTCTTCAAGAATGGAACCATTCAATCGGACCAGTCGCCTCGTTATTTTGATAAAGGTTATCTACTTCGCGAGACTTCTCAAATCCGCGAAGAAGATCTAATTGAGGCTATTTTTAAAAGGCTGAAAGGTGAAGTCTCGGACGATTACGACATGTGTGATGTCTGTGGCTTTACAGACTACGCCTTGTCTCAATAAATAAAGTTCAAAGCCAGTCAGCAAAAGTCTTCATGAAAAAGATGAGAAAATCTACCTATTTATCGGCATTACTTTATGCAGGAAACTGTAGATTTTTAAAGCAAGGTGGATAATAAGAGCTACCAATACGCCACGATAAAGCCCTCCGGCTTCAGAAGCTCCTGCCAAGAAAAGTACCGTAAAAGCAAATGCGTAAAATAACGGGGACATCTTTAACAAGAAAGACTCCAGTGATCGAATAGTATTATTTATTTTAGAATGAACTCTTGGATCCATGGGGAGAGACATTCTTGCTACTTTTCTTTCCGGCTCGGTTACTCTCAATTCTAAGCCTGGGGTATAGACATTGGAGTATATCGAATCTTCAGCAACGGTAATAATTTTTGATGGGAACATATAACTCAGAGCATCTACTTTTATTCTGTAGTTATCCGGCTCTGGTTTTACGAAATATCTCCCGGCCATATCAGTAAAATCAGTTGCCAAGTTTCCGGATGGAGAATACAAAACAACATAGGCACCTGAAATAGGTCTGTGGTTGGTAGAATCAAAAACGACACCATCAGTTCTTGGTTGAATAAACATATCTCCTGCGAATAGAGTGAGAGCATTGCTTGCAAATCTCTTACCCCACTTTCCCATACCTTTAAATATTTGGAATGGAAGACTAGCTAAGTTTTTGCCCATTTCTAGGTAAAGAGACAAAAGGGTTTTCATTACAACAAATCCTGACGTCGTAAGCCCAAAAGCAGAGTAAGCCAGTAGGGAAATACCGGTAGCTTTGACGCCGACTGCTGAAATCTGCTCGGCTCTATTTATCATTCCCGGTAGTGGGTTAGCAGCCAATAGTGTTGCTTTATCAATCGGTAAACGCAAATAAATAGTTTGATTGTTTTTAACTTCAATTGATGGAAAGGTAAAAGAGGTTACCCCTGTCCAAATGGTGATTGTATAATTTCCATCGGCCAGGTTTAAAGAAAGCTGGCCAGACTCGTTGGTTATTACTCCAAAAATATAACTGGACAGGTTGCTGATTTGCTCGATCAAATTAGCTCCAGTGATTATGGAGGTTGTATCCACAGCAACTTCGGTAATTATCTCGGAAGGACCGGTGGTATTTACTTGAGTTGACGTCGGTGCGTTGGTTTCTTCAGTGGTTATACCCACTCCACTTATTGGATTACCGTTAATATCGACGATTACAAAAACCGACCCTGAGGTAGATCCGGATGTTTCAATGGCAGAGGGGACAGTTGTAACCACAGGAACTTCTTCGTCTTGCCAAGGCGAAGGTGTTACTGAATCTGTTCCCGTTGGGGTCGGCGTTATATCGGAGCTAGATGAAGCAATATTTCCTGAAACGAATTTACTGTTTGACCAGGGTCCAGGTACACAGTCGTTCATAGCTCTTACTCGAAAGTAGTACTGAGTCAGTGGATCCAAGCTATTGATAGTGTAAGAAATGCCTGTGTTTGAGTAATTTATATTACGTATAGCGCTAAAAACTTCTTGGTTTTCCAAGTATCCATAGGAAACATAGTATCCGGTTGAATTTGCATTTACTGGAGTAAAATTTAGTGTTACGCTCGTACCTGCTCTGGAAACCTCATAAAGATCTGGAGCTGAAGTTGGAGCGGTTGTGGTGCAGCTCACGGGTGGTGTTGCTAAATCAGCTGTTGTGGTGCTGGGAGGTAATATCGGATCTGACGTTGTAAGAATTGCTGTCGGTGTTGTTGAAACTGTAAAGGTGTAGTTGGCCAGTGTTCCTCCGCTATTTGTGTTTGTTTTACTGTCAGTAGCTCGAACGTGTATCGTGTGCGATCCGATGCTAAGTGCGCTTGCAACAGAGCAAGAATAAGTCTCAGAAAGTTCGTCGAAAGCCCCATCGTCTGCAATACAAGCAGCATAAGGGTCGGAGTCAACAGAATACTCAACTGCAGTCAGTGTTGAAGTCGCGTCCGTTGCTGTGCCATTAAAAGTTGGTGTTGTGTCTGTCGTGGTATTCCCTGGGAGTGCAGTAATACTCACAGAAGGATCCACCGCGTCAAAGGTAAGCTTCAAAACTCTTGTGTTATCCCCTATAAAAAGTGTTCCTGGATTCTGAAAACCCATACCATTAAAGTAAGAATATGTCGGAACATTTGAGTTTATATCAGCAGACGTGATTTCTTGTTGATAAGTTCCGCTTGCATTAAAAAACTGAATTCGATTATTCCCTGAGTCAGCAACGATAATATTACCGATACTGTCAACAGCAAAAGCTTCCGGGTAGTTCCATGCTCCGCCATTACCGGTCACTGTCATTATAAAGTTTCCGGAAGAGTCAAACTTTTGGACGCGATTATTTCCAGAATCAAGAACATAGACATTGTCACTTCCATCTACAGCTACCGACTCAGGGTTGCTAAAAGCCCCCCCATTTCCACTAATTGGAGTTAGTTGTGTATACGAAGAGTTAAATTTAAATATGGTAGTAATTCCATAATCGGCGATGTAAACATTGCCACTACTATCAATCGCGACTCCATATGGATATACGAATAAGTTTCCACCCATGTCTGTCGAAGAAATGTCGATAGGGGTTCCTCCGTTGGTGTATTTCTTTACCCCAGGTGATACACCGAGAGAAGCCCCTTGAGAGTCCAGTACTACCAGGTTTCCGTCAGGATCAATATCCACACCTAATGTCCCACCTGGTCCAAAACTGGTAATGAAACTTCCTCCGGAATCATATTTCGCGACACCATCTCCACCTCCGGTATATCCACTAACATAGACATTTCCACTTCCATCTACAGCGATCTGACCTGGATAGTTCATCCCGGTTTTAAATACCGAATATGTAAGAGGCGCTCCACCACCACCCCAAGCATTTGCAGTTTGAAATGTAATCCCAAAAACAACAATTAATAAAAAGACTCCCAAAAAAATATATTTCCAAAAAGAGCTCACATTTAAGTTTAGCAATGCAGTAAGCTCTTGTATACTATTTTTATGAGAAAAATAACTTGGCTAATTTTGCTATTTATAGTTATTACTTGGCTAGCAATATCAACTTACTGGACCGGTAACGAAAGAATTGAAAAAATTACCCCAGAAACAAATAATATCATTACTCCTTCACTAGTAATTCCGCCTCAGCTCGACTCTTCTGAATCTAGTGTTATTGAAGAATCCAAGACAAAAGTTCTTGGTATCGAAGATTCATCTCCTTCGGCTATTATCTCTTCATCGGAATCGAGTATAAGTTCCGGGTTAAAGTATTAATCTATTTTGTAAAATATTTTCGAAAAGGACAAAATCGAAGTATACTAAAGTTGTGAATCCAAAGAGTGGTCTAATCGGTTTATTTATTCTGACCTTTTTTCTATCCGGTATCGGTATGGCAATTTTAGTCGATGACGACAAAAAAGATCTCTCCAGTCGCGCTGCATTGGGAACCATTAGTAACCTTAGACCTGCACTTCCGGAAGAGAGGTCTCTTCAGACCGAAAATGTTGTCGAGGTTCAATATGGCATCGACCGATTTCTCAGCATAGAATACAACGCTTACCAGTGGATCCCACCCAGAAAAACAACGCCGGTTTTTTATCACCGCAGTTCACCGGCTACAGTTAGATTAACCTACGGAGAAATTTCCTTTTCAAAATTACAAGAAGTTATCGGCACAGATTTTACCTCTCTTAAATATACTGAAGATATTGCTCCGGGGATAGAAGGATGGTCTGTAACAAGTTATTCTGGCTCGTTTTTTGGTACTCCAAAAGTGATAGACGTTTGGACTGGTCCGTCTCAAGTGACGCTTATTGCTGTAATGTCCGGTTTATCCTCCAGACCAGATGTTTTCGAGCTGGCAAAAACAATCTCTATCGAGTCAGGATCTCAGGTGAAAGGTATCAATACTCCGGACGATACAGCCAGACTAGCCGCACTCGTCCGCCCTTCAGTCGTTATGATTGTCAATAACTACTGTGCTACGGTCAAGTCCAATGAAAAAAGTTATCCTTATTGCCTTGCTCAAGGTGGAAGTGGCTTCTTTGTTAACGAGAAGGGTTACATAGCCACAAATGGACATGTCGTGTCCAATATCCCAGAAACTTCTCTTTTTTATGCCGTCGAGAGCGGAGCTTTGGATGCATTTTTGATCGACTACTTTCAAGATTATTTATCACTTCAAGCCGGAGCACCGATAGATCGTTCTTTGGTTCAGCAAAAAGTAACCGACTTGCACAAAAATAAAGAATCTATATATCAGATGGCTGCACTTGTTCAAGATTTATTTGCAAAAAAACTTCTGAAAATAGAAAACTCCGAAAGCCATTATTTTGTGCAGCTGGGAAACACGCCAATTCAAATATCCAAGTCTGGAGTCAATGTTGGGAAAGATGTCGTTGCTGCTTCTCTCATCGCTTCAGATTATGCAGCTCCAGACCCAACCAAAGGCTTTACCACTTCCGATGTTGCAATTTTAAAAATCGAAGGCAAAAACTACCCGGCACTTCCTCTGGGTAGTCTTGAAGACATTTCTGTTGGGTCTGATGTGTTGCTTGTTGGTTTTCCTGGTGTGGTCATGGGCAGTAACAGTCTTCTTTTGGACACGTCTGCAAACGCAGAACCAACTTTTACCAAAGGAGTCGTCAGTAGCTTTAAGCAAGCCAAGGGAAACAAGAAGAACCTAATTCAAACTGATGCTTCAATCAATCATGGAAACAGTGGCGGACCAGCCCTCTCCTCTAGTGGCAAAGTAATCGGAATCGCCACCTACGGACTTGTTCCGGATCAGGGTGGCGGTAACTACAATTTTTTGAGAGACATTGCCGACCTGAAAGACCTAATGGTTAAGAATAAAATTTTTGAGGAAAATAGTTCTACCTATACATCCTGGAAAGATGGCTTAAACAACTACTGGGTTTCATATTTTAAATACGCAATAGACGATTTTGAAAAGGTTACCGGTCTTTACCCTGCCCACCAGACGGTCGGTAAGTATATGATTGAAGCTAATGCAAAAATTGGTTCAATCGAAGACAAAACTCCCAAGCTGTCTCGAGTCCAAAGAAAGTTGTATATAAACCTTTCAGGGGGGGCTATGACTTTCTCTATACTAATGATTATCGTGCTTTCAATTTCCGGATATATTGACTCCAAGAGAAGGCGGGTACCTGTGGTTTTACCACCCAGGGATCCTATGCCTCCACGGCCCATACAAACTTTTTAATTATTTTTTAAATGAAAACATCATGTTAAATATCATAATTTCCGGAGGAAGCGATGGTTTGGGAAAAGAAATAGCAAAGAAGCTTTCTCCTAAAAATAAAGTAATTATCCTCTCTCACAATCAAGAGAAATTAATTGCGGTGTCTAAAGAAATCGGGTGTGATTATGTTTTTGCTGATATCTCAGACTTCAGTCTGATAAGTAAAGCCATAGATACAGTCCTCCAAAAATATAAAAAAATTGATGTCCTTATTAACAATGCCGGCATCTGGACTGAGGGAAATTTAGAAGACAACACTCCGGAAAAGATAAAAGAAATTATCGAAGTCAATACACTCGGAACTATATTCCTAACGAAAGCAGTTATTCCGTCGATGAAAGCGCAGAAAAACGGGAGAATAATCAATATCATTTCTCAAGATGGACTAAGGTCAAAAAAAAGACGCTCTGTTTATTCTGCATCGAAGTGGGCGATTACTGGTTTTACAAAATGTCTTCAGGAAGATCTCTCCGATTTTCACATTGGCGTTACAGGTATTTATCCAGGCCTCATGAAGTCATCGCTCTTTGAAAAGCAGGGTGTAGAAAGAGACTTGAAAAACTCACTAGAGCTTTCAGAAGTTTCTTCATTAGTAGAATATGTTATAAACTTATCAGCAGACACTTTATTACCGGAGATAAGTATTAAAAATATAAAAAATAAAACAATTATGGACGACTCAAACACATCAGCAAACGACATCAATCTAAACCCGGACATGATGACGACACAGTCAAGTATGCCAATCATGACTCCAACGCAAACTTCTAGTAACGAAAACACCTCTGACCCATTAACACATTCTGATCCTGGTTCAAAAGGGGTCATAGATATTACACCGGGCGCAACAGGCGATGATCATCCTTCGAAGGTCGTCGATATTACTCCAGTAGATTCAGTTCCTTCTACCAATATTGAACCAACGCTTCCTGTCGCTGCGCCTACATCTGAACCTACCCCCTCATTGCCCCCGACTCCAGGCGAAGTCTCTATCCCGACTGCCGTTACTTCACCTACAACCCTGGATATTACCCCTAATTCTTCAGAGGTCGAAACCCCTAATCAAGTAAACCCTGCCTTTCAAGATACTCATGATGATGAATTCTCATCAAATAGTTCGGGTGGTCATCTTGCAGATTTAGCTTCCTCTGCTCCGGCAGTCACCGATCCTGTTGCAGCCACAACACTAACTCCATCACAACCTGCAATTTCTACCGAGAATACAACTACAACCCTTCCCGTAACATCACCGGTCGAGACCACACCGTTAACTTCATCCACCACACCCACTCCGGTCATATCGGACAACCCAACACCGTCTTCTACAACTTCTGCTCCTGCTGTAGAGGTTTCTCTACCTCCAGCTGCTACAGCCAGCCCATTCGCAGAAGATCCTGACGGAGTAAAGACCAATAAATAATGGCCAAGGTTATCTGGACCACGCATTTGAGAGAGAGAATTAGAGAGAGGGGATTAAATCCTGACTGGGTCGATTCAGCCGTTCGATATCCTGATGAAGTTCAGAAAAGTTCTACGACTAATTCAAACAAACATATCAAAATCGTAAACGGTTACAAAATTGTTGCCGCTGTTAAGCGTCAGGGAAGTGACTGGGTCATTACTTCTGCTTGGTGGAATCCTGTATATGGCAATCAAACATCTCGACAAGACAATCGTTTTTTTCTGGAAAAATGGATTGACAGCGCTCTTCGTAAACTGGAGAAAATATTATCAAAAAAATAATCCACCCACCCCTTGTCATTCTGAACTTGATTCAGAGTACAACTAATCACAATCCGTAATTGCGAATCTCGTACTCGAGCTGAAGCAATCTCACTCAACCAATAATTTTGTCATCCTCGCGAATGCGGGGATCCACACTCCACCCACACAAACAACTGCGTCATTCCAAGGTCACCCACCCCTGTCATTCTGAACTTGATTCAGAATCCAGTCACCACCTTTCATCATCCCGAGGTACGCCACCCTTGTCATCCCGACCGAATGAAATGAGTGGAGGGATCCCTCGACTTCGATCGGGATGACACAACGCTCTGTCGTTCAGTCTCTAAATATACAATCTGAAATATAAAATCTAAAATATCCTCCTACAGCTCCTGAGTTTCAGTCACCTTATTGGCAAACACTTTATCCGTTCCCGCCTTAATCTTAAAATATTCTTCACACTGAAGACCAGCCATCAAACCCTCCCTTTCTTCATTTGGGCATTCGTTTACTAGTGCCATGACATAAAAAGTAGCACTAATCAAAATTATTGAAAACAGAGATACACCAATAATCCTGTATCTGAAATAAACATCGTCTAGTACGAGCTCTCCCCATCCGGTCACCATATGATAAGCCCACTCTGAAAACGCTATTAGAAAAATTATCGAAAGAATTATTCCTACTATTATTGGCATATGCATACTAGACCAATGTTATCATAGAGATATGGATACAAGCATGGAACAAAGACTCGTAGTTGCCAACGATCTTAGGGAATCGGAAAAATACGGAGATGCCTCCAAAGCCTATACCGAATGTTTAGTTGATCTTGTAGACACAAACGACTACGCAGGTCTCATACACTGCTTAGATGGTCAAAGCCTCATCTATAAAAATCTTCTTACAAAGAACAACTCTCCTGTCTATCACTTTCTAACTGTCTCTTTTGCTCAAGAGGCTTTAGAGATTGCCGAAGCAAATAAAGTTAAGTTAGATGGCCGAATCATCTCCATAGCCTACAGCACTTACGGAGATGCCTTGCTTGGTAATGGGGAGCATCAAGAGGCCTTGGGTTACTTCGAAAAGGCATTAGCTGTTTCCACTGCCGACATCCCCGAAAAAGGCAGACTAAAAGCCCATATAGGAGGAATCAAATATCTTCTTGGAGAAAAGAAGGGGGGTATAGCGACCATCGAGGAAGCCTTAGCCGATATCCGCACAGGAGATATGAGTACCTACGCAATTCGAGTCTGGGAAACGGGAGCTCTAAACGCTCTCTCAAAAATCTTTGCTTTAGAAGGTGACTCGAAAAAGGCCTTAGACCTTGTTGATGAAGCTCTTAAGATCGCCACTTATCACAATTTATCTATTCGCAAACGTGAATCAGAAAAAATTCTGAAGAAAATAAACTCCGGGGATACAAACTTCTCTCTTTAGAAATCCTTCTCCAGCTCCACCCATGTCATTCCCGATCGTAGAGTCGCCCAGGAGACCTTGATCGGGAATCTATTCAAATCTACGTAGGCGTTTCCTATAGTTGACCCGGAATCTATATAAATAATCTCCTGCGTCATTCCGACCGAGTGGAACGAGTGGGGGAGTCTTGATGACTTGATTTCTCGAGTTCTTTTAAATCTTCCCCATTTTCTTTGCCAAGGCTTCTGTCTCTTTTAGTAAGTTTTCCACTTCCATAATTCCAGCATCCCAGAATTTTCCATCATTAATATCGATTCCTAGTTTTAAAAATATTTCTTTTGGAGACTCACTCGAGCCAGCAGACAAAAATCGTTTAACTTTTGTGACAAATTTGCGATCTTTCTTGACAGAATTTTGTAACGACTTGCTAATTAACAAGCCGCTGACATAGGAATAGACATAGAAAAAATTGCGGATATGACCCCAATAGACCCACCAGTTTTCCGATCCTTTGGACATTTCTACTGCCGGACCCATATATGCCCCCATATGTTTTTGGAATATTTCTCCAATTTCCTTCTTGGAAAGATAGCCAGCTGTTCTAAATTTTTCATGCAGCTCCTTTTCGAAGAGGTAGCACGCCGTTTGACGGAAAATTGTTGCTATATCGTCATCCAATTTTTTTATCATAATTGCAAGCTTCATTTCATCATCTGCCTCAGAAATTACTTCTGCAGTTACGAAGTCTTCCATGAAAGTGCTTGCCACTTCTGCTGTCGACAAAGGTGATCCGAAGTTTAAAGCATTTAAGTTCGCTTTCATCATTTCATCATTCACACCATGTCCAGCCTCGTGTGCCAGGGTGCATACATCTGTAAACTTTTCGGTATGATTTAAAAGAATGTAAGTGGGTAAGGTCAAGGATCCAGCGGCACAAAATGCTCCTCCGGTTTTCCCTTTTTTTGGGTATACGTCTATTTGACTATTGTTCACAAAACCATCGAATATCTTTCCAAATTGGGAATCCAGATTATAGAATACCTTCGAGACAAGTTTCGTAGCTTCCTCGTAAGAATATTTTTGATTTAGACCACCATACTCTACCATCCTCTCGTGATACTCCAGTTTTGGCAGTCCTAGAAGTTTTGCTTTCAGTTCATACCATCTTTTAGAGATTTCAAATTTCTCCGACACTTTCTTGATCAAAACATCTACCACCTCGGTTTCCATATCATCTTCCAAATGCCTCTCCGAATCAGGTCTGAAAAAGTTTCTCAGCTCATCGTCTACCTTTTTATTTCCCATGATGGAATTCATTTCTTGTTCTGCCAAGTCAGAGTGCTTTTCAAGAACTTTATTTATTGCTATCGCAGCGGAATCTCGAACTTTCTTATTTTGGCTAAGAGTTAGAGAAAGGAAGTCGGAAAAACTTTTTACACCCTTATCCCCATCTTCCATCAACACTTCGTGCTCCTCGCGAGAAATAAAACTGCTGACCATGTGGACCCAGTTTTCATGGGCACTTTGAATTTTAAGATTAAATATTTTTTCTTCTGATTCAGATAGTTGGTGCTTAGACCGATCAAATAGTTTTTCTAGAAAGTGTTTATATTCTTTTAGTTCTTTATTCTCCAAAAAGTTTTTTTGCCTATCTACTGGAATTTTAGCAATCCTTAGAGGAAAGAACTGCATTTCATTTTCCATCTTTCTTGCCGGTTCCAGAACTTGATTAAGTGAAGCCTTTAAGTCAGTATCCAGCAAGTCTTGTTGAGTCCTGAGAGAGAAATAGTACACCTCACTATTAAATAGACCATTTTCTTTAGCCCATGTTTTATAATCATCAAGAGCTTCTTTCAAAATGAGGGGATCAAACAAATAATCTTCACGATCCTTCCATTTATGGATAAATGCTTCTCCTGCTTTTTGGTCTATAGTTCTTTTTAGTTTAATCTCAGGGTCTTTATCTCCGGAAAAAATTGGACTGAAGTCCCAAGTGTTTTTTCCTGCATTAGAATCATTTTTCATCTCTCAATTATATCAATCTTATAATGACGAAGTAATTATAAGAGCAGGTATAAAAGAGGAAACGCATTGTGATTTGAAGAGACGCCTGGGTAGCCCTGGGTAAGCCGCTAGTACCTGGAGTGGTAAATTCATCTGGAAGGATGAAAAATATTTTATTGATTATAATTAAGGCTTATGAGATTTAAAGACAAAGTGGTTTTAATTACCGGTGCAAGTAGGGGGATAGGTGAGCGACAGCAAAAGAATTTGCTATAGAGGGAGCCATTGTGATTGTGAACTACTCCAGCAGCCATGATGAAGCCGATTCATTAGTTAAAGAGATTGTCAGCATCGGATCAAAAGCCATGGCACTAAAGTGTGATGTCTCTGAAGAGGTAGAAGTAAAAAATATGGTTGATGAAATAATTGAAAAGTTCGGAAAAATTAATATATTAATTAATAATGCTGCAATTGTCTTTGATGGCCCCTTTTTTGAAAAATCCGTCGAACAATGGAACAGAACTTTCGCTGTCAACTTAATCGGTTCATTTCTTTGTTCTAAGTACTGTTCTGATTACTTAAGAAAAACACAAGGAAACATCGTAAATGTTTGTTCAAATAGTGGGTACAGTAGCTTTGCTCCCACCTCAGCAGATTACGACTCTTCAAAGGTTGGATTAATTGCTCTAACAAAAAATCTCGCCAAGGAGCTCGCTCCCACAATTCGAGTTAATGGAGTAGCTCCTAGCTGGGTGGACACAGACATGAATAAAGATTTGCCAAAAGAAATTTTAGATGAAGAAGTTGGTAAAATTCTAATGGGGAGACTTGCCCGCCCAGAAGAAATAGCAAAAGCAATTACATTTTTAGCTTCTGATGATGCCAGTTACTGCAATGGAACCATTCTTTTTGTCGATGGTGGAATAGTCTAAAGTTTTTTTAAATACGACATAATATTTTTTGGTTATAATAAGCTTTATGAAAAAATCTTTATTCCTTCTGGTTTTCGCACTTCTTCTGTCAGGTTGCTCTCTGCTACCTTCAGCCCCCACACCTCCCACTACTATGCAACTCACCAATTCTAAGATTTCAGTTCTAACACCGTCTCCAGAAATTACTAATACTATTACCCCAATACCTATGGCAGAAAAAATCACCGCCACCATTCATACCTCGGAAGGAGATATGATCGTTAATTTATTCCCGGACAAAGCTCCGAACACTGTTGCTAACTTTGTCGGTTTAGCAAAAGGCACCAAAGACTGGACAGATCCCAAGACTGGTCAAAAAGTTTCCGGCAAACCACTTTATAGCAATGTCATCTTCCATAGAGTAATCGAAGACTTCATGATTCAGGGTGGTGATCCTCTCGGCACCGGTACCGGTGGTCCTGGATACAAATTCGCCGACGAACAGGTAGATGAGAAGTATTTAAGAGGAACCATTGCCATGGCCAACTCCGGGGCAAATACTAATGGAAGTCAATTCTTTATTGTTCACCGAGACTACCCACTTCCAAACCTATACACCATCTTTGGAAGAATAGACGCTTCAGACACTGCTAGCCTGGCTGTCTTAGATAAGATTGCCACTACTTCCACAGCTCCCGGAGACAAACCGATAAAAGACATGGTCATTAAGAGCATCGATATCGTAGAAGAATAATGCGGTATGTCGGAGGACATGTCTCCATCGCAGGAAGTGTTGCCAATTCAATTGGCAACACTTTAAAGATCGGTGGAAACTGTCTTCAGATTTTTGCTGGATCACCTAGATTATGGTTTCGTAAACCTTTTCCAGAGTCGGAGGTAAAAACTTTTTTGTCAGGAATCAAGGAAAATAGTTTTGGTCCGGTTTTCATACATGCACTCTACTTGGTCAATCTTGCAACGCAAAACCAGGAAATGTTTGAGAAGTCCATAAACTCTCTCGTGATGGACCTCCAAAACGGAGCCAGAATTAGTTCAAGTGGTGTAATTATTCACATTGGTTCACATCTTGGAACCGGTTTTGATTCAGTCAAGGAACAGGTTGCCGCCGCGATTGAAAGAATTCTTGGCTTGACGGAAAATTGTGATCTCATACTGGAAAATGCTGCTGGTCAAAATGGCAAAATAGGTTCTCTGGAAGAGTTATCGTTTTTGATTAAGAGAATTAACAATCCTCGAGTCAAAGTGTGTTTGGACACTGCTCATTTATTTGCCGGGGGAGTTGATCTTCGAAGTGAGGAAAAAATTGATAAGTTACTTAAAGATCTGAAATCTCTCGACTTGTTAGACAAACTAGCCTGCTTGCATCTCAATGACTGCGCTTCCGACCTAGATTCTCACCGAGACATACACGCAAATATTGGAGAGGGAAAAATTGGCTTGGAAGGATTGAAGTCTTTTGTCAACAGAAAAGAACTCCTCCATCTACCTCTTATTCTTGAAGTTCCCGGAGAAAACAAAGAAGGTCCAAATCTTGCCAACATCACTCTCGTCAAAGGTCTTACGATTTAATCTCTTGAAGGAGCATCACTCTTTGTGATTTTATTCTATAACTGTTAGAAAAAACAGGATTATCTATTGCTGTTAAAAAACCCTTCGTCTCCATTCCCCAAGTATTCCAACAATGATCTTTAAGTGTTTTTATACTTCCCCTTCGTAGTGCCGTCCAAATACCACCCCAGTCGGCATTAGATGGGACTAAGTATTCCTCTTTCTCAGCTACCCAAACGCCTACAGGAAAAGTCAAGATTGATGGGTTGTTTCTTAAGCCAAGAGACTCCATCTTGCTCGTTACCACTTTGTATCCAAGCGGAAACCACAACCCGTCAATTCTTCCGTATCCAACCGGAGTAAAGTTACAGTGCTCATTTTCAAAAGGGATTCTGGATCTAGGGTTTTCAGGCATAAAAACATCGACGGAAATACCGCTATCCAGCTTCACAACTTCAATTTTGGAGCTCGAAATGTCAACTTCTGAAAGCTCTTTTTTCATGACCCATATTCTACACCATAAGCCTACTCATACCTAATTGCTTCCATGGGTGAGAGATCTGCCGCTTTTTTGGCCGGGAACACTCCGAAGAATATTCCGATTCCACTAGACACTCCGATAGCCAGAATTACAGCAAAAAGGTTGATTGCCACCGGAAACCAATTTTGCACAACGGCTACCAAAATAGTGGCCAGAATTAGCCCGACTATTCCACCAAAAAGCGAAAGCATGGTTGACTCGGTCAAGAATTGGAGAAGAATGTCTCTTGTAGTCGCCCCTAGCGCTCTTCGGATACCAACCTCACGAGTTCTCTCTGTCACTGTAGCGTACATGATATTCATAATCCCAATTCCTCCTACGATTAGTGATATGGACCCAATCGCTATCAAAACAAGATTAATTATTCCAAATATTTGATCCACTGTCGAAAGGATTTCTGATTGCTCCGTTACAGAAAATTTATCCTCATCGTACCTCTTAAGTAGAGTCCTTTCAGCTTCTTCTTTAACCTCACCCACTTTATCGGCAGACTCAATTCCTAGATATATTGCGAAAAATGTTTTTTTTGGGTTCATAGATCCGAAGGTAGTTGTATAAGGCATAAATGCGGCACCATCTCTTTCTTGATTTCCCATTTTTTTTGCTATACCTATCACTTTTAGCCTGAGTCCACTGACCCGTATAGTTTTCCCCAGAGCGTCATTAGGATTTCCATAAAGGTCAGATGCCAAACTGTTTCCCAAGACTACCACTTTAGATTTTTTGTCGACATCTGTTTTTTTCCACACCTCTCCAGCTTGAACCTCAATGTTAATAAGTGAGAAAACTTCCTCATTTCCACCCATGATATTCCCCACTTTTTCTTGATCAGCCGTCGAGATAAGAGCTGGTTGGAGAAATACCGGTACGACATATTTAATATCGGATAGTTTCTGAAGATTTCTTACATCTTTTTCATCAAACTCGGCACCTCCCGCCAGTCCAGCTGGACCATTACTTCCAGAAAAACCAGAACCAGGAAGTACCATAACCAAGTTTGCACCTAGACTTTCGAACTGATCAGAAATATAGTTTTTGAGGCCCAGTCCCAAAGCAATTAGTAATACTACTGACAAGACTCCTATCATTATTCCGAGCGATGTCAGACCAGTTCTAACCTTGTCTCTCTTAAAGTCATCAAATGCCGAAATAATAAGTTGAGATAACCCGTTTATTTTCATTTTTTGTCACTAATTATTTCTCCGTCAAGCACTCTTATCTGCCTCCTAGTTTTCTCAGCAATATCCATCTCGTGAGTTACCATTACAATCGTAATCCCTTCAGACTTATTTAAATCGATAAATAGATTAATTATTTCGTTGCCAGTCTTGTGGTCCAAATTTCCGGTTGGTTCATCGGCGAGGATAAGTTGAGGTTTCATGATAAGAGCTCTTGCCACCGCCACTCTTTGCTGCTGTCCTCCCGAGATTCGATTGGGAAAAGAATTTTTTTTAGACAAGATTCCAAATCTCTCCATCAACATCTCAGATCTAGCTACTGGGTCAAAATCTAATTTTATTCTTGAGTAAGTGGCTGGGAGGAGTATGTTTTCTTGGACTGTTAGCTTATTCAGTAAGTTGAACTGTTGAAAAACGAAACCCACATAGGAATTTCTAAGAGTAGATGTCTGATCATCACTTAGTCCTGAAACATCTTTTCCGTTGATGATAATTTCTCCCCTAGTGGGTTTATCCAAAAGTCCAATTATGTGCATTAGTGTCGATTTTCCGGATCCGGAAGGTCCAATGATAGAGGAAAACTCACCCTCAAAAATATCAAGATTAATATCTCTGAGTGCTGTAAAAGTTGAGCCGTCCCCCAACAAATATTCCTTAAAAACCTTTTTAAGGCTGATTATAGATGACATCTTTTTCATTTAGTCCTTCTTTGATCTCCACCATCCCATCAATAATTTGCCCCGTAGTTACTTCAGTTTTTTCAAATTTATTATTTACCATTTTAGTCACGAATAATTTTCCATTTTCTTTTTTCAGATATGCTTCAGGAATAGCAAGAACGTTTATTAATTCCTGCAGAACATAGTCAACATCTCCGGTCATTCCCATTTTAATTTTATCTGCAGAAGCACCTGGGTCGAAATTTATTTTTATTTCATAAACTGTTCCAGATCCTCCTGATTTGGGAATAAATCCGATTATCTCGATCGTGCCAGCAAATTCATCATTCGGAAAGGAATCCAAGATAATTTTTCCCGTCATTCCCTGACTAAAAGAGGGAACTTCTGTTTGGTCGGCCGTAGCAGAGAAAAATAAAGTCGTAGGATTTACTACGCTAATTGTTGCTGAAGCTGGAGTGATGTTAGTCCCTGGTACTGGCACATCCACTTTAGTAATAATTCCCTCGAAAGGAGAAAATATCGTTGCGAACTTTAACGCTAAATCTTTTGCTTCGACTGTGAGCACTGAGTTATTCAGATCAAATTGATTTTTCTGAAGTGTTCTTTTTATCGCGTCTCTGGCAGCGTCGGTCATTCCTCGGGTTTCCCAGTCCCTGTTGTCATCAACTCCTTGTTCAAAGTCCCACCGCTCTTTCATATAGTTATTCAAGTACTGGCCCATCGTATTCTGCAGTTCTCTTTTATCTAGTGAAGCAAGTGCTTGATATTTTTTTACTACATCACCCTCCTTTACTCCCACCCAAGTCAGGAGGCCGGAAGTCTGAAATTTAACATCGGCTTTTTCTTTTGCGTCTATCTCTCCTGAAAGAGTCAACATCTCCGTCAAATCTTCTCTTTTTACGGTATAAGAGTCGCCGGCTTTTGCCTTAGCAGCCGCACTATTTCTCCACCAAAAACCACCGCCGACAAGCAGTACCAACACAATAATCCACCAAAAACGTTTCAAAAACTTCATTAAGTCATTTTATCTCAACCATACCCTTTTAGCTATATTTTAGCTCGATAATATTCATTCACCTCACACCACCCCTTGTCATGCCGGTTGTCATTCCCGACTTGATCGGGAAGCTATTCAAATCTACGTAGTCGTCTCCAATAGTTGACCCGGCATCCAGCGGGTGAATCTATTCAATAACTCCGAACTCTGTCATTGCAAATAAATACATTATCTTTCAATACATAGTAATATGTTTAATGTCTGCATTTAATCAAGAAAGAATTTTTTACAATCCGGAAATCGAAAGATACAGAAAAGAACTCGGTGAGCCAACAAGTTATGGTGAAGCTCTCACTATAGTGGGACATTCATTTGCAGAACCGATAAGGAACCAAGATTTGTTAGACATTGCCATTTCTTTAGGTTTGTCTGATGAAAAAATTGAACCGATAAAAAAAGCTATCTCAGCTACAGGTTTTACCACCAGGTATTTTTCTATGCTACCGGGTCAAGAGTTTGACCTGGACAAATCTCTTGATAGAGTCACAGACATTGGAGCCTTGCTGTTGTCGGAAACATTAAAAGCCAAGGGTTGGGAAGATGGCTTCGATTTATTTATCGATACCTCTGCCTTTTTACCAACATCTATTAATAAAGAAATATTAAATAAAATAGGGACTAAAGATGGTCAGGTAATGTCTCGCTCATATCGCTATGCATGTGCCGGTGCTGTTGGAGCTTTTATCGACTGTCTTTCCGATCCTTCACTCAAAAATGCTCGTATAGTTATAGGTGCTCTAGAGCCCCTCAGCTGGCTACTCGACACCAATCAATTCCTTTCTCCGGAAACCATTACCTTCCCGGCAATTTTTGGAGATGCCAACACTTTTATGGCATTTGAACCTTCTAGATTTGTTTTGGATCATAAAAAAATTGTCATCCAGCCCGATGGTGGAGTTATCAAATTAAAAAGCATGTACCAGCATGATCAATTTACGTCGCAGCCTTCATCTATACCGGCTCACTACGAATTCGAAAATCATGGGGAAGAAATATTTAACTATTCTCAGGAGGGAGCTTTTCTAAATATCCCCACACCGGATAATGGCTCCTCTGTTTCCATGGATGGTATGGCCACAGGCTTCTTTTTTGGAGATAAAACTACTCAAGTAATTACCTCACTAGTTGATGAATACAAAAACAAAAATTTGTTAAATCAATTGGGCGAAAAAAACATTATTATGCATCCCGCTAGTAAGCCTGTAGTCGACCGAATTGCAAAACTTTTATACAGAAATGGCCGCTATCTGGAAAAACCTGAACTTTCATTTCTCATGGATAAAGCCGGTTACTCAAACGGAAGTTCCGCCACCACTCTAAATCGATGGAGATACATGATAGAGAATAATTTACTGGATCATCATCAACCCATGCTTTGGATAGCACCAGGGATTGGTTCGGCTATTGCCGGTGCCATTGGTTGGATTAATCCTTGAGTATTGTTTCTTTAAGTAAGATTTCAGGATAGTTTAATATATATTCATCTATGAATTTGAATTTATCCATCAATCTTTCTGGTCTAGGGCGAAAGCTCGCAGTTGTTTTTGCGGCAATCATTGCTCTGGTGACGGTTGGTTCGGCAATTGCTAAAATGACTTCCAATCCACAGGAATCTCAATCTATTGATAACTCTACTGAAATATCACCCACCATTTCCATTGCCCCTTCAGATATCCCCACTCAACCAACAAACACTGTTATCCAGGAAGACTCCTTGGAGGAGATAGTCACTCCAACAGTCACACCAGTTATTACAGCAACCCCAATAATTACGGGTGCAACATTAATAGTCACTCCTGTTGTGCGTCGTGAGCGTGAAGATGACGACGATTAATTCTTTGATTTAGATAGTTTTAAATGAATAAAAATACTCAGTGGGTCATAAAAGCCTCTTTACTTTCATGCACTTTGACCGCTGTTGTAACGTTTTCGGCTCTATATTTCAGACCAGCATCAATAGATTCTCAGTATAGTGCTGAGGACAAAGCATTTACATTGGCTGAGATAAAAAACTATGATGGAACTATTGACAACAAGCCAATTTATGTCGCAATGAACGGGCTAGTTTATGACGTATCCGCCGGCAGAGAGTACTATGTGAGTGGCGGCCCCTATCATTACTTGGCCGGCAAAGACTCATCAAAAGAATTAAATCTTTTTGGCGGAGCCATAA
Organism: uncultured Pseudomonadales bacterium; assembly: GCA_964348455.1. Taxonomy (GTDB): domain Bacteria; phylum Patescibacteriota; class Microgenomatia; order UBA1400; family MFAQ01; genus UBA10133. The sequence goes on from CAYGCQ010000001.1 coordinate 29,264, forward strand.
TCAAAAAGAAATATCCGGTAATAGGAAAAATAATTAAGCCATGAAAATACGTTTTGGAAATATTTTTATTTGCACTTCTTTAGCTCTCACACTGACTTTGTTTATTGCCGCCAAAATATCTGGCAGTGAGCTCAGTATAATCAGCTGGGTAAATGCATCTCGGTTAATTTCCTTGTTGGGCACCACCCTGTTAGCCATATCATTTCTCCTTTCATCACGTTTTTCTTTTTTGGAAAATTGGTTTGGTGGCCTAGATAAGGTATATCGATTGCACCACGTAGTCGGAGGACTGTCCTTTGTTTTTCTGCTGCATCATCCACTCTTTTTACTAGTCAGTGTACTCCCAAATCTGACCTCTGGTTGGAAATATATCTGGTTTTCTAATATCCTCTCTTTCAACTATGGATTGACCAGTCTTTACTTCATGCTTCTCATGATTCTTCTCACCCTATTTATCAAACTTCCTTACTCTGTTTGGAAAAAAACTCACGAGCTCATGGGGATTGCACTAATCTTTGCTACGCTACACATTATTACTATCACTAGTGATGTAAGCCGATTCATGCCACTCAGGTACTGGATTTTTTTCCTTCTCTTTATCTCGATTATCTCCGCCTTCTACCGCCGCTTCCTATATAGATTTATTGGTCCCAAGTTCGATTTTTTGATTAAGGCTATAGAACGTAGGGGCGACGTACTCGTTCTAGACCTTCAGCCTGTAAATAAAGAAATGAAACCCCTGCCTGGACAATTTATCTTTATTCGCTTCGAGGGGGTGGGTAATGAAGCGCACCCTTTTTCAATTTTCTCAATTGGTTTGGATGGCACGCTTCGTATTGGCGTCAAGATCCTGGGTGATCACACCTTGCAAATGATTTCTCTTGTTGCCGGAAAAAAGGCGGTGGCGTGGGGACCATACGGTAAGTTCTGGGAAAGTTATTTCTCCAAAAAAGATCTTATTATGATTGCAGGAGGTATCGGTGTCACCCCCTTTTTGTCAATGATTGAACAAGAAAATAGAACAGAATCAAATAGAAAAGAATCAAATAGAAAAGAATCAAATAGAAATATTACTCTAATTTACTGCGTGAAAAATACCCAGGAGGCTGTTTTTGACGCTGACATAAAAAATTTAATATTCAATAGCTCTAATATCACTTATTTCCCATACAGCTCGGAAGATTTGGGAAGAATTGAGTCTAATAAAATAATGAAAATTACTGGAGATCTAAGCGGAAAAAAGATTATGATATGCGGACCAAATTCCATGATGACTTCTTTGACAGATCAGTTTTTGAAACTGGGAGTTAAGAATCGAGATATTATTTTTGAAGACTTTAATTTAAAATGAGCTGGGTTAAAAACATCGTCTTCATTGCTCTCCTGAACTTTGTAACAATTGTCATCATAGTGACCACTGCCTCTCTTATTCAATCGCCTAAATCTATGAGCGCTCCGGAATCTATTCCCACTGCCACACCGGCAGGTATCCCAAATATAGATCAGGAGGCTCAATCCAAGAACGGCTCTTTTGGGCAACCACCCCAACCATCATTTTTTCCTGCCAATACAAATATCCCAATTGTGATCACAGAATCTCCCTCCTCACAGCCATCAGTTTCTCAAACTCCAACCACAGCTCCTCAGTCAGAAAGGTGCATAATCACTTTAGACGGCTCAAAATACGACATCACAATTTTCCAAAATATACACAGTGGTGGCAATGTTTTCACCTGTGGTTCAGATCAAAGTCAGCTTTTTCACGACCAGCACCCAGACTCATTTTTGGACAAATTGGCCAAGTACAAGATCTAATAGGTTAAAATAACCCATGGCTATTGATTCCTCTATTAATCTTCCCGAACTAAAAAAACGGATCTCAGGTATCGTCGACAAACTTGACCTTGATAATCTCAAGCAAGAGTTGATTCTTCTTACCGAAAAATCTACCGCCCCAGATCTATGGTCAAACGAAGAAAACGCCAAAGAAGTTATGTCCAAAATGGCGAGTATAAGAGACTCAATTTCCTTGGCTGAGAGGCTCACTCAAGACATAAAAAACTTGGAAGACTTGGTTGAGATGTCAAAGACAGCTGAAGACGAAAGTCTAAATGAAGAAATAAAAATTCTATACGAAACATTAGTTAGATCAGTTGAAAAGACAGAGCTCATCACCTTCTTGTCTGATAAATACGATTCATCCGAAGCAATTTTTGCTATTAAGGCTGGGCAGGGGGGTACCGAAGCCATGGACTGGGCTGCTATGCTTTCCCGTATGTATACTCGTTTCTTTGAAAAGCGAGGTTGGACCTACGAAACTGTGGAATACTCACCGGGTGAGGAAGCGGGTATCAAATTTGTTTCGTATATCGTTCATGGTCGGTTTGCTTATGGTTTCTTAAAAAATGAAAAAGGTACTCATCGCTTGGTCCGCCAATCACCCTTCAACGCCGACAAGCTTCGTCAAACTTCATTTGCTGGAGTAGAAGTTACCCCTTTGTTACCGGAAGAAGTTGAAGTGGAGATTAGAGATGAGGATATCGAGTTTGAAGCCAGCCGTTCTAGTGGTGCCGGTGGTCAAAATGTAAACAAAGTTAGTACTGCTGTTCGCATCAAACACATTCCATCAGGCATCGTCGTCGAGTGTCAAACTCAGCGATATCAAGATGCCAATCGTAAAATTGCCATGCAAGTCCTGAAATCCAAGCTTTGGGAAATACAAGAAGCCAAGCGAAATGAGGAGCTGGCACAGATCAAAGGTGGGGCGACTATTGCTAGTTGGGGTCACCAAATCCGTTCATATGTTCTTCATCCATATAAATTGGTAAAAGATTTGAGAACTGAATATGAAGAAACTAATCCGGACTCAGTGCTGGACGGTAATCTTGATGGTTTCATCGAGGCAGAGCTAAAATTCTTCGCCTCCAAATAAATCTGCACCACCTGCAATCCGAGATATACCACCCATGTCATTCCCGACTTGATCGGGAATCTATACAAATAAATACTATTGTCATCCCGACCGACCTGTCCGCAGACGCTAAAGCGCAGCTTTTGCAAGTGAAGCAATCTCCCTCCACCCGTCACCCCTTGCACTCGTCTTCCTGCGTAGACGGACCGATGGTACCCGAAGGGGTAATTCTATATAAATAAACACACCCGTCATTGCGAATCTCGAGTATCCTCGAGCTGAAGCAATCTCCCTCCACGAACAATACTAAAGTTTGGTAAACTAGTTACATGGAAATAAAGACAATTGATCTGGATAAAGTAGATCCAAACACAGTAATAGTTAAAGATCCTCAAGTCGAGCCACCAAAAATAATTAAAAATAATATGTCCTCCAAATCAAGCATTATTACTGTTGTCATTTTCTTAGTTACTGCTATTGCTGGTTTTTATAGTGGAGCCACACTTAAGTCATCTACATCAGGGAAAATGGTTGGTGCGTCAGGAGAATTAAAAAATATTCAAGCTGAAATCCCAACTACCGGAGTTAAAGTTGGTGATATCTATGGCTCTGCTGATGAAAAGATTTTCAAAGACAGTGCTACTGGAGTTATAGACAAGGGTGGTTTTAATGGTGAAGGTACACACAAGCTCGTTCGCCCAGGCGGTCCGGATCAAACCGTTTATATAACTAGTTCTGTAGTCGACTTAGATACCATAGTTGGAGATCAGGTAACCATCTGGGGAGAAACGTTTAAAGGTCAGAAAGTTGGCTGGCTTATGGATGTTGGTCGTGTCAAAGTCGAAAACTTGAACATGCCGCTTCCAAAGTAAATTGAATATATCTTTTTTATCTTCACGATCAGTGTGTCATTCCCGACCTGATCGGGAATCCATCTGGGAATGCATTAATAAAATACAGCAATAACTTTGATTGATTTTTCTCACGTAACCAAAACCTATCCAAATGGAGATGTCGTTCTAGACGATATAAATTTCTCCATCTCTCCTGGTGAATTCGTTATTATTACTGGCAAGTCAGGGGCAGGGAAAACCACCCTTGGTCGACTTCTCATTCGAGACTTACTACCCACCAAGGGAAAAGTAGTTATTGACGGAGAAGATCTCACCAAGATTAAGCCAAAAAATGTTTCTTTAATTCGTCGGAAAGTCGGAGTTGTTTTTCAAGACTACAAAATAATTCCTGATAAAACTGTGACTGAAAATATATCTGTAGCCCTGGACATCGCCGGATACAACAGAAAGAAAATCGGTGACAAGATAACTCGTCTCTTGGAAATGGTTGGAATTCCTGGCAAAGGCAACTTATTCCCCGGTCAACTTTCTGGAGGAGAGGTCCAGCGGGCTGCTATCGCACGAGCGATTGCTGCCGACCCACCTATTCTTTTTGCTGATGAACCCACAGGCAATCTAGACAAAGAAACTTCTGTAGAAATATTCAAACTTCTTCAGAAAATAAATTCAGACGGCACTACAGTAATCATGGCTACCCACGATGTCACTCTTATAAATTTAAACCCCGACAGAAATATTCATCTTGAAAAGGGTAAGATTATTTCAGACGTTGATGGCAAGCCAAATCGAACTAGTGCTAGTCACGACTCAGAAAAGAAGTCTGTCGAGACCACACCGGCGAAGACTAAAGTCAAAAAATACAAACGTAAAATTAATCGACCGAAATGAAAACAGCCCTAAAAAACATTCGCCGCTCTCCATTTCAGGCGCTAGCCGCAGTTTTCGTTATTTCTATCACCCTCAGTGTTGTCGGCATCTTCAGCTTAGTTACCTTTGCCTCTAATACCATCCTGCGAGAATTCGAAACCAAACCTCAATTAATTGCCTACCTTAAGGACGGGCACACCACCGATCAAGTTGCTGGCATGATAAGCACACTGACTTCCACTCAAGGCATCAAGAACGCAATATACATTAGTAAACAAGATGCTCTGGAGCTATACAAAAAGAGCGTGGGTAACGACCCCATCTTACTCGGCACTGTCACTGATTGGGGGATAGTCACAGCTGACATTCTTCCCGCAAGCGTCGAGATCACCGCCTCAGACCCCAAATCATTCGGTACAATCGTTTCCATTCTAGAGAAATCAGACATTGTCAGCACCACACCTCAAGGAAAAAAAGAAATTGATTTTCCGGAAGACGTTATTTCCGAACTGGCCAAATGGACGAATGCTATCAGGGTCGGTGGTATTGGCCTCATAGTAGCCCTTACTATTGTTTGTGTCCTCACTATTATGATCATTATCTCCATGAAAATTTCCGGACGACGTATAGAGATTGGTACCTTCAAACTTCTCGGAGCAAATAATAGTTACATCATTAAGCCTTACATCACAGAATCTCTTATCTACGGCTTTGTTGGTGGTCTATTGGGTTGGGTATTCAGCTACATCACCCTCCTATACTCCACTCCTTTCTTGGCTCCAAGGCTGGGGGACATTATTCATTTTCCAATTCCTTTTCCTTATCTGCTTCTGCTCTTGGGTGCTTTATTAATCTTCGGTCTGGTTTTGTCTCTTGTCTCTAGCCTTTTTGCTACAGCTAGATTTATTAAGAGATCAAAATGAAATTCATTTTTTCAATCATCCTTTTTCTCTTAGTTTTTCTTTTGCCCACATCTGCTTTGGCGGTCAACTGTGAGGACAAGCCGGATTCAGGCTGGGACCCAAACACGCTAATTGAGTTCTGGGGAAAGGTCAGTGACGCATGCAGGGAACAAATATCCAGTAACCGTAGTGACCAAGGGACTCTAAAGCAGGCTATTAGCACCATCAATGCCAAAATAAATCTAGCTCAGGGTCAGATTAATCAGACAGACGCTCAAATTACCGCCCTGGAAAAAGATATTACCGTCTTAAGTGGAGTTATTGAAACAGTCAAAGACTCCCTGTCGCAGCTCACCACAATCTATCTTGCCCGAGTCCAAGAAAGTTATCGTCGCTCTAGAGTCACCCCAATAGATCTAATTTTTTCTACCAATTCCATGGGTGACTACTTCACAAAACTGAAATACTTAAATTCCGTCAAAGCAAAAGATCAGTTAATTCTTAAAGAGTTGGAAAACTCTAGGCAAGACTATGATCTACGTAAACAAACCCAAGAATCAAAGCAGTTGGAAATAGAAAAGCTTCAGGCAAAGCTTGAATCGCAAAAGAAACTATTGGTTTCGCAACAAAAAGAAAAACAAAACCTTTTAGTTCTTACTCAGAACGATGAAAAGAAGTTTGAATCCATCTTGAAACAAGCCATTGCTCAGGTCACAGCCATGAGAGGGTTCACCTCTGGCGCTACTCCTGTAAAGGATCAAACTCACTGTGATGACTGGGGTTGTTATTACAGTCAAAGAGACTCTGCTTGGTTCTATAACAATATTGGTAACTCTACTGAAGTGCTTGGTCGTGTTGGCTGCTTGATAACCTCCTGGGCTATGGTCACTTCTCACTATGGAAAAAATCTAAAGCCCTCCGATATTGCGGGTAGTACAGCACCTTTCTACCTGGACACTGCCTACATGGTATTTTCAGGTTGGAGTGTAAATGGAGTGTCTGTTAGTCGTAGTAGTATTCCGAAAGACAAGATAGATGAGGAACTCAATGCCGGAAGGCCAATTATTGTCGGACTAAATACTAGTGCTGGTACTCACTTCATAGTTCTAAAGGGAAAGAATGGAGATGAATACATCATGAACGACCCTTATATGGAAAATGGTTATGATAAACCATTCCTGAGCACCTACAGCTTCAATCAAGTTTTCCGTTTCGATAAAGTTTCCGTCAACTAATTTACTCCACTCACATTACTTCGTAAATGCAAGGTACCCCACCCCTGTCATTCTGAACTTGATTCAGAATCCAGTCTCCACCCCCCGTCATTGCGAATTTCGGTATTACGAACCGAAGCAATCTCACTGCACCAATAATTTTGTCATCCTCGCGAGCGGGCCGCTGGTACCCGAAGGGGTAGATCCACACTCCACCTACACAACCACCTACCATCCGAGGTACCCCACCACTTGTCATTCTGAACTTGATTCAGAATCCAGTCTCCAACCACCCACCCATCCGAGGTACCCCACCACTTGTCATTCTGAACTTGATTCAGAATCCAGTCCCCAACCACCCGTCATTGCGAATCTCGTACTCGAGCTGAAGCAATCACACTCCACCAATAATTTTGTTATCCTCGCGAATGCCACCTCTCACCATTCCAATGTACTCCACTCCTTGTCATTCCCGACCTGATCGGGAATCCACAACCATCAGACATCCCCATAATTCGTCATTCCGACCGAGCTTTTGCGAGTGGAGGAATCTCACTCCATCTGTCATTGCGAAGCTGTACTCAGCTGTGGCAATCTCACACCATTAAACCAAAACATAGTAAAATCTACACATCTCGCACATTAAGGAGGAGTCATGGAAATATTTTGGTTATTTATTATTTGTTCAGTAACCGTTTTCTTGGTCGGGTTCCATTTTTCATCCTGGTATCGATGCCCTGTTTGTAAGCAGTGGTACTGGTTGGGAAACGGAGCTACTTTAATTGAGCAGCCCGATGGCAATCTTGTTCTTTCTCACGGAAAAGAAGCCCATAAGCATACCCGGGGCTATCACGGACTTGGAAGTAAGCCAACTTGCTAAATATATTTCAAAAGGAGTACTAGATGATTGATTGGAACTGTGGTTGCGGATGCATCGGAATAATTCCTGTATTAATCGCCTTTGGAATTGCCTTGGCACTGGGAAAAACATTCTTGGTTGCCTTGGGAGTAGCATGTATCACAATGGGTGCTTGGATGGTTCTCGGCAACATTGTTTATATTGCCGGAGAACTACTCTTTGGCACAAGATAATTTATTTTGCCCTCGATTACTCGAGGGCTTTTTATAAATACATTTAAATTGTGATATTATTTCTTTGAGACCAACTCCGTATCTTGTAACTTTGTTTCAGGATTAGATTGGTCTCACTATCTTTAAATCGATTACAGTGGACTCATATTCAAAACAGCCTGACTTATTATTGCTCCAAGCCATTCACCAATTACCGGTACCAAGTTAATTTTTCCCAGTAAATATACTAAAACCGCAAAGATAATAGTGGCTCCTATCGCGTATCCAAAACCCGTAAGTATGCCTCGAAAAAAAGAATGCCAAAAAGAGTTTCTGGTATAGAGTTTAGTTAATATAACATTGAGTTTTTCAATCTCTGAAGCGAGATCAGCTTGAACAAGCTTGTCTTGAATCTGTAACGTTTTTTCTGTATTTATCATCTTAATTAAATTATATAGACATCATGAGAACATTTCATCAAAAATATCACTTCTATGCAAATGGTATATTTATTTGTGATTAACAATTTTAATTGTTCCGGTTACTAGGGAATATGAATATAACGTATGGGAAGCCTGTAGATATTTTTAAGTTAAAAAGCGATGTTCAAGAGTCTTTTTTAGATCGAGTTGCCAAGCACCATCACAAAGTAGAATTGCTATTCTCAGACAAGGAAGTTTCTACAATTACCTGTCCAGTTTGCGGTACAGATTGTTCTAGCCAGCCAGTTATCATAATTCATGGAGGAAAATATCTTGAGTGTCACAAATGTAATCACAAGTTTGTTGGAAACAGATTAAGCCTTTCTGAGTTGGTCAAATTTTACAAAACCAGCGAAGTCTACTCCTCTACGTATACAAATAAAAAAACTAGTGATCAAAGAGTCAAAGACGTTTCCCTCCCAAAAGCAACTTGGTTAATCAATGAGTTTGTAAAAGCGTACGGTAGGAAACCCAAAAGTATTTTGGACGTAGGCGCAGGTGGAGGGCACATGGTTAGAGCATATAACCTTTTAGGTATCCAAGCTCAAGGAATAGAGATTAGCAAAGATTCAAATAAATTTGCAAAGGATAATTTTGATTTAAAGTTGCTTAATAAAGATTATTTAAAAACGAGTTTAAATGATTTTATAAATCCTCCTGAAATAATTAGCTTTTGGGGAGTGCTAGAACACGTTTCAAGCCCTATTAGTTTTTTAAAAAAAACAAAGACTCTATTATCGAATCAGAAAAGTAACTTAGTAGTAGCTGCCGTTCCAAATTTCAGAAGCGGAAGTACGGCAATTCAGACTCTTTATCCATCGACTGTCCTAAGGAATATTGGCCCGGAAAGTCATCTACACATGTTTACAATAGAATCAATTCAGAAAGCATTTGAACTAACAGGTTTTGAGCCTGTAGCCGCGTGGTATTTTGGGATGGATGCGTATGAGTTCTGGACACAAATAGTGACTTGCAACAGAATTATAGAAATTAAACAGAATAAAGATCTATTTTTTAGACGACTTAAACAGTCTATGGCAAAATATAAAATAAGCAAGAGCATTTTTAAGCCTATTTCAAATTTAGTTGAGGCATTGATTGAGAGACCAGATATCTCAAAAGATTACAACCTGTTTAACATCATGCTTACAGATTTACAGCAAAATTTTGACAGAGACCAGGCTTCAGATGAAGTTGTTTTGGCTGGGAAAATAAATAAATAATTTTCTGGAATACTCAAACCTTTTTTTGGATTAAAAATTACTTCTTGACATCTTATTATTTTTATGTAAATATATAGATAATCAAGAGCGCAAGCTTTTGATCAGAAATACTAGCAATAGTAAATCGGAAGAAGGCTCCGCAAGGAGTTCTTTTTCTTTTTATACCCCTTTTTTTGTTTCTTACTCTGAGTATTTAATTCAATATATTTTTTGGTGATATTTCTTGCTATATTTAGTTATAGTGAAACAAATCCTGCCCTTGTTGTTTCTTATTATTTTTTTGGCATTGCCCGGTTCCGTATCTGCTTCTATAAACTTCACAATCGAAAATCCAATCATGGAAGGGGATTACTACATAGTTGACACCACCCTATCAGGAATCTCATCTTCTTCTGCTTATCTTTTTGGAGTTTTTACAAACACCTCTTCACCCAACTACTTCGGCTCCACGTGGGGACAAAAAGAAACTTGGGTAGATTACCAATCATTCGATAAAGATTTTATTATTTCTAATTTTCCAATAATCCAAAAAGACATTTCTCAAAAAATTTGGATTAAGCCAGATTATTTAGATTCCGGCTACAAAGGTCCTGGTGAGTACTTTCTTAAGCTCAGGCGATACACCGGAAGTAGCGATAATTCTGCCGGCGACTCAAACGTCCTCACTGTTCACCTTACGGAACCACTAATTACTCCGACAAGCACACCTTCACCAACCTCAACTCTCTCCATCACTGTCACCCCGACCGTAGTGGAGGGGTCTCAAGCCACCCCCACGAAAACTCCAACTCCAACAGCCATCCCCACCAAGACTCCCACACCAACTCCACAAAAAACCTCCACACCTACCCCGTCATTGCGAGAAGGTACTCCGACACGGCAATCTAGCCCATCAACCACTCCATCTACTTTTCTATCATCTGATATCTCTCCTTCCTACATCCTCGGCGACTCCACCTCTTCCTCCACCTCTGACCACAACAATAGTGTCATTCCCGACCTGATCGGGAATCCATCTGGTGAATCGTCACCTTCTTCAAAATATGTTAAGTCATCTCCCTCCGCCCTCAAATATACTTTCATCTTTGGTGTCATTATTTCTTCGATTTCTGGAGGAGTTCTATATTTTCGTCTCAGGAGCGTCTAAAATAGCCCTTATGAGGAAATTTATTCTTAGATACGTTCCTGTACTGTTGTGGATGTCCATGATGTTTTTTGTCTCGTCTCGATCAAATCTACCTGTGACAGGTACCTACACCGAAGACTTTATTTCCAAAAAACTTGCTCATGTATTTGAATTCACAATCCTTATGTTTTTAATGTTTCGGGCAGTAGGGCATAAAAGTCCCGCCAAAGCATTTCTCCTTGCTCTAATTTTTGCCTTTACAGACGAGACTCATCAGCTATTCATCCCGTCTAGAACCGGTATGCTCAGAGATGTAGCTATCGACTCTATTGGACTCATAATCGCATCAATTGCAATTATTAAATTTCAACTATGGAACAGCTTTTTGTTAGCTCATCCACCGAAGAAACTCAGGATATAGCTTCTACTCTAATATCAGAGTTGGAGAAGGGGACTACTATTTGTTTGTATGGAAACCTTGCGGCTGGGAAAACCACCTTCACTCAGGGCATTGCGTATTCTCTCGGGATTTCCCGACTTGTTTCTCCCACATTTATCATTATGAGAGAGTATCCTGTCACTTCTCATCCAGTGATTAAACGCCTATACCACATGGATCTTTACCGCCTAAACTCGATAGATGAGATCAAAGCTTTCGATGCAGATGAAATCTGGTCGGATCCAAGTAATCTTCTCGTCATCGAATGGCCCGAAAAGTTTACTGATGTACTTCCAAAGAACAGAATTGACATTCACTTCAAAGCCACTTCAGAGAATGAACGTCAAATCCAAATCGATAACAAAGGGTAGGTTTTGTCAAAGTTATTTTTTCAAACTTTCATTTTCCTCGATTTGAAAATAATTCAGATAAATGATTCAATGAGATTGATGTTTAAGAAGATTGTTGGAATATTTCTCTTGCTGACCTTCTTTTCTTTCGTTTCACCAACATACCTTTTTGCTCATCAGCCCAGAATAGTGGAGAGTGACTCTGTCAAAATAAAAAATCCGGAAATATCTCAAGCTTTTTATGGAGAGTTGCAAGGTGCTCCAAAAATCTTTACCATCTCTTCGGATGAGGACTTTCGTCTGTATGTAGGGCTTCTAGTTCCAGATCTCCCGGGAATTCGCAAAGATGTCTCTGCCAGAATATTTCATAATGTGGATGGTAATGAGTCTGAGCTGGAGTTTTTGGATGGCTCTTTCTACGAATGGACACCTTTCTTTGAAGAGTTTGCTGGGAACAATTATTTTTGGGGTCCGGAGTATGCCGCAAAAAATTCCAATAGAGAAGTTGGCTTGAAAGGGGTAAAATTCCTGCCGGTGAATACAAGATAGTTGTTTTTAGTCCTAGTAATCTTGGAAAGTTCTCGCTTGTAGTAGGGGACTTTGAGCCCTTTCCTGCCGACGAAGCACTCAACTCACTTTTACTAGTTCCTCAAGTCAAGCTTAAGTTTTTCAACGAACCCTGGTATCAAGCAGTGTTTACTTTATTTGGTGGTGCCATTGTTTGGTTATCATTCATACTGGGGATGGTCTTTGGCTTTTTGTGGCGACTGGTGATCAAAACTTCAAACAAAAAAGGCAAACGCACCCTCCCAACAAACATTGGTTCTTCAGATCGCTTAATCAGACTTGCCCTTGGAGTACTACTCTTTATCTGGGCTGCATCTACCTCTTGGAGTCTTGGCTTATTCTTCGCTTCCGGCTTCTGCATTTTTGAAGCTTTGTTTAGTTGGTGTGGTCTGTATCAGTTAATGGGTAAAAATACCTGCCCGATCTAGAAAGCCCATAGTCTAGAAATTCGTGGGTATTATGCTAAAATCAAGCAAGCACATTACGATTCTAAAATAATAAAAGGAGGCTCCATGCCTACGATATTAGATTGGTATTACCAGGACGGATCCGTTGTAGTTGTGTTCTCAGATGGCCACAGCGCCACCTTAGAACCTTACAGGAATAATGGCAATGTCGAGGGGTTTCGTAAATTCACCCTCCAAAAGGACGATGCAAAAATATTCGAATACGTAGGTAGGGATAATCGACATTCATTTGTCTCTGCTGTAACTCACCAGGCTGATGGCATTACCCAACAGTTCGCAGCAAGTTACTGGACGCTTTTAAGGACATACTTTATTGATGAATACGACAAAGAGCACGAAGGGAAAATGTGGTCCGCCTGGATAATCTGTGCTGTTGAAAGTGGCTCCTATATAGAAAGACTAATAGCTGGCACAGCCCCTGTAAAAGCCTCAGGTAAATAATAGTTTTATAGAGTCTCGATTATTCGAGGCTCTTTTTTATGGAATGATGTGAATCCCACCTTGTTTACTTCACCAGGAAATTTTCAGGCCCAATTTGACATCGCATTAGCTAGTTGTTACGATAAACCTAATAAGTATGAAAATAAACATATTATCTACACTTTTATCACTTAGCTTAGTATTTTCTGCAGGGACTGTTCTTGCGGTCAACAGGGCAGACGATATGCCCAAAAGGCCTGCCGGAAAAAACACTGTAACCACCCCCCAAACCACTCGATTAAATACTCAATCAAAAAACAGATTTACGGAGGCCAGGCTAAAGGCTTGTCAGACTAGAGAAACTTCTATAAATGAACGTCAAAACAGATTGACTCTGCTGGTTACAAATATGGAAAATAATTTTGACTCTATAGCCCAAAGAGTCAAAGATTATTACACTAGCACAGTCGTTCCAAGTGGGAAAGAAGTCCCCACTTATGTCGACTTGGTTGAGAACATAAACACGAGAAGGGCTATGGTTCGGACAAGTCTGGACACAGCTCAAAGTGACGTTGCTTCCTTTGCTTGTGACTCTGACGATCCAAAAGGGGATTTGAACAGGTACAGGCAAAACATGCAAGTCGTAATTCAGGAACTCAAACAATACAGAACTTCTGTTAAGGACTTAATCGTCGCCGTACGCTCTATTACCGGAACTACCGAATCATCAAGACCTACTGAATAAATATGAAAAATACTAAAAAAGGATACTCTCCACTACTTGTTTCTTTCATTATTTTTGCACTGGCAATAATTTGCTACTCCATATATACCAATAGCACTAAATTTTTTATGTCTGAATCTATCCCGGTAAACATTAATGAGCCTGTCATTCAGGATGACACAGACCTAAAACAACTAGAAAACGATCTAAATAAAATTGATACCACAGAGCTAGACAAAGAGCTAAATTTACTGAACTCAGACACCTCTACATTCTAAAGTAACTATCAGTCCTTACCGCTTACTGCCTTTTTGCTATGAGATTTTTACGGCCTCTGCCTCTTTGGTTTGAGTCCAATCCATATCCTTCCACCCATCGATCCTCGATACTAAATCCCAGGAAATCTATCTGCACTTCCACCTCTCTCCGAGAGGGTTTAGAGAGTAGAGCACAGGTCCTAAGAGATTTTGGGTTTCTCGCTGATAATAAATTCAATAGTTTTTCAAAGCTATAGCCGGTATCGACGATATCTTCGACTACAAGAACTTCGCGGTCTTCAATATTTGTATTCAAATCCTTTTCAATTCTGGGTGCTCTTGAGGATACTTCTCCCTCACCATAACTAGATATGGCAATAAAATCCACCTCCACGTCCGCTAACTGGTCATTAAGTTCTCTTAGGATATCAGCAGTAAAAACAAATGCTCCTCGCAATACGCAAACAACCAATAGTCTTTTTCCTCGGTAAACTTCTGAAATTTCCTGCGCCGACTCAGTGACTCTAGCTCTTATGGCGCTTTCCGGGTAAAGTGTCTCCCATTCTTGCTCATCATCACGCCTAATGTTTTCTGATGTCATAAAATAATTCTACCCTGTTTATACCTATAATTAGTAATTTTTTGTCTCCTGCGTGGGAGGCAATTTTTTTGAGTTAAAATAATACAATCGTCATTCTCGCGAAAGCGGGGATCTATACAAATAGAACTCAATATGAAATTATTCTTAGACTCCACCGATAATACCCAAGTCATAATTCGTTTAGGTGATAAAGAATTTATAAATAAAGTTGCTTCTCCCCGCGACCAAGATGTTTTTGGTTTTCTCCTTTCTTGTCTGGAAAAAGAAGGACTAAAGCAAGAAGATATTACTGAAGTAGAAGTGAACCCTGGCCCAGGCTCCTTCACCGGAACCCGTATCGGGGTCACCATGGCGAACGCTCTTGGTTTTGCTTTAAAGATTCCGGTTAACGGTCAAACAAACCCAATTGAACCTGTCTACTCTTCCCCTCCCAGCATTACGACCAAAACAAATAATTAATTTGTCATTCCGACCGAAGTGGGGGCCGATGGTACCCGAAGGGTGAATCTCCCCCCAACCACCATCACCACTAAATAATTTTTGCCACAAAAAATGGCCGTCATTTAAACGGCCATATAATCTACCCACTGGTAGCAACTTGAAGTAACACTGCAACGACAAAAGTAAGGGTGCTTTATCGGTTCCAGTATATTTATGGGTTAGGGAAAATTTACTGAAGATTTACTCCTTTTTTCTCTAGAAATTTGAATGAGAAAATATGTATAAAAGAATACTATTGACATGCCTTATAACTGGTGTATTATCAACACACAATGACAAAAAAGATTCTTAAGAAAACACTCTCAGTTATTCTTACGTTCAATCTGCTTCTTCAGTCTTTTGCTCCATTTTTTGTCGTGCCTGTTTTTGCCAACGACTCCACGGCTTCTGCGGCAGTCTCAGAGCCATCACCGACTCCAGCTCCTGAATTCACACCAGAACCCACCCCGGAAATAACACCGGAAGTCACTCCTACGGTCGAAGCTACTCCAACCCCCGAAATTACACCAGCTACTTCTCCCAGTATATCGGCCACATTGGATACCCCTGACGCAACACCTACTATAGAGGTATCTCCTTCCATCGAGCCCACACCAACAGAAGAGCCTGTAATAACAACGGAACCAACTCCAAATACAGAATCTCAGGCACCACCATCTGAAAATCAGCCAGAAAACTCTCCCTCCGAACCTTCTCAGGCCAACCCCGAACCAGAAGATGTTCAAATCGAAACCAAAGTCCCAGAAGTTATAACTCTCGCCGCTAGCCTAGAACAAGCCCTTCTCCCTGCTCCCACACTCACCACAGACAAATCTGACTACTTCCCAACAGACATTGCCTATATTTCAGGCTCAGGTTTCCTAGCCAATACTATATATACTCTTCACATCATGTCTTCAGACATGCCCTTTGTTTCTTATAAGGCAGAAGTTACCTCAGATGAATCTGGGTCACTTTCCTACGCTTACCAGCTCGACGGCAACTACCGCCCAAATTACTCCGTAGACGCTCTAGACGATTCCGAAACAGTTATTGCCTCCATGGCTTTCACTGATGACTCTGACAAGGTAGATATCTGCCACTCTACAGATAGTCAGACAAATCCATATGTTACCAATCAGCCCAGTAAAACTGCAGATGCTGGCGGACATGATGGTCATAATGGTCCAGTTTGGTTTCCAGGAATAATAGTTGGCTGGGGAGATATAATTCCTCCATTCACATACTCAGGAGGATCATATCCAGGAAAAAATTGGACACTTCAAAGTGAGGCAATACACAAAAACAAATGCAATGTTCCATCAGACTTGACTATTAGAAAGACAAACAATCTATCTGATTCTATTGGTTCGGTTGGAGTTGCATTCAATTGGAAAGTTCGTATTGATAATATCGGATTATCCTCTGCACAATTCGAAGAGAATGAAATAATCTTCGAAGATAATCTTCCCAACTCAAACGTAACTTATGGTTCACTGAATATTCAAACGTCGGATGTTGACCATGGGTCAGAAATAATATGTAGCACCACCTCAAACACAATAGTTTGTAAAGTAAAAGACAATAAAGAAATAAAAATAAAAGCAGGAGGGTATGTTGAAGTCTCGATTCCAGTGACCTTTTTGGTCTCTGGTACTTATACAAATCCAAAATCAGGAGGGAGCTGTAGAGTAGATCCTTCGGGGTTAATTAAAGAATTAGATGAATTCAACAACAACTGCTCTGATACTGTCAAAATAAATTCTCCATTTGGGTCACTTAAAATAATAAAAATTGTTGATAATGGATCCACGGGTGCCACTTACGCAAAAACAGACTTCCAAATGAAAGTTGATGGGGAAAATATTTCTCAAAATGTTTCTACTGAGTTCACAGTCGGAGATCACATTGTTTCAGAATCAGGTCCTTCAGGATATAAAGCTTCTTACTCAGACTCCTGTCCAGAAGGAAAAATTTCTTTAGCTCTGGGAGATAATAAGACTTGTACTGTTACAAACACTGCCTTACCCCCAAAACTAACAGTCACAAAAATTGTTACAAACAACAACAGAGGTCAAAAAGGAGTGTCAGATTTTCCACTTTTTGTAGGAGGTGTATCAGTCACTTCAGGGGAGAAAAATACTTTCACAGTCGGAGATCACATTGTTTCAGAATCAGGTCCTTCAGGATATAAAGCTTCTTACTCAGACTCCTGTCCAGAAGGAAAAATTTCTTTAGCTCTGGGAGATGATAAGACTTGTACCATCACCAATGACGACCAACCAGGAAAACTAATAGTTAAAAAAGTCGTAATAGGTGGATCAAAAACAGCCGATGACTTCTCTTTCACTGTTAATGATGGGAAATCAACATTCTTCGAAGATGGCGGCCAAAACGAAATATCAGTAGACGAAGGATCATACACTGTAGTAGAAGATACAGACTCAGACTATGAAGCAATTTACGAAAATTGTGAAAAAGTTTCAATTTCAAATGGTGCTGAGGAAACCTGCACCATCACCAACACTAGAAAAACAGGCAATCTTTTTCTGGACAAAATTATTTTTGAAGGACCTGCGATCCAAAGTGACTGGTCATTTGAAGTACACGATTTGTTAGGCGGTCTGCTTGGAACTCTCAAAGATAATGGAACAGACAACTCTATAAGTAATCTTGAAACTGGAAACTACAAAGTTTCAGAATCTACCGGAGTGTTAGGTTACTCCATTTCCTCAGTTGGAGGAGTGTGTGGCGGACTCATTAGCCAGACCGCAACTGCTACTGTCGGTACCGGAGATAATACCTGTACTTTTACAAACACTAGAGACAGGGGAAGTGTCAAGGTAAACAAACAAGTAGATCTTAATGGAGATGGAGACTATTTAGATGAAGGAGAAACAAGTAATGACATCGCTAACGAACTCGGGTTTAGATGGAAATTAAATTCAGGAGAAAATCAAAACATGGGAGCGCAGGTAGACAGTGTTCCTACAACCATTTCAGGTTCTGTTGAATACACTGTCTCTGAAAATACTATCGATGGATATCACTTTGTTGGTTGGTCTACAAACGGTAGTTGTACAGATCCGAACACATCAAGTCCAATAAATGTCACTGTCAATAAAGGCGTGCTTTCCACTATCACGCTATGTAACGCCAGAGACACGGGAACGATAACCATAGTTAAAGATGCTTCTCCTGATAGTAGTGATTCATTCAAATTTACTGGGAATCTGGGAGAGTTTGATTTAGTTGATGATGGCGGTGACAATTCCTTGTATAAAAAAATCTTTACAGGTGTTGGTTCTGATACCTACACAGTCACCGAACCAGCCGTTAAAGGGTGGACTCTAGATAGCATCACTTGTGAAGGTGGAAGCGATGTAAAAACAAACAATAGAAATGCGGTCATCAAACTTTCAAGTGATGAAAATGTAACATGTACCTTCAAGAATACAAGAGATACAGGCTCAATAACCATCATTAAAGAAGCCTTGGTAAAATCAGATACAGATTTTGACTTTACAGGTGATTTGGGTTCATTCAGCTTGTTGGACGATGGTGGTGATAACTCTTTATACAAAAAGTCGTATGGCCCAATTTCTACTGGAGAATATACAGTAACTGAATCTGAATTGTCTGGATGGACTCTTGATAAAGTTTCTTGTAACGGCGAAACCGTAGATATAGATGAATCGAGTATAAAAATAGACCTTGAAAAAGGAGATTCAATCACCTGTACTTTCTACAACTCTCCAAACGGCTCAATTCATGGGTACAAATGGAGCGATAAAGACATGGATAGCTCACGAGACGAAGGTGAAGATTTATTATCTGGCTGGACTATCGAGTTGTATGAATCTGACGGTGAGGATGGATTCAAACTAGACCCGATAAAGTCTACGGTCACATCAGACGGAGACGCTCACTTCGGCTGGTACTGGTTCGAAAATCTTTTACCAGGAAAATACAAGGTTTGTGAGATCAATCAACCTGGCTGGTCTCAGACATTCCCTAATGATCCAGAGTGCTACATAATAAATCTACCGGATCAAAATTCATATGGTTTTGAAAAAAGTAAGAACGCCACTGACGGTTATGAGTACAACTTTGGAAATGTAGAGCTAGCCAACCTCACGGTATATAAGTTCAGAGATGACAACCAAGATGGTGTCAAAGACGAAGATGAGCCAACGCTTCCGGACTGGGAAATAAATCTCTCGAAAATCGAATCAAAAGCTGACACCCTCACTACAGACGAGGACGGCAAAGTAGTTTTCGAAAATCTCTTGCCTGGCCGCTACAATCTCTCTGAAAATCTTCAAGAAGGTTGGAGTCAATCCAATATCTATTGTCAAAAGGAGCAGCAAGAAGACGAGACATTCAGTAGATCTATCTTCAGCACCAGTAACGTTTCACTAGATGCAGGACAAGATCTAACTTGTTACATCGGCAACTACACAGATCCGATAATTAATATCAGTAAGTCAAATTCAGCTGGCGGTGACAAAACTCCAGGTAGTTCTGTTGTCTACAGAATCTTAGTAGAAATTCTAAACTCTCAAGTAAGCGGACTCACAGTCAAAGATCTTCTTCCAAAAGGATTCACTTACAGATCAGGTTCTTTCCAAGTCTGGGTAAATGGCTTAAACCTAACAGGCTCCTTCGATGAGCCGGAGTATCACTCACCGGGGACATGGAACTTGGGTAACTTTAACGGCGGTGACAAGATTGAATTACTCTACACAGCAGATATTTCAGGAGACCAGCAGCCAGGATTATACCCAGACTCTGCTTGGGCAGTAGGAACATCTTTAGCAGAAGCAAAAGTATTCGCTCTGGCTCAGCCGGAAGGATTCGTCGACACGAACTTCGTGGGAACCACTGTTAACATCGTCAAAGATCAGACCAGAAGCGATGACTACGGTGTTGAGAGGCTAGTAGAAGGCCAAGTACTTGGAGCTTCGACTAGTCTGCCTGACACGGGTGCCAATGAACTTTGGCTTCTAGTGTCACTTGCTTCACTTTACGTTGGAATCAAATTAGTAAGGTCATCCAAAGCAAAATGAAATTAAAACTATTTTTACTCACTGCCCTTACCATATTACTTCTGCCGGGATTTGCACTGGCTGATGATGTTGCTAACTTTTCAATTCGTCTTGGCCAGCCAAAGTCTCCAACCAATCAAAACAACTTCAAGCTCACTTTTGTTGCTTTGGATACGGTGGAATCAGGTAGACAGATTACGGTTAAGTGTTTTAAGAAAACTCCAGCAGATGGAGGATTCTCTCAGTTCGACACTGACAAGGTTATGATCCCAGGTGGCAACACTGATTACTGTAATGTTACAGATAGTCTTGTAAATTCCGAAGGTTCTTACTCGTTTTACGTAACAGCAACCACAGACGGGACCACTCTCACCAGTTCTACTGTAAACGTGGATTACAACGTCTCCGGTCCAAGTACTCCTTCAGACTACTCCAAAGAAAGACTAAACTCTTGCGATTACAAGATAAAATTCAAAACAGCAAATGATGGAAAAACTGTCAAAGTTCAGCTTTTTAGATCAGATACTTTAAACATTTCTGTCAATAGTGGATCTGTTCTCTCTAGTGTAAACATTGGACCAAATCAAGAAGGCTCAATCACAAATAGTGTTCCTCAGTGTGGCAAAGACTACTACTACGCCATACGTGCTGTAGACGGCTCAGATAACGTTTCCGGAACTGCCGGCGACAGTTTTACTACTACTTCGATTTCCTCCACTGTCATTTCTGCGCAGGCAGAAATCAATCTAGGTGCTCCAGATTCTGGCGCTATCACCTTAAATGGCGCAACGTCGGGGGTTGCACGGGATGGATTAGATGCACCCGCTGAAGACGCTTCAGTTTCCGGTACAACGGACGCCGACGGAAACCCTGTATCCGCAACACCATCCATACTTGGAACTTCAACTGAAAGTAAGTGGACATTCAAGAAATGGCTTGCACTAATTGGTACAGGTTTCATCTTTTACTTTGTTCTTAAGGCATTCCTCGCCGAAAAATCAAATAGCGGTTAATTAGGGCATCTAGTAATCGTACCCAAAGCCTAGACTCTATATAATAAGATTATATGAACAAGATTCTTGGTCTTAGCATACTTCTATACATCATAATTACACTTAGCAGAATCTTTATTCCTGTCATCCAACAAGAAATAAGTTACAATCTAAAAAAAGTCGATACATTTACACAGACGAATATAAAAGTAATCACTCCGATAGACGCTGAATTCGGGATCATAATTCCAAAGGTAGATGCCAATTCCAGCATAGTTAGCAATGTGGATCCATACGACGAGATAGAGTATGAGAAGGCTTTTGTAAATGGGATAGCGCATGTAGATGGTTCAGATTTTCCAGGTCAGAAGGGTAACATCTTTCTCTTTTCTCACAATTCAACTGACTCATTTAAATCATCTAGGCTAAATTTCAATTTTTACCTTATAAATAAGTTGGATGTTGGTGATGAGGTGAGGCTCTATTACAAGGACGATCTATACGCCTATACAGTTACAGCAAAAGAAATTGTGCCAAGAAGTACAGTTGAATATCTCTCGGATGGTAAAACAGATGAGACTCTTACACTTATGACTACATACCCCCCAGGCACTTCACTTATGCGCGTCTTGGTTAAAGCTACAAGGAAGCTGTAAATACTTATGACTATTAGGTCTCATATAGAGTAAAACTAGATGAAGTTTATTATTGGATCCACTCTTATACTTTTTGCAATATTAGTCTTTGGTCTAACATATGCTCCAATTATTCAACAAGAAATTAGCTATAGTCTAAAAAGTAAAAATGTTGAGAGGAATCGGGTTTCAAATGAAATTTCTCCGGTAGATTTCAACTTTGGAATAATAATTCCAAAAATAGGAGCCAATACTCACGTCATCGAGAACGTCAACCCATTTGAATCTAAAGAATATCAAATTGCCCTTACTAAGGGAGTGGCTCATGCAAAAGGTTCTGCTTTGCCCGGTGAGGTTGGAAATATTTTTCTGTTCTCGCATTCATCTTCAGATTTTCTAAATGCAACCAAGTACAACTCAATTTTTTATCTACTTTCCAAGCTGGAGTCAGGAGATCAGATAAAACTGTTTTTTAGAGACATGGTATACGATTATTCAGTTACCGATAAAATGATTGTGAGCTCCAGTGCAATTAATTACCTTACCGACAGTTCAGGTCATGCGACATTAACCCTCATGACCTGTTGGCCCCCAGGAACTTCAATAAAGCGTCTGATTGTTAGAGCGACTCTCGATAAATAATTAAATATAACCAATTATTTTTTTGCACCCATTTCAGATTTGAGAGCCACTATTTTTTATCTTCTTTGGGATATTTAAGAATCAGAGCCACCTGGCTTTCTGAAAGTTTAATCCAGGGTGAACTGTCTGGGTTTATAGCAGAAACAGCAGGACTTTCGCCTTCATTCCACCACTTTGCTTGATAGGGAAAACCTTCAAACAGAACTCTCTCACCGCCTTGATAAATCTCTATTCCCGACCAAAGAGGGTATGTCCCTGGTGGTAATGTTGGTTGGGGAGCTGGTTTGTCTCCTGGTAGCACGGGGCCTATTAATTGCCAAGGTGTTTCATATGCCTGAAGCACAGGGTTATCTGGCAGGTCTCCCTTAGTCCACCACTTCGCAATATAGACATTTTTATGCCAAACCACTTTTACTCCTACCTGATAGACTCCTAATTCTTGCCATATTTGATAGGGGCTTTTATCAGGAACATCAATGATCTCTTCTTTGGTGATATCATCAGACACTTGTACCACAATTTCTTGCTCAATATTCCCATTAAATCCATTACTAAGAGCTCTCGAAAAACTGAGCTTTACATCTTTCACCCCGCTACAAGAATCAGATACCCTTTTCAGATCAGCATAATTATCTCCGCATGGAATATCTCGATTAGCTGACCACATAGATATTCTCCCCAAACCATGCTCAAGTGCAAAATTATTCAGTTCTTTGGCGTCCTGTAGAGTGAACACCTCATTAACGATGTCATTTTGACCTATCATTGGTGTCGCGCCAATTTTTCGCCAAATTGCTCTGTCACTCAGGTCTATAGATGCTTGCTTGTAAAGGATTCCAAGCTGGCGATGTGTTTGAATTATTCCCTCTGTGGAAGCAGATATCATAGTTTGTTCAGGAGCTTTTCCGTTTGAGTAGTCCATAGTCATTACATTCACTCCAGCAAGGCTCACTCCATTACTCAACATAATTTCCACAGCTTTTGTTCCCTGTTCAGTAAGTCCTCCTGGGCTCACAGGTAAAGTCAACCACACAGAAAGTTTTTCCTTCTTAGCTATTCTGTTTGACTGAAGTGTCGCAATGGCCTTCGCCCGCCGAAGGATGACTTCCTCATTTCCCAAACTTTCTCCCTCCAGATCAAGATCAATTGTATTTACCTCATATCGATCAATTACTGATTGATATGCATCTAGAAGTGTATTTTCGTCAATGCAACCCACTGAGAGTTCATCGTTTAAAGCTCCACCGAATGAAATGGCTACTTGTCCACCAAGTTGTTTTAATCTGGCAATTCTTCGGTCTAAATCAAGTTTATTTCCTGCCTCATCAAGACTGAAGTAGGTTCCCCATGTCGAAGTGCACGGATCAGTTTTTGAGGCGACAATAAATGAAAGGACAACATGTGGGCTTGAGGTGGATCCTAAGTGCTCAAAGGGAAAAGTCGGAGTCGAGGTAACGTCGACATAGGATGCAAACCACGGACGAAATTGTTCCACGGTCTTAGCGTCTATATGCTGTTTGGCTCTGTACATTGATCCTGAGATTATTCCTGCAATTATTAATATCATTAAAATAACTCTCGAAATAGATAGCCGTCTAACTTTTTGTATCTTTTGATTATTCGAATTCATGTTAGATTTATACGACTTCCTCGCCATAATATAGAGTTGATTTCCAGTCGAACGACGGAGTAGTCTTAAATTCATTGTCTTGAGAGCTTCTTGGAGCATCTACATAAAGCCAGCTAGTTACCCCCAGCCAAATATCAGTAATAAGACTCCCGATTCCGATATACGAGATGGTCGCCCATATAGCAGTAGAAGCGTTAAAGGCTGCAAATAAGGCGTTTCCCCAGTTATGTCCTATTACATTTCGCCAAACAGTAAACAATGAGAATCCAATAATAAACAAAGGGGCTACCACATAAGGTAGTTCTGTTACAGTACGGTTCTTAACTTTTGGAGTCCTCGCAAAAGGAATTTTCTTAGATGTAAGTGCTTGTTGCATAGATTTTAAAACTCCAGCCAGATTCACAGGTAATAAAATTAAATTAAATCCGTATATGTTGAGCACGTCGATTGCTTTATAGCGACAGTATTTTAAATCGCTTCCCATGGCTAAAAAATAAGGTAAGGCTGCAAGGACAACTAGGGGACTTAGGAGACGTCCATCGTAGGGATATACAAGAAGAAAGAGTAGTCCAAAGCTAGACCAAGCTATCGAGGCCATGTAGTTTAATCTTATTAGTGTTTGCACAGCCGAAACATTTTCCATAAGTCGTTTTTTAAAATTATTATGAGTGAATAGTTTTGGCATTATAAGCAGGCCACCATTTGCCCAACGTCTACGTTGAACTACTAGCGACCCGAAGTCTGGAGGGGTGGCACTGTAGCTTAGACGCTCCGGATAATTTACGAGTTCCCATCCATGTACAGCAAGATCAATACTTGACTCAGTATCTTCGATTACAGTGCTGTCTTGAATGTACCTCTTTACTGTATATCCATTTAACTGTTCCATTTCAGCGACATCCTCGAGTGCCCTTTTTCTGATAACAGCATTAGCACCGACCCAAAAAGCAGCTCCATACTTACTCATACCCTGATGTAACAAGTGTTGAATGTCAGTTGTTGCACCAGACAGCCGTTCGATGCGCGAAGGAGAGCCTCTAAAAGAAGAGTATGGTGTTTGAGTAACTGCAACTCGAGAATTACTTGGTTGCTGTAAAAAGTAAACCAACCTCAAGCAGTAATCCCTAAGTAGTACTGAGTCGGCGTCAAGTGTAAGTAAGAACTCACTGTCCGGGAAAAATACGCTATTCTTTGTTGGTCTAATTGTGGGCACAAGAGCTAGTCCACCAGCCGATTGTTCTTCCTTATACCTTCCACCCATCAAGCCTATATACGAATTCAGGTTCATAGCTTTATTCGGTTCATGTGACAGAGAGATATAGTTTTTTCTTTCGAAGAAGTCTATCTGGCAACTAAATATAGATATTAATCGCTGGTGAAGCTGACTGACCCTTTCATAAGGAAGTTTGGTCTTTTCTTTAATTGATTTTGCTAAGGCTTTGGAAACCAGCGATAAATCTTTTGCCAACGCTCTTAGGACTTGATCTGCGAAGAAAACATCTACATGATCATTCATCAGTTCTTTATCTGCAAAAGTATTTAGCCATTTTGCAGCAAACTTATATTGCATTGCCGTTTTTTTTGTGGTTTCAACAGAGACTAAGTTCAATGTCTTATTATTTTGTTTAAATGAATCAAACGCTAAAAGTGAAGATTTAAGAGGTTCTGACAATATTTTTTCAATATTTTTTCCTAGGGATTTTGTTTCTTTAATTCTCTTAATTTGTATCTCGTTTGAACTATTTGGATTGTCATCAATCAGTAATACGATTCGAATATTTGGGTACTCCTGGAGTGCTGCTGACAAAAGTGTTTTTCGTATAACACCAGGTTCTTCGCTGTAAGAGGGGACAAGAACGGTAATTTTAGTCTTGTTGCAAAAGAAAAATTTATCAAGTGTAGCTCTTGGTGTGCGCAAGTGTTTGCTGAAACGTTGTAATGCGCCTTCTCTCGCGATTAAATAAACTAAAGCAGACAATGTTAAGAAAGAAACTACGATTAAATAGCCAAAAATTTCTACGGTAAAGTGATAATTCTTTGGACCTTCAATTAGTTGTCGAATAACAACTGAAGAAGCATACATTAGCCAAAAAACTACAGTAGAGACTATTGCGAGTCTTGCAAGTGCAATTTTAAAATTTGTCGGTTTTTCGTGAACTATAGAAAGTGGCCGCATGTCCCTCTCTGTACCCCATTGTCTTTTTTGGGCACATTGAAGTGTGTTCTTTTTTTTGAACGAAAACATTCTGTCTTTTTTCATGTCGGAAGGAGGAAGGTTATTCTGAGTAAATAGATAAATAGAAAATTTGTGTTTAAGGGATATTCTAGCATAAATAGGAAAGACTATTTTTAAAACATAGATACACATGACCATAACATGTAAGAAAAAGTACAGGAGATGTTTTTTACACGAACATCAACCTTTAATCTGTGAAATTTGTACTGCTGACCGCGTCTCCAAATGAAAGCATGTCCCACAGCCTATTATTTGCCTTATCAATATCTAGTAGTACCGTCGCCGTCGTTATATCCTTCGGTGGATAATAAACCGCCGCAGTTAACAGCCCTGCAAAAGCAATCATATTATGTATCCACTCTAACATTTTTTTAGTATATCCAAAATATGTATATAATCCGCATATGGTTAGTTTAAAAAAACTTCAAAAACAAATTTACACCAACAAGATAAAAAAGGGTTTTAACACCACTGATATATATAAAGAGTTCTGCCTGATTCATGAAGAAGTTTCGGAAGCTTGTCGCGCTCACTATAAAAAAGAATACACGGTAGGTGAAGAACTGGCTGATGTAGTCATATATTTACTAGGTTTATCCGAGATTCTAAACATCGATCTCGAAAAAGAAATAAAGAGAAAAATCATCAAAAACAAAAAAAGAAAATACAAAAGAGTTGGTGGAGTAATAACTCGAGTCAGCCGATGAACAGTCTCCCATTATATAAAAATAAATTTTCTTGTGCCATAATCCAGCATTGTAACGAAGTTACAAGCGATTATAAGAGGAAACGCAGTCTGAATTTTACAATAACCTGGTTATTGTAAAGAAGACGAGTAAGCTCTTATAATGAATATAGTTATGGCACATCCTGCCCACAGTCTTTTTTTACCTCATCCACACAACAACCATAAGGCGAAACTTTTATGGCCTCGTTCGATCATTATTCTTATTGGCTTGTTTATTATGGGAAGAGCGATTGTTGATATCACCATAGGTCTCCTTCCTGGGGTCCTTGGCTACGCTTCTCAAATTGACCCGTCCAAAATTATCGAACTTACCAACGCTCAACGACTCAACTCTGGACTAGGTGAGGTCAAGTTAAACTCCGAACTATCACAAGCTGCCGCCGCCAAAGCCGCCGACATGTTCGCAGAAAATTACTGGGCCCATGTTTCTCCTCAAGGCACAGAACCATGGTACTGGATCTCCAACTCCGGTTATAAGTATCAGCATGCCGGAGAAAATCTTGCTCGAGACTTTAGCAATCCTTCAGACATCGTAAAAGCCTGGATGGCTTCACCGACTCACAAGCAAAACCTTATGGACGCCAGGTACAAAGATATCGGTGTTGCGGTTGTGGATGGATATATAAATGGTGTGGAGACTACTATAGTAGTTCAGATGTTTGGTACACCACAGACCTCGGTCGCTCAGATTGCTTCAGATCGCGTAGAAGCCAAGCCTGCATTGGCTCAAGAAACAATACAGGAACCGGTTCCCGCCTTACTAGACAGCCCTGAGACTCAGGTGGCTGCCACCAGCGAAAAATTAATACCCACTTCAGGTATTTCACCGTTAGACCTGTCCAGATCCTGGTCTCTAGCATTTGTCATCATCGTCCTCTTTGCTCTCAGTATGGACTGGATCTTTGTCCTTCGTTATAACATCATCAGGATTTCCGGAGATACTTGGGCCCATCTAACCTACTTTATTGGCATGGCAGTCATCCTCATTATTATTCGCCAAGGAATTATTTTATGAGAAGACCTATCAGTAAAGTGCTCGATTATTTAGTTCTCAGCTTTATCGTTTCGGCTGCTATTATAGGTATATTAATTTTTAGTGGAAACAAAAATTTTCAAATAATTACAGTCGTAAGTTTGTCTCTTGCGTATATTGTATGGGGTATTTTTCATCACTTAAAAGAGGGAACTCTTCACAAGAAAATCGTAGCTGAATATGTCGCCTTTGCAGTTCTCGGGACAGCCTTAGTTATAGGATTATTTTAGTTTTACCACTTGCACTGTAACGTATAATAAAAGAAATGAAAGGAATTATTTTGGCGGGTGGTCGAGCTACTCGACTCCGTCCACTAACATGGGTTATCAGCAAGCAACTCTTGCCGATTTACAACAAACCCATGATTTTTTATCCCATTGAAACTCTTGTTAGAGCCGGTATCAAAGATATCTTGATTATTCTCGCACCGGAAAATGCCGGACAGTTTCTAAATCTTCTAGGAACAGGAGAACAGTTCGGTGTTCACTTTAGTTATGTTATTCAGAAGGAACCAAGAGGTCTTGGTGAAGCCTTTATTCTTGGTGCTGATTTTATGGATAGTGATAATGTCACCATGGCTCTTGGTGACAACATCTTTGATGAGGATTTCTCGGAACAAATAAAGACATTTAAGTCCGGCGGCCAAATTTATGTGAAGAAGCTCGATCGTATAGAGGAAGTCAGAAGGCTAGGTGTAGTAGAAATTGATAAAAATAACAACGTAATCTCTATCGAAGAGAAACCTGATAAACCCAAATCCATGTACGTCTCTACCGGACTATACACTTATGATAATCGTGTTGTCGATATTGCCAAGAAACTAAAACCTTCCGCCAGAGGAGAGCTAGAGATTAGTGGCAAACCAAGCATCAGTAATACTTTCTTAGAGATGGGTGAGTTAAAAGCCTGTGTATTTGACAGCTACTGGCAAGACGCCGGTACTTTCGATAGTCTTCTCGAAGCGGGAGTTCACATGGCAGAGAAAGAAAAATTAGCAAAAAAAATATGAAAATCTTAGTCACGGGTGGCGCCGGTTTTATTGGTTCAAACTTTATTCATTATTGGCTGGATAAGTATCCAGCAGATAGCATCGTGAATCTCGACTCTCTTACCTACGCCGGACACCTAGACTCACTTAATGACCTGGCAGCTAATCCTCGATACGCTTTTGTTCAAGGAGATATTACCGATTCAGAGGTAGTGGATAAGGCAGCCAGCGGTGTAGAGACAATTGTGCATTTTGCCGCTGAGTCTCATGTAGATCGTTCAATTTTAGATCCACTAGTCTTTGTTAAAACCAATGTTCTTGGCACCCAAATACTTTTGGAAGCCGCCAGGAAATATAAACTTCGCTTTCATCACATCTCTACAGATGAAGTTTTTGGCGCACTACCTTTAAATTCGGAACTAAAGTTCACCGAAAATACACCCTATGATCCGCGAAGCCCATACTCGGCCTCCAAAGCAGGATCTGATCATCTGGTTCGAGCTTATTTCCACACCTTTGATTTACCTATTACCATTACAAACTGCAGTAATAACTTTGGACCCTTTCAAGACACGGAGAAATTTATTCCTCGCATGATCACCAATTTATTAATCGGTGAAAAGGTCAAAGTTTACGGCGATGGCAAGTATGTTCGTGATTGGCTTTACGTTTTAGATCACTGTCGTGCCATAGATGACGTACTTCACAGAGGTAAGGTAGGGGAGACATACTTGGTGGGCGGCCTTACCGAAGACATTTCAAACATGGAAATGGTCAAAAAAGTTTTGAAGATCATGGGTAAAGGTGAAGATAGTATAGAGTATGTCAAAGATCGTCCTGGTCACGACCGACGATATGCTGTGGACTGGTCCAAAATGAATAAAGAGTTGGGCTGGGAACCAAGTAAGGACTTTGACTCTTGCCTGAAGTCCACTATTGAGTGGTATACTAGCAACCCTTCTTGGTGGAAACCAAACAAGCAAAAGTCCGAATCGATATACAAATAAATTAAAAAATAAAATGGGCCTGATAAAAATAAAACATAAATCTATCGCCCTGCCCAAAAACACAAAACTCTATCGTCAAACTTACGGAAAAGTTGAAGGAATCCAAGGTGTTTATGTTTTAAAGACAAGCGTCTTTGCTGATGATTATGGCGGTTGGTTCAAAGAGGCAATGCGTCTGGATGCAAGTGGTAATGTAGTAGCTCTCAAAGAATTAGGTGTCAATTTCCATCCTATTCAAGTCAATACCTCATTCTTAGCTCCAAAAACCAAAAGATTCTGGCACATTCATCCAAAGCAGAATGAAATCTGGACCACGAGCGGCACCATTCTCATGGGATTAATTGATTACCGACCGGAGTCAATTTCCTATCGAACAAAGATGAAAGTGATTCTCTCCTCCGATAAGCAAATATATATTCCCGCCGGAGTGGCCCATGGCTTTATAAATCCAAATCTAAAATCCGTAACCTTAAATTACTTTACAGATCACTATTTTGTAGCCAACAAATTCACCCAGGAATGTCGTATAGATCCAAAAATTATTTCTTATGACTTCGTTCTGCCGGAAAAAATGTAACACATCCGTCATTGCGAGGAGTGAAGCGACGCGGCAATCTATAATATCAATTGTCATTCCCGACCTGATCGGGAATCTATAAAAATAAATTCAATATGTCCAAAGAAAAAATACTCATCACCGGTGCCAGTGGTTTAGTTGGCTCTCGTTTTGTGGAAAAGTACGTCGACAATTTTCAATTAATAACTCCTGAATACCCAGACTTCGACTTAACAAGGTTGGAGGATGTTCGAAAAATAATTGAAAAAGAAAATCCCGACTGGATCATAAACTTCGCAGCTTTTACAGACGTAAATTCTGCTGAGGCACAGTTTGGTGATGAGTCAGGTTCGGCATGGAAAATAAATGTTGAAGGTACAGAAAATTTACAAAAAACATTTTTATCCAAGAATTTTATTCAAATTTCTACCGATATGGTTTTCCCTGGTGACCTTAGTCAGCCAGGTCCATATTCCGAGACCGATATTCCTCCAGATTCAAGCGACAAACTCACTTGGTATGGCTGGACAAAAAACCGGGCAGAAAAACTAGTTCTTTCTCAGGGTGGCACAGTGCTTAGAATTATTTATCCGGTTAGAGAAAAATTTAATTTAAAGCTAGATTACATCAGAGGTGCTCTAAAAAAATTCGCGGAAGGAAAGATGTATCCTCTCTTTGATGATCAACAGATTTGTATTTCATACATCGATGAAGTCGCCGACACTTTATCCAAAATTATCGAGACTGATTCTCATGGTGTTTTTCATTGTTCTTCCGACACTACTACTCCCTACGAATTAATTTCCTATGTCGTTGATCAGCTGGGCGAAGACGCCTCTCTTGTTAAGTCAGCTTCTATTAACGAATTTCTAAAGTCACAAGCAAACCCAAATCGTTACCCGGTTTGGGGAGGGTTAAGAACCGTCATCACCGAAGAGGCTTTGGAAATGCATTTCTCAACCTGGCAAACAGTAGTTGAGTATCTCATCGGTCAAGGTCTAAGTTTGCCGAAAGTTGAGAGTAGTGGTCAAAATTAATCGTATATACTATTTACAGATGACTTCACCAATTGCCATATCTGGGAAAGCGGGTCGATGGTCCCCGAAGGGGGAGATCCACACCCATATAACTACTCCATCTGTCATTCCCGACTTGATCGGGAATCTATTTAAATTAACTCTACTTTCTCTATTTATTATTCTTGCCGGAATTTTCTCCCCCTTTGTTTTCGCGGATGCCAAATCAGACTATGATTACCAGTATGGTCAATACCGCACTAGCTACGCCGAGTTCTCTCTTTTAAAACAGGATTATCTAAACACTCCTAGTTTGGACAATCAACAGAAAGTTATGATTTCAGCCAAACAAACCATTCTTAGTAGAGACTTGGCCAAAGCCTCCCTTGACTGGTATTTGCTTGATCTAATCAACCATTACCGTGTCGATTACGAGCCAATCAAACCAATCATTGCTGCTTTAAATACATCTAGGCAATATTTTTTAAATGAATCATTTAAGTCCCAGGGAATAGTGACAGAAACTGATTTAAAAAAATTCACCGAGAGTTATCTCGAAACTGTTCCGCTGCACGATGCCATGATGAAGTTTGGGATTCTGGCAAACAAGATTGCTGAGCTGGTAAGAATTCAAATAGACTCACAAACTGCTTTAGAAACAATTATTCCGAAGCTTCCTTCACCTATGCCTCAGAACTTAACAGATAGAGTCCAGGAGTTACGCGACAAAACCAAGTTTATTGATTCCAAAATAGATATTTTTGCCAATAACCTTCCCATAGCTGATGCTGTTGTCGAGTCAGCCAACGATATTTTCTTTACATCTCGAGTCGAGCTTTTAGCCGAGATTCGCCTTCTCCAACTAGACTGGATTAATCGCCTTATAGATCTAGATATAAACTATGTCCAACCCCAAATTTGAAATAACTAATCCTGAGGCTATCAAACTTATTGATAATATTAAGAGTGGAGTTTTTTTCACTCCTGTTAAAGTTTGGGCTATCAAATACAAATGGTTCCTGGTAACCGGAGCTGTTATTATCGTACTTTTGATTGCTCTTGCTATTGGTAAAGCAATCTCTGCTAGCCGCCAGGCACCGGTGTTTCTTCCTCCCGATATCGGTACCCCTGTTCCTACCACCACTACGACAGTTAAGTCTGACTATCAATGGATACGACAAAATATTCTGAATTACAGTACAGACCTTCCGGACCCTGTTCTTCCAGTTTTGGATAATACAATAAATCTCGAAAGTGCTAATATATAACTTATGGCTAAAACACCTACCAAAAAAACAATTAACAAAGTAAAACCAACCATGGCAGAAAAAAAGACAAAGTCAAAAAAATCCGTGAAGTCCATTAAAAATTTGAGAACTCCGGTCGAAGAAACATTTCCTGAAATGACAGAAATGAAGAAGTCACCCTTTAGTTTTATTGTCAAACTAGTTCTCATTGTTGCGCTTGGTTCCGCACTATATCTTTTGGCACAGAAATACAGGGGTCTAATTCTAGCTGGTACGGTTGATTCTTCGCCTATCAGTAGGTCAGAATTAAATAAAAAGATGGTTGAGAAGTACGGTGCTCAAACATTAGATGAAATCATTAATGAAAGAATACTGGAAGGTCAATTGAAGAAAAACAACATAAGTATTTCTGACCAGGAAGTCAACGACGAAATGGCTAAAGTTATCAAAGACTACGGTGGTGAGGAGGCCTTTAAGTCAGCCCTATCTCAGTACGGGTTAACAGAAGACAAAGCCAAAGACTCCATCAAACAAAGTCTTGGGCTAAAGAAGTTGGTTGAAATGAACTACAAGGTTGAGATAACCGCTGATCAAATCAAAAAGTATTTTGACGACAACAAAACTCAATTTACTGACAAGAAATTGGAAGAAGTTTCAGACAGTATCAAAGACACCTTGTATCAGCAAGAGATATATGCCAAGACACAAGAGTGGTTTACCGGAGTCCGAAAAGCCGCAAAGGTCGTCACCTTTATCTAAAGAACTGTGAAAAAAACTGCCCAAGAAAAACAAGCAAAGAAAGCAAAATTCGAGTTCGTCCCTAAGCGCTGGATTGTTCCGGCGCTTACGGCTGTTATGGTGTTGATTCTTATTATCAATGCCATTGTTTTTAACAGTAGATCGACTAACAATGTTGACCCGGAGCAGTCAGCATCACCATCTGCCATTATAAACGCCGATAATATTTCTCTCCCGAACCCTGACTTTAAAAGCAGTAGCTCTATCGAAAGCGTCTTACGGTCCAGACGGACCAGAAGAGCCTTCCAGGACACTCAGTTATCGTTGAAGCAGGTTTCTCAGATGCTTTGGGCTGCCCAGGGGATCACCGTCGACTGGGGTGGTCGGACAGCGCCATCAGCCAAGTCTACTTACCCTTTATCCATATTTTTAATAGCGAACGATGTTGCCGGTCTTGAACCGGGTGAGTACCAATACATTTCGGGTGACAGAACTCCCGTCCATCAGCTTAAACCACTTAAACAGGTAGAGTTGCAAAAATCTATTTTTGAAGCTTTAAATGAATCATCTTTTCAGCACGCTCCTGCGGTATTGATTATTACCGGAAGTATGGGGAAGATGGCAGAAGCCTATGGAGGCATTCCTCACGACAAAGAAGTCTACTTGGAAGCCGGACACGCCGCTCAAAATCTATACCTTCAGGCCGAAAGTCTGAAGCTTGGCATGGTAACCATCACAGGTTTTGACGCAGATAAAATTCTTGGGTTGGTGACAATTCCGGATACCGATACTATAATCTACCTAATTCCTTTCGGAATCCCAAAACTATAAATTTCATTTTATGACAGAAAAATGGACACCAGATGTTAATGAGCGTATTCGTCGTGAGACATATATTGCTGATCTGAAAGCAGGAGATCCAGAAAAGTACGAATCATTGCTGGCAGAATGCGATACGTTTAAGAAGTTCGAGACTGAGCAACAAATTCAAGCCGCAAAAACTATGATTGAGGATGCGGTAGCGCTTGACGCTGAAGAAGCATACGAGATTATGTTATCAAGAAGGACAGAACCAACAAACGATCAATATCAAAACTTCTAAGTTAATAAATATTTATAATAAATATGGCCGAAAAAGAACACCAATCTTCAATGTTTAATATAGATCCGGGAGGTAATGAAACAGTAAGGCCTAAAGGAATATTGAAAAAATTTAAAAAAGAAAAGAAAATTAAGCCGGCAAAAGAAAAGAAGCAAAAACCCGATCCGTCAGATCGGTGGAGTTGGACAAATCAGGGTGACGAAAAATAGCTATTTTATCTTTCCCTACTATCTTTTCTTCCCCACACCACCACCACCACATTGTCATTCCGGGTCGTAGAGTCGCCTTGGGAGACCTTGACCCGGAATCCAGCCCCACACCACCCACTCATTAATTTGTCATCCCCGCGAAGATGGACCACTGGCACCCGAGGGGATAGATCCACAATCACTCACCACCTCACCAGTCATTGCGAGTTTCGGTACCCGATCCCAGAGTCGCCTCAGGAGACACCGAAGCAACCTCACACCACCTCACCACACCGTCTCACCACCCACTCATTAATTTGTCATCCTCTTCGCACTCCTTGTCATTCCCGACCTGATCGGGAATCTATATAGATAAAGTACAATTTAATTGTGAAGAGATATTATGTGTATATTCTCGCAAGTTATAAAAATGGTACGCTGTATATAGGTGTAACAGGAAATTTAGAAAATAGAATATCTATCCATAAAAACGATATTGTGAAGGGGTTTACAAAGAAATTTGCAGTACACAGTCTGGTTCATCTGGAGGAATTCGAGAATTCATTACAAGCTATAGCAAGAGAAAAACAACTAAAGCATTGGAAGAGAGATTGGAAAATTGAACTCATTGAAAAATCAAATCCAGATTGGAATGATATATCTGATGAATTTCTCTAAAAAAAGTTGAACCCGTTTTTATAGATTCCCGATCAGGTCGGGAATGACGATTGAAATATTCCACATATTTTTACTCCGTGATTCGCAATGACAACAATTACTTCCTTTTCCTCCACTTCTCAATTTCCTTATGATTTCCGGAGAGCAGTACATCCGGCACCTTCCAGCCATTGTACTCAGCCGGTCTGGTGTACTGCGGGTACTCCACGGCCATATCTTCGCTGTAAGACTCTTCTTTAAGAGATTCCGGATTCCCCAGAACCCCGGGCATTAGTCGACAAATACTGTCCACAGCCACCATTACCGGAAGCTCACCACCGCTTAGGACGTAGGGGCCGATACTATATATCTCATCTGCCAAATGTTCGTGGACGCGGTGATCAATACCCTCAAAGTGCGGGGCAATAAAGATCAAATGCTCTTCTGTTTTCAGTTTTTCGGCACTTTTCTGGTCATACATTTTTCCCTTTGTATCCATCAAAATTACTTTAGTATTTTCAGTCTTGAGTTCTTTGATGGCTCGATCCACCACATCTATTTTCATCACCATGCCGGCACCTCCACCAAAAGGGTGACCATCCACACTTTTGTAGTTATCATCACTCCAGTCCCGTAAATTTCGGACATTGATTTGTACAGCCTCGGTTCCCACAGCCCGGCCAATCATGGAAGTCTTAAAAACACCTTCGAACATCTCTGGGAATATCGTCAAAATATCAATCTTCATTATGATAAATTTGGCTAAAGATCTATTATCGTGGGTGCGTAACCCTTAGTGAAAAAGATATGAGTCTTTTGATCAGTGCCATTATCCACTTTAACCGTGCAAGTTTCATCGCTTGTTTCCAGACTTGTAACCTGATATTCCTGATTAGCCTTGATTATATCCGGTTTACCATTGTAAGAGATTCTACCATTTTTAAGGATGGTCAGAATATTGATATTGCCTGTATCTGGATCTGTATTAGTATAATACTCTTTAGTCTCTGCATCTGGATTTAACTCTCTTTTCCAGCCATCTCTAGGAATATGGCCGAGTACATACCCCATGGGAAATGCGAATTCGCTCCCATCCATACCAGGATAACCATTGTATCTTTTTCGTATCCCATCCAATAAATTCAACACACTCTCATTATCATGAGATGTCTCCACTTCACTTTTGCTTCTATCTGAGGAATTTGTTTCCATATACTGATAATACACCTTCCATTCAATTAGGAGAATATGGCTATATAATATCCTCATGCCCAGACTTGTAAAGAAAACCGCTCACGCCCCCATGAAAGTGGGAGATAAATATATTTGCATGTGTGGTCTATCCAAAGACCAGCCATTTTGCGACAAATCGCATCTTAAGACCCTCAAGGAGGACGAAACCAAACTTTACTGGTACGAGAACGGTAAAGCCGAAGAAATCGTGACCGAACCCGGGGAGTGTGATTGTGAAGAATGCAAGGAAGAGAAAAACTGTTGTTCAGACAGGGAGTGTCAATGTGACGGATTGTCTTCTGACGAGAGTACCGGGGACTGTTCCGGAGAAAATTGCTGTGGCCGTTGCAAAAAATAATATTTATGAAAAAACTTCCCATCGCAGTCATCGTCATCCCCACTTACAACGAAGCTGCTTCTATCGGGAAGATGATAGATCACCTCTTTACAGTTACTTTTCCAATCATCAAGAACTGGGATTGTAAAGTTTTAGTAGTTGACGACACATCTCCCGATGGCACCTACAAGGTAGTTCAAGAAAAGCAAAAGAAGTTCAAAAATTTATTTTTATCCCTTAGTGCCAAGAAGGCCGGTATTGGCGGCGCCTATGTCCGAGGATTCCGCTACGCCATGAAAGAGCTACATGCCGACGTGGTCATTGAGATGGATGGAGACTTCCAGCATCCTCCTCGACTAGTAAACAATTTACTGAAAGCCATTGACGACGGTTACGACTACGTCATGGGTTCCAGAAAAATAAAAGGTGGCAGCAATCCGAAAGGTTGGGGGTTCAAGAGAGTTTTCTTTAGTGAAGTTGGCGGTATGGTCGCTCGCTTTGTATTATTCTTCCCCACCAAAAATTACTTCCGCATTACAGATCCTACCGGTGGTTTCAAGGCTTCACGAGTTAAAGGTTTTGTAGACACCATTGACATGGATCATCTTTATTCCAGAAGTTTTGGGTACAAGTTGGAGTTTCTCTACAAAATGGTTCTGTTGGGAGCCAAGGTAAAAGAAATACCATTACAGTTCAATGTTAGAAATGCCGGAGAATCCAAGATAGAGCCTCAGACAGCTAAAGAGATTTTCAAAACAGTTTTTCTGCTTCGGTGGAACGATTCAACTACTCAAAAATTTATTAAATTTGGATGCATCGGACTTTTCGGTTTTGCCATTAACAAAATCGGCCTCGACGTCTTTGCTAAACTTCTGGGCAACGTAATCAGTGTAATAGGAGTTCGTAATACCGTCGCCAACGCCCTCGCCGCCGAGGTTTCTATTATCAGTAACTTTGTTTTTAACAATCTCTGGACCTTCAAGAATGAAAAACTTGTTTGGGGGTCCAAGTTAATCAAAAAGTTTACTACTTTCAATCTCAGTTCCGTAGTCTCCGGTATCATCATCCCTAGTTTGGTAATCGGTCTTGGCACTCAGACTTTTGGTGATCAGTACCGCACCCTTTTCTTAGTCATTGCTGTCTTCCTCATTACTGTACCGCTAAACTGGTTCATCTACAACGTATTTATTTGGAAGAAGAATAAGTAAAAACCCGTCATTGCGAGTTTCGGTACCCGATCCCAGAGTCGCCTCTGGAGAGACCGTAGCAACCTCACACCTTTCACCACACCACCCACCACACCACCCGTCATTGCGAGTTTCGGTACTACGAACCGAAGCAATCTCCGCTATTACACCACTCCACGAATGTCATCCTCGCGAAAGCGGGCCGATAGTACCCGAATGGGTAGATCCACAAACACCACACAACACATCCTCAAAACACCCCAGTCATTCCCGACCTGATCGGGAATCTATATAGATAAAGTACAATTTAATTGTGAAGAGATATTATGTGTATATTCTCGCAAGTTATAAAAATGGTACGCTGTATATAGGTGTAACAGGAAATTTAGAAAATAGAATATCTATCCATAAAAACGATATTGTGAAGGGGTTTACAAAGAAATTTGCAGTACACAGTCTGGTTCATCTGGAGGAATTCGAGAATTCATTACAAGCTATAGCAAGAGAAAAACAACTAAAGCATTGGAAGAGAGATTGGAAAATTGAACTCATTGAAAAATCAAATCCAGATTGGAATGATATATCTGATGAATTTCTCTAAAAAAAGTTGAACCCGTTTTTATAGATTCCCGATCAGGTCGGGAATGACGATTGAAATATTCCACATATTTTTACTCCGTGATTCGCAATGACGCAAATTTTGAGTTTTAGAGTTTTTGAGTTTTAGAGTTTTTTACAAATATGGAGCCCAATCCGCTATTGGTGCAGTGTTGTTTAAAAGGAAATTCCACGTAAATAAGAAAATTGGGACTATTAGCAAAGCTGCAATTACTTTAAACTCTTTTTTTTGAGCAAGTTTATCCCAGCCAATAAGTACAAATGGAGCTATCGGCAATATGTATCTACTGATATCTCGGTGAGCTACAAAAAGAGTGGATAAGAAAAACAGTCCAGCAAAATAGTATTCAACATCCAGTTTTTTCTCTTTAAGCTTCATGACTCCGATTCCAAAAATCAACCATGTCCAGATAATATCTTCGAGCCAAAAATTTCCCACCCAAACTTGACCTTTGGGTGCAAACACACTAAATGGTGGCCAGAATAAATGCATATTATCTCCGCTGTGCAAATAAGCCCAGAAATCACCGGTTCGAATATTAAAGAACTGGAACAATCCAAAAATTGCAACCACTTGAATTAATAACGGCCAGTACTTCCATTGAATTTTCTCCTCTTTGACTGATTGAACTAACGCAAATATTCCATACGCAGCAAGTAGAATAATTGCCGGACTTTTGGTCAGTTGGGCTAACGCACCAAATACACCTGCCCAAACATATCTTCCTTTTTTGAAGTAAAAAAGGCTGGCAATGATAAAAAGCATAAACCATGGCTCAGGTGAACCAATCCCTCTTAGTGCCAACCATCTTGCCGGAAGAATCATAAAAACTATTGTTAGCCAAAACGGGTTAACGCTCAGTTTAAACTCGCTAAGGTACTTGTAAAACATTAAGAAGCACAGAATGGTTCCGAGTAAAGTGGCAAGTAGCATCGCCGTCGGCCCTTTCAAGAAAGGATCAAACATCGATATAACTGCAGGGTAAAGTGGGAAGTGTGCTGCAAAATACTCCGCTGTTTCTGTCGTCGAGAATGCAGTCTTTATGTGTTCTCTGTCATACCATGTTTTTTCAACTATTAGGTAGTTTGGACCATCATAATTCTGCCAAAGAATCTTTGTTCCTTCAGAAAAATCAAGATTCCACCCGGGAAGATTGCTTTTTAGGACAAAAGGTGCCCAAACAATCAAGGTAAATAAAATAGTAATTAACACTAAATAAGCTCGTTTCATCTACCTCTAGTATATACTTGTGAGTATGTCGAGACAAATAGATAAACTATCCGTATTCTTACCGGCTTACAACGAGGAGGCAAATCTTGATAAAACAGTCAGAAATGTTGTAGAAAACCTCAAAAAAAATGTTTCCACCTGGGAGCTAATCATTGTTAACGATGGCTCCAAAGACAAGACCGGTGAAATTGCCGATCGATGGAGCAAGAAAGACAAGAGGGTTACCGCCATTCACCACAATCCAAATCGAGGTTACGGGGCCGCCTTAAAGAGTGGCTTATATGCTTGTAAATATCCCTGGATCTCCTTTATCGACTCCGACGGCCAGTTCGATTTCAGAGAGATAAATCGTTTTATGGATACTCAAGAAAAAACCGGTGCCGACATGGTCATAGGTTACTATCTTGGTAGAAAAGTTTCCTTCACTAGAAAATTAAATACTTTTATGTGGCAAGTAATTGTCCGAATCTTATTCGGTTTGAATGTCAGAGACATCGACTGTGGCTTCAAATTAATTTCCAAGAGAGTTGTGGACAAAATCGAACCGTTACAAAGTGAGAGGGGAGCCTTTATTAGCAGTGAATTCTTAATTAAAGCCAAAAAAGCCAGGTTCAAAATAGTGGAGATTGGTGTTCAGCACTTTCCCAGAAAACAGGGTGAGGGCACGGGGGCCAATCTAGACGTCATCATTCAGAGTTTTGTTGATCTCTTCAAGCTATGGTACAAGCTGAAGTAACCGTCATCCCCGATCCAGGAGTCGCTTGGGAGACCCTGATCGGGGATCAATATAATTAAAATACTCTGTCATCCTCGCGAACGCGGGGATTCACAGAAACAAAAAAACAACACCATGTCATTCCAGCGAAGGCGGGCCGCTGGTCCCCGGAGGGGGAAATCCATCAAATAAAACAAATGATAAAAAACCCAAAAATCTTTATTAAAAAATAATAAATAACATTGTCATTCCCGACCTGATCGGGAATCTATACAAATGAACTCAATAATAAATTTTATAAAAAAGAACAAATCCGAGTCTATATTGCTTGGAGCAGTCCTCCTTCTTGCACTTGTACTTCGCGTCTATCGTATCGAAGATTTTATGACCTTTCTTGGTGACGAGGGTCGTGATGTCCGCATTGTTCGCGATTTAATTACTCAAGGCAACTTAGTCTTTATCGGTCCGCAAACCAGTATTGGAAACATGTATCTAGGACCTCTTTATTACTACATGATGGCCCCTGCACTTCTCCTTTCCGGTCTCAACCCCGTTGGACCAGCCATTATGGTTGCTCTACTGGGAACACTGACAATCTGGCTGACTTGGTTCGTCGGTAGAAACTGGTTTGGCAAACAGGCTGCATTTATCGCTGCGCTGCTTTTTGCAGTCTCTCCGGTCGCCATTATTTACTCCCGCTCTTCATGGAATCCTAACCCGATGCCTTTTTTCGCTCTTCTGTGTATCTGGGGAATCTATGAAGTCTGGCAGAATAAAAAATATATTTGGCTTCCCTATACCAGCATCTCTTTTGCCTTTGCTCTTCAGATGCACTATCTGGGGTTACTTTTGATTCCTACCCTAGGCCTGTTCTGGCTTTTTACTCTCATATCCATTAATAAAGCCAAAGACATAAGGTCTAGAAGGATTTTTCTACGATATTCTCTTTTTGGGTTTTTGATTTTTTTATTACTGATGTCTCCACTTTTGCTGTTCGACACAAAACACAACTGGATGAACTTTAATGCTTTCAAGTCATTTTTCTCAGATCGTCAGACAACTGTAAATCTAAACCCCGCCAGGTCAGATAGATTTCTTCCTGTCATGCTTATGACCATTTCAGACATGGTTTTAGCTCGCCAAGAGTACTTTG
Source organism: uncultured Pseudomonadales bacterium (assembly GCA_964348455.1). GTDB lineage: Bacteria > Patescibacteriota > Microgenomatia > UBA1400 > MFAQ01 > UBA10133. Next base: position 71,156 of record CAYGCQ010000001.1, read on the forward strand.
CTCCCATAACCTTAGCACTCACTCTTCTGCTGTCAGGCTGGGTTTATTTTAAGTCCAAGTGGCAGACTCCTCTAAAGGTATTATTTGTTTGGCTCGGTCTAGCTATCCTTGGTCTTAGTGTCTATAAGCAACATGTCTACATTCACTATCTCGGATTTATCTACCCAGCCATCTACCTTCTCATTGGGGCGATTTTAGGATTCATGTTACAACGGAAAGTAGTCTTAAAAATTATTTCAGCTTCTCTGGTACTCTTTCTCTTTTTCTACAGTCTGGTTTACAGTCCGGTAAGAGAAACTCCAAATCGTCAACTTTGGCGCACAGAAGCGGCCGTAGATCTCATTATTAAGGAGTCGGGTGGCCAGCCGTTCAACTTTGGCTTACTTGCAAAACAAAACTATGATGAGTCCTATCGTTATTTTTTGGAGAACAAAAAAGCCAATTCTTTTAGAGCTGAAGATAAGGTAACGAATCAGATGTTTGTCATCTGTGAAGACGGTGATGCTTGTAGCCCGGAAGGAAGTCCTGCGTATCAAATAGCCAAGTTTGGACAAGCTCATGTAGTGGGCACATGGAATGTTGACTATCTGAAAATTTATCGTTTAGCACATTTCAAATGAGTTCCACAACTCTCACCTCACCTTTAATCTGGCTAGATCTCGAGTTCACCGACCTTGATGTCAAGAAAGGTGTCATCGTTGAGATAGCTACTGTTGTTACCGATGGTAACCTAAACATTATCGGTACCGGACCTGATATCGTCATCAACCAGCCGGAGTCTATTCTGACCAAGATGGTGAAGTGGAATCAAGAACATTTTGGTGAGTCCGGTTTACTACAAGAAATCAGAAATTCCAAAGTAACCACAGCCGAAGCCGAAGAAGAAACCTTAAATTTTCTGAAAAAACACTGTGCCCCACATACAGCACTCTTGGCTGGATCGTCCGTCTACATGGACCGAGAATTTTTGAGACTTTATATGCCCCGCTTATACGACTTCGTACATTACCGGATTATAGACACCAATACCCTAAAAGAACTGATGCATCGCTGGTACCCAAGCATCCCGAACTATCCGAAAGTGGAGCCTCATAGAGCTAAGGGCGATATTCTTGAGTCCATAGATGAGTTAAAATACTACCAGTCACACTTATTTAAATAATATTCTTGTCATTCCGGGCTTGACCCGGAATCCAGAAACTCAAATGTCTCCAAAACTATCAATAGTCCTCAGTAACTATAACGAGCTTGCAAACCTAGAAAGGGGAGTGCTTGAGGAAATGTATTCTTATCTTAAGAAAGTAAAATTCACCTGGGAAGTTATCATTAACGATGATGGTTCTTCCGATGGCGGTGACAAGATTATAGGAAATTTTGTAAAGAAGCACTCCGGGTTCAAAATGATAAAGGGAAGTCATGGAGGTAAAGCTGCCGGTATTTGGAATGGTATCCAGGCCGCCAACGGTGAAGTGGTTCTCTATACCGACATGGATCAATCGACTCCATTAAAAGAATGCGAGAAACTCCTTCCTTGGTTTGATAAAGGCTACGACGTTGTCTTTGGTTCTAGAGGAAAGATGCGCAACAACTTTTCTCCCATTCGCCAGGTATCCTCATGGTCCTTCAGAACTTTCAGGGGATTTCTACTTCTTCATGATGTTGTCGATACTCAATGCGGCTTCAAGGCTCTCAGAACAGACGTTGCCAAAAAAATATTTCCCATGCTTTCAGTAATCAAAAGCAACAAGACTGTAAGCAAAGGTTGGACGGTTTCTGCTTTCGATGTTGAGCTATTATTTCTCGCCGAGAAACTTGGATACAAACTGAAAGAAGTTGATGTTATTTGGAAGAACGAAGATACTTCCACCAGCAAACAAAAGAGTTTTATTGGTGAGTCGGTGGACATGTTACAGCAAATAATTCAAGTCAAAATTAATGACCTAAAAGGTTTATATGATCAAAAATAAATTAGCTTGGTTGGTGGGACTTGCTCTAGCATCCGTCGCTTTGTTTTTATTTTTTCGACTTTATTCACTAAATAAAATTCCTGTTTTTGTTGATGAGGCGATCTATGTTCGCTGGTCTCAAGTCATGAGGACAGAACCCACCCTACGCTTTCTTCCGCTTTCAGATGGCAAGCAGCCACTATTTATGTGGATGACCATGCCTTCACTCAAATTTATTTCAGATCCTCTAGTTGCGGGGAGAATAGTCTCTGTTTTTGCCGGACTTGGTTCTATGATTGGTATTGGAGTTCTAACCTTTTTACTTTTTTCTGACCCCTTCATCGCTCTATTTTCTTCACTTCTTTATGCCATTGTTCCTTTTTTCATGTTTTTCGATCGCATGGCCCTCGCCGATAGTCTTCTGGCCATGTTCGGAGTTTGGGCTCTTGTTTTTGCGATTAAATATGCCAAAACACTAACCACCGAGTACGCCATCTATCTTGGTTTTGCCATTGGCGGAGGTTTATTAACGAAGTCACCTGCCATGATTTTTTATATTTGGTCTTTACTTGCACTCGTCTTTTTTCTTGACCTAAAAAATATTCATGCAAAAAATATTGGGAAATTACTCTGGGGATTATTCTTGGTCCTTGTTATTTCTCAGGTAATGTACGGCATACTCAGATTAGGTGTTGGTTTCCAGATGATTGGAGCCAGAAACCAGGACTACGTCTACTCCATTAGAGAAGTCCTGAGTCATCCACTTTCTCCTCTGATCGGAAATCTAAAGACCACCGGAAACTGGCTATTCCTTCTTTTGTCCCCGACAGTCTTAATTCTAGGAGTACTGGGATACTTAAACACTAAGACTAGAAGGCAGTTTTTCTTTTTACTACTTATTTCATTTCTGCCACTTATTTTTCAAGCTTCAATCGCCAAAGTATATACCAGTCGCTACATTATCTATGCCACACTACCACTTCTACCACTAGCCGGACTTGGACTTCACTGGCTATTTTGCCGAAAAGGGATTCTCATTAAGTCCTCCATTGCATTGTTTTTGTCTGTCCCTCTACTACTTACCACAGTCTATTTGCTAAATCCCGGCATCGCTCCCATGTCATACGATATGAGTAGTGGCTACTTGCAAGAATGGACTGCCGGTACCGGGCAGAAAGAAGTTGCCGATTATCTTCTAAAAGAAGAAGCTAAAGGAAGCAAAATAGTGGTTTTTACCGAAGGTACTTTTGGCACACTTCCCGATGGTCTTCAGATTTATACCGAGGGTCACAAAGATATTACCATTGTCGGATCCACACCAAATATTTACGAAATTCCCGAGGGATTACTGAACACAGATCCGGAGAATCAACGTTACTACGTTTTAAATTCTTCTAGAAATCATCTTCCGGCTTCGGAAATGGAAAAGCTGGAACTTATCAAGGAGTATCCCAAGATGACGAGATTAGATGGTTCTCACGAATCTCTTTTGTTCTTCCGCCTCAAATAATCGTCTTAGACATATATAATTACACTACATGCGTTACTTCTCTCAGATTATTCCCTCAATAGCCAAATTTATTTCACGATTTAGAGTAGAGATTATTTTGTTGCTTTTAATTGTTCCTGCAATCAGCGACATATTTAAGCCTGGTTTTATGCCTATGCACGATGATCTTCAAGTTCTTCGCTTGGTAGAAGTTCATAAATGTGTATTGGACGGCCAGATTCCTTGCCGTTGGGTGCCGGATGCTGGTTATGGTTATGGCTACCCTCTTATGGAGTTCTATCCACCTATGCCTTACTACCCGATGGAGCTCATGGTACTACTCGGTTCCGACTTCTTCTTACCGGTCAAGGTCATGTTTGCCTTAGCCTTCTTACTTAGTGGTCTGGGTATGTATCTATTAGCCAAGGAGTTCTTTGGTAAATGGGGAGGTGTTATAGCCGCCGTTCTGTATGTCTATTCTCCGTATCACTCTGTAGATGTATATGTTCGAGGCGCCATGAACGAAGCCTGGGGGATGGTCTGGTTCCCCTTTGTCCTTCTCTACATTTATAGATTAATACATAGTCATTCCCGACCTGATCGGGAATCTATAAAAATAAAATCCCAAAATACAATTTCTCGCGACTTTATCTACTTAAGCATCGCCCTCGCTCTCCAGCTAACCTCACACAACGTTATGACTTTAGTTTTTGCCCCCACGGCTATTATCTGGGCATTTTTCTGGATGTGGAAAGCAGACAAATTTGAAAGGTTCAAAGAGCTCTTTTTTGCCGGGTTACTTGCCTTAGGACTTTCAGCTTTCTTCTTTATTCCCGTAGTCTTGGAGCAGAAATTTGTTCACGTAGACACCATGACCATCGGTTATTTCAATTACTTAGCTCACTTTGCTGATTTAAATCAACTATTCTGGACCCGTTTCTGGGGTTATGGCGGCTCTACTTGGGGTCCGGAAGATGGGATGTCTTTCTCGATTGGTCACATTCAGTGGATCGGTGCCATACTCGCTAGCACAGTAGCTATTATGAGACTTTATCGACTCAAGTTTTACAAAAATGTATCTGTCATTGCGAGTCTCGTAGCCGAGCCGAAGCAATCTAAAAGTACAAAATCATCGGAAATAAATATGATGATTCTTCTGATGATTTCTTTCGGCTTATTTTACGCTTTTCTCACTCATAGTCGATCAAACTTTATCTGGGAAAGGCTGTCAGTTCTTCAGTTTGCTCAGTTTCCTTGGCGACTCGTGGCATTGATTGTCTTTTACTTCTCTTTTGCTGCCGGATATGTGGGTACTATTACTATTCCTAAGTTTTTTAAGGCTATTATTTTTCCCATATTAATCATTGGCATTATTTTATTTAACATTCCCTTCTTCCGGTTTGAGCGTCATGTAAGGGTAACGATTCAAGAAAAAATGTCTGGACTTCAATGGGAGAATCAGGTTACGGGTGGTATCTTCGACTATCTTCCTAGGACGGCTACCAGACCACCCGGCGCCCCTGCCTTCACTATTCCTCAATACATCGAAGGCAATGGTGGAATCTTGAACTATCGATCAGGGTCAAACTGGATTGCCTTTGATGCTTTCGTTTCTACTTCCTCAGCCAAAGTCATGCTTCCCATGTTTACATTCCAAGGTTTAAAAACAAAAGTCGATTCCCAGAGAGTGCTAACTGAAATGGATCCGGATCTAGGAAGAATAATCGTCAACCTGGATCAAGGACTTCATCATGTAGAAGCCAAAATTGGCTACACGAAAGTAAGGCTCTTGTCAGACTTTTTAACTTTTATTTCTCTTGCCATATTAATAAAGCTAATCTACCGTGATCGAAAACACACCACCTGACGCTCCATCGATACTGGAAGTCCAAGAGGTAAAGAGGCGTAGTGTCTCAGGTGTTCTCGCGCTCATTTCTCGTACTTTTATAATCCAAATTATTTCCTTTGTTGCCACTCTTGCTCTTACTATTTTTCTCGATCCCAATACCTATGGTATTTTTTATCTTGTTTCTTCCGTCGTAAACTTCTTGGCCTATTTCTCGGACGTCGGTTTAGCCGCAGCTCTCATACAGAAAAAAGAAGCTATAACAGACGAAGATCTCTCTACTACTTTTACTATTCAGCAACTTTTGGTACTTAGTCTTCTGACCTTGCTTTTTATTCTGTCACCTTTTATTGGAAGTCAGTATCACATAGATCAATCGGGAATGTATCTACTCTACGCCATGGGAGTTTCGCTTTTTCTGAGTTCTCTAAAGACTATCCCTTCCATAATGCTGGAGAGAGAAATCAAGTTTAACAAACTCATTCTTCCTCAGGTTCTGGAAACTCTTACCTTTAACGGAATCGCCGTTTTTCTTGCTTGGCAAGGTTTTGGTGTCACCGCTTTTACTTTTGCAGTGCTCGGTAGGGGAGTTGTGGGGTTGATCGCTATGTACATTGTTTACCCCTGGAAACCCAAGATTGGAGTCAATCGAACTTCGCTCAAACACCTGCTAAAGTTTGGCCTTCCTTATCAGGTAAATACTTTTTTGGCAGTTTTAAAGGATGATGGTATGACCATTATTCTCACCAAGATTATCGGTACTCAGGGTTTGGGCTACATAGGCTGGGCGTCTCGTTGGGCGGGCCTACCACTTAGAATTGTCATGGATAACCTTACCAAGGTTTCCTTCCCGACTTTTGCTCGCTTGCAGCACGACAAAGAAAGACTGGCTAAGGCAGTAGAAATCAGCCTTAAGTACATGTGTCTACTGGCTTTCCCTATTCTGGTCGGTATGGGGTTTTTGGCTATTCCCATGACGCACTTAATTCCAAGATACGTAAAATGGCTACCCGCCATTATTCCTCTTTATCTTTATCTCTACAACTCAGCTTGGGCTAGTATCAGTACCAGTCTGACAAATTTACTGAATGCTACCGGTCATATAAAATCCACTTTTAAACTAATGCTTATGTGGACAGGTCTTACCTGGGCAATCATGCCGATACTATCCATCAAGTTTGGTTATATGGGTGTTGCTTATGCCACAGCTTTGATCGCCACATCCTCAATAGTTACAATTATTATGGCCAAGAAGTACGTCAGCTTTAGTATGATTCGAATCATAAAAACTCCAGTGCTCTCTTTACTGCCTATGATTTTGTGGTTGTATTTATCGGTTGGATCAATTGGTTCATATTCTGCTTTGATAGCTATCCTTATTAGTTCAGCCATTATTTACTTTGGATCCATATTTATTTTGGAAGGTAAAACATTTTTTACCGATACGCTTAGTTACTTTAAGATAAAACATGCTTAAAAAATTTCTTATAATCATCACCTTTATTTTTCTTAGCCTTCCGGGGAAAACTCTTGCTTTTAAGCCAGAAACTTTTGTCACTTTTGCCAATCCTGTTCGTGGTCCTGAAAATTGGCAAGCCGGCAAGCAAGACCCTCTGGCTCTTCCTATGCTTCAGTATGCCGAGTCCACATCCTCTGCTTATCCAATTACCTGGTTGCTTCGGTATGATGCAGTCAGAGATGCGACGATGTCTGCTTTTTTCAATAATCTCTCGACATCTGACAAGACTCAGACTCTAGGAGCATTCCTAGAAATTACACCTAAGTTATCTGCCGAAGCCAACGTCTCGTATCCAAAGGGCACCACTCCATTCAATGCCAATCGCATTTTTCTTTCCGGCTACTCGATAGATAATCGAGAAAATCTTATAGATACTTACATGGCCGCCTTCTTTGTTGAGTACGGCTACTATCCCAAGTCTGTCTCAGCCTGGAACCTTGATAGTTATAGTTTGCAGTACCTCCAATCCAGGTACTCAGTCCTAACAGCCATGAACTGCGACGATCAGTACACCACTGATAACTATCGCATCTGGGGTGGTTATTTAGGTAGTCCCTACTTCCCGGATAAGAACAACTCCCTTATTCCGGCTAAATCAGCTGACGAGCGTGTGAACTTGGCCATGGTACGCTGGGCTCAGAGAGACCTATTTAATTTTTACGGATATCGTTCTGAGTCTTCTTACTCAGTACAAGTAAATGATTATTTAGCTCAGGGACAAAACACAAAGTACTTTGAGAAACTCTTGGGATTGTATTCTCAGAGAAATTTAAATGAATTCACTTATATTAATATTGGTTTGGAAAACGATTACGGTCTCATTGAATATAAAGCTGAGATAAAAAATGTTTTCAAAGCTCTTAAAGTAAACGAAGAAAAATTCAATCTCCACTTTATTTCGTTGTCCGATTTTGGTGATTGGTTCAAAGCTCGATACCCCGAAAGCACCCCGGCCTACTACTACGAGACCACAGATCCTTTGGAAAGTAGAGAAGGTAAGGTGTTTTGGTACCAGAGTCCTTGGTATCGCATCGGTTTCAAATCGGAAAAGGGGATTACTAAGATTATAGATTTCCGTGTGTACAATCGGGAAATATATGAAGACTACTTTGCCACCCCGAATCAAGAACTTAGTCTCTACCAGGAAATTCCTGCCGTCATAGACTCGGTAAAGACACCAGGAACAGAAGTCATTTTAGATCTGGATTTGGAAAAAGCTGAATTAGTCCACTCAAAGCAGTGGGATTACTGGCAAATTGCTTTTAAGTCGGGAGATGAAATTGTGACGCTAGAACCGGAAAGAATTGTTTTTTCAGGTGTTTCTGCTCCGACGATTTCATCCAAAGATATCAAAGTAATCTCTAAGAAAAAAACAACCACTTGGGAATTAACTCCATACACTCCCTTTAAAAACTCTTCAAAGTTTACTTGGTTATTCTGGCTTCTTGCATCCCTAATAGTTGTCATCCTCGCGAAAGCGGGGATCCATCCCAAATCACGACCTCCAACCTCGTCATTGCGAGATTCGGTAGACCGAACCGAAGCAATCTCCTCCACCAAACAATCCGTAATCTCTAAAAAAAATTCTTCTAATGCCACAAAATCATCTGTCATCCTCGCGAAAGAGTTTACACTCCTGGGCGGGGGGATCCATCCGAACACTCGCACTCTTATAATTAGCATCTTAATCTCTCTCCTCGCCACCCTTACCGTCTTCCGTAATGGCCTTCTCTACCCCTTTGGCATGGGTTTCTGGGGTCCCAACGGACACGACGCTATCTTCCATCTCTCGCTCATAGAAAAATTCGCAGCCAGCCCCTTTAGTTTTTTACACCCCCAGATAGCCGGAGAGAGAATTGCCAACTATCATTTCATTTTTGATTTTCTGTCGGGGTTAGTCGTTAAGCTCTTTGGCATCTCTTCTCTGGATCTTTACTTTCGAGTCTTTCCTGTCGCTGCCGGTATCACTATAGTCTTACTCTTAAACAAGTTACTAATATCTTGGAAATATAATCGCCAAGAAAGATTACTGGCAATCTTTCTAGCATTTCTGGCCGGTTCATTTGGCTTTATCCCAAAGCTTCTTACCGGCCAAAATTTTTTTACCGGAGAGTCCGCTTTCTGGGCCAACCAATCGGTCTCTATTTTTCTCAACCCCCCCTACGCCCTCTCCCTCATCCTCCTCCTAATTTTTCTTAACCGTATCACTAGTCATTCCCGACCTGAGCGGGTCGCTGATACTCGAAGGGGTAAATCAATACAAGACAGTTCAAAATTCTCGCCTGTCATCCCTGCAAAGGCAGGAATCCATCAAATTATTCCTCTAATTATTCTTGGTGCCCTCCTTGCCCAAACAAAAATCTACGCATTTATCCTACTTCTAGGAGCATTGTTATTCTCCAAAAAATACAAACTGTTCTTCGGCGTTCTTGTTCTCGGAGTATTAATATCTTTGCCATTTACCGCCTTCGGTGGACCGTCACCCTTTCTCTTTTCTCCACTTTGGTTTCCCAGAAGTCTTTTTGCTTCATTTGATCGTTTTTACTGGCCCCAAATAGTTCAGGCCTGGCAAGCGTACGAAGCCTCAGGAAACTTTATTAAGCTAGCCTTGGTAAATTTATTTGCCTTAACAGTCTTTTTGATAGGAAACTTGGGCATGCGTTTTCTCGGCCTTATCCGAATTGCAAAAACAAAGGCGCCTAATGATTCCGAGACAATTGTTCGCTGGGTTATCTTTTTTGGACTAATCATTCCATTACTTTTCGTTCAGAACATCAATCCCTGGAACACGATCCAGTTCATGTACTACTCACTTTTTTTCTTAGCCATCTTCACCGCAAAATATATAAGCTCTCTTTTCACAGAAAAAACTGTCATCCTCGCGAATGAGGGACGCTGGTCCCCGAAGGGGGAGATCCACAAACTGCCTCACCTTGTCATTCCGGGCTTGACCCGGAATCTATACAAATCTTCCATATTTTTAGTATTCATTCTTTTTGCCACCCTCACCTCCATTGGCACTCTCAAGGATTACATTGGTTTCTTCTCTTCTTCCCGTATCGGGTACACAGAACTATTGGCCCTGGATAAATTCCGAGACCAACCCAGAGGTATTGTCCTAGCTCCTTTTTACAGTCAGCCAAAGGCTTCAACCATCTACGCCCCCAAACCACTTTACTCATACGTATCCACAGCTTACATCTCCGCCATTTCAGGTCAACCGGAGTTCCTAGCCGATACTATCAATTTAGACATTACCGGCTTCGATTATACTGATCGCGCTAGGGACGTTCAGCGCTTTTACATTACCGAAGATAAACTGTGGGCAAACGACTTTTTATCTAATAATCATATTGAATACGTCTACGAAACCCCACTCCAAAAAATCAAGCTAGCTCCGGAAGATCTCAAATTAAAAAAAATCTTTGACTCTGGTGAAATAAATGTCTACGTTCGAGCACTGTAACAAGAAGTTTCGTATCGATTACAATTAAATACATGGCAAAAACAAAAATATCAGCGATAGTAAACACTAGGAACGAAGCAGATAATGTATTTGATTGCTTAAAGTCACTTAGTTTTTGTGATGAAATAGTCGTCGTTGATATGGAGTCAGAAGATAATACGAAAGAAATTGCAAAGCAATTTACAGACCATATATTTGATCATCGCAAAACTGGCTATGTAGAACCTGCCAGGAATTTCGCTATAAAAAAAGCAGTCGGAGATTGGCTTTTAATAGTAGATGCTGACGAGCGAATCCCAAAAACTTTAGCTGTCAAATTAATCGAGATAGCCAATAACGGCGAAGTAGACTTTGTTAGAATTCCCAGAAAAAATTTAGTCTTTGGTCAGTGGCTTCAACATTCTAGATGGTGGCCGGACTACAACATTCGTTTCTTCAAGAGGGGTACGGTAGAATGGCAAGATGAAATCCACTCTGTTCCTATTACTTATGGAAACGGAATAAATTTAGATGCCGAGTCGTCACTAGCCATAGAGCATCACCATTACCGCAGTATTGACGAGTACTTCATCAGGGCTCTCAGATACTCAAACCAACAAGCCAAAGAGCTCATTGAGTCCGGATACAAGTTCGAACCTGCCGATATTATCAAAAAACCCATGGGAGAATTTCTCTCCCGTTTCTTCGCCGGTGAAGGTTACAAAGATGGTCTTCATGGCCTCATTGTAGCTATGCTTCAGTTTTTCTCAATTCTGCTTGTTTACCTTAAGGTTTGGCAGTTCGAGGGCCGAAAACCCGTCAAAGGTAGCGAATTTACCAAAGTTTGGCAAAAAGCTTTCATGGAGAAGTTCAAAGAACTTCGATACTGGTATCTCACAGTCCTCATCCAGAACTCTAGATCTAAGACCGAAGCCTTTTTCCTCAAGCTCCGCCGCCGTCTCCAAAAATAAATTGATATACTGAATACATGATCACAGATCAGGAATTTTCACAACTCAGGACAATAATTAAAGAGGAAATTAATCTCGAAGTAAGAAAGGTTGTGGAAGATGTATTAGAGGAGAAGCTGGAACAGAAGCTGGAACAGAAGCTGGAACAGAAGCTAGATCAGAAACTGGACGAAAAACTCAAACCTATACATAGAAAGCTCAACAAGCTAGAAAAAGATTTGCAAGCAACAAATCACTTCTTTGATAACGAATACTTAGGTCACGAAAGAAGAATTACCAGAATCGAAACTCACCTAAATATTTCAAATCGTCTCTAAAATTGTTCTTTTTTTGGAAATCAAGCACAAATAGACTATAATTGAGCTAGATGAAAATAGCTTTTATTACAGTTAACTTTCACAGCGACGAAGATACTTACGAAGTCGTGTCCCAGCTAGAGAAAAATATTCTCCCAAAAGGAGTCGAGATGACGGTGTACTGCGTAGATAACTCCGTATCCGACAAACTAAAAAGAAATCTTTCCAAATACAAACACGCTGTCTATGTTAAATCACCCGGTAATGTTGGTTTTGCTGCGGGAAATAACTTAGGGTATATTCAAGCTATTCGTGACAAAGCCGATATCATCGTCTTGATAAATAATGATACGGTAGTTCCAACCGACCTGGTTAAAAATATTTTAAATTCCCCAATCACAGATCCAAAAGTTGGAGTTGTTGGTGGATTAATATATTTCGCTAAGGGGTTTGAATTCCAATCGAACTACAAGAAATCAGATCTTGGAAAGGTAATCTGGTACGCAGGAGGTAAACACGACTGGAAGAATGTCTACGCTAGTCATGTCGGCGTGGATGAGGTAAACAGGGGGCAGTACAAAGGCATCAGGGATACTGATTTTGTAACTGGATGTCTGTTCATTGCTCGTCGGAATGTTCTTGAAGAAGTTGGTCTACTAGATGAACGTTACTGCTTGTATTACGAGGACTCTGATTTGTGTGCCAGGATAAAAAGAGCCGGCTATCGAATCGTCATTGATACAAGTATTGAGATAGGTCACAAAGTCGCACAAAGTTCCGGTATCGGTTCTCCCCTGAATGATTATTTTTTAACCAGAAACCGTTTACTTTTCGGCACCACTTATGCCTCACCGAGAACCAAGTTTGCCCTCATCAGGGAAGCTATAAAAAAATTATTTATCGGTACCCCCGCTCAGAAAATTGCCATCAGAGATTTTTTTACTAAAAATTTTGGTTGGGGTAGTTGGAACAAGAAAGTCTCTGTTCCCGGAAAACAATAAATATGAAACTATCTACTATTATTCTAGCTAGAGATGTAGAGAAAGAAATAATTCCTGCCATAAAATCCTCACAATTTGCCGGTGAAGTAATCGTAGTAGATACTGGCTCTACAGATGGAACTCTCGATATTTGTCGAAAAATGGGAGTAAGGATTGTCCACACCACAGGTGATAGCTTTGCTAAATGGCGTAACGATGGAGCCAAAGCTGCCAAAGGTGAGTGGCTACTGTATCTTGACTCGGATGAACGAATTCCCTTCAAACTGGCCAAAGAGGTCCTTAGTACTATCGCCGATACCGATTTTGCAGCCTTTACGATTAGTCGCTACGAAATATTTCTAGGAAAACATCTGAACCACTGGGGGGACCCGCGCGTTCTAAGACTGATGAAGAAATCAGCCTTAAGGCGCTGGGAAGGAAAACTGCATGAGCAGCCGAAGATTAATGGCACCATCGGGGATCTTCGCGAGCAAATGGTACACTTGTCTCACAAGAACATTGACGAAAAGCTTCCCAATACACTCGTATGGTCCAAGTTGGAGGCCAAAATGCTCCTAGATGCCGGACACCCTCCCATGGCAGGATGGAGATTCATTAGAATTATGCTTACTGAATTTTGGAGTCGCTGTATCAAACAGGGGCTGTGGCGAGACGGAACCGAAGGCTGGATAGAGATAATCTATCAAATGTTTAGCAAATTCGTCACTTACGAACGTCTTTGGGAAATGCAACGCAAGCCTTCTCTCAAGGATACATATGACAACGTCGACAAGCAAATACTCGAAGAATGGAAAAATAATTAGTTAGCACCCTGTCATTCCCGACCTGATCGGGAATCTATAAATATAAAAACAATATGAAAAAAGCACTGTTATACGACCCATACATGGACACCCTTGGAGGCGGAGAACGTTATATCTTTACCTTTGCCCTGGGATTAATAAAAAATGGCTACAAAGTTATCATTGCTTGGTCCTCTCGTGATGAGCTGGATGAGGCGGAAAAGCGCTTCGGCTTAGATCTTTCTAAGGTTGAAATAGATGAAGAAGCCTACGCACTCTGTAGCCAAAAAAGTGGCTATGCAGAAAGATTACAATTTACTAAGAACTACGACTTAATTTTTTGGGTCAGCGATGGCAGCTTGCCCTTCCTGTTTTCGAAAAACAACATCATTCATCTCCAGGTGCCCTTCAAAAAAATGGGTAACAACCCTGTCATCATAAATCTTAAAACAGTCTTTGTTAGTAAATTCGTATACAACTCGAATTTTACCAAAGAAGTCCATGAGAAAAATCTACCAAAGAACAAGAGTTTTGTTCTCTACCCTCCCATAGATGTAAATGGTATTAAACCAGGCAAAAAAGAAAATATCATCCTTTCCGTAGGTAGATTTGATTCTCCCTCTCACAGTAAACGTCAAGATGCACTAATTGATGCTTTTAAAATTTTTTCAAAAAAGAACAAGGACTATCAATTGATACTTGCCGGTGGGCTTGCTGGAGGAGAAGTAGTGATTAAGAAACTTAGGAGTGCTGCTAAAGGACTCAACGTCAAGTTTGTTACCAATCCTGATTTTTCTGAGCTGAAGAAGCTCTACTCGAAAGCCAAATTTTACTGGCACGCAGCCGGATTTGATGTGGATGAAAAGAAGAACCCTGAGAAGGTCGAGCATTTTGGAATGACAACAGTGGAGGCCATGGCCTCAGGAGCAGTCCCTATCGTCATTGGAAAAGGTGGCCAGAGAGAAATACTTACTCCAGAAACAGGAGTCCTTTGTTACACTTTGGACGATATGGCGAAGGAGACTCTTGACCTTGCAGCCGATTCTGCCAAGGTGACACAGATGTCAAAAAGTGCTATTGAAAGATCCAAGTTTTTCTCCGTTGACAACTTCTACGAAAAATTAAAAGTATTGATATAACAATATGAGTTTTTTTAAAAAAAACTTTTGGATCATTATTCTATCTACACTGTTAATAGCCACATCAGCTATTAAAGTTGCCGAGGTCTACAACGGCAACTTCCCATTTACCACAGACCAAGGGAGAGACATGGTGGATATACGGCACATGGTCGTTACACACACTCCTAGACTTGTGGGTCCGACAACCAGTATCAACGGAGTCCTCTTGGGTCCATTCTGGTACTACTTCAATCTAATCCCCTTTATAGCCGGCGGCGGAGATCCTTCATACATCGTTTACTGGCAGATTCTTTGGTACCAAATCTCAGTCATTACTCTTTGGTTAGTTCTGAAAAGAAAGAATGCAAACTTAGCCGGCATAATTTCCCTCATCTTACTGCTTATGCCCACAGGTTTTAACGCGGCACGGTATTTCTGGAACGCAAACTCCATGCCCATTTTTACTGCCTTATATTTTGCAGCTCTCATCTGGGCTCTATCCCCCGATGTCATTCCTGCGAAGGCAGGAATCCACAAACACCAAGCCGCATCACGTGTCATTCCGGGTTTGACCCGGAATCTATACAAATCGCTCAACTTTAAATTATTTACCCTAGGCCTTATCTCTGGTCTTGCCATGCAAGTCGAAGCCGCCTTTGGCATTCTTTTATTTCCTTTCGCCTTTATATATTTGCTATATTGTCATCCCCGATCCAGGAGTCGCCTGGGAGACCCTGATCGGGAATCTATGCAAATGAAACTCAAAAAAACAATCCCCCTTATCTTTGGTTTTGGCTTAACACTCCTCCCTCAAATCTTGTTTGAACTCAAGCACGGCTTCATTATGACAAAGATCTTGATTAATGAGATTATAGGAAGAGGGGGTATGTTGGGCGAAAAAATTAATTTTTCAGAAAGATTAATTCAAAGAAAAGAGCATCTTCTAGATCTGATCCAGCACTCCAGCCACCTCCCTCCAAATACTATTCTTGGCCTCTTTATCCTCGCCCTCATCGTCTATATCATTAGTCATTCAAGATCTAATCGGGCATCTAAAAAAAATAATACAAATTCAAATTATTTAGATATTTGGACCCTCTCTTTCTTCTTCATTCTCTTCTCAGCTATCTTCTACCTTCTTTTTCCACAGAAGCTAAAGATCTGGTACACCTTGGGTTTTTCGATTCCGCTAGCAATTTTTATCGGCAGTTTCTTTAATTACTTGTTTGAGCGTAAGCTTTTTATTTTCAAGCTTATGGCTATCGGACTGCTCATCATGACAGTTTTCTACTCCTTAAAATCTCAAGTTGACTACACCAGAGATGTAGCCTCTAAGGTCTCGGACGATAGAAGTAATATGAAGAATGAGTTGTCTGCCATTGATTGGGTTTATGAGAATGCAGCGGGTAGGGGATTTAATGTCTACAGCTATCTTCCTTCGGTCTACGACTTTCCCTACAATCATTTATTCTGGTGGTATGGAAGCTCTAAATATGGCTACGAACCAGCAGAAACAGCTTATTTGCCTGGCCAGCCGGAGTACATCAGGGATGTTGATAAGCTCTGGACCAAGAAAAAGCCGGTAGACCTGGAATATCCAATCACCTTTCTTATCATCGAAGAAGACTTCGATATGCCGGAAAGAACCGAAGCTTGGCTGGGAAATTTTGCTCATCTATGCATAGTTAAGAAAGAAGTGTTTCCGTGGCATGCTCAGGTAAGGATGCTAACGTCAAATTGTCTTCCAGATAATTAATTACTCCATACCATCCGCCTAGGCGGATCTATATATTAAACAAAATGAACCTTAAAAGAATTATTGCACTCATAGTAATTTTGATTTCTTCGCTTTTAATTTATAATCACAAACTTTTGGAAGTACCAACCAGTCTTACGGTTGATGAGGCGGCTTTTGGTTACAACGCAGCTCTTCTGGCTAAAACAGGTAGGGATGAAAGAGGTCTTCGTATGCCCATGTTTGTCCTTTCGATAAACGGTAAGGACTGGCGCCAGCCGGTAACACAGTACTATTTGGCAGGTCTCTTCAAAGTATTTGGATCCTCGTTATACTTATTAAGATTTTCCAGTGTCATTATTGTTCTGGCTTCTGTCTGGGCCATATATATTTTGACTGCAGATTTGATGGGTGGAAATTGGGGGCTAGTCGCTGCTATATCACTTGCAACCATGCCAATCATGCTCATACAAGGACACTTGGGGCTAGACAATATCATGCCTGTTCCTTTTACAATCCTTTGGCTATGGTCATTATTTTCATACAGACACAAGCGTGATTGGCGATGGCTTGCCCTTTCGGCTTTTGCCTTAGGTATCAGTTTCTACTCATATAAGGGGATGAGGGCTATTGTTCCCATGTGGTTAATTACTTCTGTTATCTATTTATTAGCTATCAGGAAAAACTGGAAAGAATGGTTCAAATCATCTTTTGTGCTGGGACTTAGCTTTCTTCCTTTTTTGGCGATAATTCCATATATTGAAAAAAACTTTAGTGGAGCCATACTAGGAGGAGCCAATCCTACCTGGAACAATTTTTACGAATTAGCTATTCCTTATTTATCTTCCTTTGACTTATCCTACTTATTTGTAAGGGGTGACGCTTTGCTTTTTCACTCTACTGGTAGGCATGGCATGATGTTGCTGGCAACCTTACCATGGATTCTTCTTGGTATTTATAGAATGTTGCTTGGAAAAAATGCAGAATTTAAAACGATGCTACTGGCTCTAGTTGCAGGCCCTTTGCTATACAGTGTGGTCGGCTCAGAGCATCGCTACAGTCGACTTCTCTGCATGTTGCCATTGTATGCATTAACCATCACCGTGGGTGTCAAGCATTTATGGGAAAACAGAAAAACTAAATGGAGTATTTTGGGGGCTGTCGCGCTTCTAATGGTCTTTGTTAACTTTGGGGATTTTGTAAGATACTATTGGAAAACTTATCCTGGTGTTACTCTCACTCTTCTGGGGAAGATGGATTATTATCGAGACTTCGAAACACTGGCAACAGAGTCAAGGAAGCTAAACCTCGAACCAGTACTAAGTGGAATGGTAGCGAACACTACAGGAGAGATCGGAAAATTCTTTCAAGTCGTGTATTTTGGTCGACTCCTAGAAACCGTCTCTGATGATAGAGGTGCACAAGAAGGGCAGGCTATGCTTACACAAAGAAAAGAAATAGATGGAAATACATTGATGGGTACCAATCAGGCCCTATACTTTGTTCAGGTTCCAGAGCAATAGATAGGCTTACTTGCGTCTTTTGTAGAAGTAGGTCAGACTCCCAAGCGTCAGCAGAAGACTAATACCACTAATCTTCATTCCAAGCCAAAAGCTTGCAGGCTGATAATCAAACACGACTTCTCCAGTGTCATCATTTAGCTTGATGCATCTAAAGATTCCGTCGCATTTTTCTATATCGGTTTCTTTGTCATTCACAAAAGCCTTCCATCCCGGATACCATGTATCGGCCAGTAACAGTGTTTTTCCTTTACCACCATCATAAGAAATTTTTACGATATTTGGGGTATAAGAAGTGATTTTTACGTCACCACCATTATCACCTACGAGTCTTGCTCTGGCCTTGTAGTTAGTATTCTCTAGCACAGCTGTTTCGTTGGTTTCAAATACTTTTTTCCATTCTTTTTGATCAATCGTGTAGTTTATATCATCTCCGCCCAGCTTTCCCAACTTTCCACGTTTTACTACAAGAAGATACTTGACATTAAACTCTCCAAGAGCTTTTGAGTCATATCTCTCTAATTGCGAATATCTAGATATATTCCCACTAAAATCAGCATTTATTATTTCCAAATAAGCCTCCGTATATTCCTTTACTGCCATTGGATCATATCCAGAGGGACTCATCAGGCGATACTGCATCCACGTGGCCGGAGGCAAGACTTCAGCCCTTTCCCTGTCGATTCTAATCACCTCATTTTTAGATTTTTCCTTAAGATAGCTAATAGAAGGTGTCTCGGGATAAACAATTCTTGCAGGCACAAATGGTAAATATTTCCAGCCAAATCTAAACATTTCCAGACAAGTTGTGATAAGTAAAAGAGCGGTGAATATTTTCCATTTTTTAGACAATAGAAAAGTAACAGAATATACTCCGATTAATGCTCCTGGCAACAGAAGATTTCTAAGGGTAACAAGTCTTTTCTCATCTAAATTTAAAAAAGGGTTAGTGTTTGATGCAAGTATTGCATCATTTGTTTTGGCTAGGTAATATAAAACACTATAAGCAAGACAAACAATACCTATTGTGGCCAATATTTTTTTATAGTTAATTTTCTCCAGATTTGAAATTACGATACCGGAAAGCACAGCCAGACTCATCGAGAAGATTACAGCCACTCTCCCGGCTGCACTAGTAGAGATGCCCGGAACTTTATATTCATAAACAGACCGTCCCAAGGAAGTATCAAATCCGAATAAAAATGAAAGTATAGCTAGTGCAACAAAAAATCTAACGTATTTGTTTTCTTTAAAGAGGAAAAGAGATAATATGAAGCCAAATACCGCCAAAACTCCGGTATAAAAAATTGCCTCATGGTAATTAAAAACTCCGAAGAAGTTCCCTGTGGCGGGGTTCCCAAAATAATCAGGGGCGATTAAAGTTGCAAGATATTTTAAGGGTAGTAAGCCATTGTTATATCCCGAAATATACTTATCCACGGTTCTCATTCCATATTTTGTTAATTCTATGGTTGGTAGTAGTTGGAGAGCAGAGAGTCCTACAGATAAAACACCGGGAATAAGCATAGCTCCAATGTCTCTAAAGTCTTTTTTCTCCACCCATTTCCACAAAAAATAAACGACGGTTAATATTGAGATATAAACCATTATTTGAAAGTGCCCCGATGTAATTAGAAGAAAGAATATAAAAGGTAACCAGTAAAGATGGTAGATTTTTTTAGAGCTAAAATAATTTTCAAGAACTATGAAAATGATAGGCATCCAAATCATCGCGTGAGCCGCAGTCACAAATTGAGCCCAGCTAATAGCAAAACCGGAAAAAGCATAAATAATTGCGCCAGTCGTGGCACCAATATCATTCAATTTAATACGCTTGAGATATAAGTACATGGTTACAGCGCTTGCGAAAGACGGGAAAATCACCAGGAAATCCCAACCGGCTATATCACCGAATAGCACCGACACAATATTGAATGGGTAAAATACTCCGGAGTGAAAGTTGGCAAGTAGGGGGTATCCGGAGTAAGAGTAGGGATTCCACAAGGGGATTTGGAGATGCCTCCAACTTTCTGCTATTAGACTCTTCCACATATAGAACTGAGAAAAAATATCGGAAATTAAAGGATTTTTAATGGGAACACCTGCGACATATCCCCATTTACTCTCGAGCCAAGGCTCGTAAGCCCCCACCATTAGGTCCCCGGGGAATGGCACATACCCTTTGAGAAATACTTTCCAAAAATAACCAATGGTCGCCAGTAAGAAAACTAAAATTGGCCAATATTGAAGAATTTTTTTCATTGTATTCTTATTATAGCTAGCGAGTATAATTTTCGATATGGTGCAATCTATCAAGTCTAATTTGTTTAGGATTAAGCTTGTTTCGGGGTTTTTGGTGCCTGTCTTAACAATGCTGTTTGTTGTTGGGTTGCTATTTTATCCGTATTTCAAAGACAATCGTGCCCCGATTGCTTTGGATATTCCAGTTGGAATGTATTATCCCTGGTATAACGACACGTTTGGATATGCTGTCCGGCCACCAGTTAAGAATTCTCTAATTTCAGATACTGTAAGTCAATTTTGGATCTGGAGAAATAGAGCTGTACCGCAATTAGGATTGGGAAAGGTTGATATTTGGAATCCTTACTCATTTTCTGGATATGAGATGTCTCCTTGGTTCCATACTATATTATTTTCTCCTCTTAACATATTCTATTTTGTTCTTCCGGTTGTGGATGCAATGTCATTCATTGTTATATCTCAAGTAATTGTGTCATTGGTGGGTGGATTCTTGCTTGGTAAGTCTCTCTATTCCAGCTCTCTAGTTGGAGGATTCTTGGCTATTGGTTGGACAATGTCTAGTTATTTTGTGGGATGGCTCACCTGGGGGACTATTTCGTTCGCTTTGGCAATGATTCCATGGTCTTTGTATTTTATTGAAAAGTATTTAAAAAGTAAAAATCAAAAAATTTTCTTATTTCTTACTGTATTATCTATTGCCGCGTTAATACTGTCTGGACATCCTCAGACTATTGGCTATGGGATGATAATCTTTTTTATATGGAGTTCTACAAGAAGTCTTACTGCAGGAAAAAGATTGTTACCTTCATTGCTTATGTCTACATCTGTCATTATAGTTGGGCTTTTGCTCTGTTCTCCGGCCATCTTTCCAAGCATAGAGATAGTCAAGAACTCGATCCGTTCGCATGAGTCGCTAGCAAATGTAAATTATGGCTTTATACCATGGAGTAAAATTCTTGTCGGCTTGTTCTCTGTAAATTTCTTTGGTAATCCATCTTCAGGAAACTACTTCGGTGGAGATTACAATTTTCAGGAGAAGTTTGTGAACTTTGGAACCATACCTCTCTTCTTTGCCATATATCAAACTATTAAGCTTGTTCGAACTCGGAAGTTTTCCTCATTGGATATACTGGGATTGAGCTTTTTTCTTATTGGTATTTTAATGGCCACTTCAGCTCCCTTGGGGTATTTAATCTATCGGTTTAATATGCCTTTACTTTCTACTAGTCCGGCTGGTAGAGCCACTATAATCATGATTTTTGGTGGAATGATCATGTCATGCTCAGGTTTAATAGATATTATTCAAAAGAAGCTTAACACCAGAGCTCTAGTTCACACAATAATATATTTTTTATCATTCCATTTAGCTGCCTACGGAATAGTGCTTGGATATTTGCGTCTAATTTCCACATTCCCTGTTGATGTAGCATTTTTCTACCAATCAATAAAATCAAATTTTACTACTGCGGCTCGAAATACGATTTATCCTATGGGTATATTCTTTATCCTATCTTCATTAATTCTGTTTATCAAAAAAACTGGAAAATTTACCCTACCAATTTCATTTTTTATAGTCATTTTAATGTTTCTAGAAGGCTTTATATTCTTTAGAAAAATTACCCCATTTGTTCCCAAGAACTTATACTTTCCCAGCACTCCATCCTTGAACTACATCCAAGAAAGATACAAATCTACTCAAGATTTCTTCAGAGTAGAGCGAGAGTCTGGAGAGCTGCTACCGCCAAATATGTGGGAGGTATTTGGATTCTACTCAACTTCTGGATATGACCCCATCGCACCTCTTCCCTATGAAAAATATATGATTAAAAAAGAGGTAAAGGGTAACTACAGTCGCTACTTTGAAAATGGAGATGCTGTAGATAAGCTTGAAAATCTGGGAGTACGATATTTTTTGGTACTAAGACGCAATAAAGAAGCGATTCCTGTAAGTGGTAGTTCCCTCTCCTACAAGATAAATCAGAAGGTGTGGAAACCAGTTTTTTCAGAGGGACCAGTTGAGATATTAGAGAACTCAAATTACAAACCGCCTTACTTCTTAGATAAGCAGCAGAAGTCTGATTTTATTTCACTTGTAGGCAAAAAGTCTGACTACTGGGAATTCGAGATTCAGTCCAGTACAAGCCAAAATTTTGTCCTTATGGAAAACAATTCCAAAAGCTGGTTGGCGTATGTTGACGGCAACAAAGTAGCTATAAGTTCATATGAGGGTACATTTAAACAGGTTGCCATTCCCAGTGGAAAGCATAAACTTCAGTTTTCATACCAGAATAAAGATCTCAGAACTGGATTGATCATTTCAGTCGTTATTTGGGTTTCCTGTGTAGTTTATCTGCTTCTGTTCTCGTAATATCAACTAAGACTATAATAAACCTGTGACCAGACAAGCAAGAATCGATATCATCATTCCCTCTTACAACGCTCGATATTTACTGGAGAAAAACCTCCCATCAATTATCAAGAATACTGAAAATATCGGGAAATTGATAATAATCGATAATGGCAGTGAAGATGACACTGTAGACTGGCTAAAGAAAAACTACCCCAAAACAGTTATCGTGAGAAACAATTCTAACCTTGGTTATACCAAACCAATAAATCAGGGAGTAACAAAGTCTGACTCAGAGCTATTTATTCTCATCAACAATGATGTTCTTCCTAAGAAGGGTTATGAAACCTCAGCTTTACCATATTTTACAGATCCTGAAGTTTTTGCCGTTACCTTCAATGAAGAAGGTGCCTCTTGGCCAGACATGAATTGGTCCCAGGGAAAAATGCAGTTTTCTCATGGAAAGGACAAATCCAAACCTGTCCTGTCCGCCTGGGCGTCAGGCGGAAGTGCAATCTTTAGGAGGTCAATTTGGAATGAACTAGGTGGATTGGACGAAATCTATGCTCCATTTTACTGGGAAGATATTGACATTGGTTACCGAGCTTGGAAGTCGGGTTTTAAAATCATCTGGGAGCCTCGTGCTGCTGTTGTTCACGATCATGAATCCACTTCCAAAAAACTAAACCCAAAATACATTAGCACGATAAAACAAAGGAATGAACTACTCTTTAACTGGCTAAACATTACAAATAAGAAATATATTCGCCAGCATTTATATTTTTTGTTATCACACACTTTCCGACATCCAGGATATCTAAGAATAATTTTGATTGCCGGATGGAGATACCTAACGCATCCACACTTAAAAAGAAAATTTATTATTTCCGATGAGAATGTCCTCTCTCATATTTCAAAGGCTATATGAAACCTGAACTATCCATTATTACTGTTGGATTCAGGTCAGAAAAGACCATGGGTCCATTTCTGGACTCAATCCAGAAAAACCGTGACGGTATAAAAAAAGAAATTATAGTCGTGGATAACTATCCTGCAGATAAGGGAGCAACAGTCGCCGAAAAACACTCCACAAAACCAACCGTCATTCGAAACACAGAAAACGTCGGATTCTCTATTGCCATCAATCAGGGGATAAAGGTTTACAAGGGAAAATACATTTTGATTATCAATCCGGACACTAGAATCATTGGTTCTGCTTTGAAGAAGTTATTGGACTTTGCCAAGTCCACTTCCAAGCTCGGAGCTGTTGCTCCTAGACTCTTAAATTATAATGGCAAAATTCAGCCATCGTGCTTCAAGTTCCCCACCATATGGAACGCTATAAAGTACAATTTTTTTGGCTGCAAGACGTGTTTCAAGAAGTACAATCCTGGGGACAAGATTACTACTGTAGATGTAGCTGTCATGGCGGCATTCTTGGTCCCTAAAGCTACTTTAGACTACGTTGGCGGACTTGATGAGAGATATTTCCTCTACTATGAAGACGTTGAGTTTTGTAGAAGGCTTCACAAGTTTGGCCTACCTGTTTACTATCTTCCCGAGGCCAAGGTTAAGCATGCCCATGGTGTCAGTGGTAACTTCACTATGCATCTAAAAAGCCCCTTGTTAGCCTCTGCCAAGCTTTACTATGGTCCAGTGTATTTTGCCATATTAAATGCAGTTCTCTGGATTGGGCACAAGTGGCAAGTAATCTTAAGAGGAAAGCGTTTCCGAGATTAAGTTCCTATTTGGGAAAATTTTCAGTCAGGCATCTACTATCAAGGGATATTCTCTTTTCAAGTAGAAAATATCCGAATTCAAAAGTGTCTTCTATTTTAGAAAATTCATCTTCATCTTTTTCGTCTTTCTCGATTAAATGTTTTGGTATACCACCGATAGGTTCTCTGATTAAGAATCTCACACATGTTACTCCTGATGTTGGTTGGGGGATATAGCCCGGAAAACCGAGAACATTCCCTGTTTCGTAATATGGAGAATATCCATGTACCGGTTTCCCATATTGATCGATCAAGTATGCCCATACAGTCTGCATGTTGTAGGGCATAGAGGTAATTCTCATGGTAAAAGATTTGTTGTCGGCCAGAGAATACATTTTATTTATTATCTTTATTTCATCCGCAAGGAACATAAACTGCTGAGTCTTGATGTCTTCTATCAAGCCGTCTTTGTTCAATGCTCTGATCTGATAAATATTCCCCGCTAGAGCCAGCAGTATTACAGCAAATCCCACATATTTACTTTGGTCAATAGCCTTATCAGCAAAAGCAGCCAAGCCAATAATGAGTCCAGTGCCTATACCTACATTAATATAGTAAGCACTGTATGCACCAAATATAAATATTGCCACTCCACCAAAAATCCAAGTAAGAAGCAGACGATACTCTACTTTTTTTAGAGCTTGGTAAATCCAGAATAGCAAAAAGACACTCGCAATCACCCATAAAACACGAGAATCAGCAGGGAAAAAGTTATCATGAAAAAGTTTTATCCACCTCTTTTCATAAATAATCCATTTAGACGCATCGCCCGAAACACTATATCCACCTGTGGCTAAATTGAGAGCTGTTTTAACTCCATTAAAATTACTTCTGATTTCAGTCAAGATATACGGAGAATCTATTCCCAGGCCGACAACTATTGCCAGAATCCAGGACTTAATGCTGATTTTCTTTAGGTTCTTAAACAGTATCAGTAGAATTACTATTCCGACTATAAAGAGTCACCAGAAAAAGTTCTAACTGAGCACCAGAAGCTATTCCAAGTGCCATCAATGGAAGTCCCCAAAATTTATTTTTATTTTTATAAATAACCACTGCGCCGGCAAAAAGGCTAATCCAGGAGAATATCGCCAGACTTGGGTTTCCATAATACATAGAGTACTGAGTCGCTTCGAAAGAGACGGCAAAGATTGCTGAAGCTATGTAGGCCGCTCGCTTACCAAAAAGTTTATCTGTAATCCAGAATATCGGGAAAATAGCCAAAGCATTTATAATTCTAAAAACAGCAGCTACAAAGAAGGGGTTTCCGAGTCCAACTATATAAAGAATCCCCATTAAATACCAGTGAAGTACTCCATGATTAAGACCTGGGGCATTTGCTGGTGGTCCAATTATTTTCCAATCTCCCTGAGTGTAAATGGCTTGAGAGACAAATGCATCTCTAGCTTCATCAAACCCAAAATATACATTTCCAGTAAACCCGTAAAATCTTAAAAACAAAGCTAGGATGAAAATTAGGCCCAGAGGCCACCATTTGTTCAATTTCACACACTAATTTTATCAAATAATATCATTTATGATGCAAGAAGTTGGTATACTCAACTTACATGAAACTGGCCAAAAATTTATGGATTGCGCTGATTATCGCCGTTATTCTTAGATTGTTTGTGATGGGCATCTCATACCATCCAGACCTTTCAGGTCAGTTGCTTTCGGGCTACTTCTTCGCTTTTGAGGGGGTGACAAATGTTTACGACCACCTGGCTAACCTCTCATCGGACCATGCTTTGGTAAAAAACTTTGGAGTAGGGGACATCTTTATATATCCACCTCTAACGTACTTTACCATCGGTTCATTTATAAAACTCTCTAGCGTTATCGTTCCGGAAAAATTCTTTTTGGATATCATGAACGGCTTATCAATATATCAACCCGGACTCAGCTGGAATCTCATCATTCTTAAGTTTCCTTATCTTTTGGTAGATATCTGTATGGCTTTTGCTTTAGCGTCTCTGTTTGATAAAGAAAAGCAGAAAAAATGGGCCTTTTTACTCTGGCTTTTTAATCCTGTCACCTTTTACGCGACATTTTCCATGGGAGTATTTGATATTATTCCTGCCATTTTTACAGTTCTGTCACTGTATTTTGCCAAGCAAAAGAAGCTTCCCCTAGCCGCTGTGATGCTTTCAATCGGCGCTGCATATAAGCAATATCCCATCTTTTTACTTCCATATATCGTTTTCTCCGCTAAAAATTTCAGAGAAGGGATAAAGATAGTTCTTTGCGGACTCCTCCCTTACCTTCTAACTATAGCTCCATTTCTTAATTCTTCTGCCTTCAAATATATGGTCTTTGGAGCCAAGTCTCAGAAAGAGTTTTATATGCAGTGGATGGTCTCGGGCTCAGAAGGAATCTTCCCATATCTCCTCGGAGTGGTTGTGCTCTACCTTCATGCTTTCAGAAATAAATATCTGGTTCCAAGACTGTGGAAATATTATCTGGGAATTTTTCTACTACTTTTTTCCGTCACTCATTATCACCCTCAATGGTTTATTTGGATCGCCCCCTTCCTGGTTATTGAGCTAGTCAGTACAGATTTCTACAATCTTTGGCTAGATCTTACTCTTTTTGCCTGCTACGTATTCATTGTTCTGACTTTCGACAACTCGCTTTCTGTGGGAATGTTCTCGGTACTCAATCAAAATCTAAATAAGTTCCAAGGGATAGATAAATTAATTTCCGCTAAGACAGATATCTTTGCACTCAAGAGTTACGTCAGGACTCTTTTTGCAGGAGTCAGTCTGTTCTTGGTCTTTGATTTGCTAAAGTCAGGTAAAAAGCCAAAAGAGGCATGATCCCTCAACTTTTCCTGTCATTTGTATTTTCTTTGATATTCTTTGCCAGAGAAAAATCAGGCTGGTTTGGTATTCTATATCTCGCATTTCTTCCATTTATTATTTTCTCCGGCTTAGAACCACTCCTCTTATTTATCTCACTATTACTCGGGTATCTCCTCTTTTGTCTTTTCCGAAAACCAACCGCTTCTAACTTCGTAATCTTTATAATTGTTGTTATTACTTCTCTTGCTATAGTCCAGCCAAGGAGTGGAATTGATCTGGGCATGCTCAATGCAATCAATTCTCAAAGAGGGGAGCACTCCGATTTTGAAAACTCACTATTGCCAAAGCTACTTCACAACAAATCAGACCTTTTCCAATCTTTTATAAACAATTTTGACAAGCTTTTGTCTCCAGTTGCCATTTTTGCTTCCGGATTTTGGCACAATATCAGTCCTTATTATCCTCTTGGATTCTTGTTTCCTTGGGATCTATTTTTTATCTATTACTTCTTCAAGAATCAATCGACTTCTTGGACTCGAAAATCTTACTGGTTTTTTGCAGTAGCCTTGATTCTACTTATCCTGCTTACGGGATTTGTCTACCTTGACCAGGCAGAGGTTTACTGTTTCGCTGTCGTTTATTTCTTGGCTATTTTGGCTTTCCTTGGATATTCGCAGTCATCCATAAAGACCAGATATATTTTCCTACTCATCAACTCAATTTACTTGGTCTACCATCTGGTCGTCACTAGTTACTTTCCCATATGACAAAGTCGAATTTTAATCATAAATATGTCATTCCCGACCTGATCGGGAATCCATCCCCTGTTAAATTTATGTTTTGGATCATAATTTTATTTGTCATATTTTTTACCAGATTCTACAAACTAGATTCTATCCCTCCATCTTTAACCATCGATGAAGTTTCCATAGGTTACAACGCATTCTCAATACTCAAAACCGGCCGAGATGAGTGGGGAAATCTTTTACCTATTTCGTTTAGATCTGTGGGGGACTTCAAAGCGCCTACTCTAATCTATCTCACGGTTCCCTTTATCAGGATTTTTGGGCTAAATGAATTTGGTGTCAGACTTCCAGTTGCCATCTTTTCTGCCCTAAATATCCTTTTGTTTTGGATACTGGTTAAACTTTTTGTATTTAATAGGAAATTTATTTGGTCACCATACATAGCCACTCTAATCTTCTCGCTTTCGCCTTGGCTAATTCCATTCTCACGTTCCGGCTTCGAAGCTGTTATTGCATTAACCTTTTTACTCACCAATCTAATTTTTGCTTTCAAGTTTAAGCAGTCAGGCAGCTTGCAACATTTCTTTTTTATGTTCTTATTTGCATTTCTTTCCGCCATCACATATCACTCGACCAAAATAGTTGTTCCCTTGATTAATCTATTCTTTATTGGTTTTGAATTTAGTTATTTTAGATCTCGTCTCAAAGCCTGGTCAAGAGAAAACAAAACAGCTTTAATTTTTACATCCACAGTATTCTTATTGCTCATGGCTTTCTTCGTTGGGAATTTTATTCTTGGACCAGGATCCTCGCGGGCAAGTATGACGATGCTTTCGAAAGATTTTGATTTTTCCAGAGGCTTGCTTCCTCAGTTCCAACAGCATCCCTTCTCTGGACTTACTTCCTCAATTGGCTTGTTTTCACTTTGGTTTAAACGCTTGTTGGAATATTTTTCTCCAAATTTCTATCTTACGTCTGGACTTGGACTAGTTACACCAGGTCAGCCGGGTCAGGGTGTAATTTACTCCATCGAGTTTCCATTTTTAATTCTCGGGTTTTTGCTCTTAATTTTTAAGTCCAATATTTTGAACACACTACTTGCTTCGACACTGGCTACAAAACTTCTGATTGTTTGGCTATTTATTTCTTTACTCCCAGCTTCTGTTACCAACAACAGTCAGCATGCTTTAAGAACTTTAAACATCGTACCGGTTATTACCATTCTTATCGTCGTTGGTTTTGAGTATACTTACTCGTTTCTCAAGAAGAATTTCTTGAGATATCTTTTCTTTACGCTGGTTCTTATTGGCTATATGTATGGACTACTAAGATTTACTGACTACTATAGCCTCCACTATCCGGTAGAGCTTTCAGAAACTCGTTCATACGGTTGGAAACAAATGGCAATATTTGCTAGAGGTCACCACACTGAATACGACTCTGTGTACGTAGACCCTAGGTTTGGTACTCAGGGTCCGTACACTTATGGTGTGCCATATCTCTATTTTCTCTTTTATTCTAAATACGATCCAAAAACCTATATTGACGATCCAAGAAGAAATTCTGGAACAGATTTTGAAAATTATATTTTCGAACCAATTGAGCGAATGTATGTAGATCAAGAAAAAAATAATTTATACATAGCCAGCCCTTGGACTTTTCCGAGCGAGCTAATATCCTCAAAAAATCAGAAGTATTACGTGCCTTTTCTCAACAACTCCTCTGGTTTATACGCCATTTCCGACAGGTAGCGCATATAATTACTAAGCAACATGAAAAAACTAATATTTTTTGTCTCGGCAGTTTTGATGTTGGCTTTCTGGCCTCTCTCTTTCCTATTTGCCAATCAGGACTCCTGGGTACCCTTTTTCGTAGCTCTCACAATACTTCTGGTAGATTGGCTTCTTTATCTAAATAAGTTTAAATACCACTACTTCCTATATCTCCTCTTCCCTCTCATCCATCCTGCGTTGCTCCTCTTCCCAATTATTTCACTTATTTTTATTGTTATTTCGACCGAGGGTAAGCCCAGGTGGAGAAATCTCACACTAGCAATATTCACCTCGCTCCTAATTATTGTCTCTTTTTTTTCCTACAAAACCTTCTATGCTTACTCCATCTTCACTCCAGATCCACTAGCTTTTGATACCCTAAACAAAAAGATTTCTCTAATCCCAAATCGCAATCTAGCCAAAGTTTTCATGAACAAAACTACAATTTTTCAGGATAAATTTAAATCCAATATTTTTATCTCTTTAGACCCAAACAACTACTTTTTTGGACTTCACCCACAAGAGTTGGGAAACAACCAGAACTTAACAAAATTTCCATATCTAGCCATTTTTCCCTTTCTGATAGGTTTGTACTATTTATTGGACAGTAAGTCCAAGCATTGGATAATATCTATCTTTGTTGCCATAGCATCTTCCATCGCCTTTATAAACAATCAGGATCGATTCGACATCCTACTTTACTTACCCATAGTCCTCATTTGTCTTAATGGGCTGAAAAAGATCTTCGATTCATCATCTTTTAATTTCTCCATTTTTTCTGCCTTTTTCATCCCCATTTCAATTATCGAACTAGCTAGGCTAATTATATTTAGATAAATGAAAAAATTAAGCAAACATCTCCCGCTTTTTCTTTTATTCATTGCTATCATCGTTGGGGCATTCTTCCGATTTTACAAAATCGGAGACTCTCCAAAAGGTGTTTATGTGGACGAAGCCGCCCTTGGTTACAATGCCTACTCGATTTTGAAAACAGGTAAGGACGAGTTTGGAAAAGCATTTCCCATAATGTTTAGATCCTTCGCCACTTTCCAAAGTCCTGTATATACCTATCTCACAGTGCCCTTTATTTCCATGTTTGGATTATCCTCATTTTCCACTCGCTTGCCTTCGGCATTATTCGGGTTGCTCACCATCCCCCTCCTATATTTTCTTGTTAAGCAGTTATCAGGTACAGATCCAGTCACCAAGAACCAAGTTCCTCGCACCAATCACTTCGCACTATTTTCTGCCCTCCTCCTCGCCATTTCTCCTTGGCACATTCAGTATAGTCGGACAGCATACGAATCAAACATTGCGCTCTTTTTCTTACTTCTGGGATCACTGCTGTTTATCAAAGCTTTGAAAAAACCTTGGCTTTTTACTCTCTCTGCTCTTTCATTTGGAATTTCTTTTATAGCCTACAGAGCCGAGATTCTGATTGTGCCAGTGTTACTCGCGGTATTTACCGTTCGATTTGGTAAGGTAATAATTACAAACCTAAAATCTTTCCTATTTCCAATCTTCATTGGAAGTATTCTTGGACTCGTGGTAATTGCTCCCACAGTTCTGATATTGCGCACCCCAGGATTCCAAGCAAGGACTTCAGCAATGAATATTTTTTCACTGTCCCTTCAGGCTCCCTGGGGTTATAAAGAGGGTGGTGGACCCCTTGAAAAATTAACGAACAATCCCCAGCTACTTTCAGGCAAAGAGTTTCTTTCACTTTACTCTTCTTATCTTTCACCTAGATACATGTTCTCTCTGGGAGACTCTGGTCCTAGAAAGCCGTATACAGACCTTGGCACTTTTTACGCATGGCAATTCCCTTTCTTTTTGGTTGGCCTTTATTTATTACTCAAGTCCAAAGATCAGAATGGTCTAAAAACTTTTATTCTTACATTGCTTTTGGTTTCTCCTATTCCGGCGGCTCTTACCCGAGATCCTTACTCCACTCTCAGATCACTACCACTGGTAGTGCCCATAATCCTAATCATTTCGTACGGACTGGTGAAAATCTTCGAGATAAATTGGCGGTACGCAAATAGATGGAAGTACACCGCTCTCACAATTTTGATACTCCTATCTTCGTTAAAGATGTTTATATCTGCTTTCTATCATCACGATTATTTCAGATCTGTTTTTTGGAACTACGGTTGGCAAAATGTAGTCGAGAGCTTTCAGGACTTGGATCCTACGTTGCCAATCATCGTGGACAATTCCCGTGGAGATTCCTACATTGAGCTATTGTTCTTTTTAAAATACTATCCGGCTACATATCAGCAAGATAACCTAGAAGTGCCTCTTTCGGAGTACTATACCAATATGACGCGCAACACCACAAAACACTTGGGAAAAATTACGGTTAAGGGCTTTCAATGGGGTGTTGATACTGACAATGTCGAACAGTATATTGTGGCTGATAGCATTGCTATCTCAGACCCACAAGTGGAGTATCACGGCCTAACAGTAGTTTCAGAGACTCGACTGCCCAACAACGGAGGCTCATTGCGCATACTAAAAACAAACCCTAAATCAAAATGAAAATAAAAAATTTCATTCTCAACTACTGGCCCTTAATATTAGCTCTTTTCGTCGCAGGTATCATAAGGCTTTACGGCCTACTTCAAAATCCAATCAGTCTATATTCAGATGAGGTAGATATCGGTTATCAGGTACATACTTTGCTCACTACAGGCAGAGATTATCAAGGTAATTTCTTACCTTTACAGTTTCATTCATTTTCTGATGTTCGCACACCTCTCCCGATATACTTCACTGCTTTAGTTAATCTTATTGGTGTTCCATTAGATCTCGCTATTCGTCTTACTCCGGCAATTTTTGGAATTCTGGGCATTTTGGCCACTTATCTTTTTTTAGAGAATCTATCAAAAAAAGAAATATTCGACCTGAAAGTATCCCATCTCGGATTAATTGGTTCAGCTATTCTAGCTTTAATCCCTTGGCACGTAACTTTTTCCAGAATAGGATTCGAACTATCCATGCTATATTTCTTTGCTATTTTTGGCTTCTACCTATACACAGAATACTTGATAATGAAAAAAAATAAATTTCTTTATCTTTCTACACTTTTTCTTGGTCTCACTCCTATGGTGTATAGCACTGCCAAGCTGGCGGTGCTCGCATACCCAATTCTGCTATTGATGTTATCTGGTGATACCAAGGTCTTCAAATCTCTGAAACAGATTTTGACAGCTTTAGTGATTTTATTTCTACCCCTTGTCCTTTTACTACTCAGTGGGGGAGCTGCTTCTAGATTCCAATATATTTCCATCTTCACAAACCCAACGACGGTTCCGGAAATAAATCTTGAAAGACAGTCGGATTTTGGTCCCGTCTCTGCTGTGGGTTCCAGTCCCTCAATATTTACAAAAATATTTCACAATAAGCCTCTCTGGTACTCTAACGATCTCACAAATAACTTGTTTGATTTAATCTCTACGCAATTTTTATTTACACAAGGCGACCCAAACCTTCGTCATTCACCAGAAAACTGGGGTGTATTGTATCGCGCAATATTCCCACTATTAGTGATTGGGGTGTATTTCCTCATTAGGTATCAAAAAAGCAGATTAGTGTTATTCTTGGGATCTTTTTTGATTGTCGCCATGTCCGCATCAGTGATTACCAGAGGAGGTGGAACACATGCAAGTCGATCATATATGATGATCTTGCCTTTTGTGGTTGTTAGCGGAATTGGCTTAGCTTATTTAAGCTCCTTCAAAAAAATATTATTTTATCTATTTTCTTTAGCTGTTGTGTTTGAATCGATATTTTTTCTTCATAGCTACTGGACACATTATCGATACGATTCTGCGGGTTTTTGGAGCTATGGCATGAAGCAAGCAATCATTTCTTCTGAGAAATACCCCGGACAGCCAATTGTGATTTCTCCGAAAAATGAAAACCCCTTGATTTTTTATCTGTACTACACAAGATTTGACCCTAGTAGATTTCAAAAATTTGTTCAAGACAATACCGTATACATCAATATGTCTGGCGAGCACAATCTTGAGGGTAACAGGATTGGAGACAGCAATCTCTATATTGCCACACTCAGCGACATGAACAATAAATCAGAAAACCTACTGCCTGAAGCAGTCTATTATTTTGCAAAACTCGAGACCATTAATAGTCAAGTCCGAACAGTAGGAACAAACAGTGACATAATTACATCACCTTCCGGTGAACCAATATTTTATGAAATCCATTTTTAAAAGCAAAACTTTTATTTTTCTACTTCTAACCACCTTATTGGGTGGTGTTCTCAGATTTTGGAAATTGGCCGACTTCCCTGTAGCACCCAACTGGGATGAGGTGAGTCATGGAGTTAATGCCTACTCGATACTCTTGACCGGAAAAGATGAATGGGGAATTTCATTCCCTCATATTTTTCGAGCATTTGGTGACTACAAACTTCCTTTGTATATTTATCTCTCTACTATCCCAGTTTGGCTTTTTGGATTAAACGTATTTGCTGTGAGATTCATTTCTGCCTTAGCCGGAACTCTCGCCATCCCCGGAATTTACTTACTAACACGAGAACCCTTCACAAATAAAGACACATCAAAGGACTCACCTGTCATTCCCGACCAGATCGGGAATCTATATAAAGACCTTCCGCTCCTCTCTGCCCTCCTTCTTGCCATCTCTCCATGGCACTTCTTCATTTCTCGTCCCGCTCTGGAAGCCAATCTATCACTTACCCTAATAATTTTCGGCTTTTATTTCTTATTACGATTTTTGAAGCAAAATCAACCTGTCATCCCGACCGCAGTGGAGGGATCTCAAACCACAAAAAAATCTTTATCTCGAAAGATTTCTCTTCTCCCCGCGGTCCTACTTCTTGGTCTTTCCCTCCACACTTACAACACCGCCCGCGTCTTCGTCCCATTAATGGTTATCACAACACTTTTAATCTATAAAGAAAAATTTCTATCTAACATTCGTCATTCCGGGCTTGACCCGGAATCCATCCGGAAACAAAAAAATTTAAATAGATTCCTAATCAGGGTCTCCCAGTCGCTACGATCGGGAATGACAAGTAATATTTTTGCACTGCTCCTGGTAGTTATTTTCTCCGGCCTCGTCATCTTTCAAGTCTTCGTTGGAGAGGGCACAGCCCGCTACGAAAAATTAAAGATTTTATCGCCAGCTGCCGTTTTTCAAATAGGGGAAAGTCGAGCTAATAGCCAGCTAGCACCTCTATTTGCCAAGCTGATTCATAATCGACCTGTTTTCTTTGTTGGCACCGCACTCAGAAATTACATAGGGTATTTCACTCCCGATTTTTTCTCTCAGAAATGGGGAGCCCAGTTCCAGTTTGCAATTCCGGATCAGAACCTTTTGACTCTTCCTGTATTCCTCTTGGCCTTTCTCGGCTTCTTCTCTTTCCTTAGACGAATCAACCCCCTTACGAATCATAAAATCATAAGTCATTCCCGACCTGATCGGGAATCTATACAAATGAATTCCATCAAATCCTTTCAGTTTCTTTATTCCTGGCTCTTACTATCCCCGATAGCAGCGTCTCTCACTATAGATCCACCACAAGCCCTTCGCCCAAATCCCATGATCCCAGCCCTGATCATTTTTGCTGCACTGGGTTTTTACCGGCTTTTAAGTCTCGTTGGGTCCAAATGGAAAACAACAATCTCTGTCCTTCTTGCCTTGTGGATATCTATTTCTTTCGGTTTTTATCTCAAGAATTACTTCGGTGATTATTCTCAAAAGTATTCTTCTTCATGGCAACATAGCTACGCTGAAGTAATGGATTACGTTAAAGATCACCAATCTGAATACGACAAAATTTTTATAACCAAGCGCTTAGGCGAACCTCACATTTTCTATGCTTTTTACACCAAGTTAAATCCGGAACTGCTTCAGCTAGGGGGTGACAATATCCGTTTTGAGAAGTCTGACTGGTTCTGGACAGATAAGATAGATAACATCTATTTTGTAAACGATTGGCAAATCCCAACTACCGGTATAAAAACTCTGCCATTAGAAAGTGGCGGTCAAATTCCCACCCAGAGAAGTCTCCTTATAACTTCTCCGGAACATGTACCGGTCAACGCTCATGTCATAAAAACAGTCAATTTCTTAGATGGTACTCCAGCGTTTATAATTACTTCTGTCCCATGAAGAAATACACCATACTGATTGTTGCTCTGGTTCTAGGTACATTCCTTCGGCTGTGGCAGTTGTCTGCAGTTCCAAATGGATTGACCTGGGACGAAGCAGCTATTGGCTACAATGCTTTTTCGATTCTAAAGACCGGTCGAGATGAGCATGGCGCATTCTTACCACTTATCTTCAAAAGTTTTGGGGATTACAAGCCAGGCGCATATATTTACCTCACTGTTCCCTCAGTCGCTATATTTGGCTTGAATGAATTCGCTGTGCGCTTTCCATCTGCTCTTGCCGGCATTCTGGGCATATTGGGCATTTACCTTCTCACCAATGAAATATTCTCAAATAAGTCTAAATCAAAATCAAAATCAAAAAACAATGTCATTCCCGACCTGATCGGGAATCTATATAAATCAAATTCAACTTTTAATTTAGGGTCTTTCGCCGCTCTTGCCTTCGCCATTTCTCCCTGGTCTGTTCACTTTAGCCATGGATCTTGGGAGGTGAATGTTTTCTCCACTTTGACAATTTTTGCACTCTACTACTTCTTGAGATTTATAAAAAATAAATCATCTCTATACCCATCACTTCTTTTGGCTTGTTTGTCACTGGCCATGTATCAAGCTGCCAAGCTTCTTACACCTCTAGTATTCCTTCTATTTGTCATAATTTACTGGAAAGAATTTTGGTTGGAATTTAAGAAATATCTCAATCCAAGAAAACTGTTATTAGTATTACCCTTTGTACTATTTGGCTTATTTATCTTTTTTGGATCTATCTTTGGTAGTGCTGGTAATAGACTTAGTACTCTTAGTATCTTTAACTACAAGCCAAATCTCGCAGAAAAAGCACTGCCAATAGACGGGCCAAATTCATTTGCTACTCCCATATTTCATAATCAGACCCAGTTGTCCACCTCACTAGTGATCTCCCGCTACATCTATCATTTTTCTCCGGAAGTCCTACTTTATGAGGGTCCGATAATCTCTGAAAGGGGACACATCCCTGGCCTTGGAGTTTTGAACCCTCTCGAATTTATTTGGCTTGTGTTTGGATTCATCTGGCTCGCTCGTCAAATTTTTCCAGGCAGTCATGACTCACCAAGTAAGCCCACTCTTTTAATCCTTGGACTATTGTTTATCGCCCCGATACCCGCTTCGCTGACTTTGGCCGAATTTTCAACCGTTCGCGCGCTATTTATGTTAGTTCCACTTGCCATAATTTCCGGTATTGGTATGGCCTATTCGATTCAGCAATTAAAATACTTTGCAGTTCCCATAGTTATCTTGTATGGTTTGGTCACCGTTTACACTTTTGATGTCTACTTTTTTCACAGCCAAACAGCTTTTGCAAAAGAATTTAATTATGGATACAAACAAGTAGTTGGATTAATCAAAGAAAATCCAACCAAAAGAGTTGTGTTTACTGATGTCTTCGGTCAGCCATATATTTATTATCTCTTTTATACCGCTTACGATCCCGATACATATCAAAAAAACAATGGCTTTATAGACGGAGGACTTGATGTGGGAAAAGTTGATAAAGTCGCCAACGTAGAGTTCCATCAATTTAATTCCGATGACATGAATACTGGTAAGGACACTCTCTTTATCGGGAGTGAGGGTAATATCAATAACCAGTTCGACATAGCCGGGTCAAACGTGTCTCTTTTTCGCCAATTTGAAACTCCTGATCTAAAAATCTTATTTAGAGTCATTAAAACTAAACAATGAAATCAACTGTCATTCCGGGCTTGACCCGGAATCTATACAAATTTATTCCTATTATTCTTGTCTTGCTATTAGCTGCCTTTCTAAGATTAATCTCTCTGGACAAATTTCCGGCTGGTTTAAACGCAGATGAAGCCGCGATTGGGTACAACGCTTGGTCTTTGATCCAGACAGGTAAAGATGAACATTCTATGTCTTGGCCATTAGTATTTAGATCTTTCGATGACTACAAGCCTCCAGTTTATTTTTATCTTGTCCTCCCATTCGTAAAATTTTTAGGACTGAATGTCTGGTCTGTCCGTCTTCCCTCAGCACTAGACGGTATTGCCTCTGTCTACCTCCTTTACTTAGTTGTCATTCTTTTATTCAAAAAAACAAATTCCACTAACAATCATGTCATCCTCGCGAAGGCGGGGATCCATCCGGATCACAATTCTTCTGATTTAGAATGTGACACAAAGACATATCGATTTGCCCTCCTCTCCGCCCTCCTTCTCGCTATTTCTCCTTGGCATCTTCAGTTCTCTCGGGGAGGATGGGAGGTAAACGCAGCACTCTTTTTTATCCTTTTGGGGATTTGGTCTTTCTTCAAGGGCTTGGAAAAGCCAAAATATTTTTATCTCTTTGTCATTTCTATGGCCGTCAGCCTCTACACATATCACTCCGCCCGCATCATCTCTCCCTTACTTGCCCTCACTCTCGTCATCCTCTTCTGGAAACAACTCTTCCCAATATCATTACCCAAAGTCCATCGTGTCATTCCCGACCTG
The DNA here is from genome assembly GCA_964348455.1 of uncultured Pseudomonadales bacterium. Lineage (GTDB taxonomy): Bacteria > Patescibacteriota > Microgenomatia > UBA1400 > MFAQ01 > UBA10133. The sequence goes on from CAYGCQ010000001.1 coordinate 109,183, forward strand.
ATCGGGAATCTATATAAATCTACCGCTTCAAAAACCTGTCTCATCGCCTGTCTTCTCGGCCTCCTCCTCTCCCTCCCTCTCGCCGGCCAGCTTCTATCCAAAGAAGGTCAATCGCGTTTTTCAGGAGTTTCTGTTTTTTCAGATACCGGTCCACTCTGGCAAGCACTGGAACAGCGTAGAGCTCACACCCCTGAAACTATTTTTATCAAATCTATTCACAACCAATATCTTTCCTACGGACTAAGATTTGTCAAAAATTATTTATCTCACTTTTCACCACGCTTTCTATTTGTTACCGGAGACGAGATTGCTCGTAGTAAAGTGCCTGGTATGGGGCAGACTTATTTGTTCTTGATACCATTTTATTTTCTAGGACTTTACTCCTTACTGAAACTAGATTCGAAGGGTAAAAAACTTATTTTTATTTGGTTCTTGATAGCGCCATTGGCTGCTGCTCTAACTTTTCAGTCACCTCATGCCCTACGCTCTCAGAACATGGTAGTGCCTCTATCGGTAATCTCTGCGCTTGGACTTTCAGTATTTATAAACCTGCTTCTAAGAGTAAATAAGAAATGGCTCACTATTACGATTTCAACTTTACTATTTCTTTCTGGCACCTACTCCGTCGCTCGGTATCTACATCTATACTATGTTCATTACCCCAAAGAGCTCCCCTTTGCTTGGCAATTCGGTTTTGATCAAGTCGCTGCTTATACCAACGACAACTATGATAATTATGACCGTATCTTAATTTCCGATCGTTATGATCAGCCCTACATACTTATGGCCTTTTTCCTAAAATATCCACCTGAAGTGCTCCAAAAAGAACTTGTCATGACCCCTCGCGATAAGTTTGGTTTCTCCACGGTCAGAAAGTTCGGAAAGTTTGAATTCCGATCAATTGACTATGGTCAAGATAAGTTGCTTCCAAATACCCTTATAATGGCCGCAGACGAGGCCGTCGATGATGAAGCCGTAATCCATATTATCAACGACCCCGCCGGAATCCCAATGTACAAATTCATCTCGACAGAACCTGTTTTAAAAATTGATCTACCTATCACTGCCAAAGAAAAATAAACGTCATTCCTGCGCAGGAATGACGCTGGTACCCGAAGGGGGAAATCCATCAAATCAATTTCATCCCCTTTCGTCATTGCGAGTTTCGTAACCGATCCCAGAGTCGCCTCAGGAGACACCGAAGCAATCTCACTCCACCCTTGTCATTCTGAACTTGATTCAGAATCCATCCCCTCATCTCACACAAACAATCTCACTCCACACACCACACCACACGTCATGGGGTTAATCCGCCGTGGCGGAAGTTTTGGTATTCCGAACCGAAGCAATCTATAATATAAATATTCAATGAAAGCCACTCGTCAAACAATCTCCGTCACTATGGCCTCGTACAACAACGAGGATAGTATTGCCGACACTCTCAATTCCGTCAAAGGCTGGGTTGATGAGATCATCGTAGTCGATGGCACCTCTTCCGACAAGACTGCAGAGATTGCCAAGAAAATGGGAGCCAGGGTCATGATAAGAGAGAACAACCCTATCTTCCACATTCAAAAGAGAATAGCAAATGATGCTGCCAAATCGGACTGGATTCTTCAACTCGACACAGACGAAGTGGTAACTCCTGAAATGAAAAAAGAAATTATTGGTATCCTGGAAGGCCGATACTTCGGTTATAACTGGTGGATCTCACCTCTTAAACTTTCGTTAAATAAAATTTATAAAATCTTCCCCGAACCAAAACTTTTGCATTCACCTGCATCAGCCTACTGGTTACCACGCAAAAATTATTTTCTCAAAGGCACTCTGATGCACTCCGGCCAATATCCAGATCCGGTAATTAGATTATTTCAAAAAGGAAAGGCCGAGCTGCCGGGCAAAGATGTCCACGAACAAATGGTAGTTAAAGGCGTTACTGGCTGGTTGAGGTCAAATCTCGATCACTTTGGAACCCCAAACTTTTCCAGATACCTTATCAGAGAAGATCGCTACTCAAGTTTGAACGCCCATCAGCTGAAAGAAAAAGGTCTAAAAATAAACATCTTGAATACGATAAATTATTTATTCTTCAAGCCTCTTGGAACTTTTTGCAGTCTATACTTCCGTTACCGGGGTTTCTTGGATGGCTTTCCTGGTTTTGTTTTTGCTCTCTACTCCGGACTTCATCACGCTTTCTCATACATGAAACTCTGGGAATTATATAAAGACATTGACTATGGAACCCATTAAAGTATTTATTAACAGCGGTGGCCACTCTGCCGGAAGAGGAGTCGGGGTCTATGCCGACAATCTCTCCAAGTCACTAACTAAGTTTCCGGAAATTATATTAACGGATAAAAATCCGGACATTATTCACTACCCATTCTTTGATCTTTTTTATCCTACTCTCAAAATAAAAAAAGAAAAACCAACTGTAGTAACCATTCACGATCTTACACCTCTGGTAATGTCGGATAGATATCCAAGAGGCGTCATGGGTACCATTAATCTGCTTAGGCAGTGGTATTCACTTCGCTCTGTCGCTGCCATTATCACCGATTCAAATAATTCGAAGCAGGATATCGAGAAATATTTTAGAATTTCCCCGGAAAAAATATTCGTCACCCCTCTTGCAGTAGGGGATAGTTACAAGGTTAAACCAAGCCCTGCCAAGATTGCCGAGGTGAAAAAGAAATACAACTTGCCGAACAAATTTGTCTTCACCATTTCTTCTGGTCCGAACCCAAACAAGAATCTACCATCACTGGCTGAGGTAACTGATCGACTAGGTGTCCCCCTCGTAATTGTTGGAAAAAACATGATTCAGGAAATAGTAAAGCCTGTTCACCCAGAGCTAATCGACCTCGTAAGGCTTCAGGTGTATAACCACATTAATATTCTAGGAGCCATTCCAAACGAAGACGTAAACGCCATATTCCACCTCGCCTCTCTTTACGTTCAACCATCTTACTACGAAGGGTTTGGCTTACCACTACTGGAAGCCATGACAAAAGGCTGTTTAATAGCTTCTTCAAACACTTCCAGCTCTCCTGAGATCTATCATGAGGGGGCCATCACCTTCAATCCCCGAAAATTAAAATCCATGGAGAAAGCGATTCAAAAAGCACTCAGTCTTTCGCCAAAACAAAAAGCCCACCAAATTGAAATGGCAAGAGAGCGCTCCAGAGACTTTACCTGGGCCAAAACCGCCAAACAAACTCTCGAAGTCTACAAAAAGGTAGGCTCTCTATAATTTTCTTGCCAGAGTAAAATACTCAAAAAACTTTTGATATGCAGGAGTTCCTTTGTTGGGGTTGGGATCACTTAAAAATTTGTACGCCAAGTTTCGATATATTCTAACCTCAGATGGAGTGATGATTTCAGAAAGTTGCTTTGCTGTTCGTTCAATAATAAAGTTAATTTCAGTTTTAAGAATCAATTTCTCAACGTCTATAGCTTCATCATCGTGTGATCCGAATTTCACAATATCTATTCCATATCTTGCCATTTCCATAATTATTTCTTCATGGTGTGGATCTTCTATTGATACAAAACGTGGCCAGCCGAGAACAATTTCTAGACTATTTCCAGAGTCTTCGGCCTTCTTATATTCTAAGTAAATATGGGTCAAGTCATTATACTTTCTGGGTTCATCTGCTAAATATCTAAAGAGTTTAGCTCTTTCCCCGGTTGGATTTCTGATAGATTCAATCTCCCAACCATACCAAACATCATGGTGGTGAATATCATTTCTACCACCGTCGTTGTTGTAAGATCGTTCAGGGTCAAACTCGAGATTTGGTCGAATGATCATTATTGGGGTTTCCTTGTTGATTGATGGATTTTTCATTATTAACCCTCTAAACTCAACAGCTTCTGACGGATACTCTTCCAGCCTCTGTTTCATATACTGCATATCTTCTTCAAAAAATTTTCTTGCAAGCATGACAGCTTCTAGGTCTGAAATGATCTCTTTTTGACTTGGTCTTTCTTTCGATTTTTGCACTCCAATCTCTAACTTAAAATTTGATTCCAGCATGCTACTGTCAAACCATGTCTTCTCAAATGAATTATCTGAATCATCGGGGTATTCGCGGTTAACTCTGTCTATGGGACCATAATAATCTAGCTCATCAAAGTCAGTATGATTTTTGATATCTAGGGGGTAATAATATGTCTTAGCTTCGTTAAGGTTACCGGTTGAAAATAGCTGCGTAAACTCTCTTACTTTATTTGCTAATTTGCTGGTAAAAACATCTTTGCTTGCAGCTACTAATGAGTGGATATGTGCAAGCTCTCTAGGATCCAGAAATACAGTTACCTTTATCATATTAAACAAGTCCATCCTTGCCAGCTCCGCTGTTCTGTTATCTACATCCTCATATTTTTCTATTAGCTTGATGATCTGCTCAATTGCCTTTTTTATATTTCCGACTGTTATTTCATTCGGAAGATTAGAGGATTCCTCTGAAATCGACAGCAAGCTTTCAATTACATCAGATTTGCAACTTCGGTCAGTGGATTGAATAATGCTCGGTTCAGAGATAATTTTGGCAAGCAAAGAAACATCTTCTCCTTTCCATTGTTTTTCTAGTACTCGTAATATGCTTAGCTTCTCAGTAGAGGAGTTTATTGTCAGGATGTTTTCAGTCATTGCCTCCTTCCAATTATCTCCTAAGATATTTTTTGCTTTGTTAGCGAGCCTTATCTTTTCTTCAGAGTCAAGATAGCCAACTTGATATATTTCTTGGAATAATAGATCAGTTTCGGACAGTATTCCTTCATTCACATTTGATAATATTTTGTCAGAATCAATCATTTCCTAATTAGATCATAGTGGAGCGATAGACACAATAAGTTGAGCCATAGTTTTCGATATCTATGTTTCTAATAGAAGTTGTTCTTTCTGTGATATTATTGGTTTCTTCCTGTAGGATAAATTCTTCAAGATTAATATACTCTAAATCTTCCTCAAAAAACCTCACAGATATCCTTGTCGCTTCCTCAGTAGCGATAATCTTTTCAGTATCATGAGCTACAGCCATTTCCTCTTGTAGATAATCTAGCATAGTTGAATATTACTACACCGCAAACTTGGAAGCGAAATTGATATAATCATCCTTACCCATGTCTCTAAAAGAAATATTTAAGCTGATTTTAGGTTGGAGACTAATCTTGATTCTTATTGCCATCCCGGCAATGTTCCTTCTAGTACCCCGCCCTCGTTTCACCAACGTCTCCGAAAAGCCTGCCTTTGGAAACATTTTTTCCATGTGGTCCAACTTCGATGGATCTCGCTATCTAGATATAGCCCAAAATGGATATGGTTATCAGCGCAAGACAAACGCAGACTATGCTTTCTATCCCGTTTACCCCTGGTTGGTAAGAAGTTTTAGTTTCCTTGGTGGCTACTTATCTTCCGGTCTGATTATTTCTCATGCTTCATTTGTCTTGGCTTTGTATTTTCTCTACAAGCTAATTTTGCTGGACTTCAAGTCCAAGATTGCCAAGTCCACTATCTACCTTCTACTATTATTTCCTACAGCTTTCTTTTTTGGCTCGGTTTATACCGAATCTGTATTTTTGTTGCTAGTTATTCTCAGTTTTTACTTTGCCAGGAAAAATAATTTTTTTCTCGCTTGTGCTATGGCGGGTATTGCCTCTGCCACCAGAGTCACCGGAATTTTTCTCTGGCCCGCCCTCATCTATGAATTCTGGTTGCTTTACGGTAAAGATAAAAAATTTGAAATTAACCCCTCTTCTATCTGGCTTAGTCTCCCCCCCATAGGTCTAATTTCATTTCTAAGATATCAATTTCTTCAGACAGGAGATCTATTTTTCTTCATTAAGTACCAGACTGATTTAGCCGGGATGGCGGGGAACAAACTGATTCTTCTCCATCAAGTGTTTTTTAGATATTCCAGAATGGTATTGTTTATGGATCACTTAGACCCCTTATTCTTTACAGTTTTGCTGGAACTACTAAGTGCCGCCTTAATAGTTTTGGTGCTAATATTTTCGCTTAAGAAGATAAGGTTTTCTTACTGGATTTTTACCTTTTTGTCTTTCCTGCTTCCCACTTTTATTGGATCATTTTCCAGCATGCCTAGGTTTACACTAGTTCTCTTTCCTATCTTTATCTATCTGGCTCTATGGCTAGACAGGAATCACCCATACTTCAAATATTTTTATTACCTTATTTGTGTGGTTTTCACAATCTTTTCTGTAATCTTCTTCACCCGTGGCTACTTTGTTGCCTAGCTACCAAATCCTTTTAAAGAGATAAAAGTGTCCCTGGTGGAATTCAAGGCTATATTTCTCATCCACTAGTAGTTTTTCAATTACGGATCCCTCGAAATCTTTTGGCTTATAGTCCCCGATAATACGGTTTTGATCTACCATGGCAACGTAGTCAGCTCCAAATACCATTTGTGGTAAATTAAACGCATTTTCTCTATGTGTAATGTGCCCTCTTACCTCAGATGATGCGGCTACAGAAGCTTCTTTTGGAATTGCCCTAAGCGCCTTCTCAAAAGCAATCTCATCTTGGCCAACATCATACATTGGTCTCCAGTATGATGGGGTAGTCGGAAGTGGGCTGTAGTGATAATTTGTTCTAATCGCAACAGCCAGTAGCCATACCCCGATTAACCAGCCAATCCACTTATATTTTTTGAATATAATATCTATCAGCTTCCAAGCCAAGATTGTCGACATCACCAGTCCGACCACTATAATACTGTCATAGTGAAATGTGTTGCTTCTCATCTGGCTTTGAGTGCTCATCATGTTAATAAAGAAGTCCGGCACCGCCAAGAAGAACCATGGAAAGCCGAGAAGTGGAATGAATCCAAAAGGTTTGAGAAGTGTAAGGTAATATGGCCCTGAGTCTATGTTGGTAAATTTCCAAAGTATCTTACTAATATCAAAGCCCACACCGGAATCATTAGAGTATTTGGAAATATCAAACCAGTTCCATACCCAAAAAGCTCCACTTACAGCAGCGTGAGGAATTAGATAGAAAACGGTTACTATAAACCATACCGCTCCGGCTACCATCAGGATCGTCCCCCTCAGCCATTGTCTATAGAAAATAAATATATAGACTCCTAGCATAACTACGGCCAGAGATGCGCTTTCCTTGGTCAGTAGTGTCAGAAATGAAAATAAGAACATCCAGTTCCATTTTTTCTTATATGCACTATAGAAAGCCGCCGGGAGAAAAGCCATAGCCATGGTAACTCCATGAAAGTCATAAATATTAGACCACTGTACACCTGGATTGAGAAGATAGACTGAAGCAATCACAAGACCCTTTACCTTATTCTTTAATACGTCACGAGCAAGAAGGTATATTGGAATCGCAGCCAGTCCGATAACTAAGCTTTGCAGAAATAATAAAGTATCAATACGATCATAGATAAGGTAAAAAGGCGAAAGCAAGGCCAGAATTAGATCAGCATGATAACTAAATCTTGAGGTGGTCCCAGTCATTCCCGAGACAGCAAAAAAACGACCATTAGCAGTGTTCCATACAGTCTGATCCATATTTGCGAGATCAAAGCTGGAAGCAAAGGCATAGTGTCTTCGAATAGACAGGTAAGACAAGGTGATTACATAAACAGCAACTAGAATCGAAAGTGTTATTCCGGCCCAGTTTTTTTTGGCAAATTTTAGCAATTTATTTATTTTCAATGATTTTTTTTATCATCCAAGATTTTTCTTGAGTATTATTTTTAATTACCAGGTCGGCAAGTATTCCGGAAACCAGTAGCTGTATTCCCGCTAGAAGCCCAACTAGCCCAACTAGTGGCCATATCTTGTCTGATAAAGTATATCCGAAAAAGATTTTCATCCATGCCATGGTAAAAAGTAAAACAGAAGAAAATAAAATCAGAAACAATCCCGCGCCCCCAAAGAGATGTAGTGGTCTAGAATTATATTTTCTGGTAAACCAGATCAGAAGCATATCTAAGAATCCCTTGACCATTCTACTCGGACCATACTTACTGACTCCAGCTATACGAGGGCGATGATTTACTATTATCTCTGTGATTTTAAAACCTCTCCATCGTAGTATAGCCGGTATCATCCGATGCATTTCTCCACTCAAGTCCAAGTCCTCAAAGCAATCTCTTTTGTAAACTCTCAAAGTACATCCCGCATCGTGAACTGTGTCATCTACCAGTATGGATCTTAAATTCCTGGCCACGCTAGATATAAATCTTTTATCAAAACTATCCTTCCTCTGATATCTCCAGCCACAAACCACTTCATACCCCTCCTCCATTTTTTGAATTAGTTTGAGAAAGTCGGCTGGATCATTTTGCCCATCTCCATCAAGAGTTATTATTTTCTCTCCCACGGAAGCTTTTATACCGGTATCTAAGGCAGTTGACTGACCAAAATTTCTTCTAAGTGAAATTATTTTGACACTTTCGATCTTTGCAAGCACCTTTTCGGTATCATCTGTCGAACCGTCGTTCACTACGATAATTTCATATTCACCGGCAACTTTTTTCATCGACACCTTGATCTCTTTAATCAAAGTTTCTACGTTGCTCTCTTCATTAAAGACGGGAATCACAACTGAATATCTGGGACTATTTTGCTTTTGCATTTGAAATAAGGTTAATGTTGCGCATATAGATGGCTATTTGTAAAAAAATACTGATTAAAAAAACCACGTCTCTTCTCTGTAATACGTAAAAAATTAACATAATAGAAGCAATTATTCTCAATACCCAAAAACCAGTTGGGATGACGCTTCTTTTTTCTTTCTCCGAAACAGCCCACTGAAAAACAAAGCTTAAGAAAAATATACCTTGAGCAGCCAACCCCCAAACAGTCCACAAGTCTATTTTAAATCCGGCAAATTCCATGCTCAAATTATAGACTACTTGTTATATTAGTGCGGAGATGAGACTAGTGTTAAACTTACCTGTGAAACGCATTATCAAAGTTTTTTCTACACCCACCGCCAGATCTTCTACGGTATTTTATTTCTCAAATTTTTTCCTAAGTGTGATTCGCTATCTCTTTCACTTAATTCTTCTTAGACTTCTATCTCCTGGCCAGTACGGAGAGTTTCTCTCCTATCTAAGCCTAATCTACTTACTAGGTATACCGGCAGGTACCATTGCCGGGGTAGTCACCAAATATGTTTCGGAATTTAACGGAAAAGGGGACAAGGCCTCAATCAATCATTTCTTCTACTACATTTTGAGGATAATCAGCCCTATTACTTACGGACTTGGATTTTTACTCATTCTCTTCGCTCATCCACTAGCCACACTTTTCAAAGCTCACTCCATCGCTTTTGTTGTCCTTGGGGTTAGTATGTTTATTTCTCTCTATCAAACAGTCATCAGCTCATATCTTATTGCCTTTCAGAAATTTATTTTCCAGTCGATCGTTGGTTTTTTTGGAGCCTTGCTAACTATCGGTATTTCCATTCTTTTTATAAACCTCGGTTTTGGAGCTACTGGAGCGGTGATTGGTCAAATCTTGGCCGGCATCCTAACCACAATTGTAATTTTTTGGAATATTAGAAAATCCATAACTCCGAAGATAATTGCAAAGTCCACTGTCAAGTTCTCTCTTGCAGGTTTCACAGGATACAGTTTTATTTATTCTCTGGGTACCATGGCTCTAATCTCGGTAGATATTTTATTAGCTAGAATTTTTTTCGACCCACATTTATCAGGCATTTATTCCTCTTTATCTATCTTGGGTCGCATGATCCTTTTTGGTCTTACTCCCATCATCGCTTTAGTTTTACCGATTGCTTCGCATAGACACGCTTCGTCTGGTTCGACTAAGTCTGTTCTGATTAAGCTGGGCGGGGTCATAGTTATCTTTGGGCTCATTGGCGCCGGCATTTTTGCAACTTTCCCAGCATTAATCATTAGAGTACTATCCGGATCAGCTTATCTAGAAGCTGCCCCATTTTTGTCAATCTTTGCCTTTTCCATGGTTTTCTTTGCTCTTAGCCAGTTTATGCTTTCGTACCAAATGGCTATTGGCCGTCCACAAGCAAATAAGCTAATGCTAGTTGCCGTTATTCTTCAGCCCATCGCTCTCTACTTTTTTAGAGGTAGCTTTTCCGGCTTCATATGGTCCGGCTTCGTTATCCAGCTTTTACTGACAACATCTCTGCTCTTGAGCTTGTTTCGATCCTCAAATCGTGCCTAGCTTCCTTGACAAAGACCCATAATAGTAGTATATTCAAGACAATCGCATCTTAAAAAAGAAGGAGGCCATCGTGCCCATAAACAAGTACAAACCTGCTATCAGGAGAGCTATTCAGCCTGATAACAACAAAAAGATATTTGTGACATTCGTAAGAATATTTTTCGGGAGTCTGGCATTGCTCTTTTTTTCACTTGCCATATATTGCTTTAGCCTTGGCGCTGCGCTAGGGGGAACAGTCTACGCAATATGTGGTTGCTTAGCAATAATTGTTGGTGCAGTTGGTGAAGCGACTTATCCCGGGACTCCTAAATAGGAGTCCTTTTTTTTGTCAATAAAGTTATTAGCTAACAATCTCGCACCCATAAACAACAGCTATTCACTCCACCCGATACTGTCATCCCGACCGTAGGGGCCGATGGTACCCGAAGGGGTAGATCTCACCCCACTGTCATTCTGAACTTGATTCAGAATCCATCCACCATCTTTCATCATTGCGAGGTACCACACCCTAGTCATTCCCGACCTGAGTGGGCCGCTGGTACCCGAAGGGGTGAATCTATATAAATTATTCCACCCTCTCGTGATCCCTACCAAATGAAATGAGTGGAGGAATCTCTCTCCACTGTCATTCTGAACTTGATTCAGAATCCATCCCCACACCACCACTCACAACTCAACCCGTCATGGAGTTTATCCGCCGTGGCGGAAGTTTCGGCAACCGATCCCAGAGTCGCCTCAGGAGACACCGAAGCAATCTCACACCCTCTACCAAACCATTCGTCATTCCCGCGAAGGCGGGAATCCATCCCATTTATTCCAATTTTAGAGTTTTAGATTTTTTGAGTTTTTCAGCTAGTTGTTAATATATAATCTCCTCATGCCCACAAAGGCAAAGAAAAAAACATTCAAAGTCGGCAAAGTTGACACCAGTCTACTTTCTGTTATTGTTCCGACTTACAACTGTAAAACCATTTTCAAAGACCTATCTTTCATCAAACTCCATTTAGATATCCTAAATCGTCCCTACGAAATCATCTGCGTTGTCGACGGTCTAGTCTCTCCCAGAGATAAAACTTATAAGCATGCAAAAAAATTCAGAGCAGACAAAACCAAAATATATTTTTACAAAAACAATAAAGGCAAGGGCTACGCCATCCGCTACGGCATGGCCAGGGCCAAAGGTGGGCTGATCGCCTTTATAGATGCAGGGGGTGATCTCCATGCAAAAGGTATTTCTCTAGCGCTTGAGCATATGAAGTGGTATGACGCGGACATTATAATAGGCAGCAAGCGTCACAAGGCTAGTAAAGTCGAGTATCCATTACAGAGAAAAATTCTTTCTTTCATTGTGCAGAAGGCTACCAAATTCATGTTCGGATTAAACGTTTCGGATACTCAAACAGGACTTAAACTTTTCAAAAGAAATGTGTTGGTAAAGGTTTTGCCTCGTTTGATCGTGAAGCGCTGGGCTTTCGACCTCGAAGTCCTTACAGTTGCTAACCATCTTGGGTTTAAAAGAATATTTGAGTCACCTGTCGAAATTAGTCACAATTTTATGAGCAATATCGGACTCTCCTCTGTCCAGAACTTTGCGATGGATTATCTTGCCATTCTTTACCGTACTTACATTCTTCGTTACTATGATGATGGAGGATCAGACCACTGGGAGGGAGACCCAAATCTCACCCTCCGCTACAAATAAATATTCTAAAATCTTGTCATTCCTGCGAAGGCAGGAATCCATCAAATGAATTCCACAAAAAAAACACAAGCCACTCTGCACCAAAAACTTCCCAAAGTCTCCATCATCATTGTCGACTACAAAAAGAAAAATCCATATTTAGTCGAGTGTTTGGACGCCATCCAAAATCAAACCTACAAAAATTTCGAAATCATTCTCGTCTGTGACTATCCAGTTACATTGTCATCCTCGCGAAGGCGTGGATCCATCCCCTCACTCCGCCAAAAATCCTACGGTCACTACGTCGGTCCGGCCGAAAAGCGAGATGTTGGTGCCAAGATGGCAAAGGGGGAAATTCTGGCCTTTATCGATGACGATGCTTTTCCATCACCTGACTGGTTAGCTAAAATAGTTCCTCATTTAAAAAACAAAGATATCGCAGGTGTGGGCGGTCCAGGAATCACCCCGACCAATGTATCCTGGCAGGAGCAGTCTTCCGGGTGGGCATCTGCCTCACCTGCTGGAGCTGGGAACTACACCTATCGATTTCTTCCCGGAAAAATGCAGTTTGTCGACGACTACCCCTCTATGAATCTTGCAGTTCGCAAAACAGACTTCGATAGAGTCGGTGGTTTTGACTCGAATTTCTGGCCAGGCGAGGACACTAAGCTTTGCTTGGATCTTACACACAAGTTGGGCAAGAAAATAATTTATGAGCCAAAAGCTATTGTTTATCATCATAGACGCCCCATCTGGAAAGGTCACTTAATGCAAAACGGTAACTTCGGTCTTCATCGAGGATTTTTTGCTCGTATTCTTCCGGAAACATCCCTTAAGCTCATTTATTTCGCGCCATCATTTTTACTTCTCGGTCTTATTTATCTTTTATTTTTATCAAAATTAAATCAACCACCTTTTAACTATCTGCACTCATATGGCTGGTTGGCACTCAAACTATATTTCCTCCTCCTCACCCTCAACTCTCTCTGGATTTTCTCCATCATTGCGAGGAGTGAAACGACGTGGCAATCCAGCACATCAACTTCCTTACACTCTGTCATTCCTGGCTTGACCAGGAATCCATCAAATAAAGTTCAATCAGCTATCCTCCAATCCCTCATTTCCATCCCCGTCATCTTTGTCACCCATCTTTGGTACGGCACCCGTTTCCTTCAAGGCTTCCTCTTTACCGAAAAATTATCCCGATAGCTCATGACTGGAACAATTTGTAATATAAAGTTGTTGCAAAAAATGCAACAACTGAAGCGTATAAACTATTTCCAATTTAGAAAGAGTTGCGGTAGGGAAGTGAATTTATCGCACATTACTCAGTTCGAGGTATAAACTCAATTTTCAACTTCTTACCAAAAGCCATTGCAATCTTATTCATAGACTGGATGGTTGGATTAGCCAAACCAGCCTCAATTAAAGAAATTTTAGCTTGGGTTGTTTTGGCCTTAGATGCAAGCTGTTTCTGATTCATTTGGTTTTCTTTTCTAGCCTCAATGATTGCGCACATAAGCTGATACTCAGGCTCAAGCTTGTCATATTCAGCTTTAACATCCGGGTCTTTAAGTAGCTCTTTGGTGAATTCGTCTACAGTCTTTAGATTTCTCATTCTCAAAATATACCATAAAAGATATATTTAGTCAAGAAGCTCTGCAAGTCTCTTGTGGGCGATGGATAAGTCAGATTTACTAGTTTTTTGTGTTTTTTTAATAAAAATATGGAGAATCACTACACCACCTCCATATTCAGCACAAAATATACGAATATTATCTTTGCCCAGGCTTCTCATCTCCCACAGACGAGTTCCGGTAATCTTTTTAAGTAGCGGGTTGCTTTGAGTGATACCGAACATCATCAAATATTTAGTTTGTTTGATATATTTTGATTTTTGAGATTTTGTGAATTTTAAGACCGATTCGATAATTAAATCCTTTCCACTACTGTCTTCATAGCTAAAAACCTTATATTTATCCATACTTTCATTTAACACCAAACAATACCCGAATTCAACAATCAATTTATCCCCTTCACCGCACCAATCACCAGTCACTTCGCAACTGCACACAAAAATGCTAAACTGACACATTAAAACGTGTCATCCTCGCGAATGCGGGGATCCATAAAATTTGTTAAACTATAACCATAATGGTCCAAGTAAACACCACTGACAGCATCAGCGAAGCAACACGAAAAGACGGCTATAAAATCACGGTTGATCTAGACCAATGCATCTCCGCCGGACCATGCTCCATCGCCGCACCTCTTACTTTTTTACTTAGAGACTCAGACGGTAAAGCCATCATCTCCGATCCGGATGGCGACACTCTGGAAGCAGTTCTCGAAGCCGCGCGCTGCTGCCCCGTTCTTGCTATTATGATTAAAGACAAAACCGGAAAACAACTTTTCCCATAACCACTTGTCATTCCCGACCTGATCGGGAATCCATCTGGGAAATTTAAACAAAAATAATACAATGCCCAAAAAAACCAAATCCAAAACCCTCAAAAGCCATACCCAACCTGAGTGGGCCGCTGGTACCCGAAGGGGTGAATCTAAAAAAATAAAAAAAACCCCTCTCAGACTTGTCGTCGGCTACCCTCCCATGCCTTCCGATCTGGGGGTCATGCTTCTTTCACAAAATCGCCAATTCCAGTACTTCAACGCCAAGACTTACATTTATCCCATGGTCCCTGCTTATGCTGCTTCAAATGCTAAAGATAAGGGCTACACAGTTAAATGGATGGACGGTATCGCAGAGGAACAAACATTTGATCAGTGGCTCAAGGAACTAAAGAAATTCAAACCTGATGTTCTCATGGTAGAAACCAAATCTCCAATTGTAAAGAAACACTGGGCACTAACAAAAATTCTTAAGAAAGAATTACCCAAATTATTACTGGTTTGGGTAGGGGATCACGTTACTTTTGCTCCGGAAGAAATGATGGACAACAGTAAAGTCGATTACCTGATCACCGGCGGTGATTATGATTTTGGCATAGTAAATTTACTAGATCATCTCAGTTCGTCATTGCGAGTCAAGAGTTTACCCGCCGTGGCGGGAAGCAATCTCACTCCACCCTTGTCATCCCGAGCGCAGTCGAGGGATCTCACTCCACCCACCGATCTCGAAGGTGGCATTTGGTGGAGAGCCGGAGATAAGCGAATCAAACAAAAGCCTGCCGAAACTTTCAAACGCAAAGGCAAAGTTGCTTTTGCTAACTCCGGAAAACCCAGTATCGCTCACGACCTGAACGATCTTCCATTTGTCGACAGGGATCTAACTAAATGGGAACTCTACTCTGTATACAACGGAAACTACAAATACACCCCCGCTACTTACATGTACTCCGGCCGAGACTGTTGGTGGAACAGATGCACATTCTGTGTCTGGGACCATACAATCAATCCCATTGGCTCTTACAGAAGATTTACTGCTCAGCGTCTATTCGATGAGGTAAAGCACGTTGTGGATAAATATCACGTCAAAGAAATTTTTGACGATGCTGGTACTTTTATGATCGGTAAACCTCTCATGGATTTCTGCAAGCTAATGATTGATTCTGGATACAACAAAAAAGTTGTCTTCGGTTGTAACATGCGGCTTAACGCTCTCAAGCAAGAACACTACGATCTGATGGGCAAAGCTAACTTCCGGTTCATTCTCTACGGCATGGAATCAGCCAATCAATACACTCTCGATCACCTAGACAAAGGTCTAAAGGTAGAGCAGATTGAAGAAGGAGTTCGCATGGCAAAGAAAGGGGGATTAGACCCTCACCTCACCATCATGATGGGCTACCCCTGGGAAACCTATGAAGACGCCAGAAACACGGTGGAGCTAGCCAAAAAATGTTTTGACAAAGGCTATGTCGATACTCTCCAGGCCACCGTCGTCATTCCTTATCCTGGTACTCCACTTTGGGAAGAGTGTAAGAAAGAAGGTTGGCTACTCTCCGAAGACTACGACGACTACGATATGAGAAAGCCAGTCATGAAATCCTCTCTTACCGAGAAGCAGGTCTTGGAACTCACTCAAGATCTATACAAAGCATTCTTAAGTCCCAAATTTATGCTTAGAAAAGTAAAAGAAATCAGAAGTCTGGATGACATCAAATTCCTCTTCATGGCCGGCTGGCGCTTTCTTGGCCACATGATGGACTTCTCACCAAAACAGCTTGGCCAGCATGGCGACAACCTTAGTAACTAGACAACATTTGTCATCCTCGCGAATGCGGGGATCCATTACTCGTCATTGCGAATCTCGTACTTCCATAGATACCCCGAAGAGGGTACGAGGTGTGGCAATCTCACTCCACCTACCTGATAAACTATAGACATGCTTCCCTCTATCTCAGTTGTCATTGCAACTCTAAATTCCGGCTCAGTCTTGGAAAAATGTCTTAGATCAATTTCGATTCAAAAATATCCCAAATCAAAAATTGAAATATTGTTAGGTGATGGTGGATCTACGGACAACACCCTTAAAATTGCCAAAAAATACGGCGCGAAAATAATTTCCAATAAATTAAAAACCGGCGAATCAGGGAAAGCGGTAGCTGTCAAGGAAGCCAAGGGGGATCTAATTGCCCTTATCGACTCGGATAATATCCTGCCAAATAATCATTGGTTTGCGGACATGGAAAAGCCATTTCAGGATCAAGAAATTATTCTGTCCGAACCCATCAGATACACTTATCGCAAATCAGACCCCTTTCTTACAAGATACTTTGCCTTATTAGGAATGAATGACCCTATTTGTCTTTTTATTGGGAACTATGATCGTTATTCATTTATTACCAATCGCTGGACGAATCTCAAGTTTTATGAGGAACAAAAAGAAGGATTCCTGAAAGTAACTCTAGATCACGAACCAATTCCTACCATCGGAGCCAATGGAACCATTTTTAGAAGAGAAACTTTGCAAAAAGCAATAAACAATTCAGACTATCTGTTCGACATTGATATTCTTATAAAAATCATAAGGTCCAAATGTTCAGTAAGAATAGCAAAAGTAAATACAGGGATAATTCACACTTTTGTCGAAAACGATGCCGGAAAATTTTTCCGCAAACAACTTAGACGGATGAACGATATGTCATTTCACAAAGCCAATAAAAACAGAGATATAGACTGGGAAGGCTCTTTTATGTCTGGTATTCTCAAATTCGTTTTTTCTTGTGTCCTAATACTACCAATCCTTTATCAAACATTTATTGGTTATATTAGAAAGCCAGACTCAGCCTGGCTCTTCCACCCCATTGGATGTTATTCAACTCTAATCATTTACATATACGGCTGGCTAAAAGGCAAAGTCCTACCTTCAGAATCCGGTCGTAATAACTGGAAACAATAATGCAAAATCAAAAAATATTGGTCACTGGTGGAGCTGGATTTATCGGGAGTAATACTGTCAGACTGCTATGCGATATGGGATATGATGTCACGGTGTATGACAATCTTTCATTTGGGTACAAAAAGTTTGTTGATAAACGTGCAAAGTTTATAGAAGGTGATCTGTTGGATAAAAAGGCAATCACAAAGGCTCTGAATGGCACTGATAAAGTGTTTCATTTTGCCGCAATCAGCATAATTAAACAAAGTATTGATGACCCAGAAAAATGTTTCAATACAAATATTTCAGGAATAATTAATCTACTCGAAGCGATGCGTTCAAACGAAGTAAAATATATCGTAAATTCATCTTCGGCATCTGTCTATGGCTCGCCCAAAGTAATACCTGTCGCTGAAGACTCGATAAAAGAGCCACTTCAGCCATATGGTGCTTCAAAACTTGCAGTTGAATCTATCTTATCTTCATATTTTCATACTTACGGAATAAACAGTGCTTCACTACGTTATTTTAATGCTTACGGTCCATATGACGAACAATCACCCGTTACTCGTGCGGTTCCAACATGGATAAAAGCTGTTATCGCAAAGAAACCAATTCCTCTTTATTGGAAAGGGGGAACAATTAAGGGATTACATTTTTGTCGAAGACATTGCCAGGGCACATTTTGCAGTCATGAATTTGGAAGGGTTTAATTGTTTTAATATTGGATCTGGGAGTGGAGTAATTCTGAAGGATTTGCTTGAGAAAATATTTTCAAAACTTGGATATCGTACTGAAATAATTGATATGGGAGAGAGACTTCTCGACCCCAAATATTTAGTTGCAGATATCTCAAAAATTAAAAGTATTGTAGGCTGGAATCCAGAAGTTGACATAGATAAAGGTCTGGATCGCACAATAAGTTATTATCTAGAAAATTATAAATAAAAATGGTTATTTCTCAAACTCCTCTAAGAATTAGTTTTGTTGGTGGAGGTTCAGATCTTCCCTCTTTTTACAAGAAATTCGGTGGAGCAGTTGTTAGTACTGCAATAGACAAATATATTTATATTAATGTCAATAAAAAATTTGACGATCTGATAAGAGTAAGTTACTCTATAACCGAATTTGCAGACAAACCGGAAGTAATTAAACACGAACTTGTCAGGGAAGCGCTACTATCTGTGGGAATACAAAATGGGGTAGAAATTACTTCTATATCAGACATTCCTTCAAAGGGTACCGGTCTGGGGTCGTCAAGTTCGTACACGGTAGGAGTTTTAAATGCTCTCAGGGCATATCTTGGTAAATTTTCAAGCAAGGAGTATTTAGCTGATAAAGCCTGTGAAATTGAGATTGAAAAATGCCATCAGCCTATCGGGAAGCAGGATCAGTATGCAGCCGCCTTCGGAGGATTTAATTTTACAGAATTTCATGAGGATGACTCTGTTTCAGTTTCTCCCATTATCTGTTCAAAAGATACCATAACAAAGCTTCAAAAAAATTTATTATTACTTTACACAGGAATTACTAGGTCGACAAAAGATATTTTGGAAGTGCAGAATAAAAACTCTATCAATAGCAGGCAAGCTATAAATAGTTTAAAAGAGATGACAAAACTCGCCATGAAGACAAGAGACGCTTTGTCAGGAGATGATCTAGACTACTTTGGAAATATTCTAGACGAAAATTGGCAATTGAAAAAAAGCTTAGCCGGAGGAATCAGTAGTGGTAATATTGACAAGTGGTATGGCATTGCCAAAAAGCATGGCGCAGTTGGTGGAAAAATTCTAGGAGCTGGCGGTGGTGGATTTTTACTGGTCTATGCAGATGAGGAAAGACATCCTGAAATAGTTAATTCTCTTCCAAATCTTAAGCCAATTGATATAAATTTCGATAACGAAGGTAGTAGAATAATTTACTACAAATAATATGAACACAAAAGTTTCGCTGGCCAATAAATATTTATCTAAGATTACTGCTGCCATAGAGAACATTGAGGAAGATAACTTGAAAAATATTTTAGAGATTGTTGAAGAAAAGTACGAAGATAGAAAAAATATATTTATTGCTGGGAATGGAGGCAGTGCAGCGACGGCATCACATTTTGTTGCCGATTTGAATAAAACAGTTCTAGGTAAAAGACCAATTAAATCAAAAATTCTCCGCTTTAGAGCAATATGTCTTTCCGACAATACACCACTGGTTACAGCCATCGGAAACGATATTTCCTATGACAATATTTTTTCTGAACAGTTAAAAAATTACGCCAACAAAGGTGACTTGCTTATAGTTGTTACAGGCAGTGGAAATTCCAAGAACATTATTAATGCTATTAATACCGCTGATGATCTAGGTGTTCAAACGCTTGGATTGCTTGGATTTGACGGTGGTTTGGCTCTCGAGATAGTTGATGATTATATATTAATTGAAAGTGCGGATTTTGGGGTGATTGAAGATTGTCATTCGATAATTTTCCATCTTATTACTGACTATTTTAAGAAGACTCTTGGTTGTGATTAATAAAATTCTATTCACCAAACAAATTTCCGTGCCATCAAAGGCCATTTTTATCGACAGAGATGGAGTAATTAACATTAAGCCAAATGACCACGATTATGTTAAGACTTGGGAAGATTTTGTCTTTGTTCCAGGTATTGAGGAGTATCTGCGTAAATTCACATCAGATGGATACATTATTATCGTAGTTACAAATCAAAGGGGAATTGCCCGCAAACTGATATCACAATCAGTCTTTGAAGAAATTACTCAAAAAATGAATAATTATCTAATTTCTAAAAACATTCATTTGTCTGCGGTCTATTACTGTCCTCACGAAGAAGGTGGCGGTTGTAGCTGTCGAAAACCGAAGCCTGGATTAATTCTACAGGCGGCCAAAGATTTTCTTGTTGATTTAAACAGGTCCGTAATTGTAGGAGATTCACCTCAAGATGTAATGGCTGGTAAACAGGCTAATGTGGGACTACAAATCTTGCTAAGGTCAAATTCACAAAAACAAGTACAATCTAAATAAAGTTATGAAAAAAGTTTTTATTATTTGCCCATTTACTTCTCCAAATCAAGGCGGTGTGGAGTCTCATTTACAAAAGTTGACATCATATATTGCGAGCAAAGGTCGAAAAACCATATTGGTCAGCTACCAACCACTAACAACCCCGGTAAAAGCACCATTTTACGAAAAAAATTCGAATTATGAAATTTATCGTATGCCCTGGTTCGGAAACGGTATTTTTCCAAAGATAGAGAATAATGCTCTGGTAACGTTCTTGTATTTGGTTCCCGGACTCCTTCTTTTAAGTTTTATTGTTGGGATTTATAGACGCAAGGAGATAGGAGTCATTCATGCACATGGATTTGCAGCTGGCTTTATTGGACTTCTGCTGGGTAAGGTTTTAAGTAAGAGGAAGGTGATCAGTACTCACGCTATTTATAATTTTGATAATCGCCCTATCTTGGCAATCTTAGTAAAAAACTTATTGTTGCCTTTCGAATATATCTTGGCTGTTGGAAAACCTTCTCTCGAGGAATTAATAAAAATTGGTATACCAGAAAACAAGGTTGCAGTACATCCAAATTGGGTGGACACCAACTTTTTCAAACCTAAGGAAACAAAAAGCAGTGCTGGTAAGGTACAAGCAATATATGTCGGAAGGGGTTTAGAGAAAAAAGGGATTTTCCTTTTTGGAGAGTTGGCAAAAAGGAATCCCAAAATTGATTTTTTAGCCAGAGTTGGAGACGGTCCAGATCTGGCTAAATTTATAAACAAGTACTCAAAAGTTCCAAATTTGAGTATTAGAACTTCTCTCCCAAAGGATTTTGAGGAAAAAATGAAAATTATCCTAAAGGAATATCAAGAGAGCGATATTTTTATCATGCCCTCTTTGTACCCAGAAGGATTTGCTTCTGTTGTATTAGAGGCGTCAGCATCAGGACTTGCTATGATTTCCTCCAACACGGGATGCCTTCCGGACATGATTGAAGGGTCGGGTGCCATTCTCATAGAACCATCGCTTAAGAACTTTAATGGGGCACTACATGAGCTCACGTCTAACAATATAGTTCTTAATGCAAAAAAAATCAAAATGAGAGAATTCGCATTGAAAAATTTCTCTCAAAAGAATGCGAAAATCATTTACAATAGCTATGAACTTATATGAAAAAATTAATTAAGGTCAACTTGGGGTGCGGTCCAGTGGGAATTAAGGGCTGGATTAATTACGATAGTGGTGTTCTTCCACTCTTGTCCAAATATCCTAAATTTCGTCACTTAGTTTGCACACTTGGCCTACTTCCCAAAAACTATGACGTGGTGTGGCCCAATATTGAACTACTTGATATTAGAAAAAAATTCCCCTTAAAAAATGATTCTGTAGATTTCATTTATTGCTCCCAAGTTTTGGAGCATTTTGAAAGATATGAAACGCTTCGAATACTAAGTGAATCGCTTAGGGTTTTAAAGCCGGGTGGAATAATGCGAATCAGTGTCCCAGACATCGCAAAAATGCTTGATATTTATCAGAAACTAAGTAGAACATCACTAGATTCTGCGGCCCAAGAAATCAACCTCATTTGGTGGGGATATGAAAAAGACGGTCCAGCTCCAAGTGTCATCTCAAAAATATCCAAGTTGTTTATTAGGGATCATCAGTGGCATTATGATCAGATCTCTATGAAAGAGATTCTTAAAGAAGTAGGATTCTCAAAAATTAAATTTCAAGGGTTTAGGAAAGGTGTTACCCCTGAGCTAAAAAAACTGGAACTCGATCTTCATCGAGAACATAGCTTATACGTAGAGGTAACAAAGTAATTATTTTTTCTTGGCAACAAACCAATATGACCATGCTATTTTTCTTCGAATTGCTTCAGGTAGAAAATCTATTAACTTAAGTAAAAAGTTTATGTGTAATCTTGAAGTGAGGTCTGTGTAGTAGTCATAGTGGATCTCTAGGCATTTAAAGCCTGTTGTTTCAAACAATTCAATGATATTATCCACACTAAAGCTATACAAGTGATTTCCGTTTCTTGTAAAATAGGGATATTTCCAGTGAATGGGGCTCGATTCATTTGGAATGGAAAGTACAAAAATACCTCCCTTTTTAAGATGTCTGTTTGCATATCTAAACATGTTTATTGGAGCATCTAGGTGCTCTAATAGGTGTGACGAAAAGACAGCATCGAATTGTTTGTTAAGGTTGGGAGGATTATTTAGGTCACATTCAATTACTTTATGTCCATTTTTTTTAGCAATAGCTAGATTCTTTGGAGATAGATCTAACCCTACAGATCCTTTTCCGAATCTATCCATGTAACTGCCTTTACCACAACCCAAATCCAGTACTTTTTTGCGCGCTAGAAGTTTCTGAATTTTATCTACAAAAACTTTTGACACATCAGTTCCAAATTGGTACTTATCTCGATAATTCATAGCTACTAGTATATACTTTAGCAGTAGTTAATATTGATCGGTTTAGGACCAAAACGGAAAGCTTTCAATACATCTCCTCACACAAAAGCCGGTGAACATGAAGAATATAATTATAGCCAATCAATTAATTGGAAAGTCAATTTCTAGTGGAGGTGATGTATTAGCATTCCAAATGGTTAGAAGAATGCCTTCTGTTGATACAGTTATCCTCGCTCCAAAGCTAGCCTCAGAGTCGATTGCCAAAGCTTGCCCTGGAAAGGAAATCTTTAATACTGGGAATTTAAACCCAACTTCTGCCTCATCCATAATTGGTGGAATTATAACGGTACTCGCGTATATCGAACGTACAATATCCACTTCGGTATTCCTATTCCTGCATTGTAGCCAGATTAGATCCGTTTATCTTACAGGGGACTTTCTTTGCGATGTACTTCCGGCATACATAATGAGGATTTTTTGCAAAAATAATCGCATTAAAGTGGTTGGTAACTTTTACCATTTAAACCCAAGTCCCAAAGACAGGAAGGGAAACCCTCCTTTGATTAGCTATTTCTCGCGTATATTCCAAGAGTTAAGTTTGCGACTAATGAGAAAAACATTATCCCAAATATTTGTATTAACAGAAGAAGGGAAGAGGGACCTGGTGAATAAAAGCTTTGATTCTAAAAGAGTTGTCGTTTCCGGTGCTGCAGCTGACGTTCCTGGTGCAGTTGGTGATATAAAGCACCCAAACACCAACCAAATTGTATACGTTGGCCGTATCAATAATACAAAAGGAGCCTTTGATCTGGTTGAGATTTTGAAAATAATCATAAAGAGCAAACCAAGAGTTAGGTGCGTTATGGTGGGAAGTGCCTCTATCGAAGACCTACAAAAAATGAAGACTATGATAAAGAAAAATGGTTTAGATTCCAATATTATTTTGACAGGATTCCTGGATGATAATGAAAAATACAAGATAATTTCTCAATCAAAATGTTTGGTATTACCTTCTAAGGAAGAAGGTTTTGGAATAGTTATAATGGAATCACTCTCACTCGGAGTTCCCGTGGTTTGTTTCGACCTTCCAGCGATAGAGCTCATTTACGGAAAATACAAACAAGTATATAGATTACGGCTTGGCGACATTGAACAGTTCAGTAACCGAGTGGTAAAAATACTTAAAGCCGACAAGGTAAAATTTAAATACGATTTGCCTTCCTGGGACGATGTCTTTAAGGTTCAATCTAAGTACTTTTGATAAGTCTAGTAATGTAAACTAAGCAACCACTTCAATGATAAACAAATTAAAAATAATTTCGATATTGATACCTATATTCCTAATCGGAATCATTTTTATTCAGCCTATTTTACGGCCGGGACTAATGGTTGGATCCGACTGGACATTCCCATACTCCAACGCACAGATGAGACATTATGGCCAAACCTGGAACAGGCTATGGAACAACCAGGAAATTCCAACAGGCACCCAAATTCCGCATAAAAACCTTTATCTATTTGAACTTTTAGTAAATGAAATGTCACTCTTAGGCATGGATGGAGTTTTATTTCAAAAAATCTTTACAGTATTAATTCTATTACTAATTTTTTCTTCAGGATTTTTTCTTTTTTTTA
>CAYGCQ010000002.1:0-89525 GCA_964348455.1 uncultured Pseudomonadales bacterium
GTTCTGGTATTTCAGGTATTTGAATAACTAAAGATTTTCTTAAACAAAGACCTAACTTGATTAAATCTTCAAAAATAATTTTATTTCCTATCCGTATTCGATATGATGTCTTGCACCAATATTTATTTCCCATTATTTTGGAAAAATGAGCTTTTCTTGTTTCAATTCTGTTTTCTGCAGACAAAACATTTCTGATATCCTCGAGGAGTGTATAGTCGTTGTTCGATAATAATAAATAACAAGTTCGAGATGATTCTCTGCAATCCTCTACAGCGCCATCGGCGTAAATAAAGCCCAAAACATAAGCCATTTGAGGCGACCAAGTCTTGAAAAAATCCTCATTGATTTTCTTTCGATTATGGCCTCCACGATTATCTCGATGCACAATTCATTATTACCGAATAAAACCCAAAAATCAATATAATTATTCAAGAGCGTTTAATGTTAAAATAGTGCGTGACATATGGCCGGATAGGCAAGTGGTTAAGCCCAAGGTCTGCAAAACCTTTATCGCGGGTTCGATTCCCGCTCCGGCCTCAGGAACTCTTTACAATAGGATTATTCAATAACTGTGCTAAACTAAAAACATTATGAGGTCACGTATTTTACGCACACTGCCCATTCTATTACTATCCATCTTTCTGGCTGGTTGTCAGCTTAATCCCTTTGCGAAGAAATCAGGCATCCAAATCACTTCTCACCCTGATGCTAATGTCGTTATCAACGGCAAATCTGTCGGGAAAACTCCCTTTTATGATGAAAGTTTAGCTCCGGGCATGGCTACTATTCAGATGACCGCTGTCGATTCCGGTCAGTCATGGGAAGGCAAAGTAGATCTTGTTGCGGGTACTCTAACTACTGTTCATCGTGAATTTGGTGTTACTCCAGATAAGTCTCACAGTTACACTCTTTCCTTCGAGAAGTTAGCAAATAACAAAGATTCCTCCGTCAGCATTATCAGTCTTCCGCCCAATGCTACAGTCAGCATAGATGGCAAACCAACAGGTTTTACTCCTGCTACTGCCGACATTTCCACTGGCCAGCATGTATTTTCCTTTACGGCTCCCGGATATCAGGACAAGATTGTAAATGCTGCTGTCCAAGCCGGGTATCGCCTAGCAATCAACCTCACATTAGCCACTATGGACATCGTCCCCACACCCACACCTACACCAGAGGCCACACCATCAGCTTCTTTAACTCCTACTCCCACTGTAAGCACTGTTATCACACCACTACCAAAACAGGCTTCACCTTCAGCCGCTATGACCACTCCTTATGTGCAAATTCTTGATACTCCAACAGGATGGCTAAAGGTCAGGGAATCAGCCACGATCAACAGTACTGAGCTTGCCAAAGTAAATCCTGGAGACATGTTTGTCTCCAAAGATTCTGAAGCTGCTGGCTGGTACTACATCGAATATCTCAAAGGAAGCTGGGGCTACGTATCCTCTCAATACGCCAAGCTGATTAAATAATATGTCCGAAGAAAAATATATTTCTCTTGCAAAGGACTTGTACGGTTTAATTATATTCGAGATGAAAGACATCCAAAATAGAAATATCGACATTTCTACAACTTATCCCAAATTAGTCATAATGTATGAATTTTTTCGAATGATTAGAGGTGAAGCTTTTTTAAATTCTAGACCTCCAACGCCAAATTTTCAAAATGACCTATATAAGATGCAGGCAGATATTGAATCAAGTCTAGATCAAATAAAATCTACAATTGATTTTTCTGACGAAAAGCTACAATTCAAAATAAAACAAGTTGGCTTTCCTTATTTTGAAAAACAATCAAAACAAAACTA
The DNA here is from genome assembly GCA_964348455.1 of uncultured Pseudomonadales bacterium. Taxonomy (GTDB): domain Bacteria; phylum Patescibacteriota; class Microgenomatia; order UBA1400; family MFAQ01; genus UBA10133. The sequence goes on from CAYGCQ010000002.1 coordinate 1,815, forward strand.
AATCTGGTTACGTTTGTTACCCTACATAATACAGAACCCCAATTACCATTACCCCCCAAGACACTGCGGTAATAATCAACGGTTTATCGGACAGCAAAATTCTTTCGGGACTCTCACCATCATGACCTTCATAAATAATTTGCAGGTATCTCATGATGCCATAAACCACAAAAGGAATAGTTACCATCATCCACTTTTCCGATATCAAGGTTCTTGGCAATATGGAAATTAGTTGCAAGGCTCTACCATCCGGTATTATTTTTGGTTGATTGAAAGTAAAAAGTGCATAAGTTATCCACGTTGCTGTCGCAAACATACCTGTGTATATATCCAGGAGCTGTTCTGTGTATCTTTTAAGAGTCGCTCTAGTCTCCGCCGCATTGTATCCCATGAGTAAGGTCATTTCTCCTCTGCGCTTCCCCACAGCTAGGAAGAGTGAGGCTGCAATTACTGTCATCAGAAACCATACATCCATGTGTGCTGAGATGGTCAGTGCTCCCGCATAAACTCTTATCAAATATCCGGAAGCAATCACGATTACATCAATAATCGCAATCGTTTTTAGGTATTTTGTATAAGCTATCTGCAACACCAGATAAACTAGACCGCTCAAGAATAGGTAATAGTTTAGGTTATATGCCCAAGCTAGCCCTACTATGACTCCAAATATCAGAACAAAAATCGCGAATGGAACTGGCAGTTCTCCGCTGGCGATTGGTCGATTTTTTTTGTAAGGATGTTTCCGATCTGCCTTTACATCTTGTAAGTCATTAAAAAGATAAGTGACACTACTTAATATCGTAAAAATCAAAAATGCTTGAAAAACCTTACCGAAAGCACCCTCTTGGAAAAGAAGGCCTGCGAAGATCAAAGCTGCGAACAAACTAAAGTTTTTTACCCATTGTCGCGGCCTGACTTCTTTGAGAAGTGCCAAGAGTATTGCCATATTACAAATGTTAACATTAATACAACCAATCCTATCATGATGAAGAGTTTACTTCTAGCTTCAAACTTAATAGCAGCCACTCCCAACATCGCCGTTATCATCCAGTAAAACAGAGCAACTCTTCGTTTACCCCAACCCATTGAAAGTAATTTATGATGGAGATGTTCCTTATCTCCCCACACTGGAGACTTTCCTGAGCCAATTCTTTTTATCACTAAATAAATAAAATCGACCAACGGAACTCCAAGCACCACTAGAACTGTGCCGACCTTGGCCGTTGCTAATATAGAAATGACCCCCAGTAACAATCCTGCTAGAGACGTTGCCGAGTAGCCGGGCATAATTTTCTGAGGATAATAATGAAAAATTGTTAAGCCTGCGAAGGCACCTGCCAAAGCAAAAGCCAAAATAGACACTGGCCACTGAGTAATATCAGCACTGTAACTAAGGGATATAATTCCCAAAGTCAGAGCTGCAATGGTGACCACTCCACTAATTTGACCATCGACACCGGAAGACCAGTTTATGGCATTCATTAGTATGGGAATCCAAAGAAGTGCAAAGAGATCTGCCAGTACCCAAATTTCATGATGTTTTCCGAGGAGATTAAATCCAATCCGAATACTTGAAAAATCTATAATACCCCCAAATGGATTTGAAATAAATGAAATTCCTATTCCGGATGAAACAATAATTATCACAGCCAAAAAATTTAAACCAAGTCTCAGGTATGGGTTTAGTCCTCGCACATCATCAACAATACCGGTCAACAACACCAGGAGCGAAGCGAGCCCAATTGCCAACAAATGCTTATCAATTTGAAGAAAAAAACCTACAGTTAAGAATACAGCAAGGAAAATGGGAACTCCTCCTCCTTTTGGCACAGGAGTTTTATGAAGATGTGCCGGATGTGGATTCTTCTTTGGGTCTATTACCCAACCCAATCTATTAAACAAAAATACTGTAATCGGGGTGATAACCAAGCTAATCAATAAAGAAAGCAGAAAAGGGAGGATTGTTATTCCTGAATTCGTCATAGAGCAAATATTTGCATCACTCTAAAAAACCCGGCAGCCAAAAGGACAACCGTTACAAGACCTCCAATCATCAATGTTGTTTCAGCAGATAAATCGTTTTTTCCGGCCCAAGAAGCTAAGAATCTTGTAATTCCTAAAACTGCTGCCGCTCCGGCCAGCACTCCGACCAAGATAATCTTGTCAACTAACTGCTGCTCACCATCTATGAGCGAATAAAACCAAGGAATTTGTGGCGGTAAAGTTTTCCAATAAACTGCTAGCACTGCTCCCATCAAAAACAGTACTGCCCACCCAACAAATAATAGTTTTTGTGCAGTTTTATTTTTTGTCATTTAAACTTTCTTTTCCGTAACTCTATACTCCATGTATCTTCCCATCATTAGTCTCGTGTGGGCGTCCAGTCCCGGCAAAGCAGAGAAAAAGAATCCAACTACTGGTAGCAGGATAAACTCGAAAGGGGCTACAATCTTTCTCCACATAGGTAAATTTGCCACTTTTGGTCTTGCCTTGAGATCTATTAGAATCATCGCCAGCAAACTAACAAGAGACATTGTTAAAATTGCAGAAGATACCTGTGGCAATGTCTTTCCTATTACTGTTCTGGAAAATGTCTGATTCAAAAGAGGTGGCATGTTTGCTCCTACGGTAATAATGAACCAATTTACAGGCCACATAAAATGATCCTCAACTACTTTAAAAACTCTGATGGTCTTATCCCAGAATGGAGCTTTGGTGTCCAGAATATATTCCTTAATAATATAAGCATCGTCGGAAGCTCCCCACGCCCATCTCTTTACTTGTTCGTAAGTATTCGTGTAGGTGCTCCAAAAACCATTGGCTTCTGCGGCGTCAGCCGAAACTGAGATAAAAATTGGCTCAACTTCGACTTCTCCCTTGGTAGCAAAATAAGTCTTAAAAAATATTCGATAATCTTCCGGAATCACATCAGTATCCCAATAATTTATTTCATCCATTAACTTCAAACTTAGTGTGTACGTTGAAAAGTTTATTAGTCTGTCAGGCCTCGAAAGTTGTGCCATATTGATTACGCTACTCATGCGATTAAAGACCCTCATCGGCCATGGAATTCTTTCTATATTATTATAAAAAACGATTGCCCCTTGCCAGATCTTGCGATATCTATTTGGATCGTCCAAAAACACATATGTAATTGCGGCTAGGTGGTTTTGATGTAAGGCGACGTCACAGTCCACGGAAGAAATAGTCATCTTGTCGATATCCCACTCTTTATGTTTATCAAGCTCTATTTTAAATTCTTTACCTGCCCAAGATGCATTGCTGGACTTTCCAACCACTTCTCCTGTCATGTTTGCTGGATGATAATAGAAATAGAGCCCAGCAAATTTCCCCTGAAATTTATTTTTTAGCAACTTTTCTCTCTGACTATTTATTTCTTCTCCAGCTCTCGCTTCCATCGCTATTACCGGGATAATCTGTTTAGCTCCAATTGTTTGGTTTACTAAAGCATCCAAAGTTCTTTCCAGTATTTCCCCAGGCTCTTTGTATGTAGGCAAGACAATCACATGCTTTACTTCTTTCCAGTCGGCAAATCCGGCGACATCTCCCATCCAGTCATATTTTTCCCAGGCCTGGATTCTATAGTAAGACATCACCCCTGCCCAAGCCAAAGTTGTCGATCGGTATAACCAATAAACATTAAAAGCAATAATGAAATAGGCTACTCCAATAGGCCAGAATATTGACCCCCAGACAGGAAATAGAATGAATGTCCAGCTGGTAAATCCAGGCAAAATTTCTAAAGCTCTTTGGCTGGCTCTGGGGTATTTATTTATTAGATATCTAAGGAATACAAACATTTTGTGTTTTGGCTCGTTATCTCAGTTAGTTTTCTATAATCAATATTTAATTCAGAGGCTATGAATTCTGCTGTTATTTTAACATTTGCGGGGCCATTAACCGTTCCGCGTAGTGGTTCTGGGCTCAGATATGGGCTGTCAGTTTCCAATAAGAGCCTCTTCAGGGGCACTTGTTTCAAGAGATATCTCAAATCACCGGCAGATTTGTATGTGATATTCCCACAAAAACTAACATAAAATCCTTTTGAAAGGACCAATTCCAGGAACTCAGAGCTTCCTCCAAAACAGTGAAACTGCCCGGTCGGCAAGCTCTTCATGCTTAGAAGTTCAATCTTCATCTCTTCTTCAGACCCTCTCATGTGGATAGCTGCCGGCAACTTACTATCTGCTGCCAGCTGCATCTGTTTGAGGAATAGTTCTGTTTGCATCTTCTTCGTTTTTTTCTCTTTGTCCCAATAATAATCAAGTCCGATTTCTCCCACACCCACAACTCTTTCCGAACTTTCAATTATTTTTTTCAACTCCTCCATCACAATATCCAGTTTTTCGCTCTCTGTCATTCCGAGGTACCTGTCTGCCGTGGCGGGAGTCGAGGAGCCTCCCCCCATTAGTGTCATTCCGGGCTTGACGCGGAATCCATCTGGAATATCATTAAACATTTTTTCCACTTCCTCCGGATGTATTCCGGCTAAGCAGTACTGGTTTTCCTGTGTCGCAATTACCACCGCCCTTCTAGCATCCTCTAAGCTAGTCGACGGGATAATTATTTTTTTTACACCGGCACTATATGCTTTTTTCAAAGCATCTTTTACGTCAGAAAACTTTTCATCGGTCAAGTGGCAGTGTGTATCAATTAGCATTTTATATTTTTCATAATTGTCATTCCCGACCTGATCGGGAATCTATAAAAATAAGCTCAAATTAACTTTCAATCCTCTGAAACAGATTAGCCCCCCTCTTAATTTCTTCACCTCCGAATGAAGCCATTAATTTTTCTGAGGTCTCGGGCATAAAAGGTGACAAGTCAGCAGCAGTCTGTCTAATAATTCTTACCAGGTCTGCCAACACAAATTCTTGCTCTTCACCCTTCAGCTTCCAAACCTCTCTCTGGTTAATCAAAGTATCTGACGTTTTTACATCTTCCCAAATAAATTTCATCGCGTCATCAAATCTAAACTCCTTCAATTTATTTACAACAGCTTCTCTGATACCCAGTCTTTGCTCCGGCACTTTTAGACTGATTTTTACAGCCATGGTCGAAACCCTAGCGGCTAAATTTCCAATTCCGTTTGCCAAGTTGGTTTGAAAAGCATTTTTGAATCTTTCTTCGGTTACATCCGAGTCCTCGAAGACACTCACTTCTGATAATAGAAAATGTCTTAACGCATCTGTACCATATTTCTCGGTCCACTCAATCGGGTTGATTACGTTCCCGAGACTCTTGCTCATTTTTTGTCCCCCAGAATTAATAAATCCACCGACAAAAATCTGTTTAGAACTGGGTAGTCCGGCCGACATTAGCATTGCCTGCCACATGGCAGTCTGTTGTCTGAGATTATCTTTTCCACACACTTGAATTCCTGGCCAAAAACTTTCAAATTTTTCCTGATTTTCGGGCCACCCTAACGCTGAAATGTAGTTGACTAAAGCATCGAACCAAACATACATAACTTGAGTTGGGTCTCCCGGCACTTCCACTCCCCAAGGCATTTTTGATTTTAATCGGGAAATACTAAAATCTTGAAGTCCAGACGCTACAAAAGTTTTCATTTCGTTTAATCTAAATTCGGGAACAATAAACTCAGGGTTTGACTCGTATAACTCCAGTAGTTTCTGCTGATAACTGGAAAATTTAAAGAAATAATTTTCTTCTTCTATGTTTTCAAGTTCTTGGTTTGGGTGTATCGGACACTTTCCTTCTACTAGTTCAGAATCCGTTTTTTCGAGTTCACACCCCACACAATACTTAATCTTGTAGATTTTTTTATAAATATCACTCTTTTCTACGCATAGCTTCCAGAATTCTTGAGCAGCTCTTACATGATGTTCATCTGTTGTCCGTATAAAATTATCATAAGAAAGATTTAGTGCTGTCTTTAGTTTACTAAACTTGGCTGCATATTCATCACAGTACGCTTGAGGCTCTAATCCGGCTTCGACTGCTTTTTGATAAATTTTCTGACCATGTTCATCCGTACCTGTGTTAAAAAAAACATCATCGCCCAGTAGTCGATGTGCTCTGGCCAAAGTATCCGCTCGAATAATTTCCATCGCAAAGCCGATATGCGGCTCTGCATTTACATAAGGTAATGTGGTGGTGATATAAAACTTTCCCATATATTGATTTTACAGTAACCTCTCGTCATTGCGGGTTTCGGTGCTCCGAACCTAAACGCCTACCCGCCTAACTGGTACTCCTATTGGCAGGGTGGCAATCTCACTCCACCAAACCTCCGTCATTCCTGCGAAGGCAGGAATCCATCAAATCAAATCCACCTCCCGTCATTGCGGGTTTCGGTACTCCGAACCTAAACAATCTCATCCAACTTTTGTCATTCCCGACCTGATCGGGAATCTATACAAATACTCCAAATTACTTAAAAATCCTCTTTATCCCCCCAGCAATCTTCTCGGTCCAGTCACTGGCCCATTCCTCGGCTTTTATTCTCCGTATCATTTCCTGCCACCCCTCATTGCCCAGCTTATCCGCCACCGTAGCGATGGTAGCCGAACTAACTTTTATGTTGTTTTTAATATCTTCGTAGCTCCTCCCCTTATCCAAATACAGTGCAATTCCCAATCTCTTCAAAACGGCCAATCTTTCCCCATCCGTCAAAATATCGCGCAGCATGGTCTGTACATCATCTGGAGAGTCTACTTCAGCTAGTACCTGGTAAAACATTTCTCCCAGTTGCTTCTCTAATGTTTTGTTTATTGGGTTTTGTGAAAGTTGCATATTCTGTCCAAAATAATAACTCTTTAATTGATTAAACCACAAAATTATGAAAGTAGTAAGGTTGCGAAGGCCCGGGATTTTTTCGTCACTAAGTCTGTAACTCCATCAATCCAATATAAACACCCGTCACTCCGAGCATAGTCGAGGATTCTCCCTCCACTCACCACCCGTCATTGCGAATCTCGTAATCGAGCTGAAGCAATCTCCGACCCTGAGTTTTCTTTTGGCTTCGATTTATACGCATACACCTCCCACGAAATCAGAAGTCCAAGAATGAGAACGCCATTCATCACAGTCCCTAGATCTAAAAATCTCATTTCCAGAAAAGCTATAACCCCAAGAGTCCATCGGAGTGCTCTCGATGCCGATAAAAACAGGATTGATAGTAACCAAAAAATTCCTCCCATTACCAAAAGAGTCATGGGAAGGTAGCTACCAGGAAGTATAAAGTCACGAATGGTTTCCGGATCCACTCTCCAGATAGTCAGCCCAATTGCCAGCCAGTTTATGACCGCAAAAAATACCAACCAACCATATCTTTTCTTCCGTCTATTTTTATTAATTTCCATTCTGTGTCATTCCCGACCTGATCGGGAATCTATATAAATAAATCCATATTCAATTTAACCACACTAAAGCTATAAAAAAGAGGAGCCATAGGCTCCTCACGAAACAGGGTTAAACATCCATTTGTAATGGGTCTTTAATTGCCGCTACAATCCCGGCGATAAAGAACAGCACATAGATCAAAACCGCGATACCTATAACAGCCGAGAGCTTGAGTGCAGTGAAGCTCATCACCACCAGTAGAATCGCGCCCACGAGTAGCCCCAAGATGACACCGGCAATGTTTCCAGCAACTACATACAACAATCTAACCATTCTTCCTCCTTCGAACCAAAAATATTTGAAACGTACTTCCACATTACATTATAAGATTATTTCGTTAAGCTGTCAATTCCAATCTTCGTGTTATCTTCGCCTAAATAGTTTAGAATGGAGTTATGTCCTCAGACACGCTCATTATTCTTGTCTTCCTGGCCGTAGGCCTTTTCGTCGTCTATCTCATGCTCAAACAGAAGCTGGAAGCTCAAAAAACCGACCCTACACTCAATGCCTGGCTCAAGTCCTTGCAACAGTCCTTCGACACTACCAACAGAAACACCACCTCATCTCTACAGCAAAACTACCGCGAACTATTCTCCCGTCTTGACCAAGCTACAGCCGTTATCTCAGATCTAAAGAAGGAAGCCGGCGCTTTCGGTGAAGTTAGTCGCTCTATGAAAGACCTTCAAGACTATCTCAAGTCACCCAAGCTCCGTGGCAACATTGGTGAACAAGTCCTGAAAGACCTTATTAGTCAAATGTTTCCCAAAAATAGCTTCCATCTTCAATATCATTTTAAGGGAGGCTCCATAGTTGACGCCGCTATCAAAACCCAGGCTGGTATTCTCCCTATTGATTCCAAATTCCCTATGGAAAATTTCCAGAAAATTTATTCTGCAACTACTACACTAGAAAAATCTTCCGCTAGAACCGCTTTTATTAGAGACGTAAAGAAACATATCAAAGACATTTCTGGAAAATACATCCTTCCCGAAGAGGGCACATTGGACTTTGCCCTTATGTATATTCCTTCCGAAAGCATCTACTACGAAATAGTTAGTGAGCAGGAACTTCTCGATCTCGCACGCGAGTATCGTGTTTACCCGGTTTCACCTACCACTCTCTATGCCCACCTCCAAACCATCCTCCTTTCTCTCGAGGGCCAGAAAATTGCGGGTAAAACTTCTGAAGTTTTCACTATTCTCAGAGCAGTTCAGAAAGACTACGAAAAATTAAACGAAAACTTTTCCCTTTTGGGAAAGCATCTTACAAATGCCTATAATTCCATGAACTCTACTTCTCAAACTATGAATCAAATAGGGAACAAGTTAGACTCCGCTCGTCAACTAAAATCCGGCCTCGACTCCATTGATAAAGAATTATAGATGTCTTTCCGAGCCAGCATGTGCGAGTCGAGGAACCTCCCTCCACCCCTTGTCATTCCGGTTGTCATCCCCGATCGGAGAGTCGCCTGGGAGACCCTGAGTGGGCCGCTGGTACCCGTAGGAGTAACTCTATATAAATTAATCCATCTCCCCCCTTTTCCATTTTCCTCTGATATCTTTATCCAGCTCCTCTTTCGTCATCTCCTTTTCATCAGGGTGCCTTAGTTCATTGTGAGCTTTAGCTTCTTCAATCATACTTTTCATACCCTCTTTATCATCTTTGCCACTGACAGAAATTTCCTTTGCACAATACCCACAATTTATAGAGTACTTCATATATTTATTATGTAAGAAAAACTCCATTTCGTCAAATTTACGCGTAAAAAAACCCCGCATTTCTGCGGGGTTTGAAATCACATTACACCGTTATAAAATGTCACCCAGAGGCCAAGTAGGCCTCCAAGAACTCCACCAGAGTAGAAATACACTCCGACGGAGGCTGCTGGGGCCAGTGACCCACAAAAGGCTCCCACCAAAAAAAAGCAAATGGTGGTAATTACCACCCTAGCTATGCTTCTCAAGAAAAACGTATCAAAATTCATAATCAGTCTCCTTTATGCAAATGTGCGATCTTGTATCATTATACCCCATAACAAAGAACTTGTCTACTTGAACTGAAACATACACCCAAGACCTAGGCCAACAATGGAGATTAGGCACCAAACAAGGCTTCCTATCATCAGAGCCATCATCTCGGTCATTCCCATCAGTCCTAGCCCCCAAACCGCCAGCCATCCAAGAATCAGACCAACAATCATGCCTCCGAAAGTATATCCAAGTAGCTTCATGGCGTCTCCTTTAGAGATTTAAAGTTCTAACCCATATTCTACTCCATATCCCCAAAAGGGTCTTCTATGTCTATATATCCGGCCTCCACATCGCCCACTCCTACGTATAGCTGATACAGACCATTTTCCAGAGGCACAAGCCCACCGCTATAGATTACACTTCCCAACTGAGGCAGTTTTGCTTCTAGCTTGGGGAACTGCTCTGCTGTCGCTACAATCTTTAATCCTCTAACGGACATCGTCTCCGGGTCGAAAACAAATGCAATTGGGAAGTAATTTTTTTTAATTCCATCAGGGCCAAAATCGGCAATATGACCTAGCACATTCATTTTTCCGTCAGGTCGAACTTTTATTTCATTTATCCCTCCCCATTCATTTTCACCCTTTAGCCTTTCCAAGAAAATATCCTCAATCAGAGTCTTAATATCTGGATTTTCTGCTTGTTTAGTTAGCGAATCTTCGAGTTCGTCAAGATTACTTATTTCAAAATATCCGATACTCCCACGACCACCAAAATCTCCCTGAGGTCTAGTAAAGACACCAATCTTCCCGTTTGCTCTCTGGACTATTCGAATACCTTTCATCTTATTAGGACCAACCGCGAAAGTCGGAGTCTCTCCTTCAAGATCCTTAACATCTTCCGAGAAAGAATTCTTATATTTATAAAAGACAGTTCGATATCCTTGATTTTCAGATCCTGGTATATCATATGTGTTTACACAACCAAAGACATTGAAGTCATTTATTACACCGCAATAGAAAGGATCTTGTGCATTCTGTATCTCTGGCCAGCCTTCAACTATATTCCACACCCCTTTTTCATTTTCCGTAAACAGTTTTATTGTGGAACCCCTCTCGGACTTTTTATCTTCAACTCTAGCAAGAAGGTAAAGTTTTTCTTCAATAATCATTGGAGAAGGGTTGTACACACTTAGCTCTTCAGAGTTTTCTCCAAGATTAAATTCTAGAAATTTACCTTGAGGTAAATTTTCTTTCTCACTTAGCTTTATCAATAAATTTTGAATTCCCGGAGCCCCGGATTCGCCAGGTTCTTGCTCGTTACTCTCTATGCTCATCTATAAAGTATAGGCTTTTAATTTATCTTTATACCTTCCTCATTGCTCCTAGATTTTCTGCAGCTAGTCTTTTTCCACAAAAAATGACGTCCTCCCCGCACAGACTCCGCTTCGCTCCGCATTGTACGGGGTTTCCTGACTGTATTTCATTTCATGCTACCAGCATATCATCGCCTTCGGCGACGACATGCTCTTCCCATTCATCCCCGCACAAGGTTTGAGTACAAACCCTTGTACGGGGTTTCCTGGGTACAAAAAAGACTCGACATATTGTCGAGTCTTCATGACTACTTCCGGCATCACCTAGGGAGAAGGTGTGGTGCACAAAGAAAGAAGGTAGTCGCGCCAGATATTTGTGCGAATCGAGCAGTCGCGGCCATCAGGAAGCTTGCGAAAGTAACCTTCCAAATAAACCCCGAGGTCACGCTCAAGGTCGAAGTGGTGTCCCTCAGATTCATCAAGAAGCTGGCGGACGATCTTGAGGTGCTCGTTGCACAAGCTCCAGAAGCAATTACTTATGGTTTCGCGAGAAAAACTGATCTTCTCGAGAAAATGGGCACAATTGGGGCAGGTTTCCTGATACGAATGGTGCAGCTCTTCAGCCTTGCGGTGGATCTCGTAGATCCACAAAGTGCGGAAAGTGTTGTTCATTAGTTCTCCTTTATGAGGGTTTACCTCATTCAGAAGACGGAGCTTTTGCGCATGTTTTCTCCTTCGATTATTGTGTTAAAGAATAGACTATTGTCTCACAAACACCCTCAAAAGTCAACACTATAGGGCTGGTGTTGTATAATATAAGATATGACTGTGACCGAAACTGTCGACCGTCCGGCCTACGAACAAATTCAAAAGCAATTTGGAGAAGTTGCCGAAAGGCTAGACAGACAAGAATATTTTGAGGTGGTAAGAGAAATTGAGCTCCAAATCGAGGGCAAATTCGCTGATGGCATGTCAATAATACCCCTAGATGACAAAGAGAGCTTTGGCGATATCGACATGGTAATAATCTGGGACAAATCCCAAGAAGAATCCGGGGAAGACTACTTTAGAGAGATATTTGGTGAAAAAGTAATTAGCTATACCCACTTAAAAAATAACAAAATGGACTCACTCCTGCTTCGCCTGAATTCCGGAAAAGTTGCTCAAGTAGACTTTGCTAGAACAAAGAACGAGATTGAATTTCAGGCCAAGATGATTCACGCATCCATGGGTCACTCCTCGGCAGTAATAGGGACATTGGCGTTGGCAAACGGTTACAAATTTGCTCAAGACGGTCTTTACAAACGGCATTTTGATAAGCAAGGACAGTCTCATGATATTTTAATAACTCAAGATTTACTACTGGCCATGGAAATGCTGGGGTTTGAACCGAACAAATGGATAGATGCCAAAAATATCGACGATATTGTTGATCTAGTTTCATCTTCGCGTTTCTTTAACAATAAATATTTTGACAAAGAAACCATGAAACACAAGCGCCGCAAGGCAATTTCCAAGAGGAGCATCCAAGACTATATGTACACTCGACTGGCCAAGTGCGAATCTGCCGCAGATTGTTTGGACCAAGAGTCATATTTCAGAGAGAAATTTTCCGAATACCAGGAGTTAGTTGAAGAACAAATTGCTTTGCTGGATATCAAAAAGAAAGGTGTAGGAATAAACGGAGACACCGTGATAGAAGCATTCGGGATTCCCCCTTCTAAAGTAGTTGGTGAAATCCTCAAATACATTAGAGCCAACTATCCGGACGCCGAAACAATCTCAGACGAGATGAGAGATAAAGTTCAGCAGCACTTGGGCTTATAAACTAGTCTAAGTAAGTTATTGAGGAAGTCACCAACCTTCAAGGAGACTCCTTGAAGGTGCCTCACCTATTCCTTCTTATCCTACACTCCCGCCTCGGTAAGCTGGGCTAGCAAATTATCTTCCACATCAATCTCTCCATCATCCAAAACTTTCTTGTAGAAAATATTACCTCTTTCTCCCGGTACCAGTATTTCATCTACTCCACTTAGTTTCCTGGCCGACTTAATTCTCTTGATGATTGATGTAACTTCTTTGGTAAATCTTTCTTTAGATGTGAGTATCTCCGGATCAATTGCCATTACCAAGTTTCCTGCATTGTCGCTATCATTATCAAACGAATCTGCTCCCACGAGAGCTCCCGCCATTATCTGTACCACCAGTGCCAGGCCGGATCCTTTGTGTCCGCCAAAAGTTTTAATCGCCCCCGCCATAATCTCTGCCGGACTGGTAGTAGGGTTTCCATCCTTGTCATATCCCAAGCCCTCAGGAACATCTCTCCCGGCTGTCTTTGCTTCTATTAGACCGTAGTATGCAATTGCAGAGGTGGACATATCCAGGATGATTGGGTCGGACTCTGTAGGAATTCCGTAAGCCATTGGATTTGTACAATACTTCGCTTCGGTTGAACCATGTGGTGCTGTAGTCTGAAACGGGGCAGATGCAAAGGCAACTCCTATTAGCCCCTCCTTCGCAATTTTATTTACATAGTAACCAATCGCCCCGGTCGACTCTGTCGCATTGAAGTTTCCGACAATTCCAATACCGGAGATTTTAGCTTTCTCAATTGCTATATCTGTTATCTGATCCATTACGATAATTGCATGAGTTTTATTTCCATCAACTAGAGATGAGACTGGGGTATCCTTCACTATTTTTGGAGTCCCGGCAGCATCTCTCTTTGGAATACCATTACCAATTAGTTTCACCACTCCCTGGCTGTTTCCTCTTAGCTGAGCATACAGAAGAACTTTCTTAATGATCGAGGATTCTTTTTCATCATAACCCTGCTTGATTAGAGCCTTTTCAGTCAGTACTTCCAGTTCAGAAACTTTTATTTTCATACTGCTATTGTATCGCTATTTTCCAAGTCATAGCATCGCCACCTTCTCCATATTTATTTTTTATAAATCCGGACTGTTCCGCAAACTTGTCATAAAATCCCCAACTCTTACGATATCTTGGGCCACTGTTTATCACCAATAGTTTTTTCCCCGATCTCTTGCCCGCTTCTACTACTGCCTTGAGCAATTTTCGACCCACTCCACCTCCCCGAAATACCTCAGGGGAAACAAATGCATTTAAAAGCTCAATAACCTCATTAGGATTTTCTGGCTGAAAATGTTTAATCATATCTAGGTCAGGTACGGCATAAGCCATGCATCCCAAGATGATTCCCGACCGGTCCCGAGCTACAAGGTACTTTCTTATTCTCCCTTCTTCATCCTCCGCACCTCGCATATATCCTTTAATTTCATCTATCTCACTGGTCAATATTTCTCCGGTAGATCTATCTCGAACATGTGCCATCAATATTGGCTCAAACTGCTCGATATCACTTTCCTTTAGTGGTCCAATTTCAACATGATCAGAAGAGGGAGTCTCAATATTTTTAGCCATGTTCAGATTATATCAACCCAGCACGCCGAAACAATCTCAGAAGAAATGAAAAAACAAGTTCAAGAAGCTCTAGGAGTTACTTACTGACAGACAACAGTCATCCTCCGAGGTCAGACATCGCTCTGTTAAAATTTAGGAATGGATCAGGAATTTTTTCCGGGAGAAACAGACCGAGAAGTGCGACTAAAATTGCATAGAGAGCGTCTATTGCGGGCCAAATTATGGCATGAAACCGGAAATAAAATTAATCACATAAAGATAGAAGAAAATAGTGTTGAAGAACACTTTGAAGCCAATTGGGGAAAATATAATGAAATCTACCGCGCTGAAGTTGACATGTGGTGGATGGCCTTTAAGGAACGCCAAGAACTGACTGTAGTAGAGTCTAATGATGGAAATAAAACATTTGTTCTGGATATCGACAATTTGGCAATCGGCAAACCTGAAGATACTTTTTATTTCTACCAACTAAAACCATGTTGGGCAGTAATGGTAGACTTGGAAACTGAGGATAACAAAAAACTACGAGTGGGATATCACCAGGGTGGACTACTAAATGTTTTTAGAGATATTAGAGATGTTGATATACAAGCACTTGTCGATATTCTCGAAGAAGAAGGAAAAATTCAAAAAATCACAATATTTTATAACGGTTCGATTCAACAAGATACGGATATAGAGGCGACTAAAAAAGCCACACCCAAGGAGATTCCACTGACGATACATGATATGCGTAAGGTGAAAGGTGGAGGAACCCAAGATTTATTTGTGACCGGGGACACCGCCGAAATGTATCACAACGAAGGCAGTAAACGGGTGTACTCCGGGAAATTAAATCTATAAAAGCTTCTTCAAGTACTCTTTCAACTTCTGAAACGCAATCTTCCTCATACTTATCTCATTCTTCTCTTCTGGCATCATCTCGGCAAAAGTTTTATTCCATCCCGCAGGCTGAAATATCGGATTAAACCGAGATGATATCCTATATAGTTGAAATTCCTTCACACTTGTAGCAATGTGTGGCATATTCGCGCCGAACATTCAAGAGGAGAATGATTGATCTCCATAACCAAGATCTCAGAGATTAGTTTGTAAATATTCACCCTGCTATTTAGTAGGGTGTTTTTTTATTCGAAACTAATTTAGAACCACTATCGCCAGATTAAGTAGAGTTGCAAAGCTCACCCACAATATATAAGGCACTAGAAGCCAAAAAGCGGTTTTTGAAATCGGATAAAACTTTTTCATCGTCATCAGTATCAAGACCCACATTACTACTATAGTAATAAGTCCGAGCACTGGTGCCCTCAAGCCAAAGAAAATTGGCGACCAAATAAAGTTAACGGCCAGCTGCGCCAAGAAAAATTGAATGGCTATTCTTACCCTTTTCTTTTTTTGGTCCTGAATCCATATAAGGTAAACAGCTACCCCCATCAGAAAATATAGCGTCGTCCAAGCCGGTCCAAAGAGCCAATTGGGTGGGGCAAAAAAGGGTTTTGTTAGATACGCATACCAGTCACTTATCGCGGAAATAGTGAATGGTGTGGAAAGAATTCCCACCAACTCACAACCAATCACCGAAATCAAAAGTTTTTGCCAATTCTTCATATACAGTTAGTATAGAAAAAAATTCTACTAATGTCTAAAAATTCTTATCTTCGGGGGGAAAAGGATCATTTCCTGGAGGAACAGTATCACTGTCTCTAAACTTTCCATCTTCACCTTGAATTCTCACTTCTCCACCCCCAGAGTTAGCGCAAAAAATCTTTGCAGCTTTCTCAGCTTCTTCTTGTGTTTCACAGTGCTGACTACTTCTCCCTGCATTGTCTTGCTTTACTTCCCATCCACCGTGCGGGTTGCTGACCACATTGTAGTTTGCCATACAGTAGCATGTAATAAATAATACTAATCTTATACTATCCGGAAAAACATCGCAACGCTAAAGACTACTCCTCTTCAGTGTTTATCCTCGCCGGCACACCATTCGGCCAGCAATGATCTTTGAACTCACAATTGGCACAGGTAGAGTACTTCGTCGTTCTCTCAAATTTTAATTCCCTTATCTCGCCCACTTTTTCTTTAATTACATTCTTTAATTCTTCTACCTCTTCATCTGTAATATTAAAGTGTTCTCTTTTAAAGACCCCACTCTTATCCGGCTCAATAAAATCAATTACGGACTGAACTACTTTGTATTTAAAAGATTTATCTAGCTCAGCCAGTAGGGTATAGAAGACGAGTTGTCGCTTGTAATCCCCATCAGAGCTCTTTGTGTTTCCCTCAATTTCATTTCGGCTCTTAGGGTTACCCGTCTTGTAGTCTGTAAACCTGACATGCTTTTCCCCCTTATTTGTTTCGTCTACTCTGTCTGCTTTTCCGGATAGGGGAATATCTCCAAGTAAGGCCGCTGAGGACAGGGAGTTGCCGAAATTCTTTTCAGTAAAAAGACTTGGTTCAAACTCTTTTTCATAACGGTCATAATATGCGGACAAAACTTCTCTCCCATGTTCCAGCCGGGATTTAAACTCTGCATCTGTTAGGACCTCTTTCTTTAATGCCGCTTCGAAGTCACGGATAAATTCATTTTTAGTTTCCAATTTTCTACCGTTATTAATTCCCAGATAAAGTCCTTCCAGGGCAAAGTGGACCGCTGTTCCAAAACACATGGGTGGCGCTTTTGCTCTCGGAATTTTATAAAGATTGTCCAGCTTAAATTTATAAGCGCATTTCAGAAAAGTATTTAATGCCGTCGGACTTAATTTAAAGTTTTTTATCAAATCCACCAGATACTCCCTTTCTCCATCGTGGATAATCGGAGTCGCAGGAGCTTTCATCAGAGAGGCCAGTATTTTTTCTGCCCTTTTTTCCAGTCCGGAGGTTTTTATTTTCTTAATCGTTTCTTTTATTAAGTCAGATAAGAAGAGTGACGGATAAGCCATCTTTACCGAAGAGCTGTACTTGGTCGACCCTACTATGTATAGCTGTTGCTTGGCTCTGGTCATAGCTACATAAAAAAGCCTTCTCTCCTCCGCATTTTTATCCTCTTTACTTATATCCTGCTCATTTATTATCCCCGGCGGTAGTTTAATCATCTGCCGTCTGCCCGAGTTACCCCAGTGCGTGTCAGCAAAGCGATAGATGTATACCAATCTCCATTCCAAACCTTTTGCTTTATGAGCAGTTGTCAGTGTCACTGCTTTTATGTCCGACACCAAAGTCTGCTCAGGCAGTTTAAGTCCGTGTTCCTCCATTACTCCGAGATTAAAAACATAGCCAAACAAATCCAGTCCAGATATCGATGCCGCTTGCGCCTTCGTATCTTCATATAGAGTTCCAAAGCGATTTAGTTCAATGATTGGCTGAGGCAGGGCCAGGATGTGATTTAGTAGGCCGGACTCTTGAAATATTATTTGGAACATTTCCGGCAAAGTATGTGAGGCAGACCTACTATTCCAGGAAACAAGCTGACTAAACTTCTCAATTAAATATCCATCCAGTTCCGGATGAGCGTCCTGTAAACTATCCACCAGAGTTTCTCGCCTCTCGTATGCATATCTGGCCGCGCGAAGTATTGAGAGAGGTTTAATTCCTAAATATGGGTAATTTAATACAGTAAAGAGATCAATGTCATTTACCGGTCCGGACAACTCGGTCACTACTTTGAGAATTTTCAAAAACTGAGAAACTAAGGGGGTTTTTAGTACATCCGTCCCACCCTCCAACCTGTATGGAATATTTTTTTGTTTGAAGAGATTTATCAAATTATCAATATCTCTATTCTCTTTCACAATTACCGCAATCTCTTCCGCCGGTACTCCCGCATTCAGCTTTTGCTTGATAGATCTACAAACAAATTCATCTTCCAGAATAGAAGAACTAAACTTCGCCGTCTTCACAGGCACATCTCTGAACTTTACATGTGGACTTAGTTCGTCCTCTCCCAACAGTCCAGCCGAAGATTTTAGAAGCGTCGGTGTTGAGCGGTAATTGTCCATCAGTTTTACCCGATTATGTTTTGGAAATCTTTTTACAAACTCCAGCAAGTTTTCTTTACTGGCTCCTTGAAAACGGTAGATACTTTGATTCGGATCTCCCACACAAAAGATGTTGGCATTCTCACCCCAGAAAGAGGCTAGAGCAAATACCAATCGATTCTGTGCCGAGTTTGTATCCTGATACTCATCCACCAGAATGTACTGGAAATTTTCCTGATACTTGAGAAGAAAATCGGGGTCATTTTCAAAGGCTTCTACTACCCAGTTGATCATATCTTCAAAATCAAATCGTCCAATTTCTTTTAATTTATCTTGGTACTTTTCATAGATAAAAAGCAGATCCACGTTCTTGAGTACTAGAGTCTCTTTTTCTCCTCGAGCCGTCTTTGACATCTCATCTTTTTCGATTTCAAACTCATCTCGTAGAATTGACACTAGCTCAGCATATTTCTTTAGTGTTATTCCTTCTCGCTTGAGCGTTGAGATATTTCCGATAATATCTCGGACATACATCATAGGTGCATTTACCGGCTTTAGCTTTTGGAAAGAATTTTTATCTAAAATTTCCGAAATAATACCAACTCTTTCTAGCTCCGTTACATTTTGCATTCCCGATGGTCTGGAGAATCTCTCCGGATTATCGCTAATTATTTCATTACACAATGCATGGAAGGTGCCAATTTTTACGAAGTAGCCTTCTTGACCAATCAAGTTAATCAGCCTTTCTTTCATCTCTCTTGCCGCCGCCTCTGTAAAAGTAAGGGCCAAGATAGAAGAAGCATCTGTGTCTGTCTGTTTCAGAATATTGGCGATTCTCACTGTCAGAACCTGAGTCTTTCCAGTCCCCGGCCCGGCCAGCACCATCACCGGCCCCTCGATACTATCAACCGCTTGTTTCTGTGTCGGATTTAATCTTTGATACGCGCTTTCATACGCTGCTGTAACTGCCATGTGTCTAATTGTATCCCGAAAAAAGTCACATCATCCCACTATCTGAATGATTAAATCATTTTTCCTTCTTGTAGACAGCCATCATACCCACACCTTGGACAAAGTCAAAGACAGTCGCCAGGAGAAGTCCTACCCACCAAGCCGAAATTCCAAGACCAAACTGCTCGGAAAATCTGGATATCACCCAAATAGCGACAAAGTTTACGGCGAGATAACCTATCATCCAGTGTTGGGTAGTAAGAACTTTTCCCATCATGGCTTGTTTCCATTCAAACAATGGCACCGCCAAAGTTCCAATCAGAGAAAGCATCAGCATGCTATGGAAAATTGCCCATCCAAAACTAAAGCTCATGGTTCCCAGAACTACTTGGCTTGGAAACATCACTCCTGCTAAATAAATCACGATACTGTTCAAAATCATCTGAACAAAAAATGTCGCAGCTAGTTGGCTACCGGTAGATGTGGGAAGATGTTCTTTCATTTGTTATAAAAATTACTAACAATTTTAGTCTATCATTTTTATCAAACACTATCAAAAAAACCGGGTGCTCATGACACCCGGTAATACTAAACTATGGAAATATAACCTCTTTATGAGCCAGTTCCATCGCTATCTTTGCTCGCTCGATACCCGCTAAAAATTTTTCGGGAACACCACGGGGAAACATAAAGTTCACCGAACTCGGACGAAACCACTTTAGGTGATAGGTGTCCAGCCATCTACCACTTCTATAATCATCTACCGGCTCCTCACCCCAGACGGTGTATCCGACACGTTCCAAGGCCCTCCGTGAGGCTTCGTTCACCACCCTTACTGTACTTCTTATAGTGAACCGATTCAGAAAATCCGCTGCAAACAACGTCCGTCCCAGATGAGCCGCCGATGCCACCCCTTTTCCCCACCACTTAGGCTCCCAGATAATAATCCCTGAAACACAGGTGTTTTCCCTGTTGTTTATGTGGTGAAGGCCAGTGACTCCAATGGGATCTTCAGAATCATTTGGTTGAATTAGCCATAAACAATGGTCCGGATCCTGTCTACGCTTCTCATACCACTCGGTTTCATTCTCCAAAGTCTGAGCAAACAAGCCTTTAGTGTATGCATGGACCTTCATCGAAGAAAAGTGTTTTACTAGCTCGGGCAGATCTGCTTTCGAGGGAGCTCTCAGCCGAACATTTACCCCATTATGGTCAATATCCATCGTTACTCCAAACATTTTGGCCTCCATAAAATAAAAGTACCGGCTAGGCACAGCTACTCATGAGATAGTTTTGTTTAGCCGGCTAAAACTCCAATTGGAAGGGGAAAAACGAAAAAAACCTCCGATTGGAGGCTTAATCCGCAAAACAAGCTTGCTTATGCCTCCAGATAGGTGCCAAAATCAGCACCTTTTTCAAGGGTATATTCAGGACACATAACACAAATTCTTCGTATCATACATTTATTTTATCATACTATGAGCTAAATTCGTGTATAATCATCCACAGAAGAACATTTCCAATTTTTAGGAGGCACTGTGGTCGATGAAAGGGTATTTTTAAGTGGAATAGAAGCAATTGCAAGAGGGGAATCATCTCTGGAAATTTGGCAGGTCATGAATCTTGCTGAAAAATTACAGATTGAGAACTTCAGATTTGGCTACTTACCCGATTCGGGCATTGTTTCCGGCAAGATTATCGATCGCAAAACAGCCATTTTTCGTTTCTCAGAGGCGCTTTGGGGCATCAAGCCGGAAGGCTGGCTGGGCATGGAGCAACAGTGGCTCTACTCAGCCAGAATGAAGTCGGGAAGTGAAGAAACATCAGGAAAAGATAGTCTCAATGATATCGTTTCTGCAGAGCTTCTGCTAAGATTTTTGGCTCTGATTAAATTCATCGATAGTCTTTCAGACCAAGAAGAAAGTGATGAGATTGCTGATGAAGCCATGATTGCCTTCAATACTTATCTTCGAGAAGTTCTTGGAAAAGGTAGAACTCGAATAAGTCGTTTTGGTAATCAGTCAATTTACGCAACACTCAAGAATGCTGGCATAATGATCGGCTCCATCGGAGGTAAATACTTGCCTAATCCTGAAGTTGCCTTCCCCCAACTTGTGTCTATGTTGACTTGGGAAAAGATCTCTCCGGAAGCATATCTCTAGTATCAAAGCCCCGCTCAATCGAGCGGGTTTTTTTATCTCTTATTCCCAAAGGCAGGCGAGACAGCGAAGGGAATTTCTTCCCAATCTCTCACTTTTCTGATCTTTGTATTTTTTGCCCACACGCAGTCAAGAATTTTAGTGTCAACTCCTTTGCTCTTTGCCATCCCTCTTAGAGCCAGAAGATCTTTCGGAAAACATTTTCCTCCAAATCCCTTCAGTGTTGTGACATCCATGTGTCCATCCAAAATTCTTTTATCTGCCACCACCATCTTTTTTACTTCTTCGTATTTAATATCTAATTTATCGCAAATCTCAGACATTTCATTGGCAAAAGTTACCTTAGTTGCCAAGAAACAGTTCGCCATATACTTCACCATCTCGGCCGACGTCGGATCGGTTTGAAAGATTGGTGCTAGAGGTAGCACTGCCTGATACATCGCCGAGACTCTGCGAGACACCTGATCATTAGTCGCTCCAATTACAATCCGGTCTGCGTTTACAAAGTCCTGAAGAAACGATGCTTCCCGCAAAAACTCCGGATTAAAGCAAAACAAGCTTTGCGGATATTTCTTGGCATATCCAGCGGTTGTTCCCGGAACAACAGTTGACTTGATAATAATAATTTTATCTGTACCTTTGGTGAGCTTAGCTAGTTCTTTCACACTCTGGTCCATGATGGATAGGTCTATGCCGGACTCATCTTCTCGAATGGGGGTAGGTAAGCAAACAAAAATATAGTCTGACTTGTCTATCACTTCAGATAAAGATTCAAAATCTTTATATTTATCATAAATATGCACCTCTTGATTCGAAAACCCGTACTCAACTGCTTGCCCTACAAAACCGTATCCGATAATTCCAACACGAAAAGTTCTCTTTGACTTAAGGTTTGCTGACTGAGTAATCGGCATAATACCTCTAGCTCCTGAATTCTGCTGTAATCTTTCTTTGTCAATCAGAGACTTTACATACTGGTGAATCGTCGGCACACTTTTCTTAAACTTCTTAGCTATCTCATCGAGGGTGGGGGAGAATTGATTGTCTCGGTAATAATCTTCGATGTACTCGAGAACTAGTTTTTGTTTTGGGGTTATACCTAACATATTACTAATTTATTACTAATAAAATAATAATATTACTAAAACATAATGAAGTCAACACCTCTGCTTTCTACGCAACAGTTCGAACCGGGGGCTTTTGTGAAGCCAAAAAATTCCAGACAAATACTGCCACTGAAATCCAATAAATATATTTACGAGGGGTAAGTCTTCTTCTCACTTAAACTGGATTATAAACTTTATCTAAATGGTCCTCTGAGCTCTTCCGGTAAATTCCTAGACACCTGATACATAGACTCTACTGCTGCTAGATTCGTAGTTTCCGCCGTAATAAAAAAAGGTTTTCCTACTACTACCCCAATCTCTCTCTCGTCTCCCCAAACAGCCACTGGTACTGTCGGAATACCCATCCTTGAAGCCAGCATCGCCATTTTTCCCGACCCGTCATGATATGTGTGTACAGGAGAAACAGTCCCATTTATTTCCACATGACCTTCCGGAGAAATTGCCACGATATTATTATCTTTAAAAGATCTCATCATTTTTCTAACTGCCACCGTTCGACCGGTCAAGAAATCTTTTCTGTTTTCCGCTGTCGGTACCGAAATAATATTATTGGAATACATGCCATGAAACCTTTCCAATAGCCAGACAGATCCCGGCATTGCCGTTTTTTCGTTAAAGTTTTTTGTTGTCAAAGGAATTTCGGATCCCATCGCAAGCCGTACCTGTTTTTGGTTCGATTCAAAAATACTTACAAAAAGCTCCAGCATGGCAGGTAGCAAAACCTCCATGTTTGGATGATTAAAAACAATTAAGCAACCACTGTCTGTCGGAATATTTTCAACTCCCCGCAAATTTACTTTGGAATGCTTTTCTAGTTCTACTAAAAGCTTCTCGGCATCTTCGACCATATCTCTTCCGTTTTCTCCCGTCACAATTCCCCACATTAGTTCTCTGAGCAGTCCTGCTCGATAAAAAGAGGCGGCGATTCTGGGAAGTCGGGATAACTCCGGAGATAGTGGCATCTGATTTATCATAGCAATTTCTTATTGCTATAGTTAATTTATGTCTGAATTCGATAAAAGAAAACTAATTGAACAAGTTCTATCCAAAGAACCTCTTCCATATATTAATCCTGAGGTCTACGAGACGAAACAGGGACTAACATATCTCAAAGAACCGGGTGTTGCTATTATCTCCATTCCCCATGTCGATCTTCGTGGCGCTCAAGGATTTCTTGATGGTTTTCCTAAAGAGCTTGAATTTTTTAAATATCTGGATGATCCGACTCCTCTTCCTCCGGCTGAAACCCTAGTAAAGTTCGCCGGTCAACTTTGTTATCTCAGTCACGGTCCAAACAGGACTTTAAACAAAGAGGCTCAAACCTATCTCAAAAACATAAAAGAATCCGGCCACGGTTCGGTCTTGGAGCATAGCAATATTTCCATTCTTCTCTGGGGTGTTTCCCGAAGTCTCACTCATGAACTAGTACGCCACCGCGCCGGCTTTGGTTTCTCTCAGGTCTCCCAGCGATATGTCGGTGGCCGTACTTTGCGTTTTGTAGAACGCCCCGAATATTCCGAAGACGAGTTCCTTCATAGGCTATTCGAAGATAGAATTGAAAATACTCAGCATGAGTATGAATGGATTACAAATTATCTTTATGAAAAGCAGAAAGAATATTCAGGTGGAATCCTAAGTGCTGAGCATAAAACTGATTTACGAAAAAAGGTTCGTCAATCAGCTAGGTCGCTCCTCCCCAACGAAACCGAAGCCCCTGTCGTCGTTACTGGCAATGTCCGTGCTTGGAGGCATTTTCTAAGCATGAGGGGTAGTGAGCATGCCGAAACAGAAATTCGTAGAGCTGCTTTCGAAGTTTATCGCTGTCTGGATCAAGTCGCCCCTATATTATTCGAAGACTTTGAAGTTAAAGTTTTCCCGGATAGCACAAATGGTTTATTCACACCCTTTCCGAAGGTTTAAAATGCTTTCATGGAAGTCCGATTAAAAACATCATGGAAAAACCTCCTCAAAGATGAGTTTGAGAAACCTTACTTTAAGGACTTAACTGAATTTGTCAAAAGTGAATATAAAACCGGCACGGTCTATCCACCCGCCAAATTTATTTTTAACGCCCTCGATAGTGTCCCTTTTGAAAAAGTTAAGGTAGTTATTCTTGGCCAAGATCCCTATCACGGCCCAGGTCAGGCCCACGGTCTTTCATTCTCGGTTCCTGAAGGAGTTAAGCTGCCCCCATCACTTCAGAATATTTACAAAGAAATTGAAACAGATATTGGTCTTACTCGACCTTCATCCGGAAACCTAGAGCGTTGGACTAAGCAAGGTGTTCTTCTTCTCAATGCCACGCTTACTGTTCGCGGTGGACTCGCAGGTTCTCATCAGAACAAAGGTTGGGAGATTTTCACCGATGCGGTTATTCATACTTTAGCAAATCAAAAAGATAATTTAGTCTTTATTCTCTGGGGAAATTACGCCAAACAGAAAGGATCTTTTTTGGATCCAAAAAAACATTTGATATTATCTTCACCCCATCCTTCTCCTTTTTCTGCTCATTCCGGTTTTTTTGGCAGCCGACCCTTCAGCCAAGCCAATGATTATCTCGCTTCCCACAAGCAGGCAATCATTGACTGGTAGGGGCCTCGTTTCAATTAGTCGACTGCTTGTGTCCCCGACTCTGTCGTGGTTTCGGTAGCTGTATTTGTTTCAGTTATATCCTTCTGATTAATTTTGTTTTCTTTTAGCCAGACAACTAGAGATTCTTGAAGTTTTTTTACTTCCAACCTCTTAGCCTTTATCGCAGCTAGTCTGGTCATGAGAACCTTTCTTTGGGCTTCAGTAATTCTCTTTCTTGCGGCAAGCTGCTTGATCTTTGTCTCACTTACTGCTTCATCCACTTCTTTTGATTCTTCTTTTGGTGTTGGTGTTACAGAAGGTGTGGTGCGCACAAATAAACTTCTAACTGAAAATGAACTTTTCTTAGAATCTGTCTGTTCACCCATCACTTCACCTTTTTGGAACCACTTGTCAAACGGCCAGAATGCAGAGCTTGTTTTTGGAAGGACTAAGGCCATTGCCAACATCCCCACCACGATTCCTCCTATAATTTTTTTATTCTTCATACAGGTTGTAAATATTAACTAGTATTTTCATTGTAAACAACTACTGTGGATAATCAATCTGGTTGATAACAAAAAGAGCTCCCTTTGGAGGAGCTCTAATACCTATTTCCACTTTCTGACTATGGCATGGCAGGTGTTGCACATGTCATCAAATGGACAGGCTGTGCAGTCTTCTTCGGTTCCATCGGGCTTACAATTTGCCGAAGCTTTCCGTCGATTTGCGAGATAAACAAGTTTGTGTATCTGAGCAATAGACTTTTTTACAGTTTCAAAGACTGCTTCGCCGGTATGAATGTCGGCATTACACAATCCACTTTTGACAGGAATGCATTGAGGGGTCGGGATACATACCTCTCCTTCAGATCTGACCATTAGTCCGTTAACACTTATAGTCCCATGCTCAACCTTGATCTTTAAAGCTTCGCACATTCCACCTTGGGGGACTTGAACATTATTTACTCCGGCTACCTGGGTAATAATAGTCTCCCCTTTGATGAATATCTTGTGACGGAAGCCGGTGCTTTCATCTAGAGGATATATTGTCGTGTTCAGATCGTGCGAATTTCCAAAGTCGGCAAAGTGTGCTTCTAGGTGAGTGTATATATCTTCAAACTCCTTGTCACCCAAAGCATATTCTTTATATCCACTACTTGCTGTGACGAAGTTTATAAGATCCAGAAGTTTTTGTTTGTTTCCTAGAAACGATCTATTTATCACGACTGTGGTAAACAGGTCATGATCAAGAATGTGGTACAGTCCCTGATCATCCCGAACCTCTCTCTGCTTAGGATACAGAGCGATTATCCTTTTAAGAATAGACAGATATTCCTTGTCATTTATGCCCGGCTGAAGACTCAAATTAAAGTTTGTCAGCAGCCCTTTTTCATAAAGGTCCAGAGCATAGTCTAGATTCTTTTTTTCAATTTTGAGACTTGATATTAATCCAGCCGTGACGATTGAAACTTTTTTTCCAAGACTCAAAATATGGTCACAAATCTCAATGAAATTTGGATGAAGAAGGGGTTCTCCTCCAATTGGGAGTATTTGATCACACTGAACATACTCATTGATCCAATCTATCCGGACAATAATTAAATCAAGAGGTACATGCTTCCCTCTTGAGTGAACTACGTCTTTTTTGTAGCACCACGGACAAGATCCGTAGCACCTGTCTGTAATCTCCACAAAAGCGGAGTTCTTACTCGTAATGGTGGCCATGATGCCTCCTCTATTTTAGGGTACGTGCAATTAAGAGATATCATACCCCATAGTCTAGAGAAAGTCAAACTTCTGAGCCTGTTTACCCCCTACTTGTAGTAGCTCTTCACCTGAAATAGTAGATATAGGGAGATTCCACTTCCGACCACCATTCCAAGCAACTGCATGGTAAGAAGTGAGTAGATGGCATTGACCAGAACAGAATAGTAGGCATAGTTCCAGCCCATTTTTGATCTTTTAAACAGTCCAGGGATAGAAAGCAACATCAAGACAAAAGCTACGATCAGAAAAATTGCCGGCAAAGTGAAGTTAAAACCCGATCTTGCCGCCATGTAACCCCCATAGGGGGTACCATACATCATGGCGTTAAATCCCCAGAGGGCAGTAATTCCCGGTATAGTCGCAATAACCCCAATTATTTCAATCCAGGGTGCAAAATCTACGATCAGACCCTTCATATTCTTTGGTAAAGCTGGGGCCTTCTTTACCAGATACACCTCTAGTGTCTTAGATAGATTATCCATAGTTTTTTGTAACTACTAATATAATAATTCTAACAGTTTTTCAAAAAAAGGCAGAACTTGCACAGCAGAAAGATCAGCTTCGATAAGTTGACCAATAAGGCTTATAGTGATATACTCTCCAAAGTAAAAATTCGCACCTTAAGGAGTTAAAATGACTTTTCTTTCGCTTGCAATGGCCTTTCTATCTCTCGTGGCTCTGGAAACGGTTCTGGGAATAGATAACATTGTCTTTGTCGGGATACTTTCCGACAGACTGGAATCAGGCCAGAGGCCTCGAGCACGAATGCTTGGTTTGGTGGGAGCCATTTTTACACGATGTATTCTTCTCTTGGCAATCTCCTGGCTTGTCGGGCTTACAAGCCCTCTATTTGTCGTCTTTGGGCACGCTGTTAGTTTAAAGGACTTGATCTTGCTAGCTGGAGGCCTATTCCTCATCTACAAGGCCACTATGGAAATTCATCATCTGATGGAAAATGGCCAAGAGGTGGCATCAAATCCATCTGGTAAGGTGGCTTCTTTTTGGGGAACCATCGGCACAATCATGATCATGGATGTGGTTTTCTCACTTGATAGTGTGATTACCGCGGTGGCTATGGTAAACCAGGTTTCGCTAATGATAGCGGCCATCATCGTCGCGATGTTAATCATGATAATGTCGGTAAATAAAATTTCCGATTTTATCTCTCTCCATCCGACGGTAAAAACTCTGGCGCTATCCTTCTTACTCATGATTGGATTCACACTCATAGTTGGAGCTATTGGTTTCGAAATACCCAAAGCTTTTATCTATGTGGCGATGGGGTTCTCAATCTTCGTTGAAACACTGAACATAAAAATGCATGCCAGGCATAAAAATAAATAATCTCTGAAGGTGCCAATTGGCACCTTTTTTTGTTATTGAGAGCGTTTGGAAGGCAATATGCCTCATCATAGTACCAATGGAAAAATTAATGGGTCTCGGGAAAGAGGGTCTGCAGTTTTCGGGCAAGGGTGAGGTTTACTCGTTCACTGTTATGTATGACTCTCCTGAAAAATTTCAGTTTCTGTTACCGTATGTAGTTGCTCTTGTACAGTTGGAAGAAGGTCCAAAAATTACTTCCATGCTTACAGATGTGGATCCTGATAGTGTTTATATCGGCATGCCGGTTGAAATGGTCACAAGAAAGCTTTCCGAAGACGGAGACAGGGGTGTAATTTCTTATGGATACAAATTCAGGCCACCATTGTAGTAATTGATGCTATAGAGTGGTAACATCTATCCATGGCAAAAATCAAAAGTCTCTGTGGTAAATGTAACAACGGCTGTTCAGAAGGGTTCACTCTTTTTACCCGAGACGACTCTGAGAAGATAATGAAAAAGTTTTCATTTCTAAGGGTAATTAAGTCCGGAATAGGTATCGTAGGGAAAACCAAGAAAAACTATCACATAGTCAAGTGCGACAAGCTTATGGCCAATGGCGCTTGCGAAAGCTATCCTGAAAATGCTCCAGCCTGGTGCAAGATAAAATCTTAGTTTCAAGCCTGACTATAGCCAGCGGAAATAACTTCCCGGGAAACTAACCTCTACCCCTCCAAACCGCCTTTTAAATTCAGTAAAACCTAACCATCTTTTTTGTGGGGTACGTTCGTCATAAATTCCCTCCAGGTCAAAAAAATTTAAGCCATTGTTTTTGGCTCTGAGTATTTCTTCCCAAACCAGTTTATAGTGAGCTCCTGAAACTCTCCCCACTTCACTTGTCCAGGTTTGATAGTAGTTTGCACAGTCTTTGCTGTAAATTATCAAAAGTCCGGAATGATACGACTCTCCCGACCTGCTAACAATAAGCCTAGCATTCCCTTCAAATCTTTTTAAAATACTCGCCAGCTCCTTTTCTTTCATGGTCCAAACCTTACTATTTTTTTTCCATAATTTGAAAAACTTCCCAGGATCACACTCTTCCACGACTAAGTTTTTATTTTTTGATATCTGTCTTCTTGCATTTTCTGACAAATCTTTCCAAAGTTCTTTCTCGCTTTTTGTCAGATCAAGGATAAAAGTTTTTGTTGCTAAGTAGGGGAATTTACTTATTTTATATCCCGCCATTTTATAACCCAGTTCGTCCTGAACTCTCATCGGCTCAATCACCGAAGACACCACTTTATATTTTTTCTTAAGTTTTTTTAGGGCTTTCCAGTTAGGGTCATATCGAGATCTCTGTAACTTCATCATCTTCATCCCCATTAAACCAAGTGGAATAATAAAGACATTCATGTTGTGTTTTTTATCTTCAGATACTATAGATATGACCTTCCATCCTTTGTCTTGCAGATATCCTGCCCATCCGGCTGTCTGCCTAATATCTTCCATCTACTTTCTAATCCTTGCCACTAACTTCAAAATAGACCATCGGAATTTATCTGCAATCACATAAACACCATAAAGCGTTTTATTAACTACCAAGTCATAAGTTCCTACAAACTCCGTCAACTCTCCACCATAGCCCTGTTTAAACCTATGAAAGCCATACCAAGGATCACTCTTGTCTGGCTCAGGCCCCATACTTCCCCACATATCAAACATTTTGCAGCCATGTTTTTTTCCTAGCTTAATCGCTTCCCACATCATCAGATTATTAGCCATCACCTCTCTATTTTCATTGCTTGAAGCCCCATATGGATAATACAAAACGCCATTTAATTCAAAGAGAACCCATGTTGTTAAAACTTTACCTTCATATAGCGCTTTCATCAAATGTCCTCCCCCGGAAACTATCATGGTCTGCCACATTTTATGATGATATTTTTTACTGTGAGCAAAAAACTTCTGTCTCTTCGTGGTGTCCTCTGTTAACTTCCAGTACTCGTTAAAAGCCTCTTTAGAATTATCTTCTACGATTTGGACACCTCTTTTTTCTGCCAAACGAATATTATATCTCGTCTTCTGATGCATATTTTTCAGTATCTCTTCCTCAGACTTGGAGATGTCCAGCTGAAAAGTATATTTAGTAAAC
This sequence comes from uncultured Pseudomonadales bacterium, assembly GCA_964348455.1. Lineage (GTDB taxonomy): Bacteria > Patescibacteriota > Microgenomatia > UBA1400 > MFAQ01 > UBA10133. The sequence continues at coordinate 31,950 of CAYGCQ010000002.1, forward strand.
AGTGGTTTACCTGACTTCAAGTCAAAGCCACGATTCAATTTTTTCAACTTGTCTTCATTTGTTTTTCCGGCTTTTTCATTCGGTTCAAGCTTGACCAAAATTGCTCCCTTTTTCTCTGCTTCTTGTTTTATTCCCTCCATTGCCTCACTGTTAGGGATGGCTGACTTTGGACAATAGCCTATAAAAAATTTGGTCTTCGGGACCTTATGCCAAGTAATTTGATAAACCTCATCAATAACTTCGTCATTTTCTTCCACCAGGCGCAACACCTCCACCCCGGTCAGTTTTCGGAACTCTCCCCATTGCCATGACTGTAAGGGGTGTCGGGCGACACGGTCAAATGCTTTTTTGTCTTTTTCTGTAGCTTCTCTAATCACACTTCTATTCTACCTTCTTGAGAGCGCCTCAGACAAGCTTGCCGTATTTAAATATCTCATAATGATATAATCGCGAGTGTAAGCACATTTCTATGGAGGTTCAGATGGATCCGATTCTCGATCTCGAACGTGTATATAAGGCCAAAAAAAGGTTTGCCAGGAATCAGTTTTGGCGCGCTTTAACTGACAAAAAACCGACAGAAATAGAAGTCAACGGTCTGAAAAAGGCTATCAAATGGTCCAAAAAAGGAGACCTCGGGTTTTTTCTCAAGCATCTCGCCACTTTTGTCTGTTGGGTAAAAGAAATAAAAGAATAAACAAAATCCCCGCTTAGGCGGGGATTTTTACCAGTTGTCGATATCATCAAAGTCATCTTTAGATGCCTCAGCCACTTCCCAGTCTTGAACGATAATTCTTTTCTTGTCTCCAAACTCATCGAATAAGTCATCTTTTTTCGAGTCTTCTCTTTCTTGAGTTCTTGAGCTCTTGGCTCCTTGAATTCTTTGGGTGTACTCTTCCGGTATTTCCGCTAGAAATCTTGAGGGAATAGAGGCATGTCTACCTCCGTAAGTTAGTCTACTTCGGGCAAAAGATAGGGTTAAGTTCTCTTTGGCTCTGGTCATCGCCACATACATCAACCTTCTTTCTTCTTCAATTTCTTCTTTACCACCTTCCAGCATTGATCTGGAGTGGGGGAACAATCCCTCCTCTAATCCCACAACAAAAACATTGTCAAACTCCAAACCTTTGGCAGCATGCACCGTCATCAAGGTGATTTTTGCGTTTGACCGGTGCTGTTTTATATCGGCTTCTGACAATGCAGCACTTTCCAAGAATAGAGATACATTTGTGTACTCACTTGCAACGGCCAGCAGCTCGTTAATATTTTCTATTCTAGCCACGTCATCTTCATCTCTTTCGTCGAACTTATCTAGATAATTTGTGACATTAATAATTTGCTCCAGGAGTTTACCTGGCTGTTCTTCTTCTCTTTCTTCAATAGGTAGTTTTTCAAGCCAATTATCAAAAGCTGCTGCCCTTCTCTTTCCGATTTTTACAATTCTGATTCGACTAATCTCTTCTTTTGGATTGTGAAGAAGTCTCAGATACGCAATTAAGTCTTTGACTTCTGCCCGATTATAAAACCGGAGACCTCCAATCAACTTATAAGGAATATCTCTTTTGAGAAGTTCGTCTTCCAGTGACCGAGACTGGGCATTTGTCCTGTAAAGTACTGCCAACTCTTCTTCGCGGTCAATAATTTTTTTGGCACTGTCTACAACATATTTCGCTTCATCTTTCTCATCAGCGGCTTCAAACAAATTAACCTTGCTTCCAATCTCTCTGGTTGCCGAAAGTTTTAATGTCGGATGGTTTTTATTATTACTCACCACACTGTAGGCAGCATCTAGAATATACTGCGTGCTTCGATAGTTTTTAGGAAGACCCACTGTAGTTAAGTTCGGATAAGTTTCTTCCAGTAGTTTTAAATTTCGATAATCTGCGCCACGGAAAGAATATATGGCTTGAGCCGCATCTCCCACCGCCGTGATATTTCCATCTTCTCCAGCTAATTGCTTCGTAAGTTCGAACTGAGCCTTGTTTGTATCTTGGTACTCATCGACAAGGATCCATTCAAGTTTCTGATTTATTTCATTTTTAATTCTTTCAATCTTCAGTAAATCAACAGCTTTCACCAGCAAATCATCAAAGTCTACGGCATTGTTCCTTGTCAAGCTGTCTTGATAGAGTCTCCACACTTTTGCCAATTGGCGATAGAAATAGTCTTTGGCTGTATCCTCTGCCATTTTTACGGTTACCAAATCATTTTTCATTTTACTGATTAGAGCCAAAAACATTCCCGGCTTGCTTTGCTTTGGATCTATCGAGAGGGATTTGAGAACCCCTTTCATGGTCGATAGCGAGTCATCGCTATCAAAGATTACGAAGCCTGGACTTACCCCTACATTCGTACCATACGTTCTCAGTAGTTTTGCACAAAAAGTATGGAATGTTCCGGAGAATCCCAACTCTATCTTCTTATCACCTATTTTTTTTATTCTTTCTTTCATCTCACCTGCTGCTTTATTCGTAAAAGTCAGCAATACTATTTTTGACGGATCAACCTTTTTCTCCCTTATTAACCATTCGGTCCTGTAGGTAAGTACACGAGTTTTGCCTGATCCGGCTCCGGCAAGTACCAACAAAGGCCCTTCCTGATGAGTCACTGCTGCTAGTTGCTCTTCGTTTAAATAGTTTTCTTCCACTCAAATATTGTATTGCATTTATCGCTACGAAACACTGTCATCCCTGGCTTGACCAGGGATCCATCCAATAAGTACCGAATTAGGAATTAATCTAATGGATTCCTGCCTTTGCAGGAATGACAATAAAATATTTTCTGGATTGCCATGTCACCTTGTTCCTCGCAATGACGATAAACATATATAATATAGATAGTGAAATACGTCATTGGAAACTGGAAAAGCAATCAGAACATTACGGAGTCACTCGTTTGGCTAGATGGTCTGTCAGCTCTAAGCCCAAAGTTTACCTCCGACATCAGTGTAATTCTTTGCTTGCCTTTTACCGACATCGCAGCTTTCAATCATAAGCTTGCAGATTTAAATCTTCCCATTATCACCGGTTCGCAGAATGTATCTCACTTGCCACCCGGCAAGCATACCGGTGAAATTACCGCAAACATGCTGAGTGAACTTGTTAGCTACTGTATAGTAGGTCACTCGGAGCGTCGCCACGAATTTGAAGAAACTTCGGACATGGTTGCTCAAAAAACCAGACTTCTGCTTGAAAATTCCATAACTCCCATTGTTTGTTTAGACCTGCCTTATATGGATGAGCAAATCAAAGCTTTGTTCCATCTGGACATTGACGTTTCTCGATGTTTCTTTGTCTACGAGCCAATTTCAGCCATTGGTACCGGGAAAGCCGTGGATCCCGTAGATGCGAACCACACCGCTGGCCAGATTGCGTTTCTGACCGACAATAAAGCCCCCATTCTTTACGGTGGTTCCATTTCTCAGGACAATATTGCTTCCTTTGTAGACCAAAGCAAAATCGACGGAGTTCTGGTGGGTACCGACAGTTTAGAGCCAACTCTCTTTGCTGGTATTATATCTAGTCTTTCTTAACTCTGATGAAACTTCGTCATGTTCGACCTTTTCGTGTTGCCATCAAATTTTTCTCCACAATCCGTCAACACCTCTTACTAATTTTATTTGCATTCCTACTTGCCACAATCACTTCGCTTGGGGTTTATGGATTTCGCCTTTTAAATCAGCACAATGTAACACCTCAAGATCTTTTGAGCTTCTTTGGAAAGCCTTCACAAAATCTAGAGAGCACAAATAATATTACCAACTTTCTCTTGCTCGGAATAAGAGGTGAGGGCGCCGACTCACCCCTACTTACCGACACCATGATTATTTTTTCCTACAATCACGAATCAAAAATACCAACCACAATCAGTATCCCCAGGGATTTGTGGGTTCCATCCGGCAAGACAAGAATAAATGCGATGTATCAATATGGTGAAGAGGCTAGTCCTGGGGGTGGTATCGCCAGCATTCAAGGGGCGGTGTTAGAAGATTTAGGTCTGCCAATTCATTACACTGCCGTAGTAGACTTTGAGGTTTTTAGAGAGGCAATAGACCTAGTTGGGGGCATCGATGTAGATGTGAGTACTGGTTTTACCGACAATGAATTTCCAATACCAGGCAAAGAGAATGCTCTTCCTATTCCCTCACGTTACGAATCGATTACTTTTAACTCCGGCATTAACCACCTAGATGGAGAAACCGCTCTAAAATTTGTTCGGTCAAGACATTCTTTCGGCGATGAAGGGACAGACTTTGCCAGATCCAGACGTCAACAGCAAGTAATTTCTGCCTTAAGGCAGAAGATGGTCACCCCCTCATTCTTACTGGATGAAAAAAAAGTCAATTCATTACTGGATATCATTGGTTCAAACCTAAAAACAAACTTCCCGGCATACCTCTACCCTACTTTGGCCAAGCTAGCTCTCGACACCAAAGATCAAACCATTCAATCCCTGCCTCTTACGAATCTTCCTGACGCCGACGGTGTCTCAATTCTTTACAATCCTCCGGTAAGAAACTACTCGGGTCAATGGGTGCTAATTGCCAAAGACAACAACTGGAACGCCCTAAAACAATACTTGAAAAACCACCTCTCCCAATAATTTGTCATTCCGACCGAACGAAGTGAGTGGAAAAATCTCCCTCCGCCTCCCGCTTGTCATCCTCGCGAAAGCGGGGATCCATGAGCTCTTTTTTCCTTGAGTTCCTACCTCACCTTTATCAAGTACGTCCCACCATCTTCAAAAACTTTTACTCCTAGAGATAATATAATATCTTCATTTACCTGATACGTAGTTCTCTCATCCTCTCCCACGATAATCCACCCGACGTTATATTCTTTAAGAAGTTCTATTATTTCTACGCTGTTAAAACCTTCATATATTCCTTTTACATCAGTCTCTCTAGCTGCCACTGGTTCGTACCCACCTCTCCAAAGCCACTCATGAACTCTCCACCCCTGAATAGTAGGCACCCCGGAAAAAACAGAAACAGCATTAAAGTTTGAGTAACTATCTCCCACCGCTTCCACCATATTTTTACCGTCATAATTTCCCCTTAGATACTTGATTGCAGCGTATCTTTCCGGCATGCTTGACTCCAACCACCTTTCTCCACTCAAGCCTGAATAGGTATTAAAATTCGCATAGAAATTTGGGAATGCCACTACCGGAAACACCATGGTTCCAATGAATATAAATGCTACCGCAAATACGGCAAATGCTCTGTACCACAGAAAAAGTTTTCTTTCTCCATCAAACAACTTACCAAACAGTGCTCCCGCCAAAAGACCAATCATGATTGAAGCTTGATATGTAAGTTTGAACATTGTGTTTGCTCTTGGGTGATCGGGATAAATATCTTTGGCGTAGACGACTTCAGGAATAATGATTAGTAGTAATATACAAATCGCTAATGTCCAGATTGGCAAAGATTTATCTCCTTTTTTCTCAGTCAATACCGCCAGCACACTTACTGTTATTCCACCGGTCCACAATACCGCCAGCTCCCAAAGGGGAGTTCTTTCCGTAACCATCTTTATTCCACTCGAAATAGACTGAAAAGTTACAAACCAAGGTAAGGCCGTCAGTGCCATAAAGAGAAGCATCACTCCGGCAGATTTTAAAAGTTTGACAAACTCTCTATGATCTCTGAGTATCATAATTATTCCCGAAACAGTTAGAAGTAGTCCATAAACAGCCACATCCCATGTATTGGTCATCATCATTACTCCAAATAAAATTCCCAGTATCATTTCATCCCATATTTTTCTCGAATGAATCCAGTGCAAGAAAATTAAAACAAAAGCCAACACGACCGGCAAATCAATCAGGTGACCATGTAGGTCCGCAACGACGAAAGAGTACCCTGGGAACTCGTGAATGGTGTTATGGATAAATCTGGTGGCGTCTGCGTACCAGTAACCCATCAATCCTTTATGATTTAAAAAATACCAAATTACATGGGTATTTCCTGCCAACACCGTGGCGAATGCTCCGGTTAGTCCTCCAATCATGCCGGACATGTATTTCTTTGTTCCGCTCAAGAAGTATGAAATTGAAAAAGAAATAGAAAGTGATAGACCGGCTATAAAGGCTAGCATCATGTTATACCCTACGGCCGGGTCGACGCCAAAGTATCGGATAACAATGCTCGCCCAGTAATGCCCAAAAGAATAATAGTTTATCGACTTGCCTGCTTGCCACATATCTGCCGCCGGGAGTGTTGGAGACATCAGATATCGGTTTACAAACCCAAAGTCCATAAATTTTTCCAATGAGTCAATGTTTGGTAAAAATCCCCTGATATAAGCGATACCAAAAAGACCAACAAAAAATAAATACTCTTCGATGACGATAATTTTAAGAGTAGTTCTGGAAACGCTAATACTTTTCAATCCGCTTTTAAAGATAATTCCTAAATTTAAAATAATTACACCAGTCGTAGCCAAAATCAAACCCTGGTTTGTGTTGGCAGCTACACCCAAATTTGCCAGTTCCCAGATGACTAGTCCCGACATCATTGTAGTCAATAGTCTGGAAAGTGGGTAACCATTATCCGGAAGGTTGTGAAACAATTTTTTTGTCAAAGGAAAGCTAATAATCTGTAAAAGAAAACTAATCAGATAGACTCTCATTACCAGCGCAATATCAGAGTTAAACATGGTTTTTAAAGCTTTTAGCAATTATTTCTGCTACCTCTCGACCCATTTTCACCGCATAGTTTGTCCCTCTATCAAAGGGGTACACCATGCTCATATTCGCCAAGTAGACGTTATCAGTAATTTTTTGACTCGGTATATGCTTAGAATAGTTTACAGGGAATACAGGTTGAGCGAAAGGCTTTCGGAATAAGTATGAGTTCTTAATTAATTTTTTGTCAAAGTTATTGTTAATTTTTTTTATAAAAGGTAAGTACAACTTGAGTAGCTCTACTTTGGTCATATTCAATTGAGCATTATCATCAGGTAAATAGTTTCCAAGGTAGAGCAATCTATTATTCCCATACATTTTTTTATCAATCATGTTCGTATGTTCTACTGCTACCAAAAATGGAAAATTATTCTCCAAAATATTTAGCCAATACCCCGATAGTACTTTTCTGGATATCTCCAAAATAAGTGTTTGGCCCCATAGATAATTTAGTTTGGGGAACTTCAGTCCCTTAATAAGCTTTTCGGCAATTGGCGCAGGCGTCGTAACCACTACGGCATCAAACTCCTCGCCGTTAACAACAATTTTTTTGTTGGAACTCTTATTATCAAGCAATTTGTCATCCTCGCGAATGCTGGGATCCACAGTCTTAATTTTCTTGACTACAGTGTTCAACCTTATCTCTCCACCATTCTTTTCAATAAATGTTTCCAGTTTCTCTACAAACTCATCAAACCCACCCTCAAAGTAGCCGAGATTCTTTGTTCTTTTTGCTACTCTACTCCAAAACCAAGCTAAATTTACCACATCTACATAAGGTCCGAACTTGGCTGAGAGTAGTTTTTCCCAAATTAACTCATATCCTTCTCGACCTATTAATCGTGGAAGTGCCTCTACTGCTTTGTATCTTTCCAAGAACAGACCATTTGGAATAATCTTTAGCACAAATAGCCCAACACCCATTCTTAGCCTTGACCATAGCGAGAGCTGGGAAAATCTTAAAAGTGAAAGGGGGGAGTCAAGTCGTACCTCTTTACTATTAAGAAAGCTGGAAGTTATCGGGTTTTTTATTAAAATCTTCGCATTCACTTTTTTCGCAAGGGAAAAAATATCCTTATCATTAGTAAAAATGTGATGATAGAAAACTTCTAAGTTCCACTTCCATTTTCCAGAATTAAATCCCCGTGCAAGACCTCCTGCTTTTTTGTCTGATTCGAATACAACTGAGGAGATATTGTTGTCGGCTAAGTAAGCCGAGCAACAAAGTCCGGTGATGCCTCCACCAATTATCGCAACTCTCATCTTTCTTTATAGAGCTAAGAGTATTCCTATGATAGCTAGCATGAGTCCTCCGCCAAATGCGGCTATACCGGGGAAGTCTAAGATTCCAGTCTCAGGAAGTACTTCTCGTTGAGCTACAGCATCTGTGGGAGCTACTGTTCCTCCGTCAACGATCTCATCTGTGGGAGCTACTGTTCCTCCGTCAACGATCTCGTCCGTTGGCGCAGCCGTAATCTCGTCCGTTGGTGCAGCCGTAATCTCATCAGTTGGAGCTGTTGTTGGGCAAACACAGGAACCTGCATCCAAACAGGCTGCTTTTCTACAGGTTTCTGTTCCGGTGTCACAAGTTAGACCTGTGGTGCATTCGGAGTCGTCAGTGCATGACTCATTACAAGCAACTACGGACTTGACTGCAAGATCTTTGTCAGCTGTCTTTACGGTATCGCCATATGAAAGTTCACTTGTATTTGTAATCACAGTCCCATTCACTGCCGCGTTTGAAACTTTGACCCTAAAAGTAAGCGTCTTTGACGCTCCTACAGCTAAAGTGATTCCAGAACAGGTAACTTTGTAGTTTGAGTTTGAAAAAGTACAGTCAGTGGTAGTATCTACAAATGTTAACAGATCTTGGTTCTCACCATCCAATGTATCTGAAACGGTTACATTTGTGGCTGGAGCAGTGCCATCATTTTTAATTACTAAAGCGTATATAAAAGTTTGGTTACGAGAAACTGTTGTGATGTCGGTTGTGGAACCTTCTTTAAAAGCTTTTTTAGTAATAGACACATCTACCACTTGGCATACAGCAGTTGCAGCACACTGTTTAGTAGTTGCTACTCCGCACGAATCCGTACAAGTAGTGATCACCGATGCTGCCTGACCACAAGTAGTAGGACAATCGGGGGAACAAGTTACTTCAGCAGTAGCTACACAAATTGCAGTTGCAGACACTGAACAGGCCGCGGAAGTTTCGAAACAGATAGTACTGCCATCGGCTTTTTTGCATCTACCGTCGGTTTCGTCGCAGGTAAGTCCAGTAGCACACCCGGAGGTTGAAGTACAAACTCCACATTCTGAGGGTTTTGTCGGAGGAGTGGGAGTTGTGGTTGGTGCGGTTGGACATTTAGTCATATCCTTCGTCCACGCACCTCCTACGCTAGGGCAACACCAATTTTCATTTCCACAAACCTCTACTCGTCCGGTAGTGGTACAGACGGAATCGCTGGAAGTGCCATCAGACTCAGGAGGTGTACAGCTTTGTAAGAGGTTCGGTGTCGTTGGGTTCGGACAATGCTCCTCGCAGGTAGCAGCTCTGGAACCTGTTGGGACTATTCCCTGACCTGTACTAATTCTGTATGAAACAAAGATTGCTGCAGCTGCAATAAGAGCAATAAGAGCTATTGTTATGATTGCGACTATGTTTTTTCTTTTGTTATTCATTTTTAATTTCGTTTAGTTAGCTGTGGCAACACAAACCCCTAAAGCATCAGGAGTTTTTGAGGATACTTTGCATTCAAACCCAGTCGGGCACTTAATTCCAGCGACTCCTGCACAAGTTGTTTGAATTGAAGCGGTAGAGGGCGCAGTGCTTACATAAGCCTCGAATTTATATGTTCCAGTTTTTGAAATAGTGTAGTCGTAGTATGAAGTTAGTTTGGTGGTTGTGTTTAATAGTCCGGAAGCAACAACTTCTACAGTGGAACTTGTTCCCTGAGTAATTCTAAACTTAGCTCTTAAATTCGCATTGTTTGATCGAACCGCTAATCTAATCTTGTCGTTAATTTTTATTTTGTTTCTTTGGTCCAGGGTCATCGGTGTGGTGTTAAATGTTCCATCAGTTTTTTGTGAGAACAAGCTAATCTCCATACAAGCACCTGGATTAGCTACGACACACACTTTGGTGCCAGGAACTGTTCTTTTTGTTCCGCAGTTGCTAGTTTGATTTACTGTGGCAGTGGTACAAACTGTATTTGCATTAGGTGTCCAACTGGAAACTGTACAGCCTCCCCCTCCACCTTTTGTAGGAGTAGCAGTTACCCCACCACCTCCTGTAGAACCGCCGCCACAACCCGAAGTTGACACTACGCATTTGCCACCTGAAATAGCTTCACCTTGGTGACAGCAAAATCTATCTTGGGTTGTAGCTGTTGCGGTGCTTTTACATGTAAATGCACCAGAGGTATAAGTTGTAGAACAGCAAAGTCCTGGGCTACATACGTCCGTGTACCCTCCGGCGGGTTTGCATGCTTTAGAGGTAGCACTGTATTCAGGATTTGCTGTAGAACAGCAAAGAGTTGGTGTGCCTACTGAGTTATTGCACGTAGATGCCCCAGCGGTTCCAGCCGGCAAATTACAATCAACACCCGCTGGACAAGTAGATTTAGACGGATTAGCCACACAAACAGCCCTCGCATTACATCCATCATATGTACCATTTAAACAACATGTTAGTTTCATCGTTCCAGGCAAGCTAGAGTTATTAGGAGTACTGCTAAGAGGTGTTGTGCAACTTACTGTTTTTGTATCTTTTCCATATTCACATGTTCCGGAAGGAGTTTGAACACATGTTCCTCCGATACACCTATCAGGACTAGTGCACCCAGAATCATTACCACAAATCGTATTGCGACACACTCCACCAATAAATTTTTGATCCGCTTCACAACTTTCTGCGGGTGGTGGTGCTGCTGTGGCTGTCCCAGTGAAACACTTTCCACTTAACAAAGGTACTCCAGGGCTACAACAGTACTGAGGGGTTGTTGAAGTTGATGAGGAGTAGCACTGTGTGCCTCCGGACTCTGCTCCAAAAGAACATTGTAAATTATTGCCAATAGAGTTACATAACTTTTTAGCTGTTGACGGTGTCGGTGTTTTTGCGGGAGTGCCTGTAGCTTGTACACCTCCACAGCCAGATACTTCTGGGTGTCCAATACAACTTGTTTTTGTAGCATTACAGCTGAAACAGGGGCCGGGGCAGTTTGAAGAAGTACATGTGTATCCTGTTCCGTATCCAGTCGGTGTGGGGGCAATTGGTTTACAAACACCATTAACGCATTTCTCTTTTCCTGCTTTGCACTGAGAGGGGTTGTTTGTACAACCGCCTGCTGCAAACGGCTGAAGTGGTCCGGTCAAGGCTATTCCACCTCTGGAAGCCAGCTGATTAGAAACATAATAAGCAGCTCCAGCTACACCCACTACTAGTAGTAAGGCAATCATTCCTAATGCAATTTGTTTAAATTTATTTTTCGGTTTCTTCTCTGGCCATTGGATCTCAGGGGTAGTAGGTGATGTTGGTGTTATCGTGGTCGTGGTGGTGGAATCTGGAGTAGTTGTAGTGGTCGTGGTTAGAGGAGCTCCCAGCGGTTCTTGATTCGGCATCGGAGGATTAAATGGCTGACCGGAAGTTTGATTCGAAAGATTTTGTTCGTCCATTTCAGATATATTAAGTCCAATAAAATAGGGCCTGAAATAAATATATCTGTTTTATTTCCCAGCGTCAATGATTATTATCATTTACTTTTATCAAATAGTTTTTCTTTTAGTGTGAGACAAACACTCAATCTTTTTTCCTTCAAAATAACAAGTTAAATGCACTTTTTCTTCACAAAAAAAGTTTCAAATAAAATTTTTATAAATAGAGTAAAACAAAATCATGAGAAAAAAACTCGCATTATTATTTTTTGCTTAAGACGTGCTGAGTGAACTCCTTCTTAGGGTAGAGGTTCTTCTGTTGTTGGCGTCTGTGAAGTCGAGTCATCAGTCCAAGTGACGTTTCCGAAGTCATCGATGATTATCGCTCTGCATTGATTTCCATAGCGAGCTGTGTTCGGAATGCCGCTACAGTCCACAGGCTCGTCAGGGTTAACCGTTGCATCTGGAACTACTTCTAGGGCGGGATCAGCCGTGGGGGCTTCGAATGCTGCAGGTTCACTCTCTGGAGCGGTTGGAGCTACCGCTTGTTGTCCACTGATGGCTTTTGAGACAGCGAAGACCCCACCGCCGGCGAGGCCAAGTACTAATATTGCTATCAATCCAACTATAACGGGCGAAGTCCTTGTCTTTTTAGGTAACATTTCTTGGTTGCTAGTCGTCGCTGATGGGGTCGGAAGATCCATAGCTGTACTCGTAGTAGTAGTTGTGTTTGTCATCGAGTTGGTAGTTCCTGTCTCTCCCATTGGTGTCATTATCGGGGCAGATACGGAAGGTGGTGCTGAAAAAACGGGATTATCCAAGCCTGTAGTTTCGGGTTGAAAAGATCTTTCTGCCGATGTCGGCTCTGCTGGGGTAATGTCCTCAGTGCTCGTCGTTGTGGTCGTAGTTGTTAAATTAGGTGAGTCGACAGGTGGGTAGGATTCAGTCGGAGCTATGTCTAAGTTTGGCTGAGCTTGCGGCGGCTGGCTGGAAACAGGGGGTGTTCCTCCGGCTGAAGCGGTATTGAGGTTCCTTGTGTCGGTATTATCCATAATTTATTTTTCTAACTAATAACTAAAGCGCAAGTAATATCCCCACAATTGTAAGTATAAGTCCTCCTCCAAAGGCGGCCACTCCGGCGAAGTCAAAAATTCCTGCTTCGGGTAATGCTGTTGGCCTAGGAGCTCTCGTTGCTGGGACTCTGGTTGGAACAGAAGCTGTTCGTTCTGTTGGTTTCGGGCACACACAGGAGGTTATATTTGAACATTCATTGTTTCTGCACTTATTCGTTTCCGTGTCGCATAACAGCCCATCTCCACATTCAGTATCAGAAGTGCAGGTGTGGTTACAACTCACTATGGTGCTGACTAATAAATCCTTTTCTGCTTTAAGAATTTTTCCCAAATAAGTTACAGTTGCAATATTTTTAATTACTGTACCATTGACTACCGCGTCCGAAACGGTTGATCTAAAAGAAAACTCCTTTGTTTCACCCGGATCAAGTGAGGTGTTGCAGACAACCATTTTCTCCGGCGACGAGTACTCACAGACCGCCTCTTTATCAAGGAAGGTCAGTTTATCTTGGTTTAATCCTGTTAGGGGGTCGGTGATTTTTACCCCATCTGCCTTATCAGCCGCATTGTTTGATACTTGAATCGTATATACGAATGTTTGATTTTTTGAGACAGTATCAATTTCCTGAGTCAAAGAGTAGTTTCCTGATGAGTTATCCGCTTCATCTTGATATGCCTTTTTGTCTATCGAAACATTTGATTCACAGGACTGTGTATTACATGCCTTTTCGGAATTTCCTCCGTCAACCTCATCACAGTTGAGAGCTCCACCACAACTTCCTTCAGTACAAGTTCTGGTTTGAGTTCCACCTCCACAAGACTTAGTACAATCACTCCAGTCAGACCAAATAGGTGGAGTTAATACACAAGTTGTCGCGGCCGTAAAATTTCCTTTACATCTATTGTCTTGTCCAAAAACAAGATTTGCCGCCGGTAGCATCAAGTATCTAGCTACGATGGTGTAACTTCCTGCCGCCGGTATATTGTAAATATATTCAAATTTTCCGGTTGTCGAATTTAAAATTGTCGGTCCCCAATTTGCATCGTTAATTTTTATGTCTACTTGGGTAGTATTTTTCGCTGTCACTGCAAATTTTATACGTGAACCTGGCTTTGCTTCAGCTGATAGTTCAGCAGAAGTAAGATTTTTCCAAGACCCATCTGTTTGTTGAATGGAATAGTCAATGGCGGTACATGAGACAACTGGCGTTGGTGTTGGTGTGGGAGTTTTTGTCGGCGAAGGGGTAGTTGTAGTCTTCGTTGGTGTCGGTGTAGATGTCTTAGTTGGCTTAGGTGTTGTAGTACTGCCTCCGGAAGAGACACACCCATTACCGCTTGGATTACATACGTATCCCACTGCACAGCAAGTCATTGCTTTTCCTGTCATATTGATACACCAAGATCTGCCTTGATTCCCACAAGAAATTCGAGTATCGCTTCTACACTCATAACCGGTACAAGCATCACCACCTAGACAGTGACAGTCTGCAGCTGGGCATGTTGACCCACAATGGTTAATTACATTTCCATTTGCATCTCTCGGGGCTCCTTCATCGATTGGTAGTGCGATGTTTTGTCCTGCTATCCCAGTGCTTGAAACACCCGCACAGCCGAGGGAAATACAACTTGTTTTAGCGGCATTACACTTGAAACACGGTGATGGACAGTTCGTGGTTGTGCATGTATACCCTGTTCCATAACCTGTGGGTGTAGGGGCAATAGGTTTGCAAACACCATTCACACATGTTTCTTTTCCTGCTTTACACTGAGCTGGATTGTTTGTACAACCACCAGCAGCAAAAGGCTGAAGAGGTCCAGTTGGGGCTATTCCTGCTCTGGAAGACAACTGATTAGAAACATAATAAGCCGCACCGGCAATTACCACCATCAAAACAGTCGCAATTATGCCTAATAGCAATCGTCGCCTTCGGACTTTATTTTGTTTCAATGACTCTTCTCCGCTCATAACAGTGTCCTTAATAAATGTATATCTGATTTACTTTTAATATAGTTTGTATTCAATTAACAAGCAACTTAGGATCTTTATTCCTTGATCCATTTTCTACTTAGACTGCCAAATAGTAATAATAAAATTCCAAATAGACTAAGCCCCAGAGTCGTTGCCAATCCTCCGGCATCGGTAAGGTCGCCAGATTCAGTTGCCGGCATCGAAGTCACAACTGTTGGTTCTGGAGTGACAGCCTCGATTGGAGGAAGTGATTCTGTAGGTATCAATATTGGAGTTGCAGACGGAGTCGCTGTAAAAGCGGGCTGATCACTTAGAAGTACCGAGAACGTTCTAATAATTTTAATTACTTGATTATTTTCGATAGTGTACTCAATCGTTAACGAGTGATCACCTGGTTCTAATTTTTCCGGTGGAGTCCACACCCAGTTTCCGTCATCATCTGCTTGAACTACTTGAACTTGCTCTACGGACTTCAAAGTCAATTTGATAACCGTTCCTGTTGGAGCTTTCCCTCTTATCTCCGGCTGATCTGTGGCAATTACCTCTCCGTTTGTAGCCGGATTTAGCACTTTAACCGAACTTGTTGCTTCCAGTTGCTCAGATATGGCTATTTGAGTTAGTTCTAATTGAAATCCTTCACCTGACGGTGCGACTGTTTCCGGTTCTATTGCTGAGATTTGCTGACCACCTTCAATAAAGCTTTGATTTTTTCCTAATACGATATCCGGCACCGGCTTGTCTTTGCTGGTATCTGTAAGTGCTGTTGCTGTTCCAACACCTCCTGCTTGAACAAAAATTGAAAGTAGAGTTTTAGTTTTATCGTAAGTCAATATTCCGCCGGCCTTGTCTCTTGAGCTAGCTAAATTAAGCCTCCAAGTACCATCCGACTTTGTAATCGTTGAAAGTGTCTGCCCACCCTCTGCTTCCACAAACACAATACCGCCATTTACAGCATCACCAGTTTCTCGAACTACTTTTCCAAAAATAATATCTTCCGGCGGAGCAATGGCTTGTGCGGTTGTTCTAATCTGAAACGGTTTTCCGTTGTCATCATAGGTGCCAGACCCTGAAATGATTAAGAAGTAATACGTTTTGTTTGCCGAAAGACCAGAAACATTTACTGTGTGGCTGTTATAACTTTGAGAAGTTCCTGATATTTGGTCTCTAACATCTCCCGCTGGAATTATTATTTTTGCCGGATCTTCAGAGTATTTTATTAATCCTGTTAACGGAGTATCCGTAGTCCAACTGACACTGTAAGTTGTCGATCCCAGATTGGAAATCTTAATATTTTTTGGACTCTCGGAAGGTCCGGCTTTGGACTCAAGCCCGGTTCTCATATTTACTACAATGACACCGGCAATCAATCCACCAATAAGAATTATTACCCCTAATAGGGTCGGAATTCTTTTTGACATTAATCCTTTTGTTGCCATATTTTATTGTAGCGGTGGTATAACCTCTGCTGATGGACTTGCTTCCACTAGAGAAGGTGTCGGGGTGATGGTAGGGGTTTCTTCCGGCACAATCTTTACAGCGTTGATATCATCATCCGTTATTTTTGTTCTTTTTTCTAGGTTATCAATCGATGTTTGGCTAATGACACCATCAATAGGCTTCACTATAATTATTTGATTCTCGGTCAGCTGACTTTTTGTAGCAGCAGAAAAAATTTGAAATGCCAGAATTCCTCCAACAATCGACAAACTCATAACTCCTATGAGTAAAATATACATGGAAAAGGTGTTTTTTGGCTTCATGTCTGTTGGTAGAAATAAAAGTATATTTGACCAGAAGCTTTCAGTGTTGAAGTTCCCTGTACCATTCCCGGTTCGGAAGTCAACACTACGCTGCTTAGGTATGACAATCTATCCATATTTTCAATCTCCATTAAAAATGACTTTACGTTTGCGGGGTCACCTGAAACTGCAAAAGATACATTTAGTTGGACAATGTTATTTGTGTCTTTAATTGACAATTTTCGTGACCATTCACCCGATGCTTTTCCTGTTCCAAATAGCTTTGTCCCCGGCATAGAAACTGTTTGTACTGTCAGACCTTTATTCTGGGCAAGATACTCAATCCTGCCTGCCATATCATAATATGAGAATTGGCTTGGAACAGCTGCGTCAAAAAGGCTCAGTTTATCCTTAAACTTGTTCAGTTCTGTTTGGGCGTTAAAAACTTGAGCAATTTTATTGTCGGCTTTTATATTAAAAGAATTTAAATCTTCAATCTTTTTTTGCAAAGAGGCGATATTTGTCAGTGTTGGTCTGATGGCTGCAAAAATCAACACTGTCACTGTAAATACAGAAAGAATCACTTCTAAAGAAGCCTTAACTTCAGGCTTCTGATAAATCAAGTTTATTCTTCTGTAAATAAGAGAATATTTTTCGTTACTTACAAGAGGCATTATTTTAAAGTAGTTTGAATATTAAACTTTACGGTACCGGATGTCTGGTCGAAGTTTGTTTCTTTCATGGATAAGCGAGAGATTCCATCTATCTTCTTCAAGTTTCTCAACAGTTGAGCAAAACCTAGCTCGGTCTCCGACTCTCCAGTGAGAACCATACCGGCACTATCAATAGCCAATTTATCCAATTTAACTCCTGGTGGCATTAAACCTCCCAGCTCATCATATCTTTGGCCAAAAGATAAATTTTTCGTTAAATAGTTATTGACTGGAGCTTGTTTGGCCAAATAATATCTGATGGTTGCTTCTGTTTCTGCAAACGCTTGAATCTGAATTTGTTTTTGATCTATTTCATCATTTAGGTCATTAACCTTTTTGTCAAAATAGAACCTAGAACCGAAAGCTAGCAGAACAACGAACTCAGTCAGAACCACCAGCACTCTGCCTGTAGTAGTTGCCCATGACAAAAATTTACCCAATGAAGAATAACTAAAGCTATCTTTAGGTAATAAATTTATATGGAAAACTCCTTGCTGGGCAGCCACACTTTCAGTATATCAAAGCGGTGTAAGAAAACGTAGGACGACTTACTTGGAAATCTTTTTAGAGAGGCGAGACTTGATACGGTCGGCTTTTCCTTTTTTGATGACTCCCTTTTTAGCTGCACGGTCAATGGCCGAGAAGGCTTTGCTTAGAGACTCTCCGGACAGGAGTTTTTTGAATTCGTCCATAGCAGTCTTTGCTTTGGTTTTAGTAGAGCGGTTAAAAGAAGCTTTCTTTAAGTCGGCTCTTTGTTTCTTGATTGCGGATTTGGTTATAGGCATGTGCTTATTTTAACATGACAATCTACTTATGGCACAAGTTACTTTCCTGAATTAAAATGGTGAAGTGGTAAACAAGATAATTAGCAAATCTCAAGAGTTTTTTAATCGCAAAAGCAACAGCATTTTGTCAGCTGCTGTTATTATCGGTATCTCTTATCTAGGCTCAGCACTTCTGGGGCTAATTCGAAACCACCTCTTAGCAGCTAGATTTTTCGGGGGGCTAGAAGCTGACTTGGATGTCTATTTTGCCGCTTTTGTCATTCCGGACACTGTTTTCCAGCTCCTGGTTGTTGGCGCAGTCTCAGCCTCTTTTATACCTGTATATCAAGAATATTTTGAAAAGTCTGAGGAAAAAGCACACGAGCTTGCCAATGCAGCACTCACTACCATCGGGTTTTTCCTCTTAATCTTTTCTGTCATCATAATCATTTTTGCCAGGCCTCTAGCTGGACTTTTGGCTCACTTCCCTCCGGAAAAACTGGAACTAATGGCCAATCTCATCCGGATGATGTCTGCCGCTCAGATACTTTTTGCTCTTTCGGCTTTTCTCACAGGGGTCTTGCAGTCTGAGCGTCGTTTTTTAATTCCAGCTATCGCCCCTCTGCTTTATAACCTTGGCACAATCTCCGGAATTTACTTTCTTTCATCTCGTTTTGGCATCTATTCTGCCGCCATAGGCGTCGTTTTTGGAGCTTTTCTGCACATGGCCATTCAGCTTCCAACGGCGAGGTCTCTGGGATACTGGCCAAAGATAGTCTGGCGAATGAAACATCCTGGAGTCATGACAATGTTAAAGCTTATGCCCCCTAGAACCATGTCTTTAGGGCTTGATCAGATCGAGCGTTGGGTGGCTGTTAACCTGACCTCTTTACTAGCCGTTGGGTCACTTTCAATTTTTAATTTTGCACGACAACTGTATGTATTGCCCATCTCTTTGTTTGGTGTTTCTCTTAGTCAGGCTTCTTTCCCCATCCTGGCCAAGGAAGCTCTTTACGAGGACAAGTCTCAATTCAAGGCTACTCTCAGTAAATCAATTCTTCAAATTTTCTTTTTTGCTCTACCTGCCAGTGTTCTAGTTTTGGTTCTGCGCATTCCTCTTGTTCGACTAGCTTTTGGAGCCAAGAATTTTCCGTGGGAAGCCACCCTACTAACAGGGAAAGCTCTTGCTTTTTTCAGCATAGCTATCGCCCCCCAAGCGGTTACCAACACACTCACCAGAGCCCTTCACGCCCTAAAAGACACTAAGACTTCTCTGGTAATTGGCTTTATTACCATGATTGTTTTTGTTGGGCTGGCTTATGCCCTTGGTTTAATAGTTGAGAGGGATGTGGCCATCATTACTCTGGCTATGTCTATTGGAAACATCGTTGATTTTCTTTTGTCATATTTAGCAGTTCGTCGGAAGGTAGGCCCGTTAGGGATATCAGTAAGAATGATAAAAATGGTTTTCGTTAGCCTTTTTACTGGCATCTCGCTTTGGCTTCCCATGAGGTTACTGGACCAGTTAGTCTTTGATACTACCCGGACCCTCCCCCTCATCACTTTAACTCTTGTTGTTAGTACCGTTGGTTTCTCCGTCTACCTGTACTTTTGCTGGTTGTTTGACATCGAAGAACTTCAAGATGTTTTTGATATCATGAAAAAGATTGGTAATTGGCGTAAAATACTCGCCAGTAGCGACGAGGTACTCGAGACTACTCCCAACAACATATAAAACATGTCTAGTTTAATCAGAAATTTTTCTATCATTGCCCATATTGATGCCGGTAAGTCTACCTTGGCAGACCGTATGTTGGAAATTACAGGCACTGTTCAATCAGACAAAATCACCCCTCAACTCCTAGACAGTAATCCAATCGAGCGTGAGAGGGGCATTACGATCAAGCTGGCTCCGGTTGCCATGAACTATGAAGGCTATTCTTTAAACCTCATTGATACTCCGGGACACGTTGACTTTAACTATGAAGTCGAACGGGCGCTCCAAGCGTGTGAAGGTGCCATACTGTTGGTAGATGCCACCAAAGGTGTTCAGGCTCAGACTGTTGCGAATCTTCGATTGGCAAAAAACCTAGGCCTAACCATTATTCCGGTAGTTAATAAAATAGACGCCCCTCTAGCCGATGTTCCGGCTGCTACCCGCCAGCTGAAACAACTACTCAAGATAGAAACAGAGCCGTTATTAGTTTCAGCTAAGACGGGGGAGGGTGTTGTGGCTCTTCTGAAAAAAATTATCTCCGATCTTCCAGGCCCTCTTAACTCAGACCCAAATTCCTCAAATATGGACTCTGACTTGAAGCCCGGGGTTTATTTTCAAGCACTTGTCTTCAACTCCACCTTTGATACACACCTCGGCGTTATTGCTTTTGTCAAAATAATCTCAGGCAATCTAAAAACAGGTGACAAATTATCATTTTTGAACTCCGGCCAATCACTATCTGCTTCAGAGATTGGAATTTTTTCTCCGGTTAGAACCGAAAAAAAGGTTCTCACGGTCGGAAATGTTGGCTACATAATCACAGGACTAAAAGATATTCGTAATGTCCTGGTAGGGGACACTCTATGTCTATCTTCTCAGATTAAACAAGTTTCTCCAATTCCCGGCTTCAGGAAAATCCACCCCAACGTTTTTTTAGATTTTTATCCGGCAGACGGCACTCAGTATCGCGATTTAATCGATGCACTGGAAAAACTGAAGCTAAATGATTCATCACTCACAACTCAAGGCATCAACTCTCCCATCTTAGGTCAGGGAGTCAAAGTTGGTTTTCTCGGGATGCTTCACTCGGAAGTAGTCGGAGAGAGGCTTGAAAGAGAGTTCAGCTTACCTGTAATTTCTGTTTCCCCATCCGTTGAGTACAAAGTTAAATTGCGATCCGGTGAGGAAAAAATATTTAGTTCGCCATCTGATTTTCCTGATCCAGCCATAATTGCTCAAGGGTATGAACCTATGGCTGCTGTAAACATAGTCGTCACCTCTCCTTATGTCGGAGCTGTTATGGAACTTTGCCAGGAACTTAGAGGTAATTTAGTCAACGTTTCATATTTAGACGAACTTGTTGAGATCGATTATTTTCTTCCTCTTATCGAAGTAATTACAGCGCTTCATGATAGTTTAAAAAGTGTTTCTCAAGGGTTTGCCTCTATGGACTACGAACTTGCCGGCTGGCAAGAGTCCGAACTGGTCAAGTTAGATGTCTTGCTGAATCATGAGATCTTCGCTCCCATGAGCGTAATTACGGTAAAAGAGAAGGCCTACGCTAAAGGAAAAAAGATTTCTGCAAAACTCAAAGAATCAATTCCTCGTCAACAGTTTGAGATTCCTATTCAGGTTGCCATTGGAGGAAATATCATCGCTCGAGAAACAATTAAGGCTTATCGCAAAGACGTTGACTCCAAACTCCATGGCGGAGATTTCACTCGCAATCTAAAACTTCTCAACAAACAGAAGAAAGGAAAAGCTCGTATGAAACAGTTTGGTAGGGTCTCTGTTCCCCAAGAAGCCTTCCTAGCCATCGCCAAATCCTAATAGTGGTAGAGGATAAAACTTTTAGTGGTAAAATACCAACGACGTAAACATTGAAAATCTGAGGAGGTCGCATGAGCTCAAAGGTTGATAGAAGTAAGTATTATAGAAGTGAGTATTACCAAGTCGCAATATTGGTGGCAATGGCTACTGTTGCCCAACGCATGGGGATTAATAAGGGTGTCGCTTTTGTAATGGTTAAATCAAAGCGGGATGCCCTTGGTAATCCAAGATACATCGTGGTAAACGAGGTTCTAGTAAGAGAACCTGTTGGTCGTGAAGTAGAAATGGTTGACCCAGGAACAAACTACTTTGGTGCGGCAATGGGCAAGCTGGCATACATGTTAGCTAAGGGTGTAGACAGTGGAACAAAAGATCAGACACACAAAGGTGAGATGCCTTACCGGGGTGGGTTGGTAAAAGAAGTTGATGATGATCAGATATATATTGGTTTTTCCGGTGGAACTGAAAATCAAGATGTCGAGATTGCAGAATTTGGCATGAAAATGCTGCTCTCTGCTGAATAATCAACAACACTAAATCCCTCGCTAATAGCGGGGGATTTTTTTGTACCCAGGAAACCCCGTACAAGGGTTTGTACTCAAACCTTGTGCGGGGATGAATGGGAAGAGCATGTCGTCGCCGAAGGCGATGATATGCTGGTAGCATGAAATGAAATACAGTCAGGAAACCCCGTACAATGCGGAGCGAAGCGGAGTCTGTGCGGGGAGGACGTCATTTTCAGTTAAAACTCCACCGTAAACATCGCCGCCGAATTTGGGCCAAAGAACTCAGAAGTTTTCCAGGAAGCCGAGGTGGTGGCCACGTTTAGTGCTCTTGAGCTGCCCATAAAATCTGTTCTAGTAATTTTAAAGTTGCCCTTTGGTAGGTTCTCAAATGTCATCGGAACCGCTTCACCATGCGCACCTTTTGGATCATAATTCACCACCATTATCTTCATGTTACCTTTTTCATCTACAGAAGAAATGCTCTTCACCCAACTTCCTTCTCCAGCGACGCTGGTCCTAAATGGTCCAAGATTATTTAAAAACTGTAACGCGTAATATCTTGGTTTCTTTTCCGGTGTTCCGAAATTTTCATGAGTCAAGATTCCCCATCTACCCCAATACTTTTGAGCCCCCGGACCATCTTTAATTTCAAAAAGGAAAGCCCTATCTATCGCACCCATCATGGCTCGAGCTCCTGCTAAAGTATGTATTGCTCCAAATTTTGTATCGTAACCGGCTTGAATTTCAGGATCATGGCCCCACTCTGTTACGTAGAACTTTAGATTTACTAGAGCCGGGATATTTTCCGCCCACTTCCTTACTTGTTTAGCGTCTTTTTCGTACTGCTCCAGGTCGTACGTATATCTATGCCAGCTCATAAAGTCGAGTCTTAGATTGTTTGCGTCTGCAAATTTGATAAGCCTCTCCTCCCAATTCTGATAAAGTGCTGTTGTAGCCGGCCCTCCAAGTTCAAAAGAGTTAGTCCCTCTTGCTCTGGCCGCCGCCCTGGCCGATGCTGCATACATATCCAAATAGTTCTTGTCACCATAAGTTTTAAAACTTCCAAAAAGGTCTGGTTCATTCCAGACTTCGTAGATTACTTTATCGATATTCTTTTGACTTCTACCACTGTAATGCTCAATTGTGGCTTGTACTACTTGCCCCCACAAACCCCAGTCTCTTGCGGCAGAGATCATGTCTCCTGTAGAAATTGCTTGTGGCATGTACGATAGTGACAGGAAAGGTTTTGCTCCTGTTGATATGATAATGTCCACTGCTTTATCCAGCCCTGACCAGTCGTAGACAAGTTGACCCCCTGATTCACTGACTACTTTAAAGGCGTCATAAATATGATCAAGCCTGATGTATTCGGGATTTAAAGCTTTTATTTGCGGCACCACAGAAGCAAGCATTTCTTTTGGCTCCTCGCCTCCTTGGCCTAAATTTCTCCAAGGCTCAGGCATAACCCCAAGCACTCCTTCATAGTTAAAAACTAAATTAGCAGTTGTTCCTGACGCTTTTCCTACATATTGTAAAGCAGAGGGGATTACGAGCACCACCAAAATAATTACAAAAAGACTTACTACTAGTGGTACAAGACCTCTGACAATCTCTTTTTTTGTGGCCATAATTAACTTTACCTTATTTTAGTAAAGTTTTTAATACGGCTTGACTCGTGATTATCACTCGTGTTATTATTCTGCTAAATGGATCTTACGGAAAGACAAATATTAATCATAAAAACCATTGTCGAAGAGTTCACTCAGACAGCCGAGCCCGTTGGTTCTGTTACGCTGGAGAACAAGTATCGACTTGGTGTATCCCCAGCCACTCTGAGGAATGAGATGGCAGCTCTTGAAAATCAGGGTTTGCTTTCCCAGCCCCATGCTTCTTCCGGTAGAGTTCCTACCCCCATGGCCATCAAGTTTTATGTCCACGAGTTAATGAAAGAGAAGCAGTTATCGGTTGCCGAAGAGGTAAATGTTAAGTCTCGAGTCTGGGATCATCGTCACAACAGAGATGATCTGATGAGAGAAGCCACCAAAGTGCTGGCAGAGAGAACAAAAACTCTTTGTGTCGCGGCTACAGATGAGGGTTTAACTTATCACTCCGGCTATGCCAATATTTTTAACTCTATCGAGTTTGAAAGCCATCTTGATACCACTCGTGAAATCTTCTATTTGTTGGATCAGCAACAGCGTCTCATGGATATGTTTAGTCGAGCTTCAGGAAACTCTCCCATCCATATTTTAGTTGGCGATGAAATCGGCATAAGTCTTTTTAAGCCGGTCAGTTGTGTCTTTGCCGACATTCACATTGGCGATCGACGTGGCAGCCTTGGAATCATTTCTTCTAGTCGTCAGGAGTATGATAAAAATATTCCCTTTGTCAGATATATTGCTAATTTAGTCAATCAAATTGCACAAGAATGGTAAAAAAAACAAAAACCCACATCAACAATCCTGATCATCTTGAAACAGCTCAGGAATCACACATTGAAACTCTTGTGAAATTGAAAAATCTTCAAGAAAAGTTTGTAGAGCTTGAGGAAAGAGTGGATAGTACCGAAGAAAAATACAAAAGGGTACTGGCCGACTATCAAAATCAATCTCGACGTCACAAAGATCAGGAGTCTTCGATTGTTAGAATGGCCTCAGCCATAATAATAGAAAAACTTTTACTAAGTTTAGACTCACTTCAGTTAGCTCAATCTCATCTCAAGGATAAAGGTCTTCAAATGGTCATTGACCAGTTTCTTTCCGTTTTTTCTGATGAAGGCTTGAGTCAAATCGAGTCCGATGACCAAGATTTTAATCCTTTAACGATGGACTGTACCGAAGTGGTGCCGGGGAAGAAAGATGTGGTTGTCGAAACTATTTCAACAGGCTATTATCTTCATGACAAAGTTCTTAGACCAGCCAAAGTCAAGGTCGGTTCCGGCGAAGTTAATACTACAAAACAATAACCACTGTCATTCCTGCGAAGGCAGGAATCCATCAAATAAATACATTATTCTGCGTTAAAAATTAATTAAAAATCAATAAAATAATATGTCAAAAATAATCGGCATCGATCTCGGAACCACCAACTCAGCAGTTGCTGTTATGGAGGGTGGAGTAGCCAAAATAATCCCCTCATCCGAAGGCAGAAACACTTTCCCATCCATAGTCGAACCTATTAAAGGTTTGGTTGGCGATGTTGCAAAACGTCAAATGGTTTTAAACTCTTCCAATACTATATTTAGTGTCAAGAGACTAATGGGTCAAAAATTCAGTGGCAAACAATCACAGAAAACCAAAGAAATCGCACCTTTTGACATTGTCGAAGGTAAGGATGGGATGGCCGTTATTAACTTGGGAGGCAAAAATTTTACTCCACAAGAAATCTCTGCCAAAATTCTTCAAAAAGCTAAAGCTGACGCAGAAGCTTATCTCGGCACTACGGTTACTGATGCTGTAATCACAGTTCCTGCATATTTTGATGATTCCCAGCGCCAGGCAACCAAGCAGGCCGGCGAAATTGCCGGACTCAATGTCCAAAGAATAGTAAACGAACCGACTGCAGCTGCTTTAGCTTATGGTTTGGATAAGGGGAAAAATGAAACTGTTGTTGTCTACGATCTCGGCGGCGGCACCTTTGATGTCTCGATACTTGAGTTAGGTGATGGTGTCTTTGAGGTTAAATCAACCAATGGCGACACTTTCCTGGGAGGCGATGATTTTGATCGCAGAGTTATTGACTTTATCGTTTCAGAATTCAAAAAAGAATCCGGTGTTGATCTTTCCTTGGATAAACAAGCTCTTCAGAGAATTAAAGACTCGGCAGAAAAGGCCAAGATTGAACTGTCCAGCGCTACAGAGACAGAGATAAATCAACCCTTCATTACACAAAAAGATGGCCAGCCTCTTCACTTAACCATGAAGATTACGAGGGCTAAATTAGAAGAGCTTGTTGACGATCTTATCCAAAAAACCATCGAGCCTTGTAAAAAAGCCTTGACTGACGCCAAGCTAAAAAAGACCGATATTGCTGAAATTATCCTAGTCGGTGGCATGACACGCATGCCCAAGGTTCAGAAGATTGTGAAGGAATTCTTTGAAAAAGAGCCAAACAAATCTGTAAATCCGGACGAAGCAGTAGCCCTTGGAGCAGCTATTCAGGGCGGAGTTATCTCAGGAGATGTTAAGGATGTTCTTCTTCTGGATGTCACTCCTCTGACTCTTGGCATAGAAACTATGGGTAGTGTCATGACTCCTCTAATTGAAAGGAACACAACAGTTCCTTCCAGCAAGTCTCAGGTGTTTTCGACTGCTTCCGACAATCAGCCTCAGGTCGAGATTCATATTCTCCAAGGAGAAAGACCTATGGCCTCAGACAACAAGACTCTAGGCAGTTTTGTTCTGGATGGCATTCCGGCAGCACCGCGGGGAGTTCCTCAGATTGAAGTTACTTTCGACATAGATGCCAATGGTATTCTAAATGTCTCAGCTAAAGACAAGGCGACAGGAAAAGAACAGAAGATCACCATCAAGAACGCTACCAATCTATCTGATGATGAGGTTGAGAAGATGAAGCAAGACGCTCAAAAGTATGCAGAAGAGGATAAAAAGAAAAAAGAAATGGTAGACAAGAAAAATGAGGCCGACACTCTGATTCTTCAGACACGTAAGGTCCTTAATGATGCCGGTGACAAATTTGGTGCCGATGCGGCCAAGGAAATGACCGATTCACTAGATGAACTGGAAAAAGAAGTTAAAAACGAAAAAGTTACTTTGGAATCTCTTGACGCTAAGTTGAAGGCTTCCACTGAGTTAGTCCAGAAACACGCCGAGGCTCTTTATAAAGCAGCTGCCGAAAAAGACAAACCAGCCGAAGAAGCCAAAGTCGAAGGTGATGCGACAGGAGCTAAGTCGGAGGATACCAAGACAGCTGAAGAGGGAGAGGTTGTAGAATAATCTATAGTCATTGTTTGGCCGCCTTCGGGCGGCCATTGCAATCTGGATAATAAATATGGCAACCACACGCGATCTGTACGATATTTTAGGTTTATCAAAAACTGCTACAGCGGCAGAAATAAAATCTGCCTACAGAAAGCTGGCTCTAAAGTGGCACCCCGACAGAAACAAAGAAAAGGATGCCACTGAAAAGTTTAAAGAGATTAACGAAGCCTATGAAATCTTAAGCAGTCCGGAAAAGAAATCTAAATACGATCAGTTTGGCCACGCTGCCTTCGGTGGCGGCACCGGATTTAATCCAAATGGTGGAGCTTCCGGCAATCCTTTTTCTTCCTATTACTCTACTGGAGGCAATATCAACTTCGAAGATCTTTTTGGTGGTCAGGGAGGTTTTTCTGACCCATTTGACATTTTTAGCTCATTTTTTGGTGGCAATGCCGGCGCTGGTAGGAGACAGGCCAAGCCTCACTACTCTTTAAAGCTTGAATTCATGGATGCGGTCAACGGAACCGAAAAAACTATTGTTCATCAGGGAAAACAATATACCGTGAAGGTTCCGGCTGGTGTTGATGAGGGTAATCAAATTCGCTACGACCAGTTCGATGTCAGTTTTAACATTAAAGTGAGCCCCACTTTCAAACGACAAGGCTATGACGTCATCATCAATCACGAAATTCCTTTTACTCTAGCAATTATGGGTGGAGAAATTGAAGTTCCAACTCTAGAAGGAAAAACCAAACTTCGCATTCGACCAGGCACACAGCCAGAGTCAGTTCTTCGTCTAACAGGCAAAGGGATCAAGTATCTTCAGTCTAATAAGCATGGCGATCTTTACATCCGTTTTGTCATCAAGATACCATCCAAGATATCAGGAAAGCAAAAAGATTTACTCAAAAAATTCGAAGCCCTATCTTAGATGTAAGAAGAGATTCTTGAATAAAAGCGCGTGTTATAATAATCAGGATATGTAATGTTATTTATGGGCGGCGTAGGTCGTCTTTTTTATAATCAAGCACCATAAGGAAGTTACAATCGATGATTAAGAGCAAGTCAGCAAAAAGGCAATGAGCAGCCTCTGACTAAACACTATAAAATTACATATATAAAATAAAAATATAAACAAAACATGGACACACAAACCCTTACCGCTCGTACCGAATTTGCAGCTGCCATCAATCAAATCTGTTCAGAGAGAGGCATTTCTCCTGAAATCGTTCTAAATGCTATCAACGATGCTCTAGTTGCTTCTTTTAAGAAAGACTATCCTGAGCAGGCACTCAAGTTTGAGGAAGAAGAATTAATTATTTCGGCTGACGTTGACTCCGAAAACGGTCAGTTCCGCTTATTTTTAGGCAAAGAAGACGCCAAAAAGAAAGATCTAAAAGAAATCACCCCCCCTGGCTTCGGACGTATCGCTGCTCAAGCAGCCAAGCAGGTTATTCTTCAAACAATCCGCGAAGCTGAGCGTGAGGCTGTTCTGGCCGAATATCAGGATCACCTGGGAGAGGTTATGACAGGGATGGTCCAACGCATGGATGGTCGTAATGTAGTCATTGATTTAGGTCGGGGACAGGCTGTGATGCCTATTGATGAACAGGTTCGCACTGAGTTCTATCGCCTCAACTCACGCATAAGTGTATACCTCAAAGAAATTACCGAAACCATCAAAGGCAAGCAAATAGTCTGTTCAAGGGCAGATGATAGACTTTTGGCTGGACTTTTCCAGAGAGAAGTTCCTGAGGTGAGCTCGGGTGCCGTAATCATTAAGGCCATTGCCCGAGAGCCGGGTTCTCGATCCAAAATTGCAGTTGAATCCACCCAATCTGGAGTAGATCCTGTAGGTTCTTGTGTTGGCCAAAAAGGAGTTCGAGTTCAAGCCGTCATCAATGATCTAAACAATGAAAAAATTGACATAATCCAATACTCTGAAGAAAAAGATAAATTCATAAAATCAGCCCTAGCCCCGGCCGATGGTTTAAGTATCTCTTTCGACCCAAGGTCGGGCGAAACAACTGTTACTGTTCCAGCTGATCAACTTTCATTAGCTATTGGCCGAGGGGGGCAAAATGTTAAGCTCGCAGCTAAACTCACAGGCACAAAACTTCGAATAGTCTCAGAGCAAGCCTCTCCTGAATCTGCTATTGTAGTCACAGGAACCGAAGAGTTCGAGATTGATCAGCTAGATCTGGAAACAAAAGCCAGAAACATTCTAGTTGAAGCCGGTCTCACACACATTGAAGATCTTTCAGAAGAAAAGTTGGACTCTGTCAAAGGCATTGGCCCCAAAACTCTTGAGAAAATCAAGATCCAGCTCGCTTCATACAAAAGCTAATTAAATCCTATGCCAGAAAAACTTACGGCCACGAGACCTCCCGTGGTAACTATCCTTGGACATGTTGACCATGGAAAGACCTCATTATTAGATCGTATCCGACACGCTAAAGTGGCTGCTGGAGAAGTTGGTGGTATTACCCAAGCCATCGGAGCTTACCAAATAGAATACAAGGGTCAAAAAATTACTTTTATTGACACTCCCGGTCATGCTGCTTTTTCCGCCATGCGTAGGCGTGGAGGACAGGCTGCTGATGTCGCCATCCTTCTTGTTGCCGCCGATGACTCGGTCATGCCTCAAACAGTCGAATCCATTGAACACATTAAATCTGCTGGGATTCCTTTTGTTGTCGCTGTAAACAAGGTCGATCTTCCAGGGGTAAATCCTGAGAAGGTCAAGACTGATCTGGCGAGTAATGGGGTCTATGCCGAAGGTTATGGCGGTAATGTTCCCTTGGTAAACATTTCTGCTAAAACAGGTACAGGTGTTGATGATTTGCTTGAAGTGATTATCCTTTTAGCTGAGCTGGAAGAATTAAAAGATAACTCCACGGAGTCTCCTGCTACCGCTCTTGTTATAGAATCGTCTCTTCATCCTCAGATTGGTCCTCTAGCAACATTATTGGTAAAGTCTGGCATTTTCAAAAAAAATGACGGATTGTTTTTTGGCAAGAAGAACATCGGCAAAATCCGCTCAATGATTGATTACTTGGGCAAAGCTATTATTGAGGCTGGCCCCTCAACTCCTTTTCAAGTCATTGGGCTTTCTGATGTTCCTAGTGTTGGGGACATTCTCACTGACGCACCGACCTCATCGGTCAAATTAGTTGACTCCTTAGATTCGGATGCAACTGTAATAAACTCTGACATTCCCAACATCCTTCTTAAGGCAGATGTCCAAGGATCTCTTGAAGCGATAATCGGAACCATCAAAGACAAAGCTAACATTGTTTATTCAGCCGTTGGGAACATTACGGATAATGATATTCAGACTGCTAGTGCTG
Organism: uncultured Pseudomonadales bacterium; assembly: GCA_964348455.1. Taxonomy (GTDB): domain Bacteria; phylum Patescibacteriota; class Microgenomatia; order UBA1400; family MFAQ01; genus UBA10133. The sequence continues at coordinate 61,891 of CAYGCQ010000002.1, forward strand.
CTGGGGCTGAGATTCTTGGTTTCAATGTTCGGATTTCAAGCTCAGTCACTAAATTGGCAGAAGTCGAAGGCGTCAAATTTTCCAATTTTAAGATTATTTATCAACTCTTTGATTATTTAAAGGATTTACAAATAAAGAAAACTATTGCTCAAGGTCCAAAAATAATTGAGACCGGCCAGGCAACAGTATTAAAAGTCTTCAATTACGGAGGCACTTTAGTATATGGATGTGAAGTTACTTCTGGAAAAATAAAACTTGGAGACAAGATTCAAAATTCAAGAATATCCACTTTAAAAATAAATAAAGCTGATGTCCTTGAAGCTAAAAAGGGTCAAGAGTTCGGTGCTACACTGACTCCGTCCATTGAATTTAAGCCTGGTGATATAATGACGGCTACTACTATAGAAGCCTAACTATGGAAGACAAAACCCAGTTTATATCAGCCAAAAAAATCTTCGATTCCGCATCCTCATTTATTGTTGCTCTACCCCCTGACCCCTCTTTAGACATTGTTTCTTCCGGCCTTAGTCTCCATCTAGCCCTAATTGCTTCCGGGAAAAAATCTCAAATTGGATGTGGCACTCCAGTTCACATTGATCCCAAAATTATCGGTGCTCAGGAAATAGCGGACAGTATTGGTGCAAAGAATCTAATTATCTCCTTTGATTATCACGAAGATGATCTCGAAAAAGTAGACTATGATGTTCGTCCTGATGGAAAATTTTATCTAATGGTCAAGCCAAAATCTGGCGCTCCAGTTCCAGATGTCAGTAATGTAAAGTATTCCTACTCCGGGGCTCAAGCAGATTTGGTCATAACTTTAGGCATTAATTCTCTGGAGGAACTAGGAAAGATATACGCCGACGAAAAAAACTTTTTAGATGAAGGTAAGATTTTAAGTTTAAACATTACCCCCTGGCCTGTCCAGTTCACCAAAAACATTCTCCACCAAACATCCACCTGCTTTTCAGAGCTTGTAGCGGAACTAATTGAGAAAGTGGATTTAAAAATGTCAGGTGATGCCGCCAGAAACTTATTACAGTTCATATACGAAGAAACAAAAAATCTTACGAGCCCAAAGATGACAGCCGGAACCTTTTCCTCAATCGCTTATCTAATGAGAAATGGAGCTAAATTACCAAGCCAGCAGACTTATACTCCCAGGTTTGCTCAGCCAACCTTTTTTGAAGCCCCTCACGCACCGCTCAGCACCTCTGTCATTCCGACCGAAGTGGAGGAATCTCAAACCACCAATATAGGGGACGAAGAAAATATTCCCATGCCACAGGAAGAGAATAAGCCTTACGTCATACCTCCTTCCAAGCTAACCGAACAGCCGGTGCCAAACGACTGGACCAAGCCCAAGATCTTCCGCGCAGGCGACCTGTAGTAGGATAATACCCGTAAACCTTGCCCACTGAAAAGGAGTCTCATAAAATGAGAATTTTGACAAGTTATGAGAACTGGCCTATGAGGTAGAAGAGTTTCCCGAGCCAAATCGCGTTACGAATATTTACTGGATGGGCTTAAACACTCCGGATGATAATCTACGACCCACATACGGGCCCTTTTTGTTACAAGAGCTTATATTACACCCGTAGTACAATAATCCATAAATTTGCACGGAGGCAAAATGAAGATCTTAGTTGTGCGTGAACATTTCAATAACGGAAAGTAGTTGAAGCAGACACTGCAAATAATGTATTCCTAATCCTTGACACTGAGGATTTGGCATTTGGTTTCGCCAAAATTGCCAATGTCGATGGTTCTCCAAGATTTTTGATGTGCCAAGAATTTCATGAACGAATCCGCATAACTGACAATCTCTCGGTGCACCCAGTAATTCTGAACGGGGTTCCGATCCAAGAAGAATCTGAGAAATCTTTTAGTTATGGAGATGTTCTGCAGGTTCATTACACATACACCGACAATCAGCTACTCTCTCGAGACACTGTGGTCCTGGTCCCAGAAGGAACGCCGGCTCAGTTCCGAGCTTAAAGTCCAAAGGCCCCTAGTTATTAGGGGTCTTTTTTCATGCCTGTTGGCAAATCCCCCCTTATCTGCTACAATACCGATTGATATGGCTCTTAAATCAGACACAAAAATAGACATCATTAAGAAATTTTCCGCTAGTCCTAAGGACACCGGCTCTCCTCGCGTGCAGGTAGCCCTGCTTACCTCACAGATCATGGAGCTCACTAGCCACCTTAAGGTCCACAAGAAAGATAACCACTCCCGTCGAGGTCTCCTCAAGATTATCTCCAAGCGTCGACGCCTTCTTAACTACCTTAGTAAATCCAATCCCGCCGACTACTTAGACATCACCAAGTCACTTAAAATATCAAGCCAACTGCGCTCAGCCGACTAATTGTCTCCCGCCAAAGCGGGACTATCAAGTCATTTGAGGAGTAAATAGAGCACATCCCGGATGGGGTATCTTCTTTTTTCTTCTCAAGACCTGTGGTGGAGCCAGATACAAATAAGAAAGGAACAGGATATGACATATCCATCCACCACCATTGTCCTCAATGGTAAAACCATTATTATCGAGACAGGCCATTTCGGAGCTCAAGCTTCCGGCTCAGTAACAGTTCGTTGTGGAGATACTGTTGTTATCGGAACCGTTTCCGCTTCCAAGAAAATAAAAGAAGGTATAGATTACTTTCCTTTATCTCTAGAATATAAAGAAATGTTATATGCAGGTGGAGTTATTAGCTCCAGTCGCTTCATTAAGAGGGAAGGTAGGCCTACCGAGAACGATATCCTTACCAGTCGCGTCATTGACCGTTCTCTAAGACCTCTTTTTGATCAAGGCTCTCGAAACGAAGTTCAGATCATGGCTTCTCCTCTTTCCTATGATGGAGTAGAAGAGCCGGAAATTTTAGCTGTTATCGCCGCCTCAGCCGCTGTTTCCATCTCTGATTATCCCTGGGCCGGACCTATTGGTGCGGTTCGTGTCGGCATGGATGACAAGGGGGAGTATATTGTAAATCCTACCGTCGAACAGAAAACTGCCTCACCTCTAGACTTGGTAATTTCCGGTCCCAAAGGTAGTATTTCCATGGTCGAGTCCGGGGCTAACGAAGTAACCGAAGAAAAAATGATCGGTGCCTTAAAGTTCGCTCAAGCTCACGTAAATACCATCGCAGATGCTATTTCAGCTTTCGCTAAGGAGCATGGCAAAAAGAAACGTGAATTGACCATTACCGGTATCGATGAATCTGTTGAAAAAATTGTCAAAGATGAATTCAAAAATATCGAAGAAATCTTGGTTAACGAAGCCAAGAAAACCGGCACTCAGGTATCTGAAATTACATCAGCAATTGCTGCCAAGTATCCAGATGTTAATCCAAACCAAATAAACGAAGTTGCCGATAATCTGCTTAGGGATTTGGCTAGATCTCAGATTTTAGATAAAAATATTCGAGCTGACGGTCGAGATGTCGAAGAAATTAGAAAAGTAAACATCGAGGTAGGATTGCTTCCACGTACTCACGGCTCTGCCTTTTTTCAAAGAGGTCTTACCCATGTACTTTCAGTAGTAACCCTTGCTTCTCCGGCCAGAGCTCAGACCATAGATGGTATGAAGGGTGAAGAAACCAGACGCTATATGCATCACTACAACATGCCGGGATATGCTTCAGGAGAAGTCAGAAGACCAGGAACTGGTCGCCGAGAAATTGGTCACGGTGCTTTGGCTGAAAGAGCTATCTTCCCTATGCTTCCAGACGCAGCTATTTTCCCTTACACCATCCGAGTTGTTTCGGAAGTAATGTCCAGTAATGGGTCTACCTCCCAAGCCTCTGTTTGTGGATCCACCCTATCTCTCATGGACGCCGGAGTTCCTCTCAAAAAGCCTGTAGCTGGAGTCGCCATGGGTCTTATCACTGAAGGAGACAAGTATGTAACACTTACCGACATTAGTGGTTTTGAAGATCACTTCGGAGACATGGACTTTAAAGTCGCCGGAACAGTAGACGGTATTACCGCACTCCAGATGGACTGTAAAGTTACTGGAGTTAACGCTGATATCCTCGTAGAAGCTTTAGAACAAGCCAAGAGGGGTCGCTTAAAACTTCTCGACAGTATGAACGAAACACTTTCTGCTCCAAGATCTAAGCTTTCACAGTATGCCCCAAGAATTACCTCCACCAAGATTCCCCAACTGAAGATTGGTGAAATAATTGGACCGGGAGGCAAGATGATTCGCCAAATTCAAGAAGACTTCGAGTGTGAAATTGACATCCAAGAAGACGGCACAGTTACTGTTACCGGAAATGACCAAGCTAAGGTAGATGGTGCCATCTCTTACATTGACTCCATGGTTGCAGAGGCTGAGGTTGGCAAAACATACGACGGCACAGTTGTTCGCGTCGAAGCCTTCGGTGCATTTGTAAATATCATCCCGGGCAAAGATGGCCTGGTCCATGTCAGTCAAGTTCATCCAGACACTTTCCGATCTATGAAAATTGGTGATAAGGTCAAGGTTAAGTGCTATGAAATAGATTCAATGGGTAGAGTTAACCTCACGATGCTGGAAGAAGGAGAATCTCCTATAAGAGCACAGCGACCTGCTGGCGGCTCAAACTCTGGTGGAGGACAACCTTCCGGTGGACGCAGCTTTGGCGGTGGTGGAGATCGGGGAAGTAGAGGGGGCGATAGTCGACCTCAACGCCCTGGCCGTCCTACCTTCAGTAAATTCCGCGATACCCGCTAATTTATTTCGTCATTCCGACCGAGCAATACGAGTGGAGGAATCTCCCTCCACCCAATAAAAAATCCCCAAATGGGGATTTTTTATTATCAAACCTATATCTGCTAAAATCCTACTAGATAAACATCATTATCGTGTCTTTATAAGAAAAAAATAATTCCCTACAAAAGTGGGGATTTTTTTAAAGCTCTGGGATAACCCCTTATCAATCTCAATTGTGTTTATTGGTAGAGCCGTCTTGGAATGGTATTGCAGGGGAGGAAGTAACCTGACGTGGCAATCTCTCACCATCTATATATAATGGTAACTGATGGATAACTCTGCCCTCGCCCCAAATGCGAATTCCGCCGCAAAACGCGATCTAGATCTGCTTACTCAAAAACTCGAAGGTGTCGAGATGCCGCCGGAGCTAAAGCTCAAGGCTCAAGACATGGTTGCTCGTTTAGAGCGTATGTTCTCTCAGGGCTTTTATTCCGAAGAGTTCGAAAAAGTTTCACACTACATAGATTGGATAATCAAAGTTCCCTGGGTCAAGAGAGTTGAACGTCCCATTGACTTGACAACCATCAAAGACTCTATGGACAAAAGCCATTACGGTATGGAGTCGGTCAAAGAAAGAATTCTTGAATATATGTCAATCCTTAAGCTTCGTCAGTCCAGGAACTTGGGAGTTGCCCGTGCTCCAATTATTTGTCTAGTTGGTTTAGTTGGTACCGGAAAAACTACTTTTGCTTACGCTCTTTCGGAAGCTCTTGGTAGACCCATTGCCCGTATTCCCTTTGGAGGACTTGGCAGTGCACGTGACCTTCGAGGTGAATCCCGTCTGCACATTGAGGCTGAACCTGGATATGTAGCCCGTGCTCTTTGTGATTCAGGGGTAAAAAATCCTATTATCCTTCTGGACGAAATCGATCGCGTCACAGAAGAAGCTCGTATGGACATCATGGGTGTTTTGGTTGAGTTACTCGACCCAAGCCAAAACAATCGTTTCTTGGACCATTTCATCGACTATCCGGTAGATCTTTCGGAGGTTATGTTTATTGCTACAGCTAACAACACTGGGAATCTAGCTACTGCTGTTATGGATCGTCTAGAGCCCATCCAAATGCCATCCTACACAGATGAAGAGAAGACTAAGATCGCTCAAGATTATCTAATGCCCAAGGCCTTAGAATCAGCCGGAATGGACCCCGCCACCATTACCATCGACCCTTCTCTCTGGCCAAACATTATTCGCCCCCTTGGCTACGATGCAGGTATTCGTACTCTTAACCGCACTATTGAAGGAATTGTTCGCAAGGTGGCTATGATGGTTGTCACTGGTCAAGCTAAGACAGTTCAACTAACTCCAGACAACATAAAAGGCTTCCTACCTAAGTGGTAAACCATCGTCATTGCGAATCTCGGTACTCCGAGCTGTGGCAATCTCCCTCCACCTCATTCACACCAACGTTCCATGCAAATCATCCCATTTTGGATTCATCCTTTCAACAAATCATTCCTCCTCTTCCTCGACCAAGATTTTATTTGCTTTTCCCTCTGAATTGCTTCAATCATTACGTCGAAAATTCGTAGTAAACAAGTTTGTTGAGTGAATATTCTTTTGTAAATCCTTCCGAAACCTTAATCTTATGTTCCCAAGATCTTCTTAGTAAATCCTTTGTTACTCCTACATAAATAGTAGTGTTGTATTCGTTAGTCATAATATAAATACTTGGAGTTTTAACCATCGATTTATTTAATTTATCTTTCGTGGATTGAGATTGCCACGTCGTAAATACACTCCTCGCAATGACGGTATTTTATTTTTCTAATAACCCAAGCATCCTTTTTTCAACAGCTTCCGCTCTCTTTTTGTTTTTCCCAAAAATTATGTATGACAGATATCCATCATGAAGTAAGTTTGATGAACAAATTACCAGTCCCTCTTTTGATTTTTTTGAGAACAAAATCGGCGCCATCAGTTTATAGAGCTTTTTAAATGTCGTTTTTTTCTTCCCGGGAAGAGTGTGCATGTTTTCGCAAAGTACATATGATTTTTTCATGAAGTCTCTTCCTGCAAGCTCTATTGCTGTGTTATACATGTGAGTTCCTCCAGTCACTCTCACGTTTGATTCATTTACAAAGATCTGTCCTTTTTTGCCAGCGATAAAATCAATATCAAAGTAACCACGGTACCCATCTTCAGAATAATGTTCACCAATTAAATACCCAATGTCAGTGATTCTCGAAGCCACTCTTTTTGGTAATGTTTCCTCCCCGATTTCGATTCCAGCGAACACCCCTTGCTTGTCTACCCGCATGCCGCAGTAATACAGAAATTTTACTTCGCCATTTTTTTTAATTAAAAATTCGGAGTTAGGGAAACCTCCTCCAATCCGAGGGTTTGGCTTGACTAGTGACTCCACCACAATCGGAAATTTTTCCCAATATGCGTCCTTTCTCAGTATTTCAATTATTTTTTTCTCACATTCCGCAAATTTTTTAGGCAAGTCTCCTTTATGAAAAATCAAAACTCCAGCCCCGGAGTGACCCTTATTCGTTTTTATAACAACTCCACCCTCCTTGATGAATTTATTTGCCGCAATCCCCGCGGTATCGATAATCCCGGAGCTTATCACTCCACTTGGCATTTTCAAATCGGCTCTTATTGCACCATTTATTTGGGTCAGTTGACGAATACCAGACTTGCTTCCGTAAAAGTTAACAGTCCAGGCATCGGACTCTTCCGGCGCAAGCGGAGTTCTAACCTCTACCCCTCGATCTCTCAAGGTCTTTACTAGATATAGAAACTCCGGGGAAGTTGAATAGGAGGTAATTGAAAGCCTCTTATACTTCTTCTTCATTTTTACAAGTCTGTCCATGATATCCTTGTCCTCCAAAATATCATCGCAGAGTTTGCCTGTGTGTTTTTTGGTAACCAAAATTTCCAGATCTCTCACTTCACATAGTTTCTTAAAATAATCTACAAACAGGGGATCAATCGGCTTTGGAACAATAAAGGTAAATTCAAATTCCTCAGCCATCGAAAACAGATCTTTATCTGTCAAATTGGCATTTTCATCAATCTCCCATTTTTGAAGTTTCTTATCCCCATAGGCTTCGATAAAAGGCCAAACATCCTCAGAGCAATTAAATATTCTTATTACCCTTTCTCTTTTCTTTCCTCCAGGCTTATCTGCTTTTGTCTTTTTCATTAAGTTATGTAAAAATATTCAATTCCCTATAAGTGTACTCGTCTAAATCCATTTGTAAAGTCACAATTTATCCAAAAAAAAGCCCTACCACGAGGTAGGGCATATAAACTAGACGAACACCGACCAAACCACCAGGGCAAAGAGTAGGTGAAACCCAAGTGACATCAATGCTCCTATTCTGACTTTATCATCCCCAAGCACAAGGCAAAATAGTAATCCGGCTAAGTACACCCAATCTCCAATCACCGGAATAAAGGTGATGAAAAAAAGGAAAAAATATGTAATAGTTCCCCATTCTTCACCGTGTATATAGGCAAACACACCCCCTACGATCAACAGAAACAAATAGATCGTAGTTAAGGACTGCATCATCCCAATAATATCCATATTATTCTCCTTATGCCATCTCGCTTTTCAGCGATATGTGTAGGTTGAAACGGTGGTGAACACTTCGTTCACCACTTCATTCGGGTCTGGGTTGCTCAGCAGGTGAGATTCCAGTACGTAGAGCGTTAGACCATAGTCCGCCGCCCTAAGCTTTGCTTCTTCTGCAAACTGCTGAAAAACCTGCTCGGAAGCAAACGTACTGGTACAGTGATCTGGGTCGATCATCGTAATCCCGAGGTTCTGGAGTGAGTCGCACCGAAATGCAACAATCTCTCCGTTTACAGGGAGAAGCAGAACGCTCTTGACTACTCCCTCCACCGTCACGTTCATTCTCGCCACAGTGGTAATGGTGATTTTGTCCTCGCTTCTATCCACAATCTCGCCTATCCGCACAGAGAATCCATCCTCCTCATACTCAAATGTATTTCCAAATCCATATGAGTACTTGAAGGGGTCTCCCCCAACATTATGAATTCCTATAGCGTCGGTGCTATAGTGCTCTGTGTTCAGTTTCCAAATTACTTCCTCTTCCAGAAAAACGAATTCCCTCGGCTGCTCCAGTCGCGATGAAACCAGCATGTTGAGAGCAGCGAACATAATGATCACGACCCACAGGCATACCAAGTCGAACACAAGCTTCTGTTTTTTGTTCATTTTATCTCCTCTTGAATTATAGGTTTAACGTGCACGAAACTGAGCTATATTATCCTATAGCTAATTCAAGATTGCTGGACAAACAGCGGACTTGATATCTCAGATCTCAATGCACTATTTAAGCATTTTGAGGAAGAAAAAGTAATAGCCTTAGATCTTGCCAAAAAGCTTAGAGAAAATATCATCGAGAAGTTGCAAAAACCATAGTCAGTCTTCTTTTGTGCCTAAAACAGATTCATGCTATAATAACCGTCAGTCCACGGAAACGTTGTCGAAGTGATTTGTGAGAATTGTAGAATCTGTTAGATTTTCGATCCCAACCCTTAGAAACTTATCCCGTAAATTAGGATTTTGGCGTGTTTCCTCGCCTAAAGCTAAATGTATTGGTCATTGTCATTCCCGACTTGATCAGGAATCTATATAGATGACCCAGCATTCAGTTACAATATTATTAGGAAAATTAATTACAAAAGATTATGTCTCAACTCAAGTTGATTCCTCTCGGTGGCGTTGGTAGTGCAACTAAAAACATGTATGTTTACGAATTTGGTGATGACCAGCTGGTAGTCGACTGTGGTATGGGGTTCCCCCAAAGCAGCGATCTGGGTGTTGACTCTGTCATCCCTGACATCAGTTATCTAGAAAAGTCTGGAAAGCACTTGCATGGTATTGTCCTTACTCATCCACATATGGATCATATTGGCGGACTACCTTACATTCTTCCTCGGCTTGGAAACGTCGAAGTTTTTGGAGGAAAGCTAGCTATTGCTATGGCTGAACTCCGAGTACGTGAATTTGGCATTCCAAATCGCATGACTCCCGTCGAAGGGACATTAGATCTTGGACCTTTCCACATTCAATTTATTCACTCCACCCACTCAGTTCCTAACTGCTTTCATCTTGTAATCAAGACTCCGGCTGGCACTGTTTATCATGGTGCTGATTACAAGTTTGACCTGACCCCCATTGACAATCTTCCTCCAGATATTGCCGGGATGGCTCTTGCTGGAGCCGAAGGAGTAGACTTGATGTTCACCGATTGTCTTGGTATTGAAAAGCCAGGCTACTGCCCGTCTGAGAGAACCCTAATAAAAGCTATCGACGACGAAATCAGAAGTACGCCTGGAAAAGTTGTCTTTACTGGTATGTCGTCTTCGATTTCTCGTTTCCAAATCGCTATCGAAGCATCAGTCAAATACCATCGACGCGTCGCTATCATCGGCCGTTCAGTTGAACAGAACATTGAGGCTGCAGTTAAAACTGGATTTATCAAGATACCAAATGGCACCTTAATTAAGCCACAACAAATAGCTGGTTTACCGGCCAATCAAGTAACACTCATTGTTTCCGGATCTCAAGGTCAGTCCGGCTCTGCCATGCATCGATTGGCCAACAACGAACATCGTATGGCTCGTCTGAAAAAAGGCGACAAAGTCATCATTAGCTCCAACGCCATTCCGGGTACCGGCAACGATGCAGACATCTTTGATCTCATGGACACCCTCTACAAAAACAACATTAGCGTCATCTACTCCGGAACTTCAGAAAATCTCCACGTTTCCGGTCATGGATACCGCGGTGACATGGCACTTCTGGCTCGACTGGTTAAGCCCAAAAATATCATCCCAATTGGCGGAGATCTTCGTCACATGATGCTTTATAAAAATCTTGCAAAAGACTTAAATCACGACCCGGACAAAGTTTTTGTCCTCTCAGAAGGTCAATCCGTCATCCTTGAGGATCACGTCGTCAAAGAAGGTCCCAAGTTCGAAACCAAGAACATCTATGTTGACGGTCTGGGTATTGGAGACGTCGGTACTGTGGTGCTCCGTGATCGACAAGTCATGTCCGAAGATGGAATTTTAATAGCCATTGTTCCTGTCAAACGCGAAAACTCTCAGGTCACAGGAGATGTCGAGGTAATTTCTCGAGGATTCGTCTATCAGAAAGAATCTAAAGATCTTATCCGGGATGCTCAAAAGCAAGTCCAGCTTTGTTTCAAAGACAATAAAGGTCCAGTTACCGACTGGGGCTTCCTTCGAAAGAAGATAGAGGGTCAGCTGGAGAAGTTTGCTTTTGAGCACACGCAACGTCGGCCACTAGTCATTGCTATCCTAATCGAGGTCTAACATGCCGGAATTGCCTCCTTTTGACGGCACCGAGTATCCCGAACAACATGCTCTTCAAGCATCCCTTGAGCGTCAAGTCGGAATAGACCCTTTCTTTGGAACTGATGAAATGGTTACTCAAAAACTTAAAAGCTTTAAAGCTTTGGTTGAGAAATGCAACGACATAGACGTTCAAACCAGTGATCTTAGGCATGTAAAACTTCAGGATATTTTGAATGAATTTGATAATCTTAAACAAAGTATTGAGAAATATCTCGGTATAGGCCTTAGTCTTGATCAAGATGATTATGTCTTTGCTGGAGATCATTCCGGACAGGCAGGCGAAATGTTTTCTAGGCTTGCCGCCTTTGGGGTTATTAAAGATTTACCATCCATTGAAAATTCTGAGGATAAAACCTTGAAAGACAGTATAGATCTCTCAAGCCCAAATGAAATTACGTGTAAATATGTTTTTCCACTTTTTGATTCCACCTCAGGCCAAACACTCCACAAGATTTGTGAATTAAAAATTAATCGATTCAAAACCCAAGAAGAAATCAACCAAAAATATTCAGAGTTTCAATCCGAGGCAGAAAAACTTCTACAGAAACACAGTGAAGAGTTGGCTGATTTTTATAAAAAATACGGAAAAATAAGTAGAAAAACGGTTTCAGGAAAGCCGAGTGAGAGAAATCGCAAAAGAAAGTTCTACCGGATTGATCAAGGAACTAACAAGTCTGAATCTGTATAGGTTAGATTGAGTTATACTAAATATATCTATGGCTCGCAAAAAAGGTCGCCGCTCTAAACCATATAAAGTCAGTCTAAAAAAAGACACGATGAACTCTATTCTGGCAGTCGTCTTGATGGGTATCGGTGGTCTCATTGCCATTTCTTTTTCGCAACAAGGCGATGCTCTCATGAAGATTAATGAGATCGGCCAGCAGTTTCTAGGCTGGCCTCTGCTCTTCCTGCCATTTATCTTTATAGTTGGTGGTCTAATCATTACCCACGTAAAACTCCCCATTGCCTCCACCAATGTACTTCTGGGCAGTGTCATTACAATGGTCTCTCTCGAGGGTTTATTCGGGGCCGGCGCTGTAGGAATTGGACTCAAAGACTCTCTCACCTCCCTCATCTCTTTACCAGGAGCCATTCTCTTTTATTTTGTCGGGGTTGTCATTGGACTCTTCATTCTCTTTGAAACTTCCATCGAAGATTTATTAGTATTAGTCCAAACTCTCTTTGGTGGAGTATCTGGTGCTCTGGGAAAAATAAAAAGCTTGCCCGTCAAAGGAGGTGCTTCCTCTTTTTTGAGCAAATCCGGCACTGTCAAGATTACGGGGGGGGAACAGTTGTTGAACCCTGCTCCTATTAATACAGATGAATCTGCTCCGGTAAAAATAGTCCACAAGGAACTCCATGCAAGTCGTTCTGCTCAAACTGCTATCGAAACCAAAAAACTCCCGGACGGTGCCACTTCAGGTATTTGGCATTTCCCTCCTGTTAGTTTACTTTCAGATCAGAAGATCGGAAAGGCTGATCGGGGAGATATCAAAAAAAATATCGAGGTTATCCAAAACACGCTGGGGTCATTTGGGATTCAATGTAAGGTTACTGAGGTTCACCAGGGTCCGGCTGTCACTCAGTATGCCCTTGCCATTACTGCCGGAACCAAATTGTCTAAGATAAGCGCTCTTCAGTCCGACCTAGCCTTGGCGCTTGCTGCTCCTCAAGGTCAAATTCGCATTGAAGCTCCCATCCCCGGCCGAGATCTTGTGGGCGTAGAAATCCCCAATCGTTCTTTGGAATTTGTATCTCTTCGAGACATGCTTACCGACAAGGCTATGCAAGAAAGTCGTTCTAAAACTGCGATATCGCTGGGGCTTGATGTTTCCGGTCAACCGGTAATCGCCGATATCAACAAGATGCCTCACTTACTGATAGCTGGTACTACTGGTTCTGGAAAATCAGTTTTGATAAATGCCATAATTTCCTCAATACTTTTCAGAGCTTCACCCGAAGAGGTTAAGTTCATCATGGTCGATCCTAAGCGTGTTGAACTTACTCCATATAACGACATTCCACATCTTCTTACCCCTGTCATTACTGATGTTTCCAAAGTAGTAAATGCTCTCAAGTGGGCCGCCGCCGAAATGGATCGTCGATATCGACTTTTTGAAGAAATGTCAGTTAAAAATATTGCCGGATATAACGAGCTCAGTGGATTTCAAGCCATGCCATATATCATTATCATCGTCGATGAAATGGCAGACATTATGATGTCCAAAAACGCCGGAGAAGTCGAGGAGAACATTGTCCGTTTGGCTCAAATGGCTCGAGCTGTTGGTATTCATCTTGTTTTGGCAACTCAGAGGCCTTCCGTAAATGTTTTAACTGGAATTATTAAAGCCAACATTCCTGCACGTATCTCTTTCCAAGTAACTTCCATGATAGATTCTCGTGTAATTATTGATACTCCGGGTGCCGAGAAACTTCTTGGAAAAGGGGATATGCTTTACATTCCTCCTGACACTGCTAAGCCAAAACGTATTCAGGGGGCTTTCGTTTCGGACAAAGAGATCAAAAATCTTATTGATTATATTAAAGGTTCAGGTGTCACAGCTCAGCTCGATCCTACCATTACTAAAGATAAGGGGAAAAGTACCATCGGCACCACAGGTCAAAACATGGGAGATGTCGATGAGAAATTTGAAGAGGCCGCGCAACTTTGTATTGCCGAAGGAAAAGGTTCTGCTTCACTACTTCAACGCCGTCTCGAAGTCGGTTATGCTCGTGCGGCAAGGATTCTTGATCAGCTTGAGGAGGCAGGAGTATTAGCTCGTGCAGAAGGCAACAAGCCTCGTGAAGTCATTGTCAGTAGTTTGAATGAAGTCTTTCCTTCCAGCGAAGAAAATTCTTAAACCATGAAGACCGTTGGTCAAATAATCAAATCGGCTAGGCAAAAACGCAGTCTTAGCGTAGATCAGCTTTCTTCGCTTACAAAAATAGATTCCAAGTATATTGCCGCGCTCGAACTTGATCATTACTCAGATCTCCCTTCAGAAACATTTGCCAAGGGTTTTATTAGAAATCTCAGTCTAAGGCTCGATCTAAACCCGAATGAACTCATCGCTATTTTTAGAAGGGATTTTCGACAACCGGACAGAGTCGGTCCAAAAACAATACATAGAAAAACTTTTTCCGGATTTCCACCCCAGTCTCTCCCCTTTATTTTTGGCGGTTTGGTCTTCGTAGTTTATTTAGTTTTTCAGTTTAGAGCCATTCTTACTCCTCCAAAACTCGAAATAACTCGGCCATTAAATGGCGCGGTTCTTGTATCCCCAATCGAAATTGAAGGGGATACGGCTATAGATGCCAATATATATATAGGTGATGATACCCAGGTTAAGCCTGACACTGAGGGTCATTTCTTGGCCAGGATAAATATACCTGTGGGGGAGACGGTGCTGGAGATAAAATCCACCAATCGATTTGGTAGAACGACGGATAAAAATATCTCGGTCACCATAATATCCAAATAACCGTTTGTCATTCCGACCGAATGTAGTGAGTGGAGGAATCTCACACCACCCTTGTCATTCCCGACTTGATCGGGAATCTATACAAATAACTCATTATCAACTTTTTTGGTATGATGAATTAATGACTCTTCCACAAATAATCTCTTTAATTTCTACAGTACTACTCACCTCTGTCGCGTTAATCATTGGAGTTCAACTCATCTACATTCTAAAGGAGGTTCGCTACTCCCTTACTCGAGTAAATCAAACCATAGACACCGTCTCTGACACAGTCGAGAAAATATCACAGCCCGCTATTGGTTTTTTTGCCATATTGGAAGGTTTCAAAGAAAGCGGCAAGATAATTGATGCTATTTCTGGATTACTAGGTCGGGACAAACCCAAGTCACCAGTCGACGTCGACGCATATGACAACTCCATCTGACACATCCAAAAAAGACGGTTCTTTTTCTTCATTCTCTATCGGAGTTGCTTTAGGTGTTATGGGGGCCTTACTTCTTGGTACTGAAGAGGGTCGAAATATAATAAAAAAAGTTGTTAAAGCTGTCCCTAATAAGTACAAGACTCCTCCGGTAAACATTCCTCATCCTGTAACTACTATGCCCATAATCCCAACCGAGGAAACACCTCACCACACGACTTTTGAGCACTCCACTCCATTTGGAGACACTATTTCTGAAGAAGCCCCACCTCCTCCGGCACCCCTCGTTCGACCTACCCGCCCTGAACCTTTCACCCCCAATTCATATCCTATAGATTGATTTACCTTCAGCAATTGGTATAATCTCGTAAGCATTGAGGGTTTAATTCTAAATTCGCATTTTAAAAAGGAGCTAGTATGATTTTTGGACTTCCAACAGTAAGCGTCATTCTTCTCGTTGCAGCATTCATTATTACAGTTATAGTCCTTTTTTCGGCTGTGGTAGATAGTTCATTTCCCATATTTCCATCTTCGGTTGAATATCTACGACTTCAAATGGCCAGGAAAAATCACACCAGGGCAGTCCAAACTTTCTGGTTGATAGTCGCAGTGCTTTTCTGTTTAGCGGCTGTAATCGCAGCAATATAAGAAAAATTGATAACCTTAACTACCTTTTCCTACAAAAAGTCCCGCCTCACGGCGGGACTATTTTTATTTCAGTTCCCAGATTTGTCCCTGAGGGAAGGTCACCTTGTAACCGTGTCTCTCACTGGTTATCCGGAATGTTCCTGCCTCAAGGCTAACCGTTTCACCAGCCCCCTTAGCTCTGGTAATTACTTCGGAGCCATTTAGGTGTCGATCGCTGATCCAGAGAAGTTTATCGTGGGTTATGTGAAGATCAACAATTCTTCCGTTACTCCATAGCTTAAGTGGCGCGCTATCCAAGTGAATTTTTATTCCCTTGCTGGGGTTGTATTCACTCCACTGTCTTCGCAGATCCAATTTTCCGTCTACAAAGGTGGCCACTGCCGCACCTATGATTACAAAGAATACGACTGTGCTTGAAGCCAGCCAGGTTGCTGCCATATCTGGAGCGATCAAAGACATGTAGAACGGGGCACCACCAATGGTAATCATAATCAAAGCCATAATCCAAGCCTTATACTTACGCATACGAACCTCCTGTTTTAATTTGAATTTACCCTATAATTATACCACCATATGTCTAGGTTTTCCCTGCCTACAACCACACCCTTCCTCACCCCAAACGTCACCCCCAATTCCTAGCCTCAAAAACTACCCCATAGCTTGCTATTCTACTTTTTAAAAATAACTTGTCATTCTGAACTTGATTCAGAATCCAGAAATGCCTGGATGTCGGATCGGGTCCGGCATGTCACAACACTTTGATATGAAATTACAGATATATCTTCGCTCGTAATTACATAAGTCATTATGAGCTTGGTATAATTTGACTGAACATGACTATCAATGAAATCAGACAAAAATACTTCGACTTCATGGAGGCCAGGGGCCATCAAATTATTCCTTCCAGCTCACTAGTTCCAGAAGGGGACGCTACCACCCTATTTACTTCCGCTGGCATGCAGCCCATGATGCCGTACTTGCTCGGAGAATCTCACCCTTTGGGCACTCGTCTAGCCGACAGCCAAAAATGTTTTCGTTCTCAGGATATCGAAGAAGTTGGGGATAACCGACACACCACTTTCTTTGAAATGCTCGGGAATTGGTCTCTCGGTGATTATTTTAAAAAAGAACAGCTTGAATATTTCTTCAAATTTCTAACTGATAAGAACGATGGTCTTGGTCTAGATCCACACAGACTATTTGTTTCTGTTTTTGCTGGCGGGGCCGGAGTGGACAAAGACGAAGAATCAATCAGCATTTGGAAAAATCTATTTGCTAAAACCGGCATCAACGCCAAAGAGGGTCACCAAATTTTTCCTTATCCTGCCGAGAAAAATTGGTGGTCCCGGTCCGGCACACCAGATCAAATGCCGACAGGTGAACCTGGGGGGCCAGACAGCGAGGTCTTTTTTGACTTTGGTGAAGATAGAAAGTTACATGAAAACTCTTCTTTTAAAAATGAGCCTTGTCACATCAACTGTGATTGTGGTAGGTTTTTAGAAATAGGCAACTCTGTTTTTATGCAGTATGTCAAACAATCCGATGGTACGTTAAAAGAACTTCCTCAGAAGAACATTGATTTTGGCGGTGGTTTAGTCCGCTTAGCAGCCGCCATAAATGATGACCCGGATATTTTTAAAACCGATATATACGCTCCAATTATTCAAGAGATAGAAAAGATTTCCGGACACTCCTACGAAATTAAAGAGCATCGCTCTTCGATGAGAATAATTGCAGACCATCTGACAGCCGCTACCTTTCTCATCAAAGACAGCGTCTTTCCTAGCAATAAAGCTCAAGGATATGTGCTTCGTAGATTGCTAAGGCGTGCCGCCATTAAGCTTCACTTTTTAATGGGTAATCGTGAAGGTATTACTCAGCTTGCAGGCATTACATCTTCCATTGTTGGGATATACAAATCAGTATATTTCATCGGTGACGACGCTCAGTATGTGCAAAGCACGATATCTCAAGAGATCAGTAAGTTTGAAAAGTCTCTAGACAGAGGCATTAAGGAACTAGAAAAGAAATCTGAGATCTCAGGGAAAGACGCTTTTGATCTTTATCAGAACTATGGTTTTCCTCTAGAAATTACGACCGAAATCTTGGCTCAAATGGGAAAGAGGGTTAATCTGATAGAGTTTCAGAAAGAATTTGAAAAACATCGCGAGCTAAGTCGAACCTCATCTACTGGTATGTTCAAGGGTGGCTTAGCCGACAACTCTAAAACAGTTACGTCATACCATACTGCAACCCACCTACTTCATGCCGCTCTTAGGAAAATACTGGGAAATCATGTTTCACAAAAAGGAAGTAATATTACCGCTGTTAGACTTCGCTTTGATTTTTCTCACCCCGAAAAGATAGCAGAAAATAAACTCAAAGAAATTGAAGATCTAATCAATCAAAAAATTACCGAAAAATTACCGGTTACCAAAGAAGAGATGTCTAAAGAAAAAGCCATAGAGTCTGGAGCACTTGCTTTTTTTGGTCAAAAATACCCTGACGTCGTCACCGTCTATACTGTTGGGGATAAGAAAAAATACTTTTCCAGAGAGCTGTGTGGTGGTCCACATGTGGAAAGTCTGGCAGAACTTGCTAAGATAAAGATAGTCAAGCAAGAAACTCTTGGGGCGGGCACGAGACGTCTCTATTTACAATTTGTTTGACAAATATAAAGTGTGAACTTAGTAAATTTATTTGGAAATAAAACAAAAACCGCTGAGCCGGAATACTTTCTGGCTGTAGAGATCCATGAATCTCTAATTAAATCTGCACTTTGGGAAATTCTTGATGGTCAGCCCGAGATTGTGAATGTGGGATCCTATGAATCTTGGACGGATGAAGAATCTCTTATTAACGGCGTCGACTCATCTTTAGATCAAGCCATCAAGATTATCAAGAGTCAACCCAAAAGAGTTATTTTTGGACTACCTGACTCTTGGATGGAGGCTGATAAAATTCATGCTACAAAAACCAAATTAATTACTCACCTCTGTAAAGAACTCGGCCTAGACCCTATCGGTGTTGTTACCACTAACCGAGCTGTTGCTCATTATCTAAAAAAGAGAGAGGGCATGCCACCCACAGTTATCCTTTTAGAGGTTTACACTTCGAAAGTTGCTGTTTCGCATGTCTATCTTGGAGAAGTAAAAAAGACCGAAGAGGTTGCTAGATCAGGTGATCTGGCTCATGATGTTGAAGAAGGTCTTACTAGAATGGATCTACCAAACTATCCTGCTCGATTTATTCTAACCAATGGCAACAGCTTAGAAGAAGAATCCCAACAAATCACAGCTTTTCCCTGGACAGACCGTCTCCCCTTTAAACATATTCCAAAGGTAGAGGTCCTCCCAATAGATTTTTCCATCAAATCGATTGCTCTCACTGGGGGAGTCGAGGCCGTTCAGTTCTTGGGAGTGGAAGTTGCTGAGGAGGATTTCCCAAGCGTAATCGCCCCAACAGAGGACTCAAATCTTATAGTTCCAGTCGAATCTCCTTCCACTATAGAAGATTTGGGTTTTTCTTATGAAGAGACATCTGCTCCTGAAGATATTCCCGTTGAGACATCTGTGCCAGAGATAATTTCCGAACCTGAGATACTGGAGGAAACTTCAAGTGAAGAACCCGAGTATGCTTTTTCAGATGATACAGTAGCCATTTCCCCTAAGCCAAAACTTATAGTCAAGCTGCCTTCAATCCCAAAATTTTCATTTCCAAAGCTTCCCAATTTTCATATTTCATGGTTAGCACTGCTCACTCTTCCTCTAATATTGATTCTCGTAATGGTGGGCTATGCGTTTTTAGGACAAGCTCTGGTTACTATTCATTTTGATCCTCAAAAAATTAACAATCAGCTGGGCATCGCTATTTCCGAAGCTTCCCAATCAGGCATTCCCACCTTAATAGCAAGCAAAAAAACTTTCTCCGGAACTGCTACCGAAGCCGTCTCAACTACCGGCACGGCTACTGTTGGAGAAAAGGCTACCGGTACCATAACTATAGCTAACAAGTCCATTGCCCCCATTGTTCTCAAAGCCGGGACCACCATCTCAAACGATACAGGTAAATATTCCTATATTTTGGCAGATTCCGTTACTGTTGCTTCCGCCAGCTCAGATCCGATAGACCCCATTTCCGGAAAAGCCACCGGTGTTCAAGTCACAGCAGTTAAGATTGGGGCCGAATACAATCTAACAAAAGACACAATATTTTCTGTCGACAATTTTTCCAAAACTATTTCTGCTGCTATTGCAGAAGTCGATTTTACCGGCGGTACTTCTCGAACCGTGAATGCCGTTTCCAAGGCTGATCAGGAAAAGGTTCTGGGTGTTGCAGTCGAAAAAATAAAATCTCAAGTCAAAGACGATTCTGAAGCTCAAACTCCTGGCTTCAAGACACTTCCCTTGTCTGATATAGAATTTGATAAAAAAGAATTTGATCACAATCTAAACGAAGAGGCAACTACTGTGAACTTAAACTTGGAAGGATCACTCGATGCCTTGGTTTATTCTGAGGATGCACTTTATGATCTTGTCACGGAACAAATCCAAGACCAAATCCCAACAGGATCATATACAACAAAGGAAGCAACCATAATAACTGTAGAAAATCCGACCATGGTAGATGGACAATATCAAGCAAAAGTTAGCGTTGAGGCTACTTTATATCCCCGAATAGATGAAGAAAAACTAGCTGGATATATAAAACTCCAAAAGACAAAAGGCATAAGACACTTTTTCGAAACTATTGGGGGATTTCAGTCTTTAGATGTAAAGATATCTCCACCTATTCCTCTTATTACAGAGTTCATGCCTTACAGAAATATCAAATTCGAATTGGTAAGTAATTAAATGTTGTATAGCTATCGCAAAGCTACTCCGGAAAATCCACACCCCGGAAGACGCATTCCACGATATTTAAAAACCGTCCCCACGCTAGTATCTGCTCTGGGTATGGCAATTCTTGCTGGAGTTGCCTATCCGGTTGTTAGTTATCAGTTTAAAGACTTAAAGATTCTTGGTTCAGTCGATTCCGGTTTACTCTCTCCCGTTTACTACGAATCAAAAGCCAGTGAAAATGATTCCCCTGTAATAATTAGTGGACTGGACTATACGAAGGCCAGTAGCTGGTTCCCGGGCAGTGTTCAAAACGAACTATTTTCTGCCAAGCAAAGCATTCCCGAAAGTGCGCCCAGTCTTTATACTATTTCCATTCCATCACTCGGAATCGAAAATGCCGAAGTAGCCCTAAGAGACGAAGATCTTGTAAAGCACCTGGTCCAATACCCTCAGACCGCCCTCCCAGGCCAGATTGGCGCCCCTGTGATTTTCGGTCACTCTACTCTTCCACAATTATTTGACCCAAAAAACTACAAAACTATTTTCTCTACCCTGCCAAAAGTCAAAGAAGGTGCAGACATCTTTGTTAAATACGATGGAGTCGAATACACCTATCGCATAAACAAAAAATTTGAAGTTAAACCCAATGAGCTCTGGGTTCTTCGCCAGGACTACTCTGACAAGACACTCAAGGTAATTACCTGTGTTCCACCTGGAACCACTCTCCGCCG
This sequence comes from uncultured Pseudomonadales bacterium, assembly GCA_964348455.1. Taxonomy (GTDB): domain Bacteria; phylum Patescibacteriota; class Microgenomatia; order UBA1400; family MFAQ01; genus UBA10133. The sequence continues at coordinate 83,137 of CAYGCQ010000002.1, forward strand.
TCTAGTCGTCGAGGCCACTCTAATCAAAAATTGACTTGCCATTGCCTCGCAAGTCATTCTTAGCGATTGAAAAAAGTCGAAGGATCTCCCTCCCTCTAGTCATTCCGGGCTTGACCAGGAATCCATCCCTTCTCGTCATGCCGACCGAAGTGGAGGGTCTCAAATCACAAAAACAATGTCACTCTCGACCTAATCGAGCCACTGATAACCGAAGGAGTAAATCCGTATAAATTATTCAACTTTATTTCGTATATATTCCCGTACTCTGTCTTACAAAATTTAACGTTACTCTTTCCACAGGCATCCCCAACTCTTTTCCGTAATTTTCCAGCGAGTCAAACCAATTGATGTTAGATTTTATTTCAATGGGTTCATCTATAACACAGCAAGGAAAAAGCACAAAGTTTTTTTTATATTTATTACACGAATTAATTATTTTTATATTTGATCCATGGGCATGTAAGCCGATCAGAAGGTCGTGGTCCTTAGTCATTTTTTCTTCAAAAGGTTTATCTATTCGTTTTACACAATCTCTATTTTCAATCAGAATCCGTTTATTCTGCAAAATGTCTTTGTACTTCGGTGGCAAAGATTGATGAGCTGGATCGATTACTGTGACTTGCCAACCGGCTTGGTTCAGTAAATAAGCCAACAATCCCTTTCCACCGCCAACATCTGCCACTTTACACGGGGAATACGTTTCGGTTAGCCACTTGGCGATTAACTGAAATCTAAACTGGTGTGGATACCTCCGAACTTTCATAGGCACATTATATAACTCACGGTCACTGTCGTTCCAGACCTGACGGGTCGCCGGGACCAGGAGGCATCAATACTGTATAAATTAATACCTCATTTTGATTTTTCGAGTTTTCGAGTTTTTAACATATAATCAGTTCATGCCCATTATTTTTTGTCTTGACCCGGGTACTGCCCATACGGGCATCGCCGTCTCCGAAGAGGGGATACTCGCCACGCCGGTTGCGACCATTTATGAAAAAGACACCGCTCGATTGGTTACCAAGCTTCTCCCTTATCTCACCAAATACAATCCGGATAAAATCGTCATGGGTGTTCCGGAGTACGGCCCCATTGTGAAGTTCGCTACAGATTTGAGTGAAAGGGTCTACGCGGCCTACCCCAAAGAAATTATTTTTTTCCGGGAAGATCTCAGTTCTCACACGGCCAGGAACATTATGAAAGAACAGGGGAAAACTCTGATGAGGCGAAAGAAAGAAGAGCATCAAACCGCCGCAGCGCTTATTCTCCAGGATTATTTGGACAATCAATAAAAAAACACTATCCTCTTTAAAATCAATTAGTGTAGCAAGTAAAGAATTCATTAGAGAATTAAAAAATCTACATCATATATAATCAAAGTATGTTCAAGAATATAATTGCTCCAGTTCAAGCCTGGCTTCTGTCGCGAGGCGTCTGTGTAGGTTGCGGTACATCTCTTGCTGAAGGTCAAAGTAAGTCGTCACCCAAAGTTAAGGATTGCGACCAAGTCACCTGCAAGTGTGGTCGTGTCTTTATTCACAACCCAAAATCAAACACTTATCGAAGAGCCCTGCTTAGCGAAATATAAAAATATATTGAGTAATGTTTAAAAGACTATTCACGGCATTAACTGTTCTTGCTGTCCTCTTTTTTGCCTGGTATTTCCAGTCAATTCAACCAGTAACTCGACTCGATGTGCCCACGATGGACTTTGAGATTCAGGCCGGTTCCAGAACAGATAAAATCGCTAATGATTTGAGTAGCGCCCACATTATCCGTTCCCGTGTCGCCTTCAAGCTCACAGTTATACGAATGGGTATCGCAAATCGAATCCAAGCCGGTTTCTTCAAGCTTTCACCCAGCATGAGTACCACTGAAGTGGCTGAAGCCTTAGTCCACGCTTACGCCAAGCAGGTGAGAGTTACTATCCCGGAAGGACTACGTAGCGAGGAGATTAATTTAATTCTTGATAAAACATTTAAAACTGCTGGTGAAAGTCAATATCAGTCGGCAGAGTTCGCTGAGTTCAGTAAAAACTCTGAAGGTGCTTTATTCCCTGACACCTACGATTTTTCCCCTCAAGCCACAGCTTCTACAGTTTTCAATCGTTTAGTATCTCGCCACAATGAAGTTGTGGAAGAGTTAAGTATTCCGGAAGCCGATAAGTCAAAAGTACTCGTAATCGCTTCTTTACTTGAAAGAGAGGCTGCTAACTCCAAAGAAATGCCATTGGTCGCCGGTGTAATTAAAAACAGGTTGGATATCGGCATGGCTCTTCAGATTGACGCTTCGGTTCAGTATGCGCTTGGTCGACTACAGTGCAAAAAGCTTGATTGTGAGTGGTGGAAAAAGAATCTTACCAGAGAAGATCTTAAGCTTAACTCTCCCTATAACACTTACTTTAACCCAGGTCTGCCTCCAGCTCCCATTTCAAATCCTGGGAAGGATGCTTTGTCTGCAGCCATGAATCCATCCAGTACCTCTGCCTTCTACTATATTCACGACTCTTCCGGAAAAATTCACTTTGCCGACACACTGGAACAGCACAATCAAAATATCTGCATCTATCTCAAAAAAGACTGTAAGTAAGTTCTTCTCGTCAGAGCTAAGTGTCGTAATTAGTTTTCGGGTCTATCCGAAATAACATTTAGACTAATAAAAACCGGCCTGCATTTCTGCAGACCGAGAACCTATTTATAGAAAACTCGTTTGGCATTTTCTATGCTGCTTTTTCTCTCTTCATCCGGTATCATTGTCGAGAGGTTGTATTTCATTACATAGACTGCAAATGCAATTAGTCCAATATCTTCACCGAAATAATCAGCCCAGCGTTTCATCAGCCAGAACTGAATACCGTAGGAATAAGTAAGGGACGTCAAGAAAGCAATCGAAGTGATGACCACCGTCTTGGTTAGTCCCAATACAACAAAGATTTGGAACCATCTCAAGAAGGGAAAGAAGATAATTATTGCAGTCAATATAAGAGCTTTAGTCAGAACGGATAAGAGCAATTTTTTCCAGAAATATTTCAAAGAAACCTCCTCAAAGTTGTATCCAGCATTATACCATCTACGTGTTGACAGGTGCGTAGTTTGCCCTTATACTACATACACTGCTCTAAACTTGGCTGGGCTTTTTGCCAGTCAGGTTTTTGTATGTTGCTTGTTGTTATTTACTTCTGCCTAAAAATTCAAAAAAATTCGGATGATAAAACAAAAAAAACGCGAAGATTGGGGTAAAATAGCCTCAAAGTTACCCGAATCCAACCTTGCAAAAACACAGCTGGATTCATATAAACAATTTCTCGAAGAAGGCATCCGTGAATCACTACAAGAACTTAACCCCATCAAAGACTTTACCGGTAAAGTCTTTGAATTCGAATTTTTAAGTAACCGCGTCGGTCTTCCTAAGCTATCTCCTAGACTTTCCATTGAAAAAGGTGTTACATTTGAAGCTCCTCTTTGGGCAACCGTTAAGCTTACAAACCTCCACACCAAAGCCACCCAACAGCAAGAGATTTTCCTTGGAGACATCCCCATGATGACCTCCATTGGTACCTTTATCATCAACGGTGTTGAGCGTATCGTTGTTAACCAACTAGTTCGATCTCCTGGTGCCTACTTTACCCGTGAAGTCGATCCACACTCCGGCCGAGCTTTGCATCAAGCAGAGGTTCGTCCTATGCGAGGCTCATGGCTTGAATTTATCGTCAGTCGTAATGACTACATTTCAGTTCGAATCGATCGTCACCGTAAAGTTTCCGCTACTACCCTTATTCGCGCTTTAGGATACTCTACAAACGAGGAGATTCTGGCACTTTTTGCTGACGTTGATACTGACAAGGAACACCGCTACATTGCTGCCACTTTACTTAAGGATAATAGTACGACCACCGAAGAAGCCATTTTGGATTTCTACCAAAAAGTTCGCCCAGGTGAGCCTGCAGTTTTAGATAATGCTAAAGCTCTACTTCATCAAATGTTTTTTGATTCCCGTCGCTACAACTTAGGATTAGTTGGTCGTTACAAAATGAATCGCAAGCTCAGCTTGTCTACACCCATCGATAAGCAGCACATCACTCTAAGCAGCGACGATTTTATCGGTTCAGTCAAATACCTAATCGGTCTCCAGAATGGAATCGGCAAAGTTGATGACATTGATCACTTGGCTAATCGCCGGCTTAGGTGTGTTGGGGAACTTGTAAATCAAACATCATTCAAAGCTGGACTTCTTCGTTTAGAGCGATCCATAAAGGAAAAAATGTCCTTGGCTAAGCCAGACGATCTTCCTACTCCAGCCGCTTTTGTCAATCCTCGTCCCATAATTTCCGCCATCACAGAATTTTTCCGTCGGAATAGGCTATCTTCCATTCTTGACCAAGTAAATCCACTTTCCGAGGTCGACAATCTAAGACGTGTTTCCGTCATGGGACCAGGTGGTATTACTCGTGAGCGCGCAAGTTTCTCCATGCGAGACATTCACTCTTCTCAGTATTCCCGCATTTGCCCAGTAAGGTCTCCCGAAGGTCCAAACATTGGTCTTGTCACCTACTTAGCCCTCTATGCTCAGATAAATCCTTATGGTTTCTTGGAAGCCCCTTACCTCAAGGTTAATAAAGTCGAAAAAGATGGTAAGACCACTTTTAAGATAGGTAGCGAGGTTGTTTACCTTGCTGCTGATGATGAAGAAGACGCCTACATTACTCACGCCGGAATCAGTCGTGATGGTGATGTCATCACACAAGCTTGGGTTCCTGTCCGCTATCGAGGAAAATTCATCGAAGCCGACATTGACAAGGTTCAGTACATCGATGTTATCCCAAGACAAGTTGTCGGAACTTCCGCTGCCTTAATTCCGTTTGTTCAGCAAGATGAAGGCACACGTGCCCTCATGGGTACTCACCATCTTACTCAAGCGCTTCCTCTAGTTAAACCTGAAGCTCCCATAGTCGGAACTGGTATGGAAGATGTTACAGCCAGAGGTATGGGTTGGGTTGTAAGCTCCGGCTTTAATGGAGAAGTTGTTTCCGTGGACGGTAACCATATCAGTCTCAAGCTTTCAGCAAAAGAAGCTGCGACAGCCGTTAATGAAATTTCTCCTTACGATTACGGTTTTGTTGAATTAAACAAAGACATAGTTACATACAATCTTCGTAAATACCACAACTCTTCTCAGGACACTTGTTATAACCAGCACCCTATGGTTAGTGTTGGAGACAAGATTTCCAAGGGCGACGTCATAATTAACGGACCTGCCTCCGAAAACGGAGAACTTGCTCTAGGTCAAAACCTCCTAATTGCCTACGCTGCATTCGAGGGTCTTGGTTATGAAGATGCAATCGTCGTTTCTGATCGCTGTGTCAGAGAAGACTTGTTGTCCTCCGTACACATCCACGAGCATACTTGCACTGTTATGGACACCAAACTCGGAGCAGAAGAACTTACTCGAGATATCCCTAACGTAGCAGAAGCCGACCTTAGAAACTTGGGTCAAGATGGAGTCATTGCTATCGGTTCCGTCGTTGGCCCAAACGACATTCTGATCGGAAAAATTGCTCCAAAGGGAGAAACAGAACTAACTTCAGAAGAAAGACTTCTGAGAGCCATCTTCGGTGAAAAAGCTCGTGAGGTCCGAGACACTTCACTCCGCATGCCTCATGGCGATCAAGGTGTTGTCGTCTCAGTTAGAACCTTAAGCCGAGAAGGTGGAGATGAGCTCGATGCAGGCGTCATTACTGAAATCAAAATCAAAGTTGCTCAGTTAAGAAAAATTACCGTTGGAGACAAAGTTGCCGGTCGACACGGAAACAAAGGTGTTATCTCAAAAATTGTTTCCGATGCCGATATGCCTCATCTGGCAGATGGTCGCCCAATCGATATCATCATCTCACCACTTTCTGTCCTTGCACGTATGAACCTGGGTCAGCTCCTAGAAGCTCAACTGGCTTTGGCGGGTGAGAAGCTCGATCGACGTTTCTCTGTTCCTGTTTTTGAAAATGTCTCCGAGGATCAAATTTCCGAAGTACTTACAGAAGCTGGATTACCTGTTACCGGTAAAGCTCAGCTCTACGATGGACGAACTGGTGAGCCTTTTGGTCAAGAGACCGCTATTGGAGTTGGCTACATCATCAAGCTCAACCACATGGTTGAGGACAAAACCCACGCTCGCTCTATTGGACCTTACAGTCTTGTCACTCAACAGCCTCTTGGAGGAAAGGCTCAAATGGGAGGTCAGCGTTTAGGAGAGATGGAAGTCTGGGCACTCGAAGCACATAAAGCTGCCTACTCACTTCAAGAAATGCTTACTTTAAAATCGGACGATGTTGTTGGAAGATCCAAAGCGTTCGAAGCCATTGTAAAGGGTGAAACCATTCCGATGTCTTCAATTCC
>CAYGCQ010000003.1:0-42827 GCA_964348455.1 uncultured Pseudomonadales bacterium
GTATTATACCTGATAAGGCCGGAGATGGGGAAATGGGGAAAATAACGGAGACCAATGAGGAGTCTCCTGGCACGACTCGCCGAAAGTTATTTTTGGTTTTTCACCCAAAAAACTAATTTCGGCACTTAGCTCTACTGAGAGGAGCATAAGAGGAAGACTCCTCTGGGAGGGAGAAACACAAATGATCTTGGTGGCTGATAAGCTAGATTGCCACGTCACTTCGTTCCTCGCAATGACGAATAATGATGTGGATAGTAGTAGTATTTTTGGGTAAATTGGGGGTTGTAAAAATGTGGATAAGTGTCGAGAATGAGCATATGGACAGTGAAAAATTATGGCATGGTATTTGCGGAGAGTTAGGTGTTTCGATGACACCCGCTAGTTTTGCAGGCTTCATCAAGCCTTGTTTTATTCGTTCTATTACCCCAATCGATGAAGAGAGACTTCTTTTAGAGCTGGCAACATCGTCAGCTTTCTTAAGTCATACCATAGAAACTAAGTATTACAGCATTATTAAGCAAGCGGCCGAAAAACTCACAGAGAAGAAGTGCGATATTGCCCTAATTGTAGTTGAACCGAATAAAGAGACAATCTTCAACAAAAAAGATTTTAAAAGTAGCGACTCAAACAAAACCAGTATTGGACTGTTTGCTCCTCCTGAAGAAAATAAACAGATTGGCACTAATCTTAATCCCAGGTATCTTTTTGAATCTTATATGGTCGGTAGTTCGAATAGATTAGCTTTCGCTGCCGGTAAAGCAGTGGTAGATTATCCAGGAACTAGGCATAACCCTTTGTTTATCTATGGTGGGGTAGGGGTAGGAAAAACTCATCTAATGCATGCCGTTGGACACGAGCTAGTCAAAAAGGGTGTTGGAAAAGTCGTCTGCGTCACTAGCGAGCAGTTTACAAATGACTTGGTCGGATCTTTTAAATCAAAAATGACAGATGCTTTCAAAAAGAAGTACCGACAAGTTGGAGCTCTTCTTGTCGATGATGTGCAGTTCTTTGGCGGAAAAGATTCAACTCAGGAAGAGTTCTTTCACACCTTCAACGAACTAACAAACAAACAAGCTCAGATAATAATGACGAGTGACCGCAAACCTCAAGAAATTGTAGGACTGGAAGATAGGCTTCGTAGTCGCTTTCTTGGAGGAATGATGGTGGATATCGGACTTCCAGATTATGAAATGAGACTCGCGATTCTTCACCAGCGTGCTCTAGAAATAAAAGCAGAAGTGGAAGACAGTGCTTTTGAATTAATGGCCACCAATTTTGCCACGAATGCAAGAGAGCTGGAGGGAACTTTTGTCAGATTGGCGACTGGAGCAAGTATCGACGGAGGAATCCTCACAAAAGAAATGGTGCAAAGAACCATGGGATTGCCAGCTAATTCTGTAAAGGATATTAAGGTAAGACCGATAAAAGTAATCTCGACGGTAGCTAAGTATTTCGATTTTCGTAACAAGGATCTTCTGGGGACGAGTAGAAAAGCAGATCTCGTTGTCGCGAGGCATATTGCAATGTATATACTGAGAGAAACACTGAGTCTTAATCTGACAGAAGTAGCCGAGCTGATGGGAGGTCGAGACCATACAACAGTAATGCATGCAGTTGAGAAAATGGAGCTTCAAATTGAGGAAAATATGGATATCAGGCGAAAAGTAAATGCTTTAAAACAGGCGTTATACACGTAAATATCCACACGATATCCACGTGCTGTGGATATCTACCAAAAGTGTGAAGAAATATCTCAAAATTTAAAACTCGGTGGACAAGTCGTCAAGTTATTCAGAAAATAATCCACACAAAAGTCAGGTTATCAATGAAAATTGTCGAGTATTTCTTGAAGATTCAGGGCAAAAGGATTGATATAAAAGTCGATTAAAGCTTAACAACAGAGATTTTAGGCAGGAGTTGAAGCTGGTCTGCACTTATCCACGCCACCTATTACTAGTAACTACTATATTTATTTTAATTAAATAATATATTAGTAAGCAAAAAAGGATAAAAAAATGCGGATTGATTTAATGGATTCCTGCCTTCGCAGGAATGACATGTGGAGTGAGATTGCCACGGTTTGGAATACCGAAACTCGCAATGACGGCTGGGAGGGATCAACCAATGTGGGAGACTGGGGCGGAGGGAGACTCTACGACTTCGGTCGGAATGACGATTTGATAATGAATGGTTTAATGGATTCCGGATCAAGCAGGGAATGACAAAAAAGTTTGATGGATTTTCAGATAATGTCTTTTTGTTTAAAATTGAATCAAAGAAAAAAGTATTTAAAGATTAATGCTGTAATATATAGAAGATAGGAACTAGCTAGTCTTCTCTAGATAATTATCCATAGCTTCGTCAATAGAATTACTTATGAAAATAACAGTACAAGCAACTGACTTAAAAAAATACTTGGGCATTGTAAACAGGGGGATAGGTGTTCGCCCTCAATTACCAATCTTGTCAGGGGTTCTTTTGAAAGTTACTAAAGACGAGGTTAATCTTGTTTCGACGGACTTGGAAGTAAGTTTTTGGGTGAAGTTGCCGGCCAAGATTGATGAAGAGGGTGAGATGGTGGTTCCGGCAAAACTTTTTGGAGAACTAGTTTCAAGTTTACCTGTTGGGAGTGTTGAGCTCTCATCCGATAAAAACACTTTGACTGTTTCAGCAAAAGGAATTAACGCCGAAGTGGTTGGCCAGGGAGTCGAAGATTATCCTAGTATTCCTAGAGCAAAAAAAGTACAGATCACATTGAAGAGTGGAGAGTTTCGACAAAAAATGGATAGAGTTTGTATCTCTGCGGCAAGAGATGACACTAGACCTGTCTTGGCAGGTGTTTTGTGGGAGCTGGATGAAAACAGTACTATTTTGGCTGCTACCGATGGATATCGTCTTAGTGTCGACAAATTAAATGTCGTCAAGACTAGTATTGAAAAAAATACAAGATTTATTCTACCTGCCAGGTCTTTACAAGAAATCTCTAAAGTATTAGCTGAGACAGGGGAGGATAATTTTGGAATAGAGTTTGATAAAGAAAACCAACAAGTAATATTTACAATTGCAGATTTGGAAGTGTCATCTCGACTGATTGCAGGGGAGTTTCCACCCTATCAACAGATCATGCCGAACACTTACTCAACAAAGACTGTGTTTAACCGAGAAGAGCTATTGGAGGCGGTCAAGAGAGCCAATCTGTTTGCGCGTGACAACGCAAATATCGTGAAGATGTCGATTGATGGTGAAAAACTAATAGTAAAAGCCGAGAGCAGTCAGTTGGGTAGTAATTCAACAGAACTAGAAACCGAAGTCGAAGGGGATGGTTTGACTGTAGCTTTTAATGCGAGATATTTGTTGGATTACCTAGGGGTAAATAATTCTGAAAGAGTTGTATGGGAGACTGAGGGGGAGCTGAAACCAAGTGTCTTTAAGCGTGAAGATGATGATGGCTGGATACAGGTGGTAATGCCGGTGAGAACTCAGGAGTAGTATTTATTTTCTTACCCAGTGGTTGCTTCGTAATATTTTTGGACTTTTGATCTTTTACTCGGTGGTGGCGGGAACGATGTAGATACCTTCTTGATTTCTAAGACCTTTTGCTGACATATCTCCTCTAATTATGAATACAGGGGATAGGCTATAGTTGTTGTATTGAAAATAACCGAGATTGACAGACTTAACATCGATAGTGATTACTTTTGCATCAGTGTAGCCGCTTTCAGCTGCCATATCTGTTGACTGGCTGATTCTCATAGAGCTTTTTGGTGCATTTGCTTTGAGAGCATCGAAGCTAATTGTTGGAGATTTCTTATTTTCAACGATTTTTTGGTACCCACCACTTAAGTAGAGTGAATATAATTTGTTTGTTGTATCGATTGTAATTGATAGCACTTCGCCTTGTCTTGACATAGAGACAACAGGGAACTCATTCACCTTTTGATTGAAACTTATGAGTATTACATTGGCTGTTTCCATTGAAACTATTTTTGGTTCGCTTTCTACATTTTCTGAGGAATGGAGAAAATATGTAACTTTGGGGGAGTCGACTAGTGTTGATGCAAAATAGTTACCAAAGAGAGTTGTCGCTATTTCTTGAGCTTTCTTCACAGCTTCTGAGCTTGAAATGTTTGAATTGTGTTCCGGCAGTCCTAGAGTTGAGGAGTATGAAAGGTGATTTAATTTTGTGGTTGAAAATAAGCTACCATTATTATTTATAAGTTGCAGTTCAGAGTTGGTTGTTCCCGGTTGAATATCTTGACTCGTAAAACCGAGCTTATCAATCATGTTAGATACTGTGACATCATTTATTATCGGAATGTTAATGCTATAGATGCTCATAGATTTCGGAATTGCTGGAGAGATATTATTCCAATTGAATACGATTTTTTGTTCAGGGTTGAGGACTCTTACTGGGTCAATGATGGCAAATTCCGTTTCTGAAGTGGTCGAAGTTGAGGGGATAACGGGCACTGTTTCAGTAAAGGCTGGAGATCCTCCTTGGGGAATTCTAAGGATGATAAGCAAGATAACTACTAGGATGCCAATTATTGCTAATCCTAGAAGAAATTTTTGTTTAGTTGTGAGTTGAGGAATTTTTATCTTTTTCATTTTAGTTAATCTAATTGGTATAAACACTGCCACAGGCAACGAATCCAACACACTTTTCAGGGATTGGTCTTCCCCCTGCAGGGCATTTGTTGTAAGGGATGCCTTTTAATTCAAAGTGGATGTGGGGATTCGGGAATAATGAGGTGGATCCTACGGTCCCAATTTTTTGACCTTGTTGAACCTTCTGACCAGGGGATACGCTCATACTGGCCATGTGAGCGTAAATTGCTTTGAACGATCCAGCTGAATTTGTAGTGTCGATAATTATCGTGTCACCATAATTTGAATAGCTTCCTGCCAACGAGACTGTTCCATCTGTTGAAGAGATGGTTGGGGTGCCACCTATGCTTCCAGGGCTAAAAATGTCAATAGCCTGAAGATTACTGAGACTGTGAGTTCCTCCACCGGGACCTGATTGAACCATATAGTGACCTCCTGTAGGCCAGCCACAATCACTGCTGGATGAAGCTATTTGGTATTCTGAGTAGTCGACTTTTTCAAGACTATCTAGCTGAACTAGCGTTGAAAGGATTGGTGCAACAAGATAGGCGAATGCAACATAAAAAGTTGTTATTGCAGTGGCAAATATAATAATTCCCGCTGCAGAAATAATTGCAATTTGAGTTGCTCTGCGAATGGCAATGAACCTTGCGAAACTTAAAGCTGCTGCTGTGGCGGCAATCCCACCCAGAGCAACAACGGGAGCGGCCATATCCCTAGCTTTAAATTCATCACCCCAACCAAGTTGTCGCCACACAGAATCTAGTCCTTTTTTTACTTTTCCAAAGGTGGCTTTTACTACCTCCGTTGCAATGATTATGACTATTCCGATTAAAATGCTGGCTCCTCCTGTAGGTATTCCTAGTGCGAGAGCTACAGTACCAACCAAACTGTCACCTACGACAGCGATTCCAACTTTTTTAGCAACCTCGAGAGCTAATTTTTCTGCCGTTGCCTTGGCAAAAGAGGAGACCCCTTTTTGCAAACCCTCGTTAAGTATGAAATTGCCTATTTTTTGAACCGTTGCACTTCCAGCATTTTTTACCAATGTCTTTCCTATATGTTCACCAATCTTTTTATTAGCCCATGCATATATCGTTCCTCTAGGGTTAAAAATAAGTTTAGTGGCAGTTTGGGTAGCAGGGGACATCTTGTTGTAGATGCCAGTGACTTGAGCTGATATACCTGAAACAGGTTTTATTCCGTCTTGGATTTGTTTTCCAAGTTCTGATTTGTGGAGTTTTCCTATTTGAAAACGAACTTTATCGAAGACGTCATTATTTTCACGATAGTATTTCCCTAGTTCTGAATCTGGCTTTTCCTTGGCTAAATTTTCGATTTTGGCCAGCTTGTCAGGAGTCAACCCCACACTGTATAAACGAACAACCTCAGGGCTTATATTGCGATTGCTGGCATTTGTAGTTTGGAGAACAGCAACAACTCTGGCTCCCGTACCTTCAGGATTTATTTGTAAGGTTGAGTCACTTAGTCGAAGAACTTTTTCGAGTTCTGCTGATTGTTTTTCTGTAACATCTGTTTTTTTTTCAGTGGTGTAAGCTATTGCTTTTTCTAGAGCCTTTTGAACATTTTCTGTTTCTATTTCAGCAGCTCTCAAATCATCATCCAGATCGAGATTATTTTGCTTTAGTCGGGTCTGAAAAGTTTTGGTTGATGTCTTAAAGTATTGCTGTGAGGATTCATCTGCGGAGGAGATTTCTTTTTCTAGGTCATCAATTTTATTTGAGTAAGGTTCGATTTCAGAGGCTTGTTGCCACGCCTGAACAACATTATCAACGTTGTTAACTGGGGAAGTGATATCTATTCCTTGATTGCGAAAGGCTAGCTGAGAAACTACATTTAGATCGTGAAAGTTTGTCATATCAACAGCCCCGGAAATCCCTAAATATGTTAAATCTTCTACAGCCTTTTCTATTTGTGAGGAAGATATACCCAAACTTAAATTGGCTGCTTGGGCAATGACAGCTTGTCTGGCAACACTGCTAACGTTTCTGTATATAGATTCACGACTTTCACTTTTTGGATCGACAATCTCGACAAATAAACGATCCTCTTCCTCTTTTTCTATTTCTGTCCTGTTTTTTAGAATGGTATCGATTTTGTTTTTGGCTTCCCAAGTTTTTCTGGCTCGTAAAACAGCGTTAGCAACGGAGTGTTTTGAGTCTTCCTCTAGTTTGTCGGCAAGAACTTCTTGGTGTCTTTTTACTAGCTCATCCAATAAAGGAGAAACAGTTGAGACTTCTTTATGTGGAGAAGGTGTAATTTTTGGAGTTTCAGGTTTTTCTGATGGCTTGGGTTTTTGCTCCTCTTCCTCTGCTTGGGATTCGGGCTCTTTATCTTCCTCTTTTTTCTCTTCTTGTCTTTTTTTTTCTTCCGGTTTAGTTTCAGGTGACTTGGATAAAAAGGCTATTATTTCATCAATTACATTTAATGGAATTAGTCCGGAATGAAAGAGTCTGACTTGCTCTTGTGGGTTCTTTTCTTCAGTAAAACTAGGGTCTAGATTGAATGATGTAATTGGTTTGACGGCGTAAGAGAGAAATACCTTAAGCCCTTGACTAAGAACCCCAAAATCTTCAGGGCTTAATTTTTCGAAGGATTTGGCTTTAACTTTTTTGACTTGACCAAGAATATAGATGTTTGTATCTTTTTCTGAGGCCATGTTTAGGAGTTGGCTAAATCAGCCGCCGCTTCGGCCTCTTTGGCCTCTTTCTCTTTTTTTCTTGCTTCAAGAACCTCGGCAGGTTTACTGGTAGCCAAGGCATGTTCATCGGCTGAGGAAATAATTTTCATAGCAACATGGTTCATTCCAGCAAAGAAAATTCCTTCTCCAACACCGGCAGAGAGGAGGAGTTGTTTCTCTCCTTGCGAGAGGTAAAAAACTTCTGAAATTTGGTTAATTGCAGCAGAGGATTGTTTTAGGAGAAGTTTTAGAGCAGAGTTTGTAATGATAGCTTTTCCATAAGCTGAACCAAGAAAGTCATCAACATTCTGAGAAATGATAGATACACCAAAGTAATATTTGCGTGCGCGTTTTACGAAACCTTGAAGTATTTTGGCTGAATCTTCATAGCGCATGAGATACCAAGCTTCGTCAACAACAAGGATTCTTTTGCGTAAATCTTTGCGGACTTGATTCCAAACAAAGTCAAGAATCATAAACATGATTATGGGCCTGATTTCATCAGCAGTATCTCTTAGAGTAAAAACTGTAACAGGAGCATTGATGTCGATGTTGCTTTGTTGATCGAAAATTCCTTTAACTGCTCCCATGACGTATCTTTCCAGTCGAGCAGCTAATGTTTTTGAAACACTTTCCTCCATACCGATGAGAGAGCGGTATAGATCTTCCATTCTCGGGGCTTCGAGGGTGTGGGTTGCCGGATCTTCAGAAATACCCTTTTGTCGATAAGTAAGAACAAGAGCTCTATTCATAGTAGCTTCTTCGATAGGATCCATAGTTCCAATCATGATTTTCAGCAAAGACATCAGGAAGAGGTATTTATAGCCCATTTCGTCTTCGGTACTCTCTTTTGGCCTAGCAATCTGGAAAGGGTTAATCTTGTGTGTGGCTCCGGTGGAGAAGGAAAGATAGTTACCACCGACGGATTTGGTAACCATTTCGTATTCGTTTTCAGGATCAAGAATGATAACTTGACAGTCGAACATTAGAGATCTGAGAATTTCGAGCTTAACAGCATAGGACTTACCAGCACCTGAGGTGGCTAAAATTAGCATGTTAGCGTTTTCAAGTGAGAAACGATCGAAGATGACAAGAGAGTCATTGTGAGCGTTTACTCCATAGAGAATTCCCTGATTGTCCGAAAGTTCGGAAGAGGTAAACGGAAAGGTTGTAGAGAGAGCTGTGGTGTCCATGTTTCTTGTCAACATGAGTTTATCCTTGCAGTATGGGAGAGTGGTTTTGAAGGCCTCTTCCATAGAAAGAGAAGCGACTTTGCTTATGATGAGGAGAGAAGCAAGCATACTTTGGACTTGAGCTGTGACAGTATCAAGTTCTTTGGCTGAGTCTCCTGAAATGCTTATATATAAGGAGAACTGAAAAAATCTTTCGGCACCTTTTACCAATTGAGATTGTAGAACTTTAGCATCTTCGAGTCCAGCTTCTGTTGCGGCTCTGGGGATACGGCCTCGCTCGATATCGGTATTTATCTCGGCTTCCATCTCTGCAATGCGTCGGCGTAAACTGTCCAAAGTATCTTTTGAATCTGAGGGGTAAACAAACATGGAAATATCCAGAGAATGATTGAAGTTAATTAATGGAGATAACCAGTTAGCTGAAACATAACGAGGATAACCTGTGACAAAGAGAGTTCGAACGTAGTTATCATCAATTTTGATATGAGAGAAATCAACTTCGATAGCTGAAGGAGCAATGATGTCTTGAATGGATTTACTTGAAACAGTAGACTTTGGTTCGTGAGGGGGAGCTTCTGAAGCAGAAGGAATAACTTTCGTGGCTCCAGCTGTAGGACTGGGAGTCGGCTCGGCGGAGCCTCTCTTTTTGCCAAGTGAAAATAGATTCAAAGCCATGATTTAAGTATAACTGAAGATTAGTAAATTTTATGAGGCGACAGAACCCCCGGGGGTAATTTGCTGGGTGACGCTACCTGGATTGTAGATAGTATAGAACAACGTTACCAGTTCTGTGGTGGTAAGCTGATTAGCCTTGAGACCGATCCTGGCAAACTGGCGAATAATATGATCTCTTCTGGGGTAGAGAGCCATGCTGGCTTTTTCTTCAATGTAACTAATATCAAAAGGAGGCTTTTGAGGGGCTTTGGCGAAGGGGTTGAAGGTTGATTTTGTAATGCCTAGCTCTACGGCGGAAAAAGAGATGATAATATAGAATTTTTTTTCTAGAACTCTATTTTCTTTGACTAATGATTTAACAAATTGTCGGTATGAGAGTAACTGCTCTTTTACTTTCTGTGACGAAGTTCCTTGTATCCGATTGTCTAATAAATTTATGTAGTCAGAGATGTTTTTTCTTTGAGACCTTACTAAGATTTGAATTGAAAAAGAGAGTGAGTTCAAAAGTCCTGCATAAGCATAAATAGTGGCATCTTGCTCTTCTTCGGAAAGTAGATTGAAGTTTATAGCCGTGGTTTTTAATACGAGCGAGCATGAACCATCTTTGAGAAAAACTAAATGGTTTTTGATAGTGTAAATGTCGAGACTTTCCTGGGTAGATGACTTAACGTTGTTTGGCATGATTATTGGGCTTGGATTTTAAGAGGTCGGATAATTTCACCGGTCAGATCTAAAGAATAGGGAGAGAATGTATAAGAATCTTTTTCAGCTAAGATTTGATAGAGACCATTTTCAAGGGGTCTGGCAAACATGAACTGACCAAGTTTGTTACTTTTGGTGGCTCTAGAAGTGAGTCCATTTCTTTTAATCTCCACCATGACACCATCAAGGATTTTGCCCTCCGGAGTCAAGGTAAGGCCAACTAAGGTGTTTGGGGTGGTTGGAGTGAAGGGAACCGGGAGCTGGGTTTGTTGTGAAGCGACGCTTGGTGTGGTTTTAGGTATATTGGCTTGTTTTTGTACAGTGGTCGATGAAGGTGGCATTTCTGGTTTGGCTGGTTCTTGGTTGGTATCGACTGGCTCGGACTGTTTTGTCGGTTCGGGAGCTATTGGTGTTTCGGTGGTAACAACAGGAGCTAAGTTGGTTATGACACTCCCCAAAGCAGGAACCGGAGGTTCTTCTATAGCAGGTGATATGTTGATTAAGTCTGGGGCGGGAGGAGGCACTGGCGGTGAAGGCTCTTCAGGTTGAGGCTCTTGTGCTTGATCTTTGGATGGTTCATCAGTATTTGGAGGGGTAATGGCAACTGTCGGAGTGTTTGGGACTGGTTCTGTCGGAGTTGGTGAGGATGCAGGAGCTTGTGTTAGCTGAATGCTGGCATTGGAGACAGCTTGAGTACCGGAAGTGGAGTTTGCAGACAATTTCATTTCGGCAGAATCTGCTGATTTTTTCCAGACAAATTGAGTGGGAGAGTAGATGGAACGAATAAAGGCAATAATCCAAACATCTAAAGAGCGTCCCTGAACCGGGACAAAAGCCATACCAACTCCAAGAACAATGAACATAAATGATAGTGGATATTTAAAGAAGAATGGTAGAGGAAGGCTATACGAAATAATAGCAAGCACGATGGAAATACCTAAGGAGGCAAACTGCTTGATTGTCATATCGCCGATTAGGCGAAAGCGATAGGAACTAATGTCCTGTGGTAGTGGGTGCTGTTGAATGGCCATAAAGAACTACCTTAAGTATATCGTGTTATTTTGACTTTGAAGAGGCTTTAACAAAGGCCATGAATATTGGGTGAGGGGTTAATGGTCTGGAAATGTATTCCGGATGGAACTGCGTGCCGATAAAAAATGGGTGATTTTTTAACTCAATGGCTTCAACTAATTTGCCGTCGGGGGAAGTTCCGGAAACAACAAAGCCTGATTTTTCAAAAAGATCTCGATATTCATTGTTGAATTCATAGCGGTGACGATGTCTTTCGTAAACAATGTTGGATTTAACATTATTGTTCCTGGAAATATTTTGAGAATCGGTGTGCCATGGTGCTTTTGGATTTATGCCGTATTTTTTGTAGATTTTGTCTAATAAGGTACCGATTTTTATTTGACAAGGCCATGAACCTAGGCGAATGGTGCCACCATACTGCTTCTTCGCTAAATACTTGGCTTGTTCCGGCATGATGTGAACAACGGGAAAATTGGTTTGAGGGTCAACCTCTATGGAATTTGCCAGTTTGAGATTTAGAACATTGCGGGCGTATTCGATGGTGGCCATTTGCATACCAAAACAAAGACCGAGATATGGAATATTATTTTCTCTGGCATATCTGACGGCTTTTAGTTTACCTTCTACTCCACGACTGCCCCAACCTTGAGGGACAATAATGCCGTCAAAGTCTTTGAGATCTACTTTACCCTTTTCTAAATCGGAGCTATCTATCCAAGCCAGTTCTGGGTTATACCCCTGTACCCAAGAGGATTGTTTGATGGCCTCGATGACGGAGACATAGGAATCGGAGAGTTTGTAATCACCAGTTGTGAAATATTTACCAACAAGGGCAATTTGGATTTTCTTCTTGGCTGATTGAGAAGATTTCTCAAATTTTTTCCAAGACGAAAGCCCTGGTTTGCTTTTCTTATTTTTAATTTTTAGTTTCTTGATTATTTTTTCGACAAACTTCTGCTCTTCAAGAAGAATGGGGAGTTGGTAGATACTTTGAAGATCGGGATTACTAATAATGTCTTCTTGATTAAGATTGCAGAAGATAGCTATTTTTTCTTTGCGCTTGTCGTCTAAGGGCTGCTCGCTGCGAGTGACGATAAAGTCGGGTTGAATTCCCATACCGTTAAGAACTTGAACTGATTGTTGGGCCGGCTTACTTTTTAGCTCACCGATGGTCTTGATAAAGGGGACATAGGTGACATGGACTTGAATAACATCTCTGGGTTTGCGAAGTTTGAGGATTCTGGAAGCTTCGAAGAAGATACCGTTCTGATACTCGCCAACAGTACCTCCGAGTTCGACAATGACGATGTCAGCCTTGTTGATTTTTCCTGCTTTGATAATGCGACTAATTATTTCGTCTGTGACGTGGGGAACAGCTTCGACATCTTCTCCTTCGTAGCCAAAGGCGCGTTCGCGGTCGATAACTGTTTTGTAGACTTGGCCGGCGGTCATGTAGTTTTCTCTCCTTAGTGAAATTCCTAAAAACCTCTCGTAGTTGCCTAGGTCTTGATCGGTTTCCAGGCCATCTTCTGTCACAAAGACTTCGCCGTGTTCTTGTGGTCGAATGGTGCCGGCATCGATATTTAGATACATGTCAATCTTCACAATGGAGACTTTTAAACCTTCGGCTTGAAGAATGGTGCCAATGCTTGAAGAAGTTATGCCTTTACCAAGACCACTGACGACACCTCCGGAAACAAAAATGTACTTCATGAAAATAAATTCTGGAGTTAAAAGGCGGGTAAATCAAGTCTATCTTTGAAAAGTGATATACTCTATTTTGATGTTTGCCCCTCGGAAAATAATGGTTGTTTGAGCTTGTTTGGTAACGTGTGAAAATGATAAGATTGTTTAGGTATGAGCTTTTTACACCAGAATCATCAGTTTGAAGTAATAAAAAAGAGGATTTTTTTGGTAGAAGAACCGGCCGTTCCTGCGATCGGTGCTTCTTCTGAGATGGGTGAAGGGGATGGTAAGAAAGCACTATACCGCAACCTACTTAAGTTAGCTGGATTGGGAGATACTGAAGATCTTGATGATAGTGTTTTTGAGATCGACAAACTTAAAGCAGCTAAAGAACTAATTTCTGCTGGTTTTGAATTGGAAGGTTTAGGTTTGGTAGTAAAAAAGGTGGGAAAGGGTGGCAATGTAGACGGGTTGGTGCAACTTGCTAGTGGTTGGGAAGACTATGTAGCATTTAGCACATCAATGCAGGTTTTGAGGACACTTGGTGAAGAAAAAAAAATGAGCCTGTTAGAAGAAATTAATCCTGGTAAACCAATAAAATTTGATTTTGAGATGGAGGAAATTTCAGAACGTTCAAACGATATTGATATAATTTCGAAACCTAAACCAGACGAATGGGAAGTACCTATTCCGGAGATTGATATTGAGGAGGAGCTGGACACTCAACAGCCTCATAAGAGAAAGGACCGGAAAAAAGCAGATTTTCCTGATCTGGTCGACTTTCCAAATGCAAGTAACGAAGGCGTCGTTAAAACCAGAGAAGGACAAAACCTGTTCACAATTGGTTTGGCTATAAATAATGGTAAGAAAGAAAAGACGAACAACACCTTAGAAAAAGAAGTTCTTAATGATGAAGGTTTGGTTGAGTATTATGCTAACAATCTAGTGGCCGATCTCAAGGTAATATACCCATTAAGAAGTGAAACAACCACTGAATGGGAAACTGCAAAAAAAAGAGTTAGTAAAAATGGGATTAGGTGGATTCAAATCGAGGACTGGACAAGAGACAGCAAAGCTCCTAGAGATAAAATTTTAGGGAGAAAAATGACGGAAGGGATAGAAACATACATGGAGATGGCGGAAGGTGAACCTCAAAATTGGGATGAAATAAAAGAATTAATAAATAAGTCAAAAATAAGGCTGGATTTGCTGGAAAAGGCGAGAGAAGAAAAAATATTAATTAAAAATCTGGCTAATAAGCTAGCGGGTGTTGATGTCGTAAAGACAGATATTGATTCTGTAGAAAAAAATGGAAATGAGAATTTGGTATGGTATGAGGGGATAGGGAAAGACTTGATTAATGCCACTAGACTTCGAGATATAATCAGAAAACCTGAAGAGGACATTGATGAATTTAATAAAACACAAAAAGAGGCTAAAGACTCCTTGAAAAAGAGAATTTCAAACATTGAAGCGGTCATTGGTGGGAGTGATAATCGGCTTAAGATTTTTGGTGCTGGAAAAATTCTGGATGGAACAAAAGCTGAAAAGACTCGTTGGGGGAGTGAAAAAGCGGCACTTGATTTTTTGAAAGAAGTGTTGAGGATTGATAAAACTGGAACTGATAAGTTATCCTCGACAGATGATTTGATGGGAAATGGTAAAAGAGTGAAGTTGGAGCAAAAGGCTGAAATAAAAGTTGCTCATGGGGAGAGGGGGGATGATATTCTTCCATTTAAGGCAAGTTTCTTAAGCGAGCATTTTTCCACGTCCTTAGATATTCCTGAATATGATAGAGGGTTGTCTGGGTTAGTATGGTACAGAGATATTGTCAAAGATCTTCAAGCAATCACTCTTGATGACGATAATCTTGATACAAGATTGAAGGGCGAGCTGACTAAGGATGAAGAAAAGATTATTCGAGACAAAATTCATGGTCTTCGGGTTGAGGCAAAGAAGAGGTTGGTGGACAGAGGCGTTAAAATACCAGCATTATCAACATCTCCTGATGATGGTGATAAAAACGATGCCAGACTGAGAATTAGAGCGGCTTCTGAATATCTATACAAGAGTAATGTGTCAAAAGAGGCGGAAAGGATGATGAAAAGTAGGGAGGAGGCGATTGTTTTTCTAAATGGTTTGGGAATTAGTTTTGGGAGAAAGGGTTCTGTTGAGTCGTTGGCGGATCAACCTAAAGACTGGGAAAAGCGATTTAATGAAGATTCAATATTAAAAGCTTTAAAGGAAGAAGTTCAGGTGAGCAATCCAGACAAGTGGTCAACTATGATGACAGAGTTGAGTTCGATGGAGACAACTACCAGAGATAATAAAATATTGATTTTGACCTGGCTGGCAGATGCGAGGAGTAGCCCTCCAACTGATGCTGAGGGGAGAGCTCTCTGGACTAAGTTCAAAAATCGGTTGGCGAGTTTGGGTTTGGTGGTATAATTTGGGTAGTTAGAATTTCTGATTTTAGGAACAAAAAATGAATAAAAATGACTGAAAACAGAAACGAAAGTGATACACCATATTTTTACAGCGAAAGAACAAGAGCCTTAATTGCAAAGCAGCTAGCGAGTAATAACCCTGTGGATGGTGAAATATTAAGAAAATATAATGCTGATTTGGAAAGAATGGGATCGGTTGATGTTATAGGCAATCCAAAGACTGAAGAGATAGGAACGGGTGATGCCCCATCAGTGGCTGAGGCATTTAATACACAAGAAACACCTGAAGATGTTGCTGATGTAGCACACAGATTGGGCAGGGAAGAGTTATTGGGCTTGCCAGCTCTCACGTCAGAGGAAGAGATTGAACTTAGTCGTTTTAGAACAACCGCTGGGCCGGATAATCAAATGCCGACCGATAACGAGGAAGCTGAAGAAAGAAGAAAAATAATAAGAAGACGGCAAATAATACAGCCTGGGGAGATGGTCTTGTCAGAGATGAGAGATCCTGTTGAAGAACCAGAATTTGTTGAAGGGACAACAGGGAGGTCTGTTGATGAGATCGCTGATGACATTGCTTTTGTAAGTAAAAAATATAATGCTGATGACAGAGAGGCTCGGAAAGCAGCTTTTCAGAGACTTGAAGCTGACGGGGTTGATGTAAATAAATATGTACGAGAAGGACTCAATAAAGACACTTTGAGTCCAGATGACAGGAAAGAAATTTCGCGAAGGAAGAGGGCTCTAAATAAGCTGTCTGAAGATATGAAAAAAGGAGCTGTAACAGAGGAACAAGAAGAGATAATGAAAAAAATTGGTTTGGATCCTGATGACTTCGAAAGTAGCGATGCTGCTGAAGGCGATGTTTCAGATAGTGAAGAATTGGAATCAGATGAAGAATCCAAGAAAGAAATCTTCTATAAGGAAATGTTTCTTCTATTAATGAACAGAAAACAAGCAGAGGAAAGAAGTCTCGAAGGAGATCGGAGAATTGCAATCAAACACTTGGAATCACAAGGAGTGGATGTTGGCTTTATTTTTGGAGAGGATATTGATGAGGATGATACTAGAGCAAGAATTGAAAGAAAAAATGAAGTAAGAAAAGCATTTAAAGCAATGAGGTCTGGAGAAATTTCTGAGGATGAAGCTGCCGTCTTAAGGTTGGCTAATATTGATATAAATGAGGCAGAAGTTAGAATTAATCCCGACAACACTCCTGAAGATGAGAGCTTATCAGATGAGGCTAGCTTTCATGCTGAATATGGATGTAGCAAAGAAGTCTATGATCGACTGGTTTCAGCCTGTTTAAATGATATTTTTGCCAATGGCGTTCGGGATGATAATCAGGTATTAAACAATCTAACAAATAATGTTACTGGTGAGTGGACGTTGATAAACAGAGGTCGCAGAATTCCGGTTCCTACCAAGATAATAGAAAAGTTGCGAGGTTTGCAACTAGAATCTTGGATTGGTGTTGCAAATATTATGAATGCCTGGGGAGATCTGAAAGAAGTTGATGAAATAAATCCAAGTAATTTAAAGGCAGGATTATTTATGCCTAGGTATGTTGAAGAGGGCTTTGCTGTAAAGATGGAGGGAGTTATGTTTCCTCAATTTATGGGTGCAGGTAATGTTGAAAATTACAAAACAACAGAAAGAGTGGAGAACGTTGGTGAGAATGTAAGTAAGGCAATGAAAAAATTAATGGATTATTTTGGTCAAATTAATCCAGACATGCCAGTTAAATTAAAAAATGATTATTGGTCTTTTATCAGCAGCGAGTCTTCGGTGAGAGCCGGACTTTATGAAGGGTTGGGAATAAATAGGTATGAGGGTGAAGCTGCTTTTGCTTTCTTGCTTTCTAACTTTATGATAGCAAAAAAAGGAGTTGGACTTGATTCATTTTCGATATTAGTAAAACCAGCCGAAAAAAGATTAGCATCTTACGAAGTCGATGAAGCAAGGGACCCAATAGTAAGACTTATTGTTCAAGAGTCGATGCATTTAGATGAAGAAGCCTATATAAGGGCAGAGAGCGCAGAAAAACAAAGAATGAGGATTGAAGTTCTGAAAGAGATGCGTGAATTAATTCCATCGACATTCATTCCAACTGGGCTAGACATTGGAGGAGAAGCGGCTTTATCGAGTGGCGAGGGTTGGGTTTCCTGGAGAAACAGAACTTACATAAGCGCTGAAGATAGAAAAATGTTTATAGAAAAGCAAATTAGACCCGAGTGGTCAAAAGAGAAAGTGAAGGCTGAAAAATCGCTCATCGAGAAAAGGACTCCTCCCGCAAGTGATATTGAAACAAGGCTTTCGATACTCAGAAGTGCAATCGACGTTCACAATTCAATGAAGGCTGCCTTGGCTCCGGAGGCTGATGTTTCTAAAATCGCAGCTTTTAAGGGGAAACTATTTATTCATCTTAAAGCAAATTTATTAGCTGCAGGATATCCTTTAGAGATGGTAGATTTTATAGATAAAAAGAGCGAGTCTGACTTGGAATGGATTTCCAAATGTGTCATCGGTGTGGCAGAAACATATCTCTATACTCACTCAATTGCTGATTCTGAAAATAGAAACGGCAAACCTTGGTCTCAGGTGCAATTTATTGCTAAAGCTTCTGAGCTTTTTGATTCTCAAGCTCAGTCGGGGAAACATAAGTATATTGGATTAGATGCTGAAACAGCCTCCGACGATGTTAATAGATTTGTAGAGTTCGTCAATCAACTATATGAAGATAGTAAACAAATTTGCGGACCTCTTATCGGAATAACAAATATCGCCAAAGCCGCTCTAACTCGAAATCATGGAATCCCAAACTGGTATGGGAGATATGAAGATCTATCAGAACAATTTAAAGCATTTTTACAATCTCAAGTTGGTTATGAAGGTCAGTGGTCAAACTTGCAAAATAAGATGAAGAAAATCACGAAGAATCTTCGATAGTAGTAAGTATGGGTGAAAAAAGAGAAAACAGGTTCTTGGAAGCAGCTATTTTGGAGCTGTAATACCAGTGTCAGTTCCACTAACAAAAATCGACGGCTTATCCTTAAGATTTCCGCTTGCATCATAACCTCTTTTGTATGTATTTCTTATTCCAGATGCAATTCTCCCTCCTCCAAGCCCCCTATATCCCCCGGATGCCATTGATTCATTTTTGCTGACTCCGGACTTGAGTGCTTCACCGATGGCTGCACCATATGGGAATGGAGGCGTCTTAAGAGCTTTCTCGACCATTTCCACATATTTACTGGACATCATAAGAAGTCCGAAACCGATAGTGGCTAGCATGAGACTGCCAACGCTGGATCCAATCCAACTACCTCCGGCTGCCCCTGCGCCGGTTAGACCTCCTGCCACTGTCATTGGAGGAGTCCAGATGCTTTCAAGGGTTGAGAAAGATTGAACTCCAAGAAGACTTTCTCCAGTTACTCCAGGAATATTTAGAAGAGCTAACAGGGAAAGAAATGGTTGAGCCATAAGGGCGTAGGAGAGGACTAGGAAGAATGATGCGACAGGGAAAACGGCCAAATTTCCGTAGATTGATTTTAGCCAGTCTGCAGTAGAGGTGGAACCAGGAAAAAGTCCTCCAAGTAGTATTACTGGAGCAAAAATAAGATTTATGATGACACCAAAGTAGGCTTGAAAAAGTTTAGCTCCAAGCTTTAGGAAAGAAATGATTATGGCAATTAAAACAATAATTACTGCAATCCAGCCAATAAATCCAAGAATTCCGGTTAAGCTTATGGCTCCAACGACTCCTCCAACTATAGCTCCAATTCCACCACCAATCAGTAGATTGAAAAAAATAAGTGGTGAGACAACAACTGCCGAGAATCCATTGACGATAAATGAGCCAATTAATCCCATAAACGATCCGCTGGCCATATCAACAAGGATATTTTTATTGTTTGTTAAGATTCCACCGGCTTTTAATATATTAATGGACATGGCGACGGCAATGGTGGAGATATCTACCAGAAGACCTACTATCGCGTAAGAAAAAGTGATGATGAGTAAAGTGGATATAAGTCTGGGAATTGCTAGTTGGATAGTGGCGGCTGTTTTGGAATCTATACGAACACGGAACATAATCATTATTCCGTATAGTACAAATCCGAAAGCAAAAAGAAGATAAGCTACATTTCTGAAGGCTCTCCAAAGAGGGAGGATTGGTGAAAGAGCTGTAAAGCCGTAGCCTGGTCCAGCAGCGAAGGTTTCATCTACTATTTTGTGCTGTTTAAGGTTTGATGAGACGTAAGCAAGATAATCGACGGTCGTTGCCGGCTTCGCATTAAAAATTGCTGTAGTGGCTTTGGCTAGAGCGGGAATAATGCCTTGCTCTATAGGATTTGGAGTTTGTGAGGTTGTTAGACATCCTGCAGGGTTGCTCGCGCACTGAAGGCCTTTGACAAGATTTGTGATTAAGTCAATGAAACTGTAGTATTGCGGTCCAATAATGTATTCTGCTCCCTGCAAGAGTACTATGTCGGAAAATCCGACGCCATCTCCACTTAGAGTATCAACTCCTGGTTTACACTTTCCAGAATACCAGGTTTCAAGATTCATTAGATCTCCAGATCTTTTATCACAGAATTCCTTTCCGTAGTCAAAAAGTGTTTTTGGGGCACTAACTAGCTCTACAAAGATGTTCGAGACAGCATTGATTACAGGTGGTTTAACAACAGAAAGAGATATGAAAATAAATAAGAGAATGAGGCTGAGGTATTTGTGAAGTGGTCGCATAGTCAATAAAAATTATACAGGAAAAGAGGTGGATTAGTTTTCTTTGTAAACGTCATATACGCAGGCGTTGTGGCTTGGTGCTGAGTAGCGATTGGTTTTTGTTTCACATGTATCTCCACCAGTTAGACAGGCTGCTGCCATACCTCCCAGCAAACAACCGTTTTCAGCGGTCGCACAGCCGTAAGTGGAGTCATAGGCCACTCCGAATTCCCAGACTCTAATGGCAGTTTCAACGTGGCTTTCATCCCAATTGCAGCTAGAAGAGCTTAATCCTGACCCGGGATAAACAAGAGGGATACCAAAGCAGGTTTTTCCGGCAAAAGCAGGTGATCCATATTGATTTTCGCTTATTATCTTGGCAACGGCGAAGATTTCGTCTAGAAGGTTGCATGCGTTCGGTTCTCGGTTGGGGTCAAATTTTTTGACCGCTTCAAAATGTTCTTTGAACCAGTTCGAAGACATGTGGAAGATGCCATCAATATCCGGAGTTGAACTTGGGTTGCACCCCGGTAATTTGGTGCAGGCCGGCAAGTTTTCGACAACAAAACTTTCGTTTAGAACTGAGGCTCCTGGATTGAATGCTCCTTCCCCATACATAAGACCAATCATCAAGCCGGGGGGAACATTAAAAGTAGAAGCGGCTGTCTCAATTGCTTTGATTAAAGAAGGGGGGAGATTGAGCGAATTATTTTTTACACTACAAGAAGGAAGAGGTTTCATTTCCGGCAGCTCTCCACAGGTTGCAGACGAAAGAGTTGGTACACATCTAGGTGAGTTTTGTAAATTGTTTGGAACTACCCAACAATTTTGAAGGAAGTGCATGGAGTCTTGAGCAAGATTGCTGATGCGATTGATAGGTTCGTAGGGGTTGAGAACTTCGCCTGTTCCGTTTGGGGCAGTTCTCAGGTATAAGTGATTTGCTATGGGTGCATCTATGCCAGCCTCAGGAATTTTTTCTTGGCCATCAGGGAGCATCATGGAGTAGAGAGAGTATTCTTGATTGTCTACTACAGCACCTTTGATGTCGGTTTGTTTGGGGTTATTGAGAACATTAAGAGCCTTTGCATCTTTTGTGGCTTCTACACTCCATTCGGGGGTGCAACACTGACCGTTCTCGATGTATTCATCCTTTCCTGAGCAGGAGAATTGAGTGCCACATTCTTTGAGACCGGTTAAAGGGTTAATCTTACATTCTGAAACAAGATCGCTGCAGGAAGGGGTATAAGACCATGCAAGTTTATTGCCTCTAATAGTAACTACTTGATGGTGATCATCCACGGAGTAGGCTGCTGTTTTTGGGGTGAGTTCATGGTAACTGATTGACAAAGGGCAACCGACAGGATTATCATAAACTTCTCTAATTTCTTCAACTCGTAGTGGATTGGTAATAACATCTTCTTTGGCTGGAATGTAACCCTTTTTCTTATCTTCATCTGTGAAGAACGACTTTATCTTGTCTGAAATCCAGCCAAAAGGGTTGCTAAAAACAGCTTGGATTTCCTCTGTAATTTGCTCAATAAAATTCTTATTAGCTATTTTGACTTCCGGAAGATCCTCCGGCTCATTGCCGAGTTGATAATCGGAGAGACCGTCTTTCCCTGTGTATTTGTCTACAATCCACTGTGGTTGCAGAGCTGGTATCATGCCAAATTTTGGAGAAAGAAGTCCTTGGTAAACAGCCCCGACATATGGAAGATTTTCGAAAGAGATGTTTGTTAGTTTATACTCTGGAAGATTGAAGTAATTAAAGCGAGTATATGTTTCCTCTTCGACTTCGTCCTTCCTTTTTAGAATGTATCCACGAACACTATCGAAGTCTAATGGGACGAAGGCTGCATATGGTCCCGAAAGATCCTTTTGAAAAACAGAAATAGCTGTTTCATAAACTGAAATAAGAGGGTTGACAAGAGGGCTAATATCTAGTAATTCTGCAAGAGCCCTTAGTGCGGTAAAATCTGGGATAAGTTCTCTTTGGGCTTGAGCATATTCAGGACAAACAGGATATGAGGTAAGACAGCCTACTCGAACAAAAGGGAAGTGCCAAAAGAGGATTACTTGGGTTTTTAATGAATTGTAGAGTTGAACAAAATCCGTTTTTCTTTTTACTCCTTTTTGGTCGACATAGTCGAAAGAAATATTATCGATTTGTTTATCGCTGGCCATGTTCATTATAAAAGATCTTAGGTTGGCTTGATTACTGGCAGGCATTAGTCGCCAGTAGGTTCGATAAGCTTCGCGATTTGGATATTCGCCATTATTGTCAGGACTGTCTGACAGGTCTAGTGGGCGGCCGAAAAGAGAGTTGTAAAGATAGTTTTGGGCTAGGAAGTCGGAAGAAAAAGCTTCTTCTGCCGGAACACTGGGGCCATAACTACCGATGTCCGCATTTTTAACATCTGTGTTAATAAGTAGTGCGACATCACAGTCAGGATCGTCTCCCCCTGGGCCGACTTCTCCATTAGGTCCTTCACCGATGCCGCACTGAGAAAATGGTTGTTTTCCAGAATTGTATTTGCGTGTGTCTGAATACTTGACTACTGGTTGATAAATACAGGTTTTGTCGTAGAGCTTGACATCTTTTTGGGTTTCCTTTATATCGTTCCAGCATGTACTGTTTGGTGGAAAGACGCCAGTGCCGTCACCGCACTTAGGTGGGAGTGGGGCTGTGGGGATGATTTTGTGAGTGGGTGATGGGGAGATACTGGGGGAAATGGATATGGTGGGAGAGATACTGGGGGTGGGAGTCATAGGTACACAGTGCTGGTCGATATCACCTGGGTACTGAATACATTCTTCACCTGCGAGACAGAGTGTCTTTCCACAAGGGATTCCGATGCGAGGAGCTATATTTTGAGGAGAGCTAGTTGGGGCGGTGACGTCAGGTACCGGTGTAGTTGTTGGTGTTGCAGCGAAACTTGCTCTTGCTAAAAAAAGATCAAGAACTAAGATAAAAAGAATAATGACAAAAGATTTCTTCACTAAAATGATTATACTTTGTAAGTTAGAAGGGGGAATAGTTAGTTCGGTAGTCCGAACTTAGTGACTTCAGCTCCGGTAAAGTTTTCTACGAGAACGAGAGCGAGCCAGACAACAGCGAGAAGAATTAAGCCAACAATGGCAAATGTGAACATTTTCCAGGCACTAGCGACAGCTTTTGGTTCTGCTCCTGCAGACATAAGGCGGATACCTGCCAAAATAACCATAGCAACGGCGGCTAAAGCAATGATTCCCGGTAAGGGTGATAGAAGATTGGCTATTAAACACCTAATACCTCCAATGGTTACAACATCTGCTGCGGCGCCGGTGCCAATACATTCGCCTGACCAGCTTGAGGCAGCATAGGCTTGGGTGACGAGTTGAAATGACATGAGTTGATTATATATTATCTTCGTGGAGTGAGATTGCCACGGTTCGGATTACCGAAACTCGCAATGACGTAGTAATAAAAAATCCCGGGTAGCCGGGATTTTTTATTTTCTAATACTAAATACTTAGTAAGGTTTGGGGATGTTGATGTTTCCCTCAAAGACGTCAACTCCAAAGAAGTAGGCGATAAGCTTCATCAATGCCCAGGAAGCAGCAACGATGGCGAGACCGACAACCGCGGCAGTAATTCGGTTTCTGGCTGTTTCTGTTTTGGACTTGTCTCCACCTGAGGTAAGCCATTCGATACCACCCATTACCAAGAAGGCAAAGGTAAGGATTCCGGCAACGATAAAGGCAACTGAAATGACACGACTAATAAGAACACCAATGTCGGTGATTTTCATACCGGTTGGTTGGGGGACTCCGATGGTGCCACCAGCGGCTAGAGCTTGGGAGATTAAAGACATATTTTTTGTTTTTTAATAATTAATATTCGTAATACTTGTATTATATATGATTTTTTTTATTGTCAATTTCCGAGCGGGTTATCTGTACACAAAGCATCTAGATTGATTCCAAAGAATTCTAGAACTAATACGTAGACAGCGTAACTGCTAGCAACAATGGCTAGGCCGATGAGCGCAGAAGAAATACTTTTTTGAGCAGATTCGACCTTAGCCTTGTCCCCACCTGAAGTGAGCCACTGAACTCCACCAAGAACCAAGATGCCAAAAAATGCGATACCGGAAATGATAAAGGCGGCGCTGGCGAGATTGCTGACCAGATGACCAATACAGGTGTAACCAAAGAAGTTATTCTTGGTGACGTTATCACCGATGGGGAGTTCGATATCGGCGGCTAGTGCTTGAGGTATAAAATATTTGATCATAGTGCGCTGGGGAAGACCGGCTTGAGAATATTAATTTTGAAAACTTGTTGTATGAAGTAGGTGATGGAGTAGGAGGCGACTAGAATGACAATCCCGATGACAGAACTGGTGATTTTTTTCTGAGCATCATCTATCCTGGCCTTGTCCCCACCTGAAGTGAGATATTCGACACCTCCCCAGATTAAGTAGATGATAAAGGCGATACCTCCGACAGTGATGACAGTTTGCCAGAGTGTGGCGATATAGAAAGCAAGACCTGCTCCTGGTTCTGTCGGAACGGTGGCAGAAATTGCCTTATTGAATATTTCGGGAGGTGCGACAGCAAGTAGTTTCATATTTTATGGGAATAGGGTTGCAAATGGTGCCAAGATATTAATTCCTAAGACAGCTCCGACGATACCAATGATAAAGAATGAAGAGACCATAGCAATTAAACCAATAGCGGACTGGGTCATTTGGGTTTGAGCTTCGGAAACTTTCGCTTTATCTCCGCCGGCAGTAATCCACTTAAGACCAGCGACAGTAAAGAAGATAACGAAAGCAAGACTGCCAACCACAGTAATGGTTGTAATTAAATTTGAAATTAAGTCTGACATTTGTTGTCCTACAACAGCTTTTCCTCCAAGTAAATCTTGAAAAGGACCCTCTCCAACGATACCTGTTCCTAATGGGACTGGTGCAGTGGCATAGACAGTGGAGATTAATTTAATCATGGTCCAACAGGGGTAATGGAGGGAACTAATATTGCGGTAAAACTACCAAAGAGAATCTGACTGACGATAGCTATGATAATGAAGCTGCCGGCAATGATAACAAGACCAACGAGAGACATTTGGATTTTGTTTTGAGCTTCGGTGATCTTACCCTTGTCTCCTCCTGAAGAAATAAAAGCGAAGCCTCCTGTAAGTAATTGCCAGAGGGAGAAAATGCCAGCGATAATTATGAGAAAACGGACGAGGGAGGAAACGATATCCGTTGTTTGGGTTATTTCTTTGGGGACTCCGGCAGGAAGGTCTATGATACCAATCGCATCACCTGGTGCTGCGTAGGCTGATTTTATGAATTGATTTAAAAAATTAATCATATTTAAAAGAATTTAAAGCCAAAGACGGCTCCAATTACTCTTGTAATTAAAAAGGCAGTGACAACTAGAATTAAACCTAGTATGGCATAGTTTAGCATGTTCTGGTAGGTTTCAATTTTGCCCTTATCTCCGCTGGCAGTAATGTAACCAAAACCGGCAAAGATAATGGTTATAAAGGCAAAGACGCCAGATATTATTAGAACATTAGAGATCAGTGGGCTGAGAAGATTGGAGAGAGTAGCTGTACCTCCACCGATCTTTGCACCTGGCTCATAAAGTCCTTCGAGAGGTTCTAGGGCGGCTAGGGCGGGACGAATGATCATATTGGTTGTGGATCCTCGATCAGGGTCTCCTAAGTCGACTCTGTGATCGAGGGTGATAATCCTAATTAATTTATGGATTACCATCATTTTACAGTAAAATCAGAGACATGGAGATAAATGATTTGGGAAAACTGGCTAAATTGAATCTGGAAAAACTGGCAAAGGAGGCCGATAGTAGGCTGGAAGCATACTGGGATGAAGAAGTTGGGAATAGTTTTGGCTTTAATGAGACTCAGAAAGAGCTGGTCAGGAAAATGTTGCTCCACGCAAGGGAACATAATTTAAGAAGAGCAAAGAGGATTAGAGCCTCCTTTATTTATTATAGTTTTCTTTTGAGTGGTAAAGTCGATGAAAGAATTTGGAGGGCAGCAGAGGCTGTTGAGTTGGTGCATACTGCTTTGTTGATGCATGATGATTTTATGGATAAGGACTTGGTGAGAAGGGGAGAGCCAACGACTCATGTGTATTTTGCAGACGGTGACCAACATTATGGAGATAGTATGGCAGTGAACGTCGGAGATGCTGTTCTTTGTCTTGGTTTTGAGAGGTTATTGGTGAGTGGTTTCGAATCTGAAAAAGTAAACCTTGCAACAAAACAGCTGTTGAGAGGAATTACAAATACTGCTTATGGACAAGCGTACGACACGAGTTTGGCAAAACTTGGTGAGATGACTGAAGAGAAGGTGATGAGTCTCCATCGGGCTAAGACGGCAATTTATACTTATGAGAACCCGTTACTAATTGGTGGAATATTAGCAGGGCTTGATAAGGAAACAATGGAAGTTCTTCATGATTATTCTGTAGAAGCAGGAATTGCTTTTCAACTTCAGGATGATGTCTTGGGAATATATGGTGATGAAGAAAAGACTGGAAAGTCGGCAAACTCAGACCTGTTACAAGGTAAAGTAACATTATTAGTTTCTAAGACTGTGGAGGTTGGGACTGAAAACCAGAGAAAAGATTTGATGAAAGTGTGGGGAAAAGCTGCTTCGAAAATGGAAGATATTGAAAAAGCTAAAGCGGCAATTAAGGAAAGCGGGGCATATAAATATTCTGTAGAAGTAGCAAGAGGGTATGCAAAAAGAGCAAGTGAGAAAGTGTCTACTTTGAGGGGTAAGGGGCTAAATGAGGAAGCAGTTGATTACCTGGAAGGGATTGCTCTTTATATGGTGGAGAGGGAGGTTTAAGAGTTCGTTTTTTTGTTTCGCCTATATCATTTGTTGTCGACCGACAGAATTTTCCTGCGTAAAATTTTTCTAGTATGCATGTGCGTAGACCCTTGACTCTTGTCTGCATAAACTTCGTTTAATTTTACAGACACTTCGCAAGGGACCGTGCTCTACGCCCATTGCATAATTTCGACACAAATGACACCGGCTGCAACAATTCACTCACTCTACCTTTGAGTGGTCTAGATTGAGAGTGTTTGGGAGGTCTAAGGATTTAGGATAGATTTTATGGAAATACCAAGAAACTGGCGAAACCAGCCGACTAATATGCGCTTTACTGGAGAAAGAATGAACCATAGAGAGGTAAACATTCTCAAGTATCCAGGTGGAGAGATTCCTTTAAATATGGATGGAGGAAATAATGATATAGAAGTTGTAATAGAGTATGTGAGAGAAAGGCTGGATAGAAAAGGATTTAATGAGAAAGCAATTGAAGGGGTCTTATTTAGCCTTTACGGGGGAGTCTCCTCCGAAACGACGGTCCCTATGGTTGAAGTCGTTGATGGCCTCCTCGAACTTGTCGGGAGTGAAGTCAGGGAATAGGGTGGGTGTGAAGTAAAGTTCTGCGTAGACTGATTGCCAAGGTAAATAGCCTGAAGTGCGCCTTTCGCCTCCGGTACGAATTACCAAGTCAGGATCGGGCATTCCGGCGGTATCTAGGTGGGAAGAAATAGTTTCTTCGGTAATTTGATCGGCTGGAATTTCTTCATTGACAATTTTTTTGATGGCTCGAACTATTTCATCTCGGCCGCCGTAATTAAGACCAAAGGAGACGGTAATGGCGTGATTTTTGGAGGACTTGTTCATCATGTCTACAGATTTTTCGACGATGTCTTTTGGGAATCGGGTAATATCTCCTATGATTCTGAGTTTGGCTCCACGTTTAATAAAGCGAGTGGCCAGGCCTCCAAAAGCGAATCGGAAAATTTTTAAGATCTCGTTTACTTCATTTTCATCCCTTTTCCAGTTCTCGGTGGAAAAAGCCCAAAAAGTGACATAAGGAATGCCTAGGTCGACACATTTCTCAATAAGGGGTTCTATAGTATTGTTGGCGGCATACTCGTGACCCTTGAAGGGCTCCATGCCTTTTTGTTTAGCCCAGCGACGATTACCGTCCATCATGATTGCAATGTGTTTTATTGGGGATTCCATGCAGGTATAAATTATATCAAAGACAGTTCTAAATGATGGTTCCCAAGCCTAGGAAAGTAAGAATAATTTTAACAACGACGTAGGCAGTCATAGACATAATTATGCCCATAAAAGCGTTGGTGATTCTGGTGGTGGCAGCAGCGATTCTTTTGGGGTCTCCGGAACCCATCATGAATTCCCAGCCGGCCATGACAAGACCGAACATAAAAAAGAGTCCGACAAAAACGAAAACGAGTCTAAGGAGGGGTTGGGAGAATAGGGTCGCAAGATCGGAGTTATTTGGGATTATTTTTGACACTGGACTTTCCATGCTAGAAATGTCGACTCCTGTTCCAGCTGCAAAAATCGGTTTGATTAGATTTATCATAATAATTTTATTGTAATCCAGGTAAGCTAAGGACTTTGATGCCTATAAAGTTTAACAAGAAGACTGATAAGAGAATGAAGACTAGCCCTGAAATGGCAGAAGTGATGATTTCTTGGCCCTCTTTGAGCTTGTCCGGGATACCGGCCGAAGTGGTGACGATGAAGACTCCATAAAGCATAAGGAGGAGAGCTAAGCCTCCACCAAGACCAACGGCGATGCCGATGATGGAGCTGAAGAATGAATCTCCCGAAGTGGTGACTTCTGTGGAGATGCAACCAATTGCCGTATCTACTCCAACATTTCCCTTTGTGGTCGTGCAGTAGGGTGAAGTCGCATTTACGATAGATGGAAAAAATATAAATAGAGATAGAAGTGAGGCTGAGAGCAGCTGGGAAAGGTATTTCATGCAAGGTAATTTTATCACGCAAACCGAGTTGAAGTAGATATGAAAAAAGAACCCTCATCTGAGGGTTCTTTGAGATTATTTCCAGTCATTATTACTACAGTTTCGCCGGTATCCAACAGGATAGATACAAGCATTTTGCTTTGTCCAGTTGGAATTGCTTGAGCTCCTGTGAGCGATTACACAGATAAATACTTGTTCATCACCAGGTTTTAAAGATAATGATTCGTCACTGCTACAGTTAATTTGTGCAGATAATGAACCAAATGTAATCAAGATATCTTCCTGACCAAGATTGCTTACTGAATATTCGTGAGCTATTACAAAGTCTTTTCTGCTCAGATAAAACTCGGAATTGCTTTGGCCCAGATCAGTTATCACGATGGGTGCTTTAGACCCAAAAATGTTAGTTTCTGTTGGAAACAGAAAGTTGAATGACATCACTGGACTTATGACCAGTAGTAGGATAGCAAGTAAGCTCATTATTTTTACCGAACTTGTCATCTCTGAAAAATATTTTACATATAAAAAACAGCTAGAAATAAAATATGTAATCCCTGCAATGATGTGAAACGATAATCCTAAGGCGGGGCTTGCGGTGGTTGGAACGCCTGTAATTAAGGAGAAAGTTAAAAAAGTAAACCCCGCTCCTATTAAGAAAGGAGAAATCAGCAATAACCCTCCTAATAATGCGATGCCCCACAGACCAGCCCACCCTAAAGAATCTGTTTTTAATATGAAACCACCGTTTCCGTCAGGAATCCAATGTTGAGACATATTTACCTCTACTTTTAATTTTTGAACGTGCTGGTGGGTATTATAAGGCTATAGGACTTAAATAACAACAATTTACCGTCAGTGGAACGGTCGATGAGTTAAACTTAAAGAGATGAAGTGGCGAATTTTACTATTGTTGGTGATTCTTGGTAGTGTTTACGCCGGATTGGTGCATGCCGATACGAATTGTGATGGAAAAAATGGAGATGAACTAATTACTTGTTTAGGTACTCAGATTACGGAACTGAATAAATCTTTGGAAATGAGTAAGGCGGCCACGGCACCTCTAGAGACTGAAATATCTAAATTGAGTGCTCGAGTAAAATCGATTCAGTCACAAATTAATGTGGCAGTGGCGAAGCTGAAAACGACAGAGGCAGGCATAAAAGAGAGGGGGGCGAAAGTTTCGACCCAATATGTAGTGCTGTCGGCCAAGATTCGTGAAATGTATATCCGACTTAGATCTCAACCCCTGTGGATAAGCTTGCTATCTAAAACAAGTATGGGGAAAGCTAGACTAGAGTTGGCTTATCGACAAGAAAGCAGCGATAGGGATAAGCAGGTAATCGTAAGTTTGGTTTCGGAGATAGGACAACTAGAAGAAGATAAGAAGAATTTGGAGATACAGAAGGATCAGCTGGCAAAACTTCAGGCTGAACTCGACAAGCAGAATGATTTTTTCTTGGGTGAGGTAAAAAAGGCTAAAGATTATCAGAAAGATCTAACCGGTAAAATTGCAGCTTTGTCGGCACAGCAACAAGCTATCTTGGCTGCTCGTTCCGGGTCATTTATTACGGGTGTAGGATCTGTTCCTATTGGTTCGGATTACAATGCTTCAATAGCCGGTTTTAATGAAAATGCTCCAGGAGGCTCTTTCGGAGTCTTTAGTTTTGGAGCATTTACACATAGAAAAGGGATGAGCCAGTATGGAGCAAAGGCTAGAGCAAGCAACCAAAGCTACGAAGACATTCTTCAGGCTTATTATGGAAAACGACCTGTGAAGAAAGATACTGGGGGTGACATTATAGTTAATGGAGGCTCTATGAATTTTGAAGGAAGGTATCTATTGGGAATTGCGGAAATGCCTTCGGACTGGCCGGAAAATGCCTTGAAGGCTCAAGCCGTGGCAGCGAGAACATATGCTTACAGATATAAACAGGAGGGCAAGTCCATTTGTACGACAGAAGCTTGCCAGGTCTTTTCCAGTAGTAAGGCCGACAATTCACCAGAAGCTTGGAAAAAGGCTGTTAAAGACACAGAAGGTATGGTTTTGGAAGATGTCGTGACTTATTACTCTTCGACGACAGGGGGTTATATAAGCACTTCTGGCTGGGATACAACAGATCATGAGGGTGGCGGAGATTGGACTAGTCGGGCATATGAGAGTGTAGCTGGTAGCCCCTGGTTTTATAAGTCGTGGTATAGAAGTGGTTATAAAAACTCAGATAATGATTGTGGGAGAAAGCCTTGGCTGAGTGAAGAAGAAATGTCGGACATTCTAAATGCTTGGTTGGTTTTGAAAAAAGGTGAAGGTAATGGAGCCGATACCGGAAGAATTGTCCCGGTGACAATAAACAGCTGTCGGGTTGGGGGTCAGGGAGGTGATCCTTATAGTATGAGTGATCTGAAATCTAAAGTTTCTAATCCTGTTACTAGTATTAGTGGAAAACCATCGGTTACCCATGATAGTTCGGGAAATACAACAAACGTTCGGTTTAGCACTAACCGGGGGGAGATAAACATGTCGGGATCTGAGTTTAAGGAAGTTTTTAATACAAGAGCCCCCGGATATATTTCGATTCCTCAAAAAGGATTTGCTTTTTTTAATATTGAAAGGAAATAACTACCTGGATTGCCATAGCACTTTGTGCTTCGCAATGAGGGAAGGGGATGGATTCCCGATCAGGTCGGGAATGACAGTAATGTGAGATTCCTCCACTCTCCTAGGCGACACTATGACTTCGGTCGGAATGACAAATCGATGGATCTTATTTGATGGATTCCTGCTTTCGCGGGAATGACGGTGGTGTGAGATTGCCACAGCACTTCGTGCTTCGCAATGACGACGTGGTGTTTGGTACAATTAGGTATGCCGGAAGTTTATAAAGCAGATTCAGTAAAATATTCACCGGAAGTGAAGAAGCTGTTAGCTGAATTGGATTCGGGAGGAATTCTGGGTTCTTTCTTCGCTCATCCAAAAAGATGCAGATTTGAGACTCAGCAGGACGATGAAGAAATTTTGATACTTGGAAGAAGACACTTTATCACGAATCTAAAATGGATGGCGGTGATGTGCTTTGCTTTTGTAGTTCCTTTCGTCTGGGGTGAGTTTCCTTTTATAAAAGCATTGGATGGTAATACTTTGGTTAGTTTGGTAATGCTTTGGTACATGGTTCTGATTTTCTTTGGAATGCAAAACTTTTTGATGTGGTTCTATAACGTATATATTGTGACTAATGAAAGATTAGTTGATATTGATTTTGCGGGACTTTTGAGTAAGACTGTAAATGTGGCACAGATTGGAAATATTGAAGATGTAAATTATTCTCAACAAGGAATTATGGCAAGCTTTTTTAACTACGGTGATGTAATTGTGCAGACAGCTTCAGAGCAGAGAACTCCCGACACTTCAGGGGAAGCATCTGCTTTTACTTTTGAAGCGATTGGGCTACCGGATAAAGTATCGGCAATGATTTCTCAATTAATAGAAGATTCAGGTAAACGATGGAGATAATACCAGGAGTAACTATTAGTCTTAGTATGATTGTCGGGTGGATGATCAAGGTTTCGATGGTGCTTTTGAGTATTTTGGGATTGATTATGATACGACAGGAAACTTTGATGGACAAAGTTGTTGACTTATCTATTGGTAAAAGTTTAAAGTTTTTTGTTTGGGCGTTCTTTCTTTTGTCTCTCTTCGTGACTGTTATAGTACTATTAGCTTAGGAAAGGAATACCTGCCCAACAATGAATACAGGATTAGGACTATCTTTTTGGAGAATTGTAAATGAAGAAGGAGCTAATGGATGGGCTCAGATATATGCACGAATTCCGTACGACGACCAAGAGTTGCAGGAGAAAGGTGCTTTGTTTGGAGTGGTTTTGGGAGAACAAAGAGAAGACTGGGCTGATGTTGATGCAGAATTGATGGGGTGGGTAGAAGAGTATTTTAATAAGTTAGATTCTTTAGGTGATTTGGGTAGTTTTGGAAATAGCTGGCAAGAAAAATATCCAAAAATGACTGGAGTGTGGGTTTGGATAAATGTAAAGAATGGTAAGCGAGAAATAAGAATAACAAGGTGGGGTGAGGGAGAGGTGACTCTGGTGCGCGAAGGAATAGAGTTTGATTTTTCAAAAAATTTAGTTCCAGGAAAAGTGATTAAAGGAGTGGCTGGAGATGGAGACAAGTTAGTCATCTATTCAGGACTGCTTACATCCGAAATTACTGAAGGTTTACCTAAGTCTACCGAGACTGATATTGCACGATGGACTAAAGAGCTTATGGATAGTGGAAATGCAGCTGCCGGGTTGATATTTAATTTTGGAAAACTTGAAGAAGAAAATGAAGATCAAATCAAGAATTCAAGAGCCCAAGAGCTCAAGAACTCAATAAATCAAGGAGTTAAGTCAGAAGTGGAAGCAATGATATCTGAAGGCAATGAAGAAGTAATTGTAAGAAGTCGTAGTTATGATTTGGCGCAAGATAGGCTGGTAGGCCCTCTGGGATTTAAAGAAAAAATGATTAATAGGTGGAGAAACTTTCGACAGGTTAAACAAAAAGGTTTAGTTGGTAGAAAAGACAATACTAAGAGAAAAAAAATATCAATGTTATTAGGAGTTATCTTTTTGGTTTCACTGGTAGTGAGTTTAATTTTTGGGTCGATAAAAATAAGACAAACGGCTGAACTCAAGAAGTGGCAGAGTTTTTCGGAACCGATTATTAAGAGTCTTCAGGAGGCAAGTAATTTGGTGAGTCTGAATCCCACTGGAGCAAAGAAAATAATTGAAGCTGTAAAGTTCGAGTTCAATAGTGAAAAAAGTCAGTTTGAGAATGGGAAATATAAAAATGATTTGCTTGATTTAGAAAAAAAGATTGAAGAGGGATGGACAGTGGCTTCAGGAGAAAAGGAAAGCGAAGTGGAGGAGGTATTAAGAATTGATCTAGTAAGACAAGGATTTAAAGGTGAAAGATTGGGAGTAGTTAAGGGCAACCAGTTCATGGCATTGGACTCAGCTATGGGAGTAGTGGTGACAGCAGATGCGGGAACTAAGGACATAAAAGTCGTAGCCGGTAAGGGAGATGGTCTGGGTTGGATAGATGTAGCCGGAGATGCAAGCAAGCCAATGGTTCTGAGCAGTGGTGGTGTGAGGGACGCATTAACGGGAGTGGATTTAATAAAGTTTGATGCTGCAGTGGCTAATCCTGTAACTTTGGGAAAGTTTGGAAGCAATCTCTATGTGTTGGATCAAGCAAATAAAGAAATTTATAAGTACACGGGGGTGGCCGACGGATTCGGTGATAGAACTAGATGGCTACAGCAAGACCAGACGATATCGTTTGAACCCGTAGATATGGCCATGGATAGTGATATTTGGATAGCTGGTGTAACAGGACAAGTAGAGAGGTTTAGGAGGGGGTCCAAAGAACAGTTCTCCCTTAGCGGTGTGCCTTCGACAATTAAGGTGAAAAGAATTGCTGTAGAGCAAGATGGCACGAGGTTAGCCTTACTCGATAGTACATCTGGAAACGTGGTAATCTGCGATAAAGAGTCCGGAGTTTGCAGTAAAATTTTGAAATCGGGTAAGTTGATTGGGGCAGGGGATATTGAGTTTGACGAAGATGGTCAGCTGATGGTGTTGTTTGTTGGAACTGTTGGAGTAGTGAAGTAGCTGGGGGTGTACGGGGAGAATTGAAGCCACCGATATTTGCTTTGCAAATTCGTCGGCCCCGACTCGCTGGGTTCGTTACGAAACCAGCTCCGTCATTGTTCGACTCTCTCGAGTGACAACCAAAAAATCCACCGCAAGGGTGGACTTTTTGTTTGTGGAGACGGAGAGAATCGAACTCTCGTCTGAAATATTAAGTCTACAGGGTCTACAAGCGTAGTTTGCCGATTTTCCATAAAGCTTCAGGCAAACGAGAACACTTTATGGTTGATCTAGAATAAGTTAGTCTTCAGGCCTAAATCAAACCTGAGGAATTCAATCCGGTATTTTTTCGCCTTGTGAGTAGCCCGGGATCCGCCGGCTCTCAAGACGTCTTCAAGCTACTATTTAGGCAAAAGCGTAAACTGGAGCGGAAGATTTGGCTTCACCAAAAATGGATTTGACTCCACTAGAAATGAATCCAAGTATTTTGTCTTCTTTGTTGACAATTAAGTTTTGGTCTTTTTGACTCCTATTACCAAAGGAGGCTTGCAACTGTAAACGTACTACCCCATCGAATCCTGTCGTCCCCATGTCTTATAGTAACAGAATTAGCTTCAAAAATCAAGTTAAGCGCGTGGCGTGAGATTGCCGCGGTTCGGAGTACCGAAACTCGCAATGACGAATATTAGGCACGGAGGCCTCGGAGGAAACCGATCTTCTCGGTTAGATTGACTCCCATCATTTGATCACGACTAGCTTGCATGACAACAGCAGCCAAAAAGAGGTCAAATTCATTTTCATCCATAGCTTTAATCTTAGCTTTGATACCTTCTTGAAATTTTTTTAAGCTCATTTTAGCCGTGAATTCACCTGCCCAAGGGTACTTAGAAACACATTCAGGCATAATTTTAGTCCAGAACAGATCCATTTTTTGTCCTTTCATCTATTGTTTTTTAAACGTCTTGCTAGGCTCAGGTTTGAGTCCCTTTTTTTAATCAACTCTCTCTTTTCAAATTTCTTCTTGCCCCGCACGAGAGCGATTTGCACCTTCACGAGACTACCCTTATTATACAGCTTCAGAGGCACCAAAGTCAAACCGGCTGACCTCATTTTGG
Organism: uncultured Pseudomonadales bacterium; assembly: GCA_964348455.1. Lineage (GTDB taxonomy): Bacteria > Patescibacteriota > Microgenomatia > UBA1400 > MFAQ01 > UBA10133. Next base: position 35,368 of record CAYGCQ010000003.1, read on the forward strand.
AGTTTATAGCCACGATTTCTTTCTTATGTAAAAGCAGCCTCCTGATGCGTGATGGGTCGTAATCTTCGTCTGTAGCAAACTTGTATTTTTGGATATTGAGGCCAGTTAGATAGGCACCGTCTTCTTTAATTATGACTCTGGCTCCTGCAAAGGTTGCTCCACCGCCTCTAAGACTCTTAACTTCTGCTCCTGTCAGTTCAATTCCCGCCTCGTAAGGTTCAATGACTTCGTAATCAAAATATGCTTTTTTGTTCTGGATACTCACAAGGTCTATTATACGTTCTAGTTGTCTCTTCGAGATTGCTAGTGTGAAGATAGAGCTAAAATAAATTATGGTTTTGGAAGCAATAATTGATTTTGTTTACCCCAAAATGTGTATAAGCTGTGGAGAACAGGGGGGCTTTTTGTGTGAAAGCTGTAAAGACCGACTTGACACTGCGGACCAGATTTGTCCTATGTGTGGAGAAGGTTCCCCTATGGGTTGGACACATCCTTCATGCAAAAAATATCGTAGTATGGATGGTCTAATTGTCCTTTTTGAATATAAGGAGCCTGTAATGAGGTCTGTAGTTGATGGGATTAAGTATGGATTCAATAAGGAGTTGCCTGAGATTGTCCTAAAAGACTTCAGATTCGAATTTGGAATCAAATTTGATATGGTGGTGCCGGTTCCATTGCATTTCTATCGAGAGAATTGGCGAGGATTTAATCAGGCTGAGTTGTTGGGGGAAACTATATTATCTCAAGTTCCTGGCTTTAAAATGGAAAAAGTTTTACTCAGAAGTAAAAATACTAAACAACAAGTGTTAATGAAGACTCGGGAGGAGAGAGAAAATAACATTAAGGGGGTTTTTGTTGTAAAAAATAATTGGAAGGGGAAGGTGAAAGGGAAAAATGTTTTATTGGTGGATGATGTTTTTACTAGTGGGGCAGACATGAGGGAATGCACTGAGATGCTTAAAAAATCAGGAGTAAAAACTGTGTGGGGGCTGGCACTGGCTCACTAATCTATTACAATATTAGATGTGAAACGAAAAAATATTCTGAGAGTTATTTTGATTTTTATTTTCTTGATAATTGTTTTTGGTTTGTGGAGAATAATGCCTGAGGTTCAGGATAGTCAAAATTCCGAGTTGCCAACAGTAACAACTTCTATATACCACCTTAATTTCTTTGTCTCCGAAGTGGGTGGAGATAGGATTGTAGTAAAAAACATAACACCTCCAGGAGTGGAGCCTCACGACTATGAACCGACAGCAAGAGATCTTGTGCAGATTCAAAAAAGCAAGTTACTGTTTATTTCAAGTGAGGACTTTGAACCTTGGGGGTCAAAAATAAAAAAGGATATGGTTGGTACCGGAGTAACGGTGATAGAGGTTTCAGCTGGACTAGTAGAAAATAACGATCCTCATATATGGTTGTCGCCCGAGCTAGCAAAAAAAGAAGTGGAGGTGATTACTGATGAGCTGATAAAAGCGGACGAAGGGAGCACACAATACTTTTTGGAAAATGAGAAAAGTTTGATTGCTAAATTGGATAAACTTTCGATGGATTTTCGACAAGGTCTTTCAAGTTGTAAGGAGTATAAGGTGGTGACGTCTCACGCTGCTTTTGGTTATCTCACTCAAGAGTATGGATTAACACAGGTGGCGATATCAGGACTGACTCCTGATGAGGAACCATCTACAAAACAAATGATTGAGATTGCAAAGGAAGCTGAGAAGGATAAATTGAAATATATATTTTTTGAAAAACTTGTAAGCCCAAAGCTGGCTGAGACTATTGCTCAAGAGATTGGGGCAAAAACATTGGTATTGGACCCAATCGAAGGAATAAGCGATAATGACAGGAGTCAAGGAAAAAATTACTTAACCATAATGGAGGAAAATTTAGCAAACCTAAGAATCGCACTAGAATGTCAGTAGACCATACAAAAAATATTATTGAAATTGAAGGGGTAAGTTTTGGATATAACGATGATCTTGTGCTGGAGAATGTTACTCTCAATATCCACAAAGGAGACTATCTGGGGGTGATTGGTCCAAATGGTGGGGGGAAGACAACTTTAATAAAATTAATACTTGGACTTCAATCTGCATCTAAAGGAGTTATTAGACTTTTTGGAGAAGATGTTCATTCCTTTAAAGATTGGTCCAGAGTAGGTTATGTGCCACAAAAAGTAATAAATTTTGATGTCAATTTTCCAGCAACTGTGTATGAAGTGGTGGCTATGGGAAGGTTTGGAAAAAAAGGATTGTTTAAGAGTTTGGGGCGAGAAGACAAAAAAATAATCATTGATTCTCTTAAGCAGGTAGAGATGTTTGAGTATAAAGATAGAATTATTGGAGATTTGTCCGGTGGTCAGCAGCAAAGGGTTTTTATAGCGAGAGCTTTGGCTGGACAACCGGATGTGATTTTTTTGGATGAACCGACAGCCGGAGTAGATGTTCCGTCGCAGGACCAGTTTTACCATCTTTTAAAAAAACTGAACCGTGAACTCGAGTTGACTTTAGTTTTTATCTCTCATGATATAGAAGCAGTAGTAAATGAAGTGACTGAAATTGCTTTTGTAAACAGAAAACTCACTTATGATGAAAATCCCAAAAAATTTGTAAAAGGAGAGATGGAGAGACTTTATGGAGATAAAAAATTTATTCACCACCACAAACATGCTTGAAATATTTCAATATGGATTTGCCCTAAGAGGGTTGGAAGCCGGAATAATAATTGGATTGATAGCTCCTTTGATTGGGATTTTTCTAGTGCTTAGAAGATACTCTTTAATTGCGGACACTTTGGCTCATGTGTCTCTGGCAGGAATCGCGATAGGCTTTCTTTTAAAAGTAAATCCGATCATTACTGCAATTATGTCTACGGTTTTATCTTCAGTAGTGATCGAGCGATTAAGAATATCAAAAAAGGTTTATGGGGAATCAGCTTTAGCGATTTTTCTATCAGGGAGTTTAGCTCTTGCTGTAGTGTTGATAAGTATGGCGCATGGATTCAATGTGGGACTTCTAAACTATTTGTTTGGATCTATTGTGACGGTAAACCAGAGTGATCTATATATTATTGGCGTTTTGGGAGCTTTGGTGGCAGGTGTGCTTTACATGTTCTACAAAGAGCTTGTCTACATTACTTTCGATGAAGAATCGGCGCAGGTAAGTGGTATTCCTACAAGAATGATAAATACCTGGTTGATTATCTTGGCTGCTTTGACGGTGTCTCTTTCAATTCCAATAGTTGGAGTGCTTTTGATTTCAGCTTTGATGGTAATCCCGGTAGTGACGGCTCTGCAGTTCCGGCAGAGTTTTGGGGTGACAATAGTGATAGGTGAACTGGTTTCTTTGTTTTCGGTGGTAACAGGAATTTTTACCTCGTTCTACCTAAATTTGTCTACTGGTGGCACGATTGTTTTGATTTCACTGGCAATATTTGCGATGTCATTGTTTATCAAAAAAAAGTAATTATTTTCTGTCGTCGTCGAAAAATTCGTAGTAGGAGAGGATTCCAATGGAGGTCATAATGAAGAAAAAGAAAAATTCTTCCAAAGGGATTTTAAAACCTAACATTTGTACCCAGCCGATAAAGTTGTTTCCCGGGAAGGTCCATTGATTGAGCTGTAAAGCTGTTAGCTCAAACAATAAAGAGAGAATAAAAAAAATAAGAGGCTGTTTTGATGTATTTGGAAATTAGGCGAGGAAAAAAAGAGAGAAATGTAATGGAAGGAAGAAATACTAAAAGTAAACCGAGCCATAGGTAGGCGTATCTGAAAATAAAGATGTCTAGCTTGGAAGATAAAGTGACAAGAAATATTGTCAGCGCAGAAAATAATGGCCATATAAGAAGCTTAAGTCTTTTGTCGACGAGCTGATGTTTTCCTTTATCTAAGAAATGTTCGTAAAAAATAATTGTGCTGTAAACTACAAAAAACCCCCAAATAAGATCTTTGATTGGGATTACTCCAAAAACACGAAAAGAGAAAGATGTCTGAGGTATAAACCAAGAGTGATTAATTGTTTCTATGTAGTCGACAATGAGACCAAAGGGAGGTGTAAGTAGTGAGGTAAAAATGAGAGTTTTGGCTACTCTGTTTGGAGTTCTTAGAGATAACCATAGTGATGGTAATCCATAAAATAAGAGAATAGAGGTAAGAAAATTGGCTTTTAAGGCAAGAGAGATTAAGACGGAAAATATTGGAAAAATAATTAGTAGAAAAATGTCTAGTTTTTTGAAGAATGCTGAATGGGAATTCATTACTTTCATCTTCTCAAAACACCTATGTTTAAGCAAGGAGAAAGGAGGCGGAGGGACAGTGGAATGAAGTTTGAATTTTTCCTACCCCGCTATAGAATTAAACTGCCTCAACACAGAGAACGTCGACAATATAAGCGCATATAAGACAAGGGATAAAACTATCAATAAAAAGTTGTTTATTTTCAACCGAAAAATTTTGATAAATGTCGTCATTAATAATAAAAGTATCAGCCAAGGAGCAAAAAAATATATAACTTGAACTAAGATTGGTGTTTCAATTTGAGGAGGCATGGAAATGGATAAGTTTGGATCTAGCATAAAAACAATTATAGACTTTGCGGAGAGAGTGAGATAAGGATTCGCCTTCGGTCACCTGAGGTGCCTCAGGGCTGGGCTATGGAGGGTGGGGTTCTCTCGCATAAACTTCTGCTGAAGTTTTGCTCGAACCGGACTTGGCAAGATCGTTACGAGGTCGAAAGTTATTTTGTCTTCGACAAAAACTAATTTCGACACTAAGCTCTGCTGAGCTGCGCTTTCTCCGTCACTCGAATCCCACTTATGTTTAAACAAAAACTCTCCATAAAGAAGAGTTTTTGTTTAAAGCGGAGGCGGTGGGATTCGAACCCACGAAGCCTTTTGGGCCGCGGATTAGCAATCCGCTCGAATAACCACTATCGGACGCCTCCAGTCTGATCAAAGGATATTTTACCAGTTGAAGCACTAGGAATGGTAAAATAAGCACACACGGAGAGTGGGCAGGACGGTAATGCGTCAGTCTTGAAAACTGATGAGCGCAAGCTCTAACAGGTTCGACCCCTGTACTCTCCGCCAAGGAGGGGTCGCATAGTGGTCTAGTGCAGAGGTTTACTAAACCTCCGTATCGCAAGATACCGCGGGTTCGAATCCCGCCCCCTCCGCATATGACAAAAGAAGCAAATCACTTTCATCAGTCAGAAAAACTAGTTTTTCTGGATTCAACTTATTTACCATACCAAAAAAACGAGAAAGGCTTGGTTGTTTATGGAGTCATTTCTTTTGTGGAAAATGAGTGGTTTGTGGAATACACCGAGGATAAACCCTCTTGGGGCGGTTATATAGCAAGGGAATCTATTTACGGGAATCCAGAATATTGTCCAAACGCTACGAGGCAACACAGAATCCATTTGGTAGAATATGGCTCTACTCCGCACTTAGTTTATTTTGATAATGCAGTTTCTGCTGAGGAGGCGGGGTTTAGAAGGTGTAAGAGGTGTAAGGATAAGTAAGTGTGCTAATAGTTTAAACTGAAGTAATGGATTTAGAAAAAATTATCCAAAAAGAAGAAAGCAATAATCAGCAGGTTCTCGTTGATGTTCCTGTTATCGTGGAGCAAAAGTGGGGAGAAAAGTCCAATTCAAAAGTTAAGGTTCCTTGGAGGTTGATTCTCTACGCAACAGTTGGAGTTTTAGCTGTCTTGGTAGTAATTATTCTTATCGTGGCGCTTAAGGAAGCGCCTGATCTAGAGGTGAATTTACCAACTGATGAATCCTCTGATATTACTTTTACGGCTAAATTAGCTAACCCAGAAGTGACACCTGCTGAGATTTCAACAGAGACGGAGTATAGAAATGAAAATGAAGGCTTCTTGATTATTCCACCAACTGGTTGGCAGATCGACAAGACAGGAAGAACAGGATCGATAGTCGTATTATTAAATCCGATTGCGAAGGTGATTGGAGGTGTAAGTTATGCAACTCTTATAAGTGTAGAAACTCATGAGGTTGGGGAGGTTTTGCTTGCAGATCAAGTAAAGACAAGCAAAGAAAATACTTTAAGTGCATTCCCTGATTTTATTTTTGAAAATGATTCCTCTTTCAATCTAAAAGGACAGCAATATTACTTAATAGGCGGAACCTATACTGTGAATGGTGTAAAACTGAGAACAAGAAGTCTGTTGACGATAGATAAAGGAATCGGTTATGCAGTTACCGCCTCAGGTCCCTTGGTGACTTGGCCTGATAATGAGGAGGCTATTTCGAAGTCTCAGTTTTCATTTGAGTTGCTTAAATAAAAAGTGTTTATCATATAGACGTTAGGTCCTGTGCTAAGATGAAATGTGGCTAAAACCGATACTTTAGATTTCAGCGAAAAAGACCTTTTGGAATTTGAAGCTTATGATAGGCCTCACAAAGTTTGGACGAAAGAATTCTATAGTTCAGTAATAGTAATTGCCTTTTTAGTTTCGATAATTTTCTATTTTATTGAGGGAATAATGCCAGTGGTTGTTATTTGGGCTTTGGTATTTATGCTTTGGGCTATGGCAAAGACAGAACCAAAGGTAATAAAGACTACTTTGACGAACTGGGGATTAAAGTCGACCGAAAAGACTTACAGGTATGAAGAGATGACTAATTTTTGGTTTGAAACAAAGTGGGGTAGTAGGTTGTTGAGAATAAATCTGTCGATAGTTCCTTGGCATTTAGTGGTAGTGATTGACCCCAAAAAGGAGGATGAAATTAAGAATTTGATGTTAGAAAGCGTGATTTATCAAGAACCAGCTGTGACTGGGGTGGATAGAGCGATAAAATGGCTAGGTGAGAAAATGCCACTAGAGTAAGGCAAAAGACCCGTAGGATGGTAAAATGGAGCTCGTATGAGTTCGTAGCTCAGTTGGATTAGAGCGCCTCCCTGCGAAGGAGGAGGTCGTGCGTTCGAGTCGCACCGGACTCACTGTTAAGGAAGGTGTTGAATTAGGAGGATGGGCAGGACGGTAATGCGTTGGTTTCGAAAACCAATGCCCTTTTGGGCTAACAGGTTCGACTCCTGTATCCTCCGCCAACCAATGGAATAAAAAGGGGGGGTGAGATAATGGAGAAGCATGTATCCGTAGCTCAACTGGATAGAGTACTTCCCTCCGAAGGAAGTGGTTGTGAGTTCGAATCTCACCGGGTACACAAAAAGTTTTTTTAAAGTTGAGTTCAGGATTAAAGACTTCGTCTTTACCTTCACCCCTGCCTCGTCAGGTTCGTTACGAAACTGACTCCGGCCATCTTCGATATTTTTTAACTTTAATTGTCAACATCTCCACAAGGGAGATATTGGCAATTCTAAAAATATCTCAAACCCCTTAGGAAGTGGTTGTGCGTTCGAATCGCACCGGGTACACTTTTAAAGAACTAAAGAACTAAAGAACTAAAGAACTAAAGAACTAAAGAACTAAAGAA
>CAYGCQ010000003.1:42927-71493 GCA_964348455.1 uncultured Pseudomonadales bacterium
CTAAAGAACTAAAGAACTAAAGAACTAAAGAACTAAAGAACTAAAGAACTAAAGACTCAAGAACTCCCGCCAACAGCCACGCAGTTCAGGCAGGCAGGCAAAAACTCTAAAAACAAAGAGATTGAAAATTCAATGGGGTAGAATATGCCATGATAAACCTAGAACATGACCCCATTCTCGGAAACGTAAAGGAAAGATTAAATCAGCTGGGAATTGAAGGAGTATTGTTTGATTTAGACGATACTCTGATTTATACAAGTGAAATTTTTATTCAATGTATGCAAGAGTATTCTGTATTTGTATCTGAACTAATCGGGGTCGAAACAAATGAAGTTCTCGAGGCATTGCGGTTAATCAACGATGAAGAGTATAGAAAAATGGGAGTTAATCCAAAAAGGTGGGCTGTGGTGGTTGAAAAATTGGCGGAGGTTTTTGTTGGTAGAGAAAAAGAGATTGTAGAGAACCTGGATATGTTGATTAGGATATATTCGATTGAGCCTAGAATTAGAGAAGGGGCTCGAGGAATCTTGGAAATGTTGAATAAAACAGGGGTTCGGATGGGTCTGGTGACACATGCAAACGTGGAGTGGACACATTTTAAGTTAGATCGATTAGGGCTTTGGGAATATTTTGAAACTGTGGTGATTGTAGATGAAAATGGGCATAAGAAATCTGATGATTGGAAAAGGGGCATGGATGCAATTGGAACTGAGCCGGAAAAATGTCTAGTAGTGGGTGACAGTTTGGGTGGGGATATCAAACCAGGGGATGAGTTGGGAGCTCGAACAATATACCTTCCTAGTCCTTGGTCAGTGTACAGAGAGGGACAGGTGCCTGCAAGAACTATAATAATTGATGAAATTGCAGATACACTCGCAGCCTTGGATAAGTTAAGGTAAAATGTACAAGTTCCTTGGAGGAGTCGCCTAGTGGTCCATGGCGCTTGCTTGGAAAGCAAGTGTGCTCCGGCACACGTGGGTCCGAATCCCACCTCCTCCGCAAAAGAAAATTCTCACCTTGTGTGAGAATTTTTTATATATGGAGCGGGTTATATAACACCAATCTTGAAGTAATTTATCTTACAACCTATTGACTGTGACATCGTATCTGGGTAGAATTATTAGGAATGGACCAGGGGAATAAATTGCTTAACAAAAAATTTTTTACTCTACTTATAGTAGTGGCCACCTTGATCGTCGTGGGGGTTTTGGGGGCAAATTTGTATAAAAAGTTCTTAATTACTTCACGTAAGCAAGTAGTTTTTGAAAAGCTAGAATTGTATAAACATAATATTGAGATAGCATTAAGTAGGAGAGAGAGTTTGTTATCTGGCTTAGAAAAATTTGTAAATAGCAGATCTGGTAAAGAGATTGAAAGGGATTTTCAAATTTTTGCTTCCGGACTGCATAATGACTTTGAAGGCGTTAGAAATGTAGGAATCGCTCCAAATGGAGTTCTAAGATTTATTTATCCATTAGAAGGTAATGAAGGGGCGCTAGGATACAACCTTTTTGAAGACACAACACCAAGTGTGAGGAGTGATATTTCCCGAATGATTGAATCAAGAAACATGGTGATGTCCAATCCTTTTGAGCTATTGCAAGGAGGAATTGGGTTGGCTGCAAGAAAGGCTATATATAAAGAGGATCGCTTGTGGGGACTAGTTTCAGTAGTGATAGATGTTCCGACTTTAATTGAGTATTCTGGCTTGAACAGTGTCAATAACGATTTGGAATTGGCACTTAGAGATAAGGATGGGAATGTTTTTTGGGGAAAAAGTGAGGTGATGGATAAAGAACCTGTAATTCAAAGAGTTGAAAATGGAGATGGTTATTGGGAGCTTGTAGGGGTTTATGTCGATGGTTGGTGGGGACCAAACGAAGACTCCTTGAACTCATTTATTTTGATATTTTTACTAATTGGTTCACTGATCACTCTTGCCTTTTGGAATTTTTTGAATAAAGATTATAGCTTGCTTTCTCTGGATGGAAATTCTACTGAAGGAGCTGGTGGCCTGAAAGCCGCTGTTATCTATTTCGTCATTAGCCTTATTTGGATCTTTTATTCCGATAGATTAATTCAATCTATATTTGTAAATCCGAAAATTATCACTGAAATACAAACAGTTAAGGGTTTTGCTTTTGTTGGAGTATCCGCCTGTATTCTATATTGGTTGGTAGAACGGAATTATAGAAAATATTTAGTAAGTAACAGTGCTCTGGATTCTATAGTGAGTGGAAGTCATTTATTAAATACTGCGGAGAGTAAAAAAGATCTTTTTCAAGGACTGAGCGATGAACTAGTTGAACGGGCTGGGTATGATATGGCTTGGGTGGGGGTGGTGGAAGAAGGGCTAAATAAGGAAATTAAAGCTGTTGGAATGTCTGGTGGGACAGATGGGTTTTTTGATGAGGTTAATTTTAGCTCGGCTAAGGGATTGGAAGGTGGCCCTGAGGGGTTGGCGGTAAGAATCAAAAAGAATGTAGTGATGAACGATATTTCATCTGTGACTGTGTTTCCCGAATGGCGATTGGCTGTAGAAAAAAGAAATTTAAATTCTGCAATGGCAATTCCAATTATGGATAAAAATTTGTGTATTGGTCTAATTTCGATCTACTCCAAAAAGAAAAATGCTTTTAGTTACGGAGACTTGAATTTGTTGTCTACTTTTGCTGGAGAGGTGATGTCAGGAATAAAGAAAATAGAACACAATATAGATTTAAGTGAATCTAGGAAAAAGCTAGAGTCAACTTTATTATTGTTGAGAAATGTTCAGGCTGTAGCAAAATTGGGATATTACACTTTAGATATTAAAACCGGAATATGGGAGCCTTCAAATATTTTAAAACAACTATTTGGAATCAATGGTAAATACATAACAGATGTGACTGGTTGGTTAAAACTGATTCACCCTGACGACAGAGAAGAAATGGAGAAGTATTTTTCGGAGGAAGTTTTGAAGAAAAAGAAGGTTTTTGACAAAGAATATAAAATTGTTAATAAATTAAACGGAAAAGAGATTTGGGTTCATGGTCTAGGAAGATTGGAGTTTGATTCCAAAGGGAGTCCAGTACGGATGATTGGAACGATTCAGGATATTACTGAGAGAAAAATGTTTGAGGCTTCTTTGGCTGATAAAAATATGGAGATCTTTACTGAGAAGCAAAAATTGGAAGTTGTTTTGAGGGATATGGGGGATGCTGTTCTGGTAACTGATGCAAAAAAACACGCGCTGATGATAAATAGGGCTATGGAGAAACTATTGGGTATAAGTCAGGAAAAAGGTATTGGTCAAAATATTCAAAGACTATTAAGCATAGATTATAAAAAATCTAAGATTCACCAGAGTGAGTTATATGAAAAGGTATTCGAGCTAAGACAGCCTATTTCTCCAGTTGAATCTTTAATTATAAGCAAAAAAGGTGGTAAGAAAATAGTAATACAAATAGTAGCAAATCCTTTAATTGGAGCTCAAGGTGAATTAGTAGGGACTGTTTGGGTTTTTAGAGATATTAGCAAGGAGCATCGTCTTGAAAAAATGAGATTGGACTTGGTTTCTTTGGCTAGTCACCAGCTAAGATCTCCCCTGACAGGTATTAAATGGTTTGTTGAGTTACTGCTTGAAGGTCGTGACAAAATTACTTCATCGAAAGCGAAAGAGTACATTGAAAAAATTGGGAAGAGCAATGACAACTTGATTGAATTGGTAAATGATCTGTTGACGACATCAAGGATAGACTCGGGAACATTGGATGATAAAAATATTGAAAAAGTGGAAGTTAGAGATCTGCTACAAGAAGCTGCACTTCGGGAGGAAAAATTATTGATGGATAAAAATATATCACTAGTTGGTCTTGAGAAAATTTCTGAAAAATTGACTGTCGAAGTAGACAGAGTTCAAATGATTCAGGTTTTTTCAAATTTACTGGACAATGCAATCAACTATTCTCCGAAAAACTCAAAAGTTTATGTAAAAGCCGAGAATGTTAATGGTAGTGTTGAAATATCTGTTCGTGATACCGGCTTGGGCATTCCCAATGATCAGCAAAAGAAGATATATGAAAAATTCTTTCGAGCCGACAATGTAGCAAAAATCATTTCAGGAACAGGCCTTGGTTTGTACATGACTAAAAATATTGTTACGAATCATGGGGGAACAATTCGATTTAAATCTAAAGAAAATAAAGGGACTACGTTTTTTGTTAAATTATTAATCAAACAAAAAAAAGATGGATAATAAAAAGAAAGTGATGATCGTCGAAGACGATGCGGTGTTAGTAAATGCACTTAGTCTTTCTCTTGAAGATGAGGGTTATGAAATCTCGGTAGCGACAGACGGAGAAGAGGCTGAAAAGAAGATTATGAAAGAAAAACCAGATTTAATCCTCCTGGATCTTTTGTTGCCTATTAAAAGTGGATTTGAAGTTTTAAAGGCAATGAGAGCAAATGAGGAAACCAAGGGTATTTCGGTGGTAATCTTGACAAACTTCGAGCAAGAGACGAGTGTTGATGAGGGGATGAAGTTGGGAGCAAAAGATTATATTGTAAAAGCTAACATCGATATCAAAGATATTCCCGGTATCGTTAAGAAATATTTGCCTAAATAACCGAAACTTTGGGCTACCAGTTACGCGTTGATTGTAAGACAAGTCTTTGTGACAGCTATTTTGCTACAATCAGTTGAATGGAGGATCAAGTTGAGGAAATAAAACAAAAAACAGATATTGTGGGAGTAGTAGGCCAGTATGTAGCCCTCAAGAAGCTTGGAAGGCACCACAAAGGCCTTTGTCCTTTCCATAGTGAAAAGACACCTTCCTTTATGGTTAATGAGGAGATGGGGCTATATAAGTGCTTTGGTTGTGGCGAAGGTGGCGATGTCTTTAAGTTTTTGATGGAAATTGAGGGGATAGATTTTAAGGATGCACTTGTGAGGTTGGCTGAAAAAGCAGGGGTTAAGCTGGTATCCAGAAAATTTGAAGCAGTTGGTGACAAGCAGAAATTACTGGAGATTATGGACTTGACTGCTAGATATTATCATTGGCAGTTGACTGAAGGAAGATCAGGTGAAGAAGCTAGAAAATATTTGGAAGATAGAAGGGTAAATGGCAAGCTGATTGAAGCTTTTAATCTGGGGTACGCTCTCCACGGTTGGGATAATCTGATAAATTATTTAGTTAATAAAAAAGGCTATACTGAAAATCTTTTAGAAAAAGCCGGTTTAATAACTAAGCGAACAGGTGGAGGCTATTTTGATAAATTTCGGGGAAGGATTATGTTTCCTCTGCAAGATTCTAGTGGGAAAGTGGTGGGTTTCACCGGAAGAATATTGCCGAGTCTAGCAAAAGAAAGCGAACCAAAATACCTAAATTCACCCGAAACTGAGATATATCATAAGGGTCGAATGCTTTTTGGTTTTTACCAGGCGAGACAGGCCATCAGGGAGAAGAAGAGGGCTATTCTGGTAGAAGGGCAAATGGACATGATTAGCTCTTTTGGAGCAGGGATTACAGAGACGGTTGCTGTGGGAGGGACGGCTCTGACAGGAGATCAGATTGAGATGTTGGCTAGACTAGGGAAGACAATTTATCTGTCTTTAGATGCCGATGAGGCTGGTGTGGCTGCTATCAAAAGAGCAGTGGAAATTGCGGAAAAACGAGGCTTGGAGATAAAGGTTGTTCAAATCGAAGGGGGCAAAGACCCTGACGAGATTGCACGAAAGTACCCGAGTAAATGGAAGCGTTTGGTGGAAAATGCGGTAGATGTATACGAGTTCGTTATGATGAGGTCATTGGAAAAAAATGATATCAGTGCCGTCTCCGGTATTAAAAAGGTGACAGAAGATGTAGTGCCATTCTTGGCAAAGATAGAAAATAGTGTGGTAAGAGAAGTTTGGGCCAAGAAGTTGGCTCAAAATTTGGGAGTCGACCCCTCTGTCGTGAAGATGGAGATTGAGAGGGTAAAGTCCGGAAAAGGTCCTGTTGAAAAATATATAGTGAAAGCTTCAGAAAATACAGATCCGGTTGATAACAAAATGGAAAAATTGGCCAAAAGGTTGATAGGGGGTTTGATGGTTCGTCCTGAGGTAAGGCAAAAAATTAGAACTTGGGTAAAGGGAGTTAATTTGCCCGGTGCCGTGGGTAAAGCCTTATTCGTTGTCTTGGAGGCTGAGGCCTCCGAACCAACAAAAATCGCAGAAATTGCCCCCGCTGAGCTTAGAGGGCTCATTGAGGATGCTTTTATGGCCGAAGGTGAAGGCGAAGTTGAAGAAAAAGATATTTTGGGGCTTGCAGTTCAATTATTGAGAGAGATTATTAGAGATCGTCGAAAAAAGCTAATTGAAGAGCTAAAAGACTTGAAATCCGACGATGCCGACCCAAAAGAAGATGAGTTGTCCAAAGAATTAAGCAATCTTGACAGAGAAGAGAACAAAATAATGGTACTCTTGGAATAATTCTGAGGCCGACTGTGTTAAAATAGGAGAGAATATTATGGCCGATAAAAAGACTGATCTATCCATTCAACTAAAAATCAAAGAGATTTTAGCCCTAGGTAAGGAGCAGGGGTTTGTAACTCAAGATGATATCTTGGAGTATTTTCCCCGTCCCGAGACCGAAGTAAATGACTTGGATTATCTGTATGAACTGTTGTTTAAAGCTGATATTGATGTGTTTGAAAGTGTATTGTCCGGTCAAGATGCGGAGATTGCTGCGGCCTCGAGTGAACTGGAGAAAGAGCTTGAATCTTTGTCAAAACTAGAAGATACAGAAGTTAACGATCCTGTTCGTATGTATCTAAAAGAAATTGGTAGGATTCCGCTTCTGAAGAGAGATGAGGAAATTGCTTTGGCTCAAAAGGTGGAAAGAGGAGATAAGAGAGCAAAAGACTGGTTAACTAAGTCTAATCTGAGATTAGTCGTTTCGATTGCAAAGAAATATATGGGTAGAGGAATGAGCTTCTTGGATCTGATTCAAGAGGGAAACAAGGGATTAATTCGAGCTGTTGAGAAGTATGATTGGACAAAAGGTTTTAAGTTCTCGACGTATGCCACCTGGTGGATCCGTCAGGCAATTACTAGAGCTATTGCCGATCAAGCACGTACTATTCGTATTCCTGTTCACATGGTAGAGACAATAAATAAGCTAATCAGAACTCAAAGGAAGCTGATGCAAGATTTGGGAAGAGAGCCGACAGACGAAGAGGTAGCGGAAGAGCTGGAAACTACTCCAGAGAAAGTTCGAGAGATTTTGAAGATCGCACAAAAAACAACTTCTTTGGAAACTCCAATTGGAGATGATGAAGATTCACTTTTGGGAGACTTTATCCCTGACGAAAGACAGGCAACTCCATATGAAGCAACATCCAGACAACTGATGCATGAGAATTTGGAGGAGGCTTTGGGTTCTTTGACGGAACGTGAAAGTAAAGTGCTTAGAATGAGATTTGGCCTAGATGGAAGTAAGCCTTTGACATTAGAAGAGGTGGGTAGAGTCTTTGGGGTGACTCGTGAAAGAATTCGCCAAATAGAAAGTAAGGCTTTACGCAAGCTCAGGCATCCGTCGAGGAGAAGAAAGTTGCAGGATTATCTTGAGTAAAAACTCAAAAAATCTAAAATTCAAGTATTAGGTGAGCACTATTTTATTTTTGGTTGTGGTTTACCAGGAACTTTGTGGTGGTTTGGACAACGAGCTTGATATTCCTGTTGGGCTCCGATTAAAACAATGGGGTCGTGATAGTTGGCTGGCTGACCATTTATTAGCCTTTGGGTCCGAGTGGCTTCTTCTCCACAGATATGACCATCTAGTTTTTCATTACATATCGCTGTAGGTCTGTCTATTTCATCACAAAGAGCCAGCAGTTCCGGCATGTGACCAAAGGGTTCGGCTCGAAAATCCAAGGAAAGGCCGGCAAAAATTACCCTGATATCAGATTCTAGTAAAAAGCGAACAACATCGATGATGCCTGAATCGAAAAACTGGATTTCATCAATAGCTACTAAATATGTATCTGGCTTGAGATTTTCAACTATTTCGAGAGAGCTTTGAACAGGAATAGCTTCATGACTTCCTCCTGAGTGAGAAGATATTTTGTTTGCTTCCCAGCGAGTATCGATTGCCGGTTTGAAAACCTGAACTTTTTTTCCTGCATATTCAGCACGGGAGATTTCTTTAAGTATCATTTCTGTTTTGCCTGCAAACATAGAGCCGGCGATACCTTTGAGTTTTTCTGTCATATCGAGGTCATTATGGCAAAATCATGAGCAAGCTTCAAGTGTGATTATTCACCCTCATTCTCTTTGTCTTCATCTTCTTCGTTATATTTGTCATCTTCGCTGTGATTTTTTGAGAATGTGTTAACATATTTTTCTAATCCATCGAAGCTGAAGTAGGATGAGCCATTTTCTTCCCTGACAATACTAATTTTCTTGTTCTTTAGGGCGCGGTTTAGATCTTCACAATCAATTGAAATGTCGCCATGAAAATTCTCTTGGTCAGATACTGTCCAATGGTTACCGTCGAAACCTCCTTGAGCTTCTCTGAAGAATCCTGACAGTGCATCCATCATTAATGTATCAACAAAGAGCCTTTCAGCCTCAATTTTGCCATCAAAAGGATTATCATCACTTTCGACAACTTTATTTACCTTGCTTGGGAATTTGACAGATTCTTATAAGAGTGGGTATGATGATGTATGTTAATTAACTTAATCGTAAATGCTTTGGGATTTTATGTGACGGCCTACATAGTGCCTGGGATTCACATTGATGATTTACAAAGCCTAGCTATTGTTTCTATTGTTTGGGGGGTTCTTGCTATTGTTTTGAGACCAATTTTAATCCTTCTTACTTTGCCGGTGAACATCTTGTCACTGGGACTTTTTACCTTTGTGATTAATGCTTTTATGATTCTAATAGTAAGTAGTATTGTGCCCGGGTTTAGAGTTGATAACTTTGGTGTAGCTCTTTTGGGAGCGATTGTTCTTTCTTTGTTGAACGTGGTTTTGGGCCGTTTGGTCTAGTTTCTTTAATTTTTTCGAGCTGTTTCGGTTTATTTATGGTAAATTTAACTAATGGAGAAAAGAAAATATGCCGATAGAAGGGCATATAATATTACAGCTGTTAAGAAGAGAAGAAAGAAGCTAAGACAGATGGCTCTAGATATGAAAGGTGGAAAATGTATGATGTGTGGCTATTCGCGAGATCAGACCGCTCTTGATTTTCATCATCTAGACGAAAAATCGAAAGAATTTGGTCTCTCCGATAGAGGATTGACGAGATCTTGGGAAAAAACGAAGCTAGAAGTTGAGAAGTGCGTACTAGTGTGTGCAAACTGTCACAGGGAAATTCATTCTGGCTTAATTAAGCTTGCTTCGAGTAGCTAGTTTTGGTAAAATTAGGCGTTCGTTTATATTCCCCTGTAGCTCAGTTGGTAGAGCGCCTCCCTGTAATACATAACTTGCAGCGTCTCGGTGAAAATCGAGATGGAAAACCGGGTTAATTGTCGGGAAGCCTAAAATCGTAAGATCAAGGTAATCCGCAGCCAAGCCTGTCACATCGGTGACTTGAAGGTTCAGAGACTATACGCCTGGCCCCGTTCAGGGGATGAGATAGTCCAAGCCTCAGCGAAAGCTGGGGGCACTTGTAAGGAGGATGTCACTGGTTCGAGTCCAGTCGGGGGAGCAAAATTTTTTAGGCGTGATTTTATCCTTAATAACAGGGGGAGTCCAGGCAGAACTCGAACTTTGCTAGAATTGGTTACTATGGATATAAATTGGAGGGAAAGAGTACTTGACTATCAACACAAAGCGATGGCTGGTGGGGTGGATGTTTTAGATATTGAAAAAGGTAAGGAACAGCGATTTCTTGGGTTACAAATTTTTATTGACAATGGAATTGCTAGAGATATCTTCAGAGAAGTAAGACGGGCAATTAGTGAGTCTCTGGTTGATAAAATATATTGGCAGTCTTCGGAGTCATTACACATTACACTACAGTCTTCTCTGTTGGAAGATGAGTTTGTCGATGAGACTAAACTTACGAGTTTGACTGTTGGTTTAGAATCATTTTTCCTGACCCACAGAAGTCTGATGTGTAACTTCATTTATCCATTATGTGCTCAATCTGGGATCATTGGGATTTGTGATCAAGAAGTTGAAATCTACAACTTAAGAAAAAGTTTAACGAATATTTGGGTCAAGAATGGATTTGTACCTGTCATCAAAGAAGAGTATTGGAATTTCCCATATAGTTTTTTGGGTAGGTTCACAGAGAGATTGGTCCCAAAAGAAAAAGAGACATTGTTGAATATTGTAGAAAGGAAGGTGAAGTCAAAATTAAGCAATGTTAGATTGTGTTTGTCTGATAAATTCATTTCTCCAGAGACAAACAAAGTAATTAAGGATTTTGTGCTGAAATAGTTCGAAAATCGTCCTGTCTAGTGTGGGCTTTTTGCTTAAAAAGTGACTTAAAGAAGGGTGGCTCCAGAGTATTGCCAGTCAAATTTAACTCGGCCGTCAGGAAAGAAAATTAGTTGGCGAATTTGAGAGGGGTCGGAGTCTATGGTGAGTGCATTCGTTAAACAGACATTTTGACCATTAACATCGTAGATACCTGCATTGTGACCGGTAGAAAGCAGTCTGTGTCCGATCTTTTCTATATATTCTTTGATCTTGGATAATTTTGCATCGGTGAGGAAGTGTTCAGTGGTCCACTTCCCGATATCGGTGTTTTCACTTATGAGCGGTTTAGCAATCTTCCTTAGTGTAAGCTGATCTACTCCAAGTGACTTGGCAAATTCAATCATTTTTTCAACTTTTTTGGGTGTGTCTATGGCTCCGTCGTGCATCGTTACACTGAAACGGACTGAGAAACCAAAGCTCTTTAAGTACTTTACAAGGACCGGAAGATCTACATATTCCTTGGCGTATGGAGTATATACTTTGTGATTTTCTTCGGGAAGATAATGAACAATGGAAATAGCTATCCAAGATAGACCGAGGTCGTACCATTTTTTTAGATACGGTTCGTAGCGAGACTTATGGGTGATGAGGTTTAAACCGTTGGTTTGTAAGTCGATTAACGGAAATTTATATGGTTCAAGGTGTTCGAGGTATGAAGTTATTTGATCAGGAAAAAGGGTGGGTTCACCTTTGCCGGTAATCATGACACTACCGACAAAGTAGTCTTTGGCAAGTTGGGCAGCTTTTTCAAAGTTCCTCCAGTTGATTGGCTGAGGATGTAAACCAAGAGCCTTTATTCCAGTCATTTTAGATACGCAAAATGGACATGAGGCGTTACAGGCTCCGGTACCGGCAATGATGCTAAAGTTCTCGGCTTGTCTCATATAAACCCTCTTTCTTCTACTAAATAATGAGGAGTTAGGCAATAACGATAGTTGGATTGACGATTGTAGATTTCAAAGGAGGGATCAGTTGGGATTTTGTTTGAGTGGGCGAGTAGAACTACATCGCTGGGTTTTGCTGCGAGATTAAATTCAGAGTTTATCTGCGCAATAGCTTTTTTTGAAGTTTGCGGTAACGAGCAACTAGTTTTTTAGAATCTAACTGTTTAAGTATTTTTTCGGCGACTATCAGTGAGTGAATATTTTTAAACCACTTATTCACTTCAAGGGTTTTTATTTCAAATCTGGTAAAGGCGAAACCAACTCTATAGTAGTAAAGGCCAAAGGGCTTACTGAGTGAGACAATGACGGCAATAATATTAGGATGATTAGTCTCAAACTGGTGATGGTCGGTAAGTCCGACATAAGTTAGATCGTAGACAATGCGGTGTCCAAAGTCGGCGATGGATATTACTTCTGAGTCGGGAATAATGTTGCCATCACGAGCTGAAGGGTTGGATAGAAATAAAATTCCTTTGGGTAGTGTTAATAGGTTGGCTAAGTCCGGAATAATTTGAAAAGATAATCCAAGATTTGAACCGTATCCAGCGTAACCTTCGTACTCACCTCTTAAGACATATAGAGGTGTCTTTGGTTCATGTGCTTTTAGGTAAGAGAGGAGATGAAAAATACTTTCACTGGCGCCTCCTGCGATGTAATGAAATGGGAATCTTGGAAGATCAGGAAGTTCGAATTTAAAATGCTTGATGTAGGCATTGATAGTACCCTCATGAAAGTTATCGAGACCAGGGTTGATTGATTGAAGAAAAGTTTCGTGTGGATAGTTTGAGGAAACTTCATCTATAATTTTTCTTACTTCGGGAAAGTAGTAGCAGTAGACTGCTTTGAGAGGTTTAGTAGTCATTGTCGTAATTTATTTATAATGTGTATTAATTACACGATCTAGCTGAAGTGTACACCTCACACTAAGTGTTGTCAATTGGTGTTATAAAGAGAATTGAATTGAAATATAAATTACAAATATGCTAAACTGAACCAATGAAAATAAAGTATTTGATTGGGGTTCTGATAGTGGCAGGCCTAGTGTTTACGGTTATGAATATTCCCAAAAAAAATATAGTTTTACGAGCTGAGGAGGCTACGATAACTCCTGAAGTTTCTTCGATTACTAAACTGATTGAAGCAAGTAATAGTGATGGTCAGTATCGGTTAGTTGGGTCGAGTGAACTAATTAAGGGGAGTGTGCATTACTCATTTAGAGTGGAGGATGCTGCTGAGAATTCGTCTTTGCTGCTCTTTGAAACCAAGGCGGCTGATGATGAAACTTACTCGATACCCTTCAATAGTTGGTCGTCAGACAACAAATATTTATTCCTTCAGTTGAATAACTCTAAAGGAAAAAATTATTATGTATTTAAAGCAGATGCTTCCCTTTTTGCAGATGGTTTAAAGTATCTGGATGTTGGAGACTACTGGAGTCAAGGTGAAAGGGAAGATGTAATTAAGGAAGTTTCCGGGTGGGCCGGACCCGACTTACTAATGGTTTATACAACCAAACCTGACGGGACAGGAAGTTCTGCCTATTGGTTTATGGTGAGTTCTAGGAAATTCATGCAGGTGAGAGAATTTTAGAATAAAAATCTGCGTCGTGATAGGATAATTTATGGCGAAGACGTCAAAAAAAACTTCTAAAAGTATATTGCCATATATTGTTTTGATTATTTTACTTCCCACTTTTGTTTTGTTTTTTTACAGGGTTTGGCAAAAACAAAACCTCATCTCTAGTGAGAATGTGCAGCTTACAAGTGAGCTGATAGAAACAAGAAACATAATAGCCAGCATAAGTGCAGAGATAGAAAGGCTAAATGCTGAAGATCTGCGAGTAGCAAATGTGAATGTCTTGAAAGAAATTAATAATTTGAAAGCGAGTTATAGAAACGCTGTGACTGCATACGAAGAAGTTTTGAACTTGGAAGAAAGGGGCTCGAAAATTACTTCGGAACAAAGTAAATTTGCTGAAGTTCTTAATTTGCTAGCGAAAGATGATCTCTCGGGGTCTCAGAAGATTCTTAAGGATTTAACTGACGAAATCAACAAAGAAAAGACGAGATTGGCTTCTCTATCATCAGTCCCCATTCCTGCTAATGTCCCGGCAATCAATGAGGTTCCGACATCAGGGTTTAGAAGACAGAAGGTGGCAGTGGAAGGTGTGAGTTTCATGGTAGACGTCGTAGCTGCCGACTTGAATAGTACAAAGGTAATTGTGGATACAGCTTCCGATGGTACTTGTACAAATAACTGTCCAGTACTACCTCTTGCGACATACGTCAGTCGAAGTGGGGCTAACGCCGGAATAAATGGTACTTACTTCTGTCCTGAAACGTACCCTTCATGTGCAGACAAAAAGAACACTTTTGATGTTTTAGTAATGAATAAAAATAAAGTCTATTTTAATTCAGATAATAATCTTTATAGTACTGTTCCTGTGGCAATATTTTCCGGTAATTCAGCCCGATTTATTGGTCAGTCATCAGGTTGGGGAAGAGACACTGGAGTGGATAGTGTGATTGCCAATAGACCTCTTCTTTTATTGGACGGTAATATTATGTTCGGTAGTGGAGGAGAACAAAAGGAGGGATTAAAAGGAAATAGGAGCTTCTTGGGTGCTTCCGGGAATATGGGGTATATAGGAGTAGTTCATGGAGCCACTGTGGCTGAAACTGCGAAAGTTTTAAAAGAAATGGGGGTTAAGAGTGCGATAAATTTAGACTCTGGGGGGTCTACTGCGTTATGGAGTGGAGGCTACAAAGTTGGTCCAGGGAGGAATCTTCCAAACGTGGTTTTGTTTGTAAAAAAATGAAAAATGTCATTTCAAAAACTCTTCTTTGATATCTGAGTGATATTCTTTCAATAAATGATTAATTTTAGGATTAATTATTAATGTGCAGTAAGGATTAAGCTTGTGATTTTCGTAGTAATTTTGGTGGTAGTTTTCTGCAATATAAAAATTTGTATAAGGAATTATTTCGGTTACAATTTTGTTTTGATAAGCCCCTTCTTTTTGAAATTCCTCTTTTGATTTTTCGGCAATTTTTCTTTGATTTTCGTCGTGATAAAAAATAATAGATCGATATTCAGATCCGTAATCGTGCCCTTGTTGATTCGGTGTGGTTGGGTTGTGGGTGTGCCAAAAAATATCAAGAATTTTTTCGTAAGGAATAATTTCTGAGTCAAAAGTAATTTGGATTGATTCCGCATGTCCAGTGTCGCCATTATGGATCTGGTCATAAGTTGGATTTTTGGTGGTTCCACCAGCATAACCGGGGAGTACAGAAATGATCCCTTTTAATCTGTTAAAAATTGCCTCGGTACACCAAAAGCATCCACTGGCTAAGGTGGCGATTTCATTTTTCATGGATAATTTTAGGTAATTGCTGGTCTTGAGGAATAAAACGAATTGAAAGAGAGTTTACACAGTGGCGAGTGTCTGTTTTAGTGAATTTTTCTCCCTCAAAAACATGGCCAAGGTGACCTCCACAGTTAGCACATTGAATTTCTGTGCGGTTCCATGAGGGGTCATGAAGTCTTTTGATAGCGTTGGGAAAGTTATCGTCAAAACTTGGCCATCCGCAGCCGGCATCGAACTTGCTTTTGGAAGAAAAAAGGGGGGAGTTACATCTGCGGCAAATGAAAGTACCTTCTTTATAAAAGTTGTCGTATTCCCCAGTGAATGGTATCTCAGTTCCTTTGTTGACAATTACTTCAGACTCTTCTCGGTTTAGGGGGTTGAACGACATAACTAATTGTAACCTAATTCACATTTTTTGGTACATAAATTTCAAGAATTTAGAATTATTATTTGTAAAAACTTACAAACTATCTTGTAATCATCCTATATTGTTTAAATCCACCGTTTGTATAGGTGTGTGGTTACCGTAAATCTGACTAGGGGATATAATTGAGCCCGAGAACCAAAAGTTAGGTTCAAATAGTGTATTGACAACACTAATATATAGTATATAATGGTGTCATAAATACACTAAGTATTTGTTCTTTGAAAATTGAACTACAAAATTAAGAAATGAGGAGGATTTTGTGAATCCGCTAAAATTTATTTCTGGAACTGTAATTGGTCAGAATCACGTAAAGTCCAAGAAGAACTGCCAAGACGCTCTCTTTACGGTTGAGCAAAAAGACTTGGTGGTGGCTGTGGTAGGCGATGGAGTAGGCGACCCTGTCGATTCTCCGTATTCTGAAGTTGGGGCTAGAATTGGTGTAACAGCTATTGCAAATCAGATTGCAAGTCGCTTGTTATCTACTTCTAGATGGAGATGGAATCATCACCTTCAAGGAAGGGATTTTTGGAATCAGGTGAATGTTCACACATTGAATCTAATTGAAGATACAGCACTTGGAATGGGCGGTAGTCGCTCAAGGGCCATTATTAAACATTTTTTGTTTACGATAGTGGGAATGGTGCTAACTCCAGATCAGACACTTTTCTTTGGCGTTGGTGATGGTAATTATTTTCTAAATGGCAAAATGTATGAAATGTTTGTCAAAGATGTAGACAATAATCCGCCATGCCTTGCTTATAGTTTGGTAGGAACAACCTCTAGCAGGATAACCCCAGAAGATATGCAAATTAGAGTTCGTCACACCATCTCAACAAAGTCAGTTCAATCAGCAATGATAGCAACTGACGGGATAGAGTGGTTGCTTAAAGATCCAAACAAGGTTGTCCCTGGAACGAAAGTGCCAGTGGGTGGACCTGAAGATTTTTGGAATAATCATGAATATTATGAGAATCCAAGTGCTTTAGGCTGGAGACTTAACTTGCTCGCTACTGAAAAAAGAAAAATTGATTGGAAGGCCTCTGAGCTAGAAGTTCAGCCGGCTATTCTTAACGATGACCTGGCTATGGTAGTGGCAAGTAGACTTTAATGTGGAGGAGAGATGCACAGAGTTGCTTATAGAAATGGAGATCGAGTCTCTCTGGACCCCAGTAAGTTGAGGGGGAAGGGAGGTGAGGCTTATATATTCGAGACAAGCAATGTGAGAGTAGCAAAGATTTTTAAAGATCCTGACGATCCCGACTTTGATTTGTTCCCTGCCCAACAGAAAGAAGCCGAGAGACGAATATTAATGCATCAAACGAAACTTCGAGAGTTTCCATTTGCAAAACTGCCACAGAGCGTGGTAATACCTCTTGATCTTCTCACTGATATTTCGGGAAAAAGAATCTTGGGTTATGAAATGGAGTATTTGAGGAATTTGGAAACATTGATGCAGTATCTGGACAGGGATTTTCGAGAGAAAGGTGGAATTGATAACAATGCGATGATGGGGTTTTTTGGTGATCTGCATCCGACCGTGAAAAAAATTCACGAGACAGGGGTAGTAATCGCTGATTTTAATGCTCTCAATGTGTTGTACCAGAAGGGTAAGGCCCGATTGGTGGATGCTGACAGTATGCAAAATGGCAAATATCTTAGCCCCATGTTTACTGCTGCATATGTTGATCCTCACCATTGTGATCCAAAGTTAAAATCATTGATGATGGTGAAACCACATGATATTATGTCTGATTGGTATGCCTTTACGGTGATGTTGATGGAGGCGTTGTTATATGTGAGACCATGGGGTGGAGTTTACAAACCTAAGGACAAAAAGATGATGGTTCCGCTAGGCGCGAGACCGCTCTGTGGAATAAGTATTTTCCACCCTGAAGTGGTTTATCCCAAACCAGCAACACCAATGCACATCCTTCCAGATGATTTGCTAGATTTCTTTTTTATGACCTTTGAAAAAGGTGAACGAAGAGAGTTTCCTAAAAAAATGCTGGACTTACGATTTAGTAAGTGTGTGAACTGTGGGTATGAGCATGGCAGGGGAATTTGCCCTAACTGTTCAACCGGGGTGGCAACTAAAAAGATGATGCAGGTTCGCGGAAGTGTTCGAGTAGATTTTGCTTTTCAAACTAACGGTTTGATCATCAACTCGACAGTACAAAAAGGAGGGCTGAGGTACATCTATAACCTGGACGGTAAGTTTTTTCGCGAAGATGGAAGTGTTGCAACAGCCGGAAACCTCGATACCGGTATGCGTTATCGCATACAAGACAAAAAGACTGTCCTCGCTAAAAATGGATTGATGATTGTTTTGGAAAATGGAAAAGTGTTAGAAAAGATTGTGGTTGACTCCTACGGTAACTTACCTCTAATCGATGCAAACTCAAAGCATTATTACTGGGCAGCCGGAGGAATTCTCTATCGAAGTGAAAGTTATGGTCCTGAGATTATTGGAAGCGTTCTGGAAGGTCAGACTCTCTTTTGGGCCGGTGAGAAATTCGGATTCGGTTTTTATCGAGCAGGGAATCTCACTCGCGCATTTGTGTTTGACTCTGACAGATCGGGAATTAATGATGGTGTAAAGATTGTTCCGGTAAAGGGACAGCTAATTGATTCCACTTGTGTGTTTGCCGGAACCCATGCATGGTTTTTGACCACGGAAAAAAGTGGCTCAAAGATCATTAATCGGGTTCAAGTAATTAATTCACTGGGGGAAATTGAGGCTACTGAAGAGTGCGAAAATGGGGATGGTTCATGGCTGGGAAAGATTCGAGGTAAATTGCCTATCAGCAACTTTGTCTTGAGCGCAACTAATGATGGAATTGTTCGAGCCGAAATTATAAACGGCAGGATAGTTCCAACAAAAGAGTTTCCAGACACTGAACCATTTGTCGATGAAAATTCCTTCTTGCTTCCAAGCTCGAATGGAATCTATGTAATTCGAAAGAAAGAAATACTTAGCATGATAATTCGTTAGAAAGAGGAGAAAAGCGATGGCTAATTTACCTATTCCTGCTCATTATGATTCGAAGAAAGTTGGTAAGATTTGGGAACCTGATTACGCTGCTTTAGCAGTTGCAGCCGAGAAGTATGCAAAGCAAAATAGAATTACGCCTGCAAAAACCGACGCAACGAAAGTTGGGTTGATGGCGATTGATGTTCAGAACACATTTTGTGTCCCTGGATTCGAACTATATGTTGGTGGACGATCCGGAACCGGAGCTGTGGACGATACACAGCGCTTGGTTGAATTTGTGTATCGTAATCTGGCTAAGATTTCTACAATAAAGCCGACGATGGATACTCACACAGCACAACAGATTTTTCATCCAACGTTTTTGGTTGATCAAAAAGGCAACCATCCTGGTCCTTATACTGAAATCAAAGCGTCCGATGTGCAATCCGGAAAATGGGTGGTGAATTTGGCAATTATGGGCCGTTTGCCTGGTGTTCCATATACTTGGGTGCAACAGTACTTGTTGGAATACTGCACTCAGCTGGAGAACAGTGGCAAATTTGGTCTGACCATTTGGCCGTATCATGCAATGCTTGGCGGTATTGGTCATGCACTGGTACCTTCTTTCCATGAAGCATCATTCTTTCACGGCATCGCTCGCGAAACAGATGTAGATCATGAAATTAAGGGTGGCAAAATGTTGAGCGAGATGTACTCTGCTTTGCGGCACGAAGTTCTCTTTGCAATGGGTCAGCCTGTTGGCCAGAAGAGTACCGCCTTTATTAAAGCCCTGATGTCAGTTGACAAGCTTTATATTGCCGGTCAAGCGAAGAGCCACTGTGTTGCTTGGACTGTATCTGACCTACTGGATGAAATCAAGTCGGCCGACGCGTCCCTTGCAAATAAAGTGTATCTGCTTGAGGACTGCATGAGTCCGGTAGTTGTACCTGGGGTGGTGGATCACACCGACTCGGCGAACGCTGCCTTTGAACGATTTGCAAAAGCCGGTATGAATATTGTCCGATCAACTGACCCGATCTAATTTTGTTTTAACTTAGATTTACAAAATTGATTTAAGGAGATAAACAATGACTTCTCAATCTGCAAATGTTGATGATCTATTTGGCTCGGCGCGGTCAGAAGGTGTAATATCGGCTGCAAGTCACAAGGCTTTTACAATTCCCGACGTGGCTGATCAGATTAACCAGGCGATGGGTGTGCCAGCGATTGATGTGAAGGGTGGTTCCGAAATCTTCGCGGTAGAAATCTTGGTTGATGATTCTTGGTCAATCGCTCGAGCTGGAAACGAACAAGCAATTCGTGATGGTGTAAACAAGGTTCGAGATGACCTGATGAAGGCAAAAAATAGCAAGTCAATTTTGATGTGCGTACGGTACTTGAATGGAGGAATTGTAATCCCGTTTACTCCGATTGCTGACGTTCCTGCCCTTACTACGGCCAACTATCAAGCAAACGGTGGTACACCTTTCTATGACATGGCAGTTGTTAGCTATGGTGACCTAGTAGCTAAGACACAGGAATTTTCCGATCGTGGTGTTCCTGTACTTTCTGCAACACTTTTGGTTTGTGACGGTCATGATGAGGGTAGTATACGTTACCAAACTCCCGAATCGGTTGCTCCGCTGACAAAAGATTTTCTGTCAGGTGAACAACACATAGTTTGCGCTATGGGAATTCAAGACGACTTGGGTACTGATTTTGAAAGTATCTTCTTGCGAATGGGAGTTCTTCCTCAAAGTATTTTGAAAACTGACGCGACTGGTGCTGCAATCCGTAGAGGATTCGGAACCTTCTCAACAGTGGCAACGACTGCTTCTCAGGGTGCTCCGGGATTTTCCCAGGCTCAAGTTGGTGGTTTTGCTGTGTAGTTCGATTAAGTGTTATTTGCCCCGATTAATATCGGGGCATTTTTTGTATCAATAAATCTAACTATTGAGTTTAATATGTAATATTTGTTATATTTAAGTGAGATGGATATTGAAATTTCTGTACAGAATATAGCGCTTAATGGAGTATTGGAACTACCGAGTAGGACTAAGTCTTTGGTTGTATTTGCACATGGGTCGGGAAGTGGAAGGTATTCCGAAAGAAATTCTTTGGTGGCGTTGGGATTGCAAAAGTCTGGTATCGGGACTCTGCTTTTTGATCTTTTAACTGACAAGGAAGACGACGTTTATGAAAACAGATTTGATATGGAACTCCTTACGGATAGATTGATAGCGGTAACAAAATGGTGTTTTGAAGATGAGAAAACTAAAGAATTAAATATTGGGTATTATGGTTCCAGCACCGGTGCGGCAGCTGCCTTGTCATCTGCCGCCTATTGGGGAACAAAAATTAAGGCCCTCGTTTCTAGAGGTGGTAGACCTGATTTGGCGATGGATGTACTGGACTTAATTGAAGCTCCGACTTTGTTTATTGTGGGGGGTAACGATAAGGAGTTAGTTGCCCTGAATAGACAGGCTTATCAAAAAATGGGATGTGTAAAAAAAATTGAAGTAATCCCTGGAGCTACACACTTGTTTGAAGAATATGGTGCGATGGAGAAAGTTTCCGACTTGACAACTCAGTGGTTTTTAAAATATTTTTGGGGTGGAAATAGTAGATAAAAATGAGTTATTGAAGAAGTTTATGGAGGACAGAGTAGCCCCCGACAGCCAACAGAACAGAACCAAAAAGGTTGCTGAGGATGGATGTCCAGAGGTATTTCCAAAAACTAACATGATACATACCAGCTGTTACGGAGACGACTTTGCCTCCAAATTGAGGAACAAACCGGCCACAGATTAAATACCAGGCAGAGTCGGCTGGAAAGTTGCCAAGACCAAAAGGGAGGTTGTGTCTTTGTTTGTCAAAATCAGCAATCTGAGCAAGGCCTTTGCCAATAAAATACTCGATTATGGCTGCCAAGTTGTTTCCCATCCAGGAGATTAGGATACCCATAAATGGACCAAAAAGAGCTCCGTTGAGAATTACAATAGGGTCGGTGGGGATAGGCGTGGCGGATAAAATACCCATCAAAATAATTGAAAATATGGGTCCTGCTACGCCTGCTTTTGGAATAATTTTTTCGATTTCTTTAAAATCTTTTTGAAAGAAAATAAGTAGAGCTATGGGAAGGGCAAAGGTTATGAGGAGAATTGAAACGTTCCTAGTTTGCCTTAATAATTTTTTCGTCATTTGCACTTTTTATTATAGTCGAGGCAGAGGTGTATCTGTAGTTCTGATTGAATAATCGCAAATAAATGTTAAAATTATTACAAATGAATAAGTATACTTGTATGTGTATTGTTCCGAGGTGTTCGTTTGCTATAAGGGTGGAAACCGAAACCCCGAAAGAGGCAGTAGAAAAAATGATAAAAACAGGTGAGGATCATTTGTTGAAGTCTCATCCTGACGTGCCGGTAATGGATGATGAAAAAATTAGGGAGTGTGTGAGAAGTAATATTAAGAAAGTGGATTGAGACTGTGGCATAATAATAATAGTTATTATTAATAAATAAATATGCCCGCTAGAAAAAAATCAAACATGGGATTGTTGGGAGCCGTTGGCGCAGGAGTACTTGGCTTGGTTACCGGAGCAGCTGCCGTTTTTTTATCCAAGAAAGAAAATAGAGATAATGTTCAGCGAAAAGTAAGTACAGCGGTAAAAAGAGGGAAGGTTGAAGTTGCCAAAGCCAAGAAGAAAGTGGTAGCAACAAAAAAGAAATTGTTAAGAAAGTAATCAACTTCTTTCATTTTTAAAAGAGGGCTTTTAAGAGTCCTCTTTTTTTGTGGTTTCACTCCGACTGTGATAGAGTGAATTGTAAAGGAGGTTGTAACAAATGATACAAAATGAAGGAGAGCTGGATAGAATTTTGAGAGTATTTCTGGGGTCATTTTTCTTTATGATAGCCTATACAATGACTCCTGGAATTGGAAGGTGGCTATTAACAATACTAGCAATACTTTTGGTACTATCTGGGTTTACGGGGTATAGTAGTTTTTATCATAAAATGGGGATTTCAACTTTATTAAGAAAAAGAACATCTTCTATTAGGTGAGCGGTGTTGTAACATAGAAGAGATGACATTTCAGTCCCTAAAGAGATCTGCTTTGGCAGAACCTCCTTCATTTTGGAAAATGGTTGGTCCCAGTTTTATATTGCTGGGTCTGGGTCTTGGTATTGGGGAATTAATTTTGTGGCCATACTTGACTGCAAATTATGGATTGGGAATCATCTGGGGTGCAATTGTGGGGATCACTATGCAGTGGTTTATAAACATGGAGATAAGTAGGTATACTTTGGTGACGGGTGAGAGTGTCTTTGTTGGTTTATCTAGAAAATTTGGAAAAGTAATTCCTCTTTGGTTTATAATCTCGACCGTTATTCCGTGGATGTGGCCAGGAATAACTTTAGCCGGAGCAAGGCTTTTTTCTGCAGGATTGGGTTGGGGGAATGTAGATTTTATTGGAGTGGTAGTGTTACTGGTAATTGGATTAATACTGAGTTTGGGTCCAGTTTTGTATGGGACGCAGGAAAAACTAGAAAAGATATTGTTGATATTTGGAATCCCTTTTATCTTAGGATTATCTTGGTGGATAGTTACTAAGACTGGTGTAACAGCGCTAGCTTGGGGTGTTATCGGAAAAGGCGATGGATATTGGTTTTTGCCTGTTGGAGTTCAGATTTCTGCTTTTTTAGGCGCAATTGTGTTTTCCGGTGCCGGTGGTAATTTAAACTTGGGTCAATCACAAAATATTAAAGAAAAAGGGTATGGAATGGGGCATGGATCCGGAAGGATAACTAGTTTGCTAACA
Source organism: uncultured Pseudomonadales bacterium (assembly GCA_964348455.1). Taxonomy (GTDB): domain Bacteria; phylum Patescibacteriota; class Microgenomatia; order UBA1400; family MFAQ01; genus UBA10133. The sequence continues at coordinate 65,913 of CAYGCQ010000003.1, forward strand.
GGTAAAAGGGAAGAGATAAGCTTGACTGGAAAGACTTTTGAGGTTAACAAAGAGAATTTAAAAATATTTTCCAGGTGGTGGAAGTTAACGAACCTAGAGCAAGGTTTGGTTTTTTGGATCACAGGAATAATAACTATGCTGTCCTTGGCACTACTTGCATATGAAACTATTTATGGGAAAACCGGAGGACTTTCCGGAGTAGAGTTTGTTGTAGCCGAGGGGAGAATTATAGGAGAGATGACCTCAGTTTTGATTGGTAAAATATTTTTGGTGGTTCTGGGTCTGATGTTGTTTGCTACTCAGTTGTCGGTATTGGGAACTACAGGAAAAATATTAGCCGAGAACTGGGCGATATTTAACATTAAGAAGTTTAAGTCTGAGAACCTTCCAAAGTATTTCTATGGACTACTTTGGACTCAGATAGGGCTAATGCTGCTAGTGTTATCGTTGGGTTTTAAGGAACCATTACAGTTAGTTTTGATTAGTGCTGTTTTGAATTCTTGGACAATGATAATCTACTCTATCTTGATACTTTGGTTAAATGTGACAGAGCTAGATGATAAATTAAAGCCTACAATCTGGAGAAGGGTCGTAATCGTCAGTGTAATAATCTTCTTGTCACTGTTTGGATTTTTTACACTGAAGCAGTTTTTCGGATTTTAGTTATACTCCAAGTTCTGCGAGAGATTTGAGTTTCTCGAGGTTCTTAACTGTGAACTGAGTCCTTTTTGTGGATATGACACCTAGTTTTTGGAGTTTGCTCATCTGAACACTGGTGGTCTCACGAGTAAGTCCGACAATGTTTGCAACAACTCGGTGAGTGGCGGGAAAGTTAACAACGAGTTGGTCGTTTTTGACATCTCCATATTCGTGAACTAGCTGGAGAAGAACCGATGCAACTTTATTGATAGCGTTACCATTGATGATGTTGCCCTGGTTAGTCAGATATCTGAGCATAGAACTCGTAAAAAACTCCATGATTAGTGCCTTGATCTCTGGATTGTTTTTTTGGAATTTATCAAACTCTGCTTTTGGGGCGATATAAACTTCTATTGGGGTAAGAGCTTGAATGTATAGATCGTTTCTCTGATTGACCAAAGAGTGCATAACAGAGACCATAAAAAGTGGCTTGAAAATATTAAGTGTATTTTCACCAAAGGGGGTCTTGGTGTAAACACGGATAAAACCAGACTTCATAAAGTAAACATCTTCAACTTTATCTCCTGGATTGAAGATGATGCTGTTTTTAGAAATTTTTTTGGTTGGAAACTGAGAGAAAAACTTTTTAAGTTGGCTGAATTTAGCTTTGGTCATTATAACCTGTATTATATCTCACTCTAACAGGATTATGCAAATTGTAAATTATGACTTTGGGGTTATTCCATAAATTATTACCTTAGTTCCTAAGTTCTCCTTGGTGGCGACTCCTGAGGTTTTTCCTTCTGAGAGAACGGGATTTGCCCAGTTGTAGATAAGACCCGCTTCAGAAATTTTCATGTTGATACACCCATGAGACATGGGGTGTCCGAAGTTGTTGTGCCAGTAAGTTCCATGAATCGAGAAGCCTCTTGACCATGGGATGGCAGAGTTACCAAAGAACATAGTATAAGGTACATTGGGGAGATAATAGTAAGTGCGCAAGGCAGCTGATCCACCGCTCATTTTTATATAGCGAAATTTATTTGCGATACGGAATTCTCCTGTGGGAGTTCTTCCCCATTTCCCAGTAGAGACTAAAAAATTATAAACAAGTTTGTTGCCTTCATAGGCATATAGTCTTTGGGCATCTAAGTCGACGTAAATAACTTTTTCATCAGTGGTGTCTCCCATCACCTTAGAAGGAGCCGGTGCTTTGGCTATAAACGGGGGGATGTTGATGGTCTGGTTGTCTATGATGGCAGAAGTAAGAGATGGTTCATAGTCCGATTGGATTTCATAATGGTTGGTTTGGTCGGTAGCTTTGATCAAAAAAAGAGAAAAAAGGATAACGGAGATGCTGATAAATATGGACTTTTTCATGCATTAAGTGTAACAAATATTATTATTTTGGTCTAATTATGAGGAATCTCGGCTTGCTGTTAGTGTCTTCTTCAATCTTCCCTACAAAACCAGACGGTAGAGAGAAGTCAGACAGAATTTGAGTGTCATCTATTTCGAAAATTGCAACCCCCTGGTCTGAAAGAAAGTTAGGGAGTTCTTGAAGTAGTTGGTTGATTAGGTTGGTGCCTTTGGGTCCTCCGTCTAAGGCGGTATGGGGCTCAAAATCTTTTACTGAAGAGTCAAGCTTGTCTATGTTTGAAGAGGGTATGTATGGTAGGTTAGCAAGGATGATGTCGAATTTTATTTTGGGATAGTTTTCCATCAATGAAGACTGTTGGAAGAAAAGATTAACTCGAGATGGTAGCAAGGCATCAGCATTTTTGCCGGCGAGTTGAAGGGCTTCAGTAGAGATATCTGATAGGTAAATTGTGTAAGGAACCTGTCTTTTGTTTAGGCTTGTGGCAAGGGATAGTCCAAGACAACCAGATCCGGTACCTACGTCAGCGATGGCAGGATGAGTGAGGTTGTACTCAGCAATAAACTGAAGTGCCAGGTCAATTATTTTTTCTGATTCAAGCCGGGGTATGAGAGTAGAGCTATCGACTAAAAAATCTAAACCCCTAAACTCAGCATGTCCAGTAATATATTCAACCGGCATTTCTCCGTAAGAATCAAGGTCTTCAACAGAGTGACCGTGCCTTTTTAATTGATTGAGTTCGTAGGGAGACAAAACACGGTCCATAACACTAAAGTATAGAGGTGGAGATGCTACAAAGCAAAACTATGAACTGATCGGCGCTAGTTTTAGCCTTTTTTGACAGCAATTTTTTTTGGTTCTTCTTTGAGGGATTTTTTGAAAGTAGCGGTTAGGATACCGTCCTTATAGCTAACTTCAGGTTCAGCATTGTCGTTGACTTCACCTGGAACCATGACTCTATAAGAATATTCTGAACTGGCCATGCGGTAGAACTTGCGAGACTTGTCTTTCTCTTCCTCTTTGCGATCACCGTGAATCCAGAGTTCTCCTTTGTTAAAGGTAACTTCTATATCGTCAGTTTTTAGACCAGGCATGCTTGCTTCAACGAAAACATGATTGTTGTCTTCGGAAACCGATAGTCCCGAGCTTGAAGTGGGTAAACTACCTAACCAATCTTCATCTTCGAACCAGGGCCTGATAGAAGGGAATGCCCAAAAGGATTTTGGAATCAGATCAAATGCCATATTTTATTTGTAATTAATATTACTTTAATATTAAAGTAATATTTATAAAATGCAAGAGTTTTGAAATAAAAATTACTTATGGAGTTGAGAAAGTGTATTCTGAAGTGGTCATAGGTTTACCGGAGGAGTCAATTGTGATGACATATTTGTAAAGAGTTCCTGGACTAAGACCCTCCACACTAACAAGATGTGTGGTGGCAAGCTCAGGCGAAACAGTAAAAGTTTTATCTAGCCCAAGAGTAAATATAATTGAGGTTTTTGCCGGTTTTTGAGTAGAGAAGGAAATCAGAATTTGAGTGGAAGATATGGGAGTAATTAAAGGAGGGGTAAGTATCTCTGAGGCTTTGACGCGAGCTTCTTGAGGAGTATTAACTTGTTCTAGGATCGAGGGTAGGAGTGTGGCTAAAGAAAAAATAACAAGAATCGGCAACAGAACAGCGAAGGCAGATTTTAGAGGAATACCCCAAAGTTTGTGATAATAGATTTTGGACTGCTGAGCCTCTTTAAACAGGTACAGCTGCTCTTTTGGAAAAAAATCTCCGTGATGATTGGGGCAAGAAAAGACGGTGACTGTTTGGGGAACGGAGTCATCTCGGATACCGGGCATGTTTTGTCCACACTTGGGGCAGATAGGTGTAGCACTGGACACAGCATGAGTTTTGGGAAGTATAGAGTCGATGTTTCTTGCAGTTTCGATGGTGAGAAAGTTCGCTAGATAAGGGTCAATAAAATGACCTCCACAGTTAAGACATTCCTCTATTGAGTGGGTGTGGCCGTCGGAAGTTTCTATTTCGATTGCGGATAAGGGTAGATGACATTGAGGGCAGTCCATACATTCATTCTAGCAAAAAAGGAAAGAGTAAGTTGAATGTTTTCTTGTTACACAAAAACTTTTTTTAAGAGATCTTCTCTTTGATAGTTGTGTCCTCGAGATTCTTTGGTTTAGTATTATTTAAATTATGCGTAATCTGGTACACTTGAAATATGAAATTGAAATTTTTTGGAGCGGCAAAGACAGTAACGGGATCAAACTTTTTATTGACTGGAGAGAGCACTCGGTTAATGATAGATTTTGGAATGTTTCAAGGAACGCTTGAAGAGATTGGAATGAACTCGGTAAAGCCGGAAATTGATTTTAATAATTTGTCTGCAGTCTTAATAACCCATGCACATTTGGATCATTGTGGAAGACTTCCTGTATTGGTCCATTATGGGTTTACCGGTCCAATTTTTATGACAGAGGCTACCAAAGAATTGGTGGAATTGGAACTATATGACTCTGCTAAGCTGGCAAAAGAATCAGATACAAAATCAGTTCTTTACACAGACGACGAAGTAAAGGGAGTGTTAAAGCAGATTAAAGCAGTTGAGTACAATAAACCCTTTATGGTGGGAGATTTTAAAATCACTTTTGTAGACGCAGGTCATATTCTGGGATCCTCAAGTATATTGATTGAAGACAGGTCCTCGGGTAGGTCGGTGGTGTTTAGTGGAGATTTGGGGAATACTCCTGAACCTTTACTTCTGCCGACAGAGATGATTGAGAAGGCAGATGTTGCGGTGATGGAGTCAACTTACGGAGACAGAACCCATGGGAAAAGGGAAGAGGTTAAAATGTTGACACAAATAATTCAAAAAGCTGAAAGAGAAAAGGGAACGGTAGTGATTCCATCTTTCTCGATCGAGAGAGCTCAAGAGCTGTTATATATTTTTGATCAACTAAAAAAAGAAGGAGATATGGCGCAAGAGACGCCTGTATTTTTAGACAGTCCGATGGCTATAAAGGCGACGGAGATTTTTAGAGATTATCCTCAGCTTTATAGCAAAGATCTTCAAAAACAAGCCAGAACAGATGATCCATTTGATTTTCCAGGCTTGATAATTTGTGACAATACAGAAAAAAGTAGACAGATAAAAAATTATGAAGGAACAAAAATAATTGTAGCCGGGAGTGGCATGATGACAGGTGGCAGGGTTATACATCATGCAATAAATCATTTAGGAAGCCCAAAAACACAACTGGTGATAGTGGGGTACCAGGCGGAGGGAACTTTGGGGAGAGAGATTGTGGATGGGAACAGGAGCATCAATATTTGGGGGAATCAGATAGAAATAAAAGCTGAGGTAATTGACATAAAAACAATGAGTGCCCACGCAGATCAAGAACAGCTTCTGTCTTGGTTAAAGAAAATTGGGGGATTGAAAAAAGTAGCACTTGTTCATGGAGAAGAAGTGTCTCGTTTGGTCTTGAGCGAGAAGATACATCAAGAGCTTCCAGATGTTAAAGTTATATTGCCGATAGTTAATCAAGAGATAGAAA
>CAYGCQ010000004.1:0-39083 GCA_964348455.1 uncultured Pseudomonadales bacterium
GAGAGCGAAGGCCTACCTCGTAGGCTTGGCGGATTTCACTAGCGGTTCTAGCTACGTTGCTGACGCGGACTTCGTCTATGGAGCCGTTGAAAAAGTAATTAGGAGTGCCTCCACCATAGGCACCAATCCGTTCTCCTGATTGACCTGTGCGAAGGGTTTCCGTGTAGGCTTTTGAGGCTACTTCTTTGCCGTTGACGTAAATTTTCTTGGTCGATCCATTATATACACATGCGATGTGATTCCACTGGTTGGGGACGATGCCTGCATCTGATGAATCAACATCTAAATCATCTAGGGTAGGGGTTGTATTAGCGGTGCGGAATGTCAAAAAGGTTGTTTCAAAAAAACATGAGTATTGAGAATTAAGAGTACCCCTTTCAAAAACAAACATATTATCGTCGAAAATTGGTGAGTAAACCCAAGCTTCAATGGTGGGTGTTTGAGTGTCGAATGCGGTAGAATCAGCAAGATCGATATAATAAGATGAGTTGTTGAAATAGCGCGCACCGCCAATTTTCCCTTGTGTGAAAGTAGTGCCAGTTGGAGTACCATGAGAACCATATCCACTACTGTCTATTATGTAGGCTCCAGAGCCAGACTCTTCGGATAGGTGCCAAAGTCCTACCGTATTGGTGTCGGGCTGGTAGTTGGAGTACGCGGACTCGCCGACGGTGGCTTGGAGGTAGGTGCCAGGGCGGTCGGCGGCGACGTAAAAGGGGAGAGAAGATTTTGAGGAGAGATCCATGCTAGAAATGGTTTTGTTGAGATAATGATCACGACCTGCCCGGTAGGATTCAGCTATCTCCATACTACTTCGGACTATATTACTTATTCTAACCTCATCTATTTGACCATCCATGTAGTTAACTGAGCCATTGCGTGCACCGATATAGACACTGATGTTATTGAGTATGCTGGCAGAGAGAGTATTGTAGGTGATAGAAGTTGTCTGTTCGATTCCATCCACATATAGTTTTAATCCAGTGGCTGCGCTAGAGCCGTCGTAAGAAAAGGCGATATGATGCCACACACCATTATTGATAATGGTTGTTGTTGCTTGCTCAAGTAGAATATTGGTAGACCAAGTATTGATAAGGTAGACGCTAAGATATCCAGAAGCATTGACATATGCCTCATATCCAGTATATGGTGCGGTACTAAGCAATTTGGATACTATGCGTGTGTTTACACCTCCGGTGTTAGTGGTTTTTATCCACCCTTCAATGGAGAATTGGTTGGTGCGTTCGAAATCAAAAGTTGATTCGTTGGCAATACTAATATAATCGCTTGAACCATTAAAAACTCTCGATTTTTGGGAAATACCATTTGCAACGGTGGTGCCAGTTGGAGTGCCGTGATTGGCGTTGGTGGTACTGTCTTTGATATATGCTCCAGTCCCGCCGGTTTCGTCTAGATGCCAGAGGCCGACAGTGTTTCCGTCAACTTGCGGGCGACCGGTTTCGAGTTTGAGACTACTATTGCCTTCGATTTTGATGGCTCCACTAGTAGTAGCTGTTGAGGGGTGGAGGTAGTCGCCGTGCGTGGAGCCTTGGAAGTAGAGCTGTTTGATGGCAGATGAAGAGATGTTGGTATTGTAGATACGCACTTCGTCTATACTGCCGGGGAAAACATTTGCAGGTTGAGTGAAACTTCTTCCACCTATAGTGAGATCTGTCGTTTCGGCTATACTACCTGATATGGCACCAGAATTATCTTCTATACCATCTATGAAGAGTCGCAGCGTGGAGCCATCAGAGGTACAGGCAAGGTGATGCCATATCCCAAGGGTTAGGTCTTTGACGGAGGTAACATCAGTGGCGTTGTATCTGCAGCGAACTGTAGGAGTGGCATACCATAGCATATAACCGTCTGTACTTGCGTCGCGATTGTCGAGGATGATTTGTGTCCCCGTTTTGTTGGTTTGTTTGACCCAAGCGGAGATGGTGTATGAGTTGGAGGAAAAGTTCGCGTCTTCGTTGGTGAGGTTGATGTAGTCGGTGCTGCCATCGAAGTTGCGAGCCTTGCCAAATTGGCCGTCAATGATATCGGTGCCGGTGGCGGTGCCGTGGTATGAATTTTTTTTGTCACAGATATCTTCGCCACCGAGACAGGTATTGTCAGCGGTTTCATCCATGGAGAGATAGGCGACGAGGTTAGCGTCGGTGGAGTTATATTGGTGTGGTCCGTCGAAGCTCTCGATGGCAGTTTCTCCTGTTGTTGGTTTCCAGACTTCCCAGGTGCCATCGTTTGGTGTGGTGGTGGCTCCGACTCTAGTTTGTAGTTCGATGTTTCCGGCATTGTAGTTGGACATGATTTCGGCGGGAGTGAGGGTTCTAGAGAAGATTGTTGGTGTGTCGATAACTCCATTGAATAAGAAAGTAGATGCGACTCTAGCTCCAATACCCAGGGCTGAGTTGCCATTGGTTTGAGCGTCGGCAGTAAAGGTGGTTTGGGCATGTAGCTTGCCGTTTAGATAGACTCGTTGAGTCGTGCCGTCGCCAGTGGCGACTACATAATGCCATTTCCCGTCGTTGAGTTGGGTTGTACCTGTTGTTGCTGTTCCGGCAGTACCGGCCGCATTGTGGGTAATGAAGTAAAGAACATTGCCTGTATTGAGTCTGAGTTCGTATTCCCAATTGCTGGTACCACCCTTGCTGATAATAGTTTGATTGACACCACTTGTGGAGGTTCTTATCCAGGCGCTGAATGAAAATATTTTGCTTGTAAAAGATAAACTATCGTTGTCGGGCACTGAGACTAGGCTGTTTACCCCATCAAACTGAAGTGCCCCAGCTCCCCACCTCCTATTATTGGCAGTCCAGCTAGAATCGGGATCGGCGTCTTGGGAGGCAGTAGAGTCGAAGCCAGTGAGGGTGCCGTCTAGTGTAGCTGTGCCTTCAGCGTTATCTGCGGTAGTTCCGCTCGTCTCGTTGAATTTCCAATGGGCGACTAGTCCAGTACTACTATATAGAGTCTCACCATTTCCCGTGGCTACACCTAGCTCGTTCCAAGAGAGAGAGTTCCAGGCTTCTACTTTGGTTCCGAAGTCAAGGACATCAGAAGTGTGGGTAGAATAAGGATATCTGGTTGCGTTTGCTCTAATTTCTTCTGGTGATCTGATGACAGTGCTGATGCGAACTTCATCAATTACGCCTGAAAAATAATTTGCAGAACCACCTCGTGAGCCGATATTTACTGAAACATTGTTAAGTGTTGAAGCGCTTAAATTGTCGTAGTAAACAGTTATTAGTTGAGGTTGTCCGTCAATATACAAATTTACTCCTGAAGCCTTACTCTTGCCGTCGTATGTTGCAGCAACATGGTGCCAGCGGTCATCATTAAGAGTTGTCGAGGTAGAAACGCTTAGCTGATTAGTTACTGCTGTATTGGTGAGAAGAAAAGCTAGTGTCCCGGAGTTTACCCTTAGGTTGAAGCCGCTCCACGGTCCCGCTGACTCTTGTTTGCAGATAACTTCTTGTCCCCCTGATGATGAGGTCTTGACCCAAGCCTCTAGAGTAAAAGGACTTGTCATTTCAAAATCAAACTTAGATTCGTTTGCGATTGTTATAGTGTCACTACTACCATTGAATGTTCTTGCAGCCGCACCCAGTCTTTGTGTAGTTGTGTTTACTGTTGTGCCAGTTGGAGTTCCGGTGTTGCTATTTCCTGACGAGTCAAGAATATTACCAGAGGCTTCGTTCATGTGCCATAGTCCGACAGTATTACGATCTGACGCCACTTCTTGGTAGTAACTTTCCACGGAGGGGGCGTTTCCGGATCCGGTATCTTTAACACGGTTGAACACTCCGGCAGCAAATTCCGCGGTTGTGTCATAGACAATGGTGGGGTCAATGACGACAGGGTAGGCTCTGTTTGGGTCTTTTAACCACTTCGGCGAAACGGATAGTTGGAGTTGATAAAGATCCTGATCCAATTTGGATTGGCGAATAGACAGGGCGACTTCTTCAGTGCGATTACCTTTGGCATCGACAGCGAAGGGTTTTTCTAAATGAAATTGATAGTTGTTATTCTCGTCAAAGAAGAAGGGAGAGTATGAAACATTATTGATACTTCTTGGGTGGGCAGTGGTTCGAAGTTCGAAGGAGTATTCTGCTTTATCTGTGGGTGAACTTATAACAAATTCTTCCTTGATGCCATTAACTAGAGTAGAGTACAAAACATCTGTGTTAGGAAAAACATCTTTGTATACCACGGTATTTTCGGATTGAACTCCTCCTTTGGATTGTGAACCGATGAGATTGAAAGATGCTCCAATTCCGGAAGGTGGTGTAAATACGATGTAGGGAGCTGAGGTGTTTTTGCTGCCAATTTTGGCTGTGAAGTCTTGGTTGCCTGTTTCATATAAATATAAAGAATTTGTTGGGGCAGTGGTTATCTTGGGAGGGGTTGGTTCACGACCTCTTACAAAAATAAAGCCGATTATAAAACTTATCAGGAGAAAGCTGCCGATAGAGATGGGGATAATTCTTTCCGCAATATTGAAGGGGAGTTTGAATAGTTTATTTTTCTGCCATATGTTCAAAATAAACATGGCTATTTTATTTGGGTGGGCGTTAGAAAATTTCTCGGTGCCAAGGGAGTACCTACTTTGTTTTGACTTCTGCTGTAGATGATTTATAAGTTCAACTTTCATTTTCACAACATAATAGTTGTGAGTTTATTATGAATGATTTTCTTCTAACTTGCACCATTATTTTGTTTCTACTAGCCAGTAGTTGAAAGAAATTTCTTTGGTTACATTAATGGGGTTTGTGGGGATAGCGACTGTAAAACCGACACCGGATTGTTTCGATTTTACATAAAGTACTTGATTGGCTGTGTTGGAAATCGGGGTGATGTAAATGAGGGTGTGGTTGGTAACTTTGTTGTTAGCTACGGTGATCTCTGCTGAGCCGGTGGCAATAGTTGCGACTCCGATGGTGGTGTTTGAATTCGTAATTCCGGACATGGTAGCGGTACTGTTTGCGTTTCCGGAAGCGATGACAAGTCCGTCTGTAGTGAGTTGGCCAAAGTTAGCTGAGCCTGAAGCATCAACTGAGCCGACTATCTGACCCGACTTATCAAAAAGGGCCATGAGTTTTCCGGAGTCGGTGGCGAGATCTCCTCGACCTAGAGCCAGAGATCCGGAAACTGTAGCTGTGCGGGTGTCTAAGGCTACACTATATATAGTACCGGTGATGAGAAGATCGCCGTTGACGACAACTTTGCCATCTGGATAAAGATTTAGAAGATTGGCTAAAAGGTGGACAGGCTTGTCTCCGGTGGGTTGGATAAAGAGGTCGGTGTCGATGGAACTAAAAGATTGAGCGAGAACAGAACCATTGGCCAAGATATCACTACTGTATATAGTCTGGACAGTGAGAGAGTTGAGAGCTAAGTCCGCAGGAAGGTTGGCAGATGTGGTGGCAAGTGGTGAGAGAGCAAGTGGGTCTCCGGAAGTTGTTGCTGTATTGTAAATTCCTAGCAAGGAGTCGTATGAAGTGTATTTTGATTGAAGGTCGGTGAGAATCGCTGAAGCGGTAGAGTATTTTTCGTTTAAAAGATTTAGTTGAGCTGTTAGGTTGTCTACAGTTTTTCCCTTGATGTTATCGGCGTATAAAGTACCGGAAACGGTGGCATCTATGACTTTTAGCTTGTCAATGTCAGCAATTGGGGAAACTAATTTAGTACGGATTGTAAGGTTATTTGCTACTAGATTGAATACAACTTGTGAACCAACTCTTAAATTGGCTATGAGACCTTCTGCAAAGGATAATATTTCGTTGTTGGCTTGGCCATTGATATTTAATTGGTATGTTCCATCGGCTTGGGCGATTAGTTTTGGTTCTGGAATGACTGAGTTTAAGAAGCCGGTACCGGCGATGTTTTTGTTTGGTTCTGTATCGTTGATGACGAATCCAACTGCACCACTGGTTCTGGTGTTGGTCCATTTGGCGTCATCGAATCTTGGGGCGGTTAGTCGATAAATAATATTGGTGGCAGTGGAGGAATAGATAGCAAGGATTTTATTTTGATTATCGATTTCGTACCACGTTTTGGCTTGTCCTTGGGCGGTAAGGAGAACGGATAATCTGTCTAGGTTGTCTTTTATGTTGGTGGTTTTTCCGAATAACCAAAGATCTGAACCTACTTTTTGGCCGTCTAGATCTATAAGAGTGCGATATCCTAAGCCTGGGATAGGTTCGGTGGTGGCTATTTTTCCAATGACCTCTTCTTTGACTCCTATCATGCCGGACATGAAAGTAGCATATTTGACTCCATTGATGGTATACGGAGGGTCAACGGTTCCGACATCAATCTTACCTGTACCTCCACCGACGGTGACATCTCCGATAAGTGAAGTATTTCCGACCACACCGAAAGATCCGGAGACTGTGGCTGCACCGGCAACATAAAGTTTGACTCCGCCGGGTAGAGTGTTGCTTGTGTCACCAATTCTAGCTCCATCATTGATTGACCAAGGAGTGCCTCCTGTAAGACGAGTACTAGTGAGAGAGATTTTTTGAGTTCCAGATGTGTTGTTTATACCTGACTCTAAGAATAGATTGTTGAAGGAGTAGTTGGTTCTACCGAGTGAATCGGTGGATGGGGATAAAGGTAGAATGTCGCCACTTGTTTGTAAAGCCACGTTTGAAGTTGGGGAAATGGGTGAGGTAAAACCGATAGCAACAGCGTTGCTGAAGAAAGTATTGAATGAAGTGTTACTAGATAATCTGATTAGAGCTGATGAGGAGGCGCTTGGAGTGCCACCGATATTTATAGAGTCGAAACTGTTTGAGGGGTAAATGAAACCAGCGCTGTTTCTGTCGAAGAAGCCGGTAAGATTTTTCCAGGCTAAACCGTTCCAGTATTTTGGATAATTCAAAGTGGCATCGTAAACTAATGTACCTGTTCCGTTTCCGGCGGCGGGTAAGCCAGAAGTCGGGTAGTTGCCTAGTGTGAGTTGGCCGCTAATAGTGGCATCAAGCACATTAGTCAAACTGTCTCCAGAAAAATTAAGAAAACCTGAAGCCGAATTGAAGGTGATATCACCACTGGAGTTACTGATTGTTGAAGTTGTTCCAGCAATATCAAGGGCGACTGATGGGGTCGTTGTTCCGATACCAACTCGACCGGTGGTGGAGTCGACGACAAAGATTCCGGCAACATCGAACTTAGCACTAGGTGAAGCCACGCCAATTCCGAAATTTCCGGCTCCAGAGAAGGTGACATCGAAGCCGTTCTGATTTATGTTTGTGGCTTGAGTAAGTGTTCCTCCCCATTGGACATTGTTTACAGTTCTGGTCAAGCCATTATCAAAAGTAAGAACAGCATCGAAAGAGGAGCTGTCGTAAGCAGTGGATGCTAACTTGGATCCGTCGTAAGCTAGGAATTTTCCTGAAACATAAGGAGTACTGTTGTCATTATTTGTACCACCATTTGCAAGAGGAAGAACCCCAGTGACATCAGTGAGTAAATCAAGTGCTGAAGAGGAGAGAACCCCTGATCCATTGGAGTGAACAATTCCTGTACCCAAAGATGAAAAAGTGATGGTGCCGGAAGAAGTAATCCCAGTGGCAGCAGCGATGGCCCCTGATGAATTTACCTGGAAAAGATCACCACTTCCTACAGTGAATAAGGCAAGTGGAGTAGTGTCACCAATACCAACATAGCCACTATTAATAATTCTCATAGCCTCAGTTGCTCCGGCGTTGCCTACCTTGAAGTTTATGAAATCGGTAGTGCCTACTCCAGAAGTGGACTGAAGTGAAAGCGATGAGCTAACATCTGTGCCTCCAATAACAGCTGGAGAGGTAATCTTGGTTGTAAAAACAGGACTATCACTAAACACAGCTAATAGAGTACCTGTTTCATCTGAAATTGATGAAGCTAGGTTAGCAGAAGTGATGGTTGATGAGAGATTGTTTGAAGCGTCTGTCACGACCAATCTGTTTGCAGTAAGACTGTCTAAGGTAACTGTACTAGTGACATGAGCTGTTCCGGTAACATCTAAAGTTTTTGTTGGGTTGGTTAAGCCGATACCAACTTGTCCTGATCCGTTTACGTTTAAACCTGTGGTTCCTTTGGGGGAGAGCTGAATCGGGCCTGTACTCGAACCTCCGATGACTAATGGTTGCATGTTTGTGGTGGCCAGATTTCCTTCTCCAGTGAGATAGGTATTTACATTGGCGGTAGTACCAGAGATAGAAGCTGTTGGGGTGCCTGAACTAACATTGGTAAAAGCAAATTTAGCAGAGGCCGTGGAGTTACCGCCGATAAAAGCATCTAAGGTTGCGTTGTTTGGATAGATAGCTCCGTTGCTAATGGTCCAGTTTGAGCCACTTCCGCTTCCAGCTGGTATCCATTGGACTCCTGTGCCTGTTGAAGAGAGAATTTGACCGGAAGTTCCGAAGCTACCACCCGCTCTAATACCCCCAGAAAGGCTTATGTCGCCAGTTACGTCTAAAGTATAGGCGGGATTTGTCATTCCAATGCCAAAATATCCAGTATTTACGAAGGAGTTATCGCCTGGGGTGCCAGCAAGGTGAACTGTAGCGGAGTTGGTGGCGACGGCTCCAAGATTCAGAGCGTCAAGTATATTTATAGGAGAAACGACTCCAGTATTTTCTTGCCAGAAGTTAGTACCGACTAAACTTGGGTTAGTCCAAGTGTTGACGCCACCTCCTCCTGAGGTGAGAATGTATCCAGCAGTGCCGGCATCAGCGTTTGCTCTGATGGCTCCGGTAAGATTGATGTCTCCAGTGACGTCGAGCCTGTAAGTGGGGTTGGTCAATCCTAAGCCAAGATAGCCAGAGTTATTAATGTTAACAGAATACACGCTGTTAACTCCAAGTTTGGCTAAGTAATTTGTTGTGCCGAGGACATTTGTTTCCGTGACGTTAACCTTTAGTGCGGTGTAATTTCCCGTTGCTGTACCTGATTGAATTATTGTAGGGGTGATAGTAAAGGCATCCAGATTCATAGTTCCTGATGCTGGTGAAAAATAAGGTTGCATCTTTACGGGAGTAGCGGTGCCTGAAGTGCCGTTCATGGTAGCATTTTGGAATAAGAGGGTTCCATTTATGTGGTTCCATTGAGAAGTAACACTGCTGGTTTGTATGGCACTGTTTCCGGCAAAATAGATAGTGTTGTTTGCGGCTGAAGGGTCTAAATACAATGCTCCATCCGAACCGGTGTATATTTCTGAATAAACTGAAGCATCGGTGTAGGTGAGCCTTAATTGTCTTCCTGTGTCGATGATTTCGATCTTGTTATCAGGGGTAGTGGTTCCAATCCCCAGACGACCAGTGTTTATAAAGGAGTTTTCGGCGGCTGTGCCTGCAAGATGAACTAGGGCGGATGATGTAGCCGTTGATCCTAAATTTAATGAATCTGTGATATTTAGAGGTGCAACTGAACCTGATGTTCGTTGCCAATAGCTCGTGCCGGTAATGGTAGATGGATCAGTCCAAGTATTGACACCTCCACCTGATGAGGTTAGGAGATAACCAGATGTTCCGGAATCTCCACCTGCTCGTATAGCGTCGGTGAGATTTAGTTCGCCGTTAATGTCAAGAGTGTATGAAGGGTTTGTTAACCCGACTCCGAAGTTCCCTGTGTTTATAAAAGAATTTACTCCTGATGTGCCAGATAGGTGAACCGTAGCTGAGTTGGTAGCGGTACTTCCCAAACTCAAAGAATCTAGAATGTTTATGGGGGAGACTAAGCCACTGTTTCTTTGCCAATAATTGACACCAACTAGGTTGGGGTTGGTCCAGGTATTCACTCCACCAGCTGAAGAGGTGAGGATATAACCCGATGTACCAGCATCGCCTCCAACTCTGATGGCGCCTGAAAGATTGATGTCACCAGAAACATCTACTTTATAACCTGGATTGGTAAGACCTATGCCTAAGTTGCCGGTGTTTATAAAGGAGTTTTCGGCGGCTGTGCCTGCAAGGTGAATCAGGGCGGAAGATGTAGCTGTAGCACCAATATTTACAGAGTCGGTAATGTTTATGGGGGCAATTGAGCCTGAAGTTCTCTGCCAGTAACCAGTTTGAAGAGGAGAGCCGTTAACTAGATACTGTCCAGTGATGTCAACGTTGCCTCCAGCCGTAACGGTGAAAACTGTTGAGCCTGAGTTAGAGGCGGAAATAAGGTCACCTGAGCCATTTTGATTAATAATAAATGCGGTGAGAGCTGAGCCTGTGGCTGTTTGAATACTAGTCGTTCCGTCGACGGCTACCCAAAAACGATCTGATTCGGCTGAGCCAGCCGTAAGAGAGAGAAGTCTGCCGGTACCGAGATCACTGCCAACATAGCCGGAAATGAGAGCTCCGGTGGTAAGGTTGGAGTTAGTAACTCTAAAAGTATCTTCTGTTGTAGTACCTCCGAGGGCTAGGATTTGACCAGAACCCAGAGCATCTGGCTGAAGGATAATATCACCACCGGAGTTTGCTTCTGTGGTGAGGGCTAAAGATTGTCCAGTAATAGTGAAAACTCCAGATGAGGAAATTAAAGCGGGGGAGTTGACTGCAATATTTATGTTGCCACTATTGTCTATTACTGGGACGGTATTGATGGTTGCGGCGGCAGATGCTGGATACCCCTGGAGGGTCTCCGAATTTAGCGCATATCCAACAGTCGCAATTTGCTGACGGGGGGTGAGGGTCTCTGCTCCGACACCAATTTCTAGATAGATGTCTCGATTGTCTGTGAAAACAGAAGAGGGAATTTCGGCTCCACAGACACCATCACCGATAAGACTGTTAAAAATACCGTCAGCATCCGGGGTGATAGAACAGGTGCCGGTGGTGTAAAGCTGAGTTGGACCGGTAAGGGCATCGAATAACTTGAAGACAACGTTAACTGCAGTAGTAATCGGGGTTCCACCTGAATCGGTAAGTCTACCTTGGAAGGAGAGTTGTCTTCTGGGAGGGGTGAGGGCTGTGGCAGCTAAGCCTGGTCGTGCCTGACTGATGATCTGATTATAGGCAAAGATACCCATGGCGGTGGTGAATAAAACGAGAAGAGCGATGTTTAGGTAAGGAGCCCATGAGATAGCATTATATTTATCATAGAGGACTGCAAAACGATTTTTAGGGCCTTTAGGTGTCTTTTTAGGCTTGTGTGCTAGTCTTTCTATCCAGGCTAATGGAGCTATTTTTTGCGTGACAGTCTTGATTTCAAAAGGATTTTCCGGGATGTAGCCTTCAGCGAAACAGAAACGAGCCAGTTTCCTGATCGATGATTGTCGTCTATTAATGACTGATGTACTAGTGTGACATAGTTTAAGATAGGTAGCGTATGCCTGAAGTTGAATTTCGCTTAAAATATTTAGGAGATTCTGAGTGGTAAAGGGAGTTTGATTAGCAGTCCAAAGGAAGAAGTGATTAAGATCTGATAGATAGTTTTTGACTGTGGAATGAGACTTTTTTTCCTTTTCTAGTGATGATTTAAACTGTTCAAGAATCTTAGCTGAAGATAAAACGTTTTGATTATTTCCGGGATTTTTGTTTATTTTATGTGAGGTATCTGAGACGTTAGTGGATGGCGATGCTGTTTGACTACGTTGATTAAAATTGGGGTTTTGTCTGATAAGGTTACTTTTTATGTTCTGTTCTGATAGTGTTTGTTGCGTGAAAACGTTTGGAAGTGAAAACTTTACGCTCAGAAATGTCGTGAAACGCCTAATGGAGGCGAGGCGTCTGTTGGTCGTGGACCGAGGGGTGAAGGTAGCCTTTTGGTTCTCTGTGTAGGGAGTGAGGTACAAATTAAGATCCTGGTATATCTCATCAATCGTGGTTGGAGTGGCGGACTCTGACCTGGATGCTGAATATACGTCACAGAACTTCAGAAAGTGCCTAATGTCAGAGAGGTAGTTCTTGATTGATACCGCAGAAAGTCCAGCCTCAATTAAGAAAGAAGAGAAAAGATTTAGAAGTTCCGGTTGGCTGGGCAGGACCATTATTTGGTATTAGTAATAGGTGATAAGAAGTTTAGGAGGCTGATAATACAAGTAAAAAGATAATCGGGAGAATAAAGATCATGCCGGCAGTGATGATCTCGGGTAAGGGGATTTTGGAGTTAACCTCTGTCTGATAGTTTTGGTCTGAATAGTCGGTAATTAACATTGTTTTTTATTTTGTTGATAACTATCTTTTAGGTTCATATTAGACAACATTAGACGTCTATATACTAATATAAAAAGAAAATGTGAGTAAGTCAAGTACAAGAGTGAAAAGAGCGGTAATTATTATTTAGGCTGCGGAGATTGATAGCAATTTGTTTAGTGTCTAGCGCTATTGCTTTAGGTTCACTTATATAACGCAACATTATGCGGAAATAATATTTTACACGCGGAAAACAAAGCCAATTGAATTATATAATATGCGGAAATTATATCTAGGCATTAGTAGGTCGTGAAAACACTATATGATGGTATATGATATTTATTGATACTTGAAGATATAGTATGCGTTAATTGCATGATATATTTGAATTTATGGCTAGCGAAACACATTAAACCCGAACCTCTTTTTTGTAGTCTAACTATTTTTTTAATTTCGCAATATGTCTATTGAATTTATTTGGAGTAACTTTGATTGTTTTCTGTATATATCGTCCAAGTCCGCAATCGCCGTGATACTCCTATGCTTTAATTGGAGAACATAATAGCCATCTCGTTTTCAGCTATTAACTTCCGACCTAATCTGGGTGGTCTGGAGTCGAGGACCTCTTACGTATTAAGCAATTTCTTCTCTACATTCGGAATGACAATTGCTTTTTTATTTTTATAGATTCTGAGTTACCTATTCGCAAGAGCTTAAGCTTACTACCTTCTCCAGACGGGAGCTCGCAATGACAAATCAGCACGTGCGATTGATGGTGAGTATCTCGCAAAGAAATTCTGGTTGGATAAGTGGAGAGGAGTTGGAGTTTCTATATCTTGAGGTAAACGTATTCTGAGAATAGATACTGGAGTGATAGATAAAGGTATGTAAGAACAAAGTAGGATGGACTGATTATGAGTGCGCTTGTCGAAGTTATAATGGCAATTATTAGAGGGATGATTCTAACATCGTAAATAGTTTTCTGGAGCTTTTTACGGTCATCCTGATCCCTCAAGACTAGTGGAGAGAGACATGTGATGGGAATGATTGAACCTCTGAAAAGATTATCGTCCCATGTTCTACGAAATGCCTTCAAACTTATAAATAATTCTGATGGTATTGGTGATTTTAGATTGTAAAAACCTTTTATGTCCGACACTACCGATTGCCAAGGGTGGTCTAATTTATCGGAGATAAAGAAGTCAATGAAGCAGAATGGTACAGTTTGATACTTTCTTTTCCTAAAAAATGGATAGGCGAGTATCCATAAAAATTTGGGAATAAATTGAACTGGGGTAGATGTTCCAATGACAGTCATTAAGAGGTGTAATGGCAAACCAAAAAGCATGAGAATTATAAGGAAGTTGAAGAAAACATCTTGAGTGATTCTGGGAGCAGCAGTTGCTCTTACCGGAGGTGGAGTTGGTGCCGGTGGTGGGCCAGGGATGTAATCCCCGGGTGTAATTAAGTTTAATAAATTAGGAGGTGCTGTTACTGTTCCCGAAAGTGGTAGAGTGGGGAAACCGGATGGCGTCGCTGTGAGAGTGGCTGATGGTGTAGCTGTTGGAGTTAGTGCGGGTAGTGGGGTGAGTGTAGGGTATGGAGTTGAAGTCAGCGATATGGTAGCCGTGGGAGTGATAGTGACTGAGGCCACTCCATAGGTAAGATAAAAGTCGGGGAATGTTGTTATGTTCGATGCTGCATCAGTAGCAGTTATTTTTACGGTATAAGTGCTGTTTGCCTGAAGTCCGAGGAACTGAGTTTGCCAGGTGCCGGAAGGGCTGTTTGTGGAGTATATTTGATTTGAGCATGTTGGTATATTTTGTGGACATACCAATACAATTTGAATGTTAGATGATGTTTCAACACCTCCGGATAAGGAGGGGTTAGGGTTGGTAATATAAATAAATTGGGTGATTGAATCCGGCAAGAAAGGAACTGAAGTATCCCAACTAAATGTTTGTTGATCAACTTTGGTTACCGATATATAAGGGGAAATAGAATCGAGGTAAAAAGTTCTGGTTTCAGAAGATGCGGATGTCCCAACGTCGGTGTAGTCATCTACTTTCCAGGTATGGTAACCCTGAGCAAGATCTGTCTTTAAGGTGACGTAAAATGTTCCACCTGAAGCAGTTGCGGTATAAAAATAATAGTCTTGATAGGTAAGAGAATCGCTAACTGATGCGGCAAATATGGCACCATCTATCCATAGGTCGTAGTGATTTAACGGACTAGTCGGTAGAGAGGTCGGCCGAGTCCAGGAGAAAGTTGGTCGCGTATTGTTTATGGTGGCTCCTGCTGCTGGAGAGATTAGTAAAACTGGATCAACTGACTGACCTTCGACTGTGGCTGATACCGGAACTTGGGCAATGGCAGGTGATACATGCCACAAAAGTAGGCCGACAACAATGGGTAAAATGATAGTTCTATGGGAGGGTTTCACTTTACTTTCAGTATATGCTTTTCCTCTGTGTCGGTGATTGCTTCAGCACTGCGCGGTTTGCAATGTCGAAGCGAGGTGTGTTGCATAATTACAACTTGGGCTGTTCCAGATTCTCTAGCTCGCGTTTAAGTTCGGAGACTTCCTTTTCGAGTAGTTCTTGATGTCTCTTGCTGCGTTTGTTGAGAAGAATGATGATGAAGAGAATTGAGATGATAGCAATCAAGACATAGATGACTAGTCTGATAGGGAAGAGCCAGAAGAAAATGGTGGCTGCGAGAACTCCGCCTGTGCTACCGTAAGCTAAGCTTAGGTCGGCACGATATCGTCCCCAACCCCATTTTTGATCCCAAGAAGTAGCAAAGTCGCGAATCTTTTCCGGGAAAATATTGCCTGTTTCAAGTGGAAGAACTGTTACGATGGAGTTTAGGGGGTTCTTGATGATTATTTTTCCGATAGCATTTATATGAAGGTCTGATAAGTTCTGAATGGTACCGGTGAAGTTAACGGGACCTTGTTCCAGGAACTTTGGAGCTGCAAATTTTAGTACAGTTGCATTCTCTGTGACTGCTCCGTTAACGGTAAGGTAAACCAAGCTGCCTACACGCTGACCAATAAGGGAACCTGTCTTCTTTAGCTCGCCAGGTTTTTGATCGGCGTTGGGCATAAAAGTAACCATTGCATAGTGACCTCCAGGTAAAGCGGACATTGGAACTCTGATAGTAAGATTAACCACTTGTATACCTTTAGCGTCTACAGGTACTGTTAAGGGGGCAGAGATCCAGCTTTTAAGTGACCATCTTGAGCTGAGGGAAGAAGAGACTGGGATGGGAGTGCCTATGGTATCGATGACGATAAAATCATCTACGTAAATTGAGTAAATTTCAGAATTTTCGGAGTCATTTCTGACCTTAATTTGGGTTGTAATTACTTCACCAGGGTCTCCTGCAAGTTCTATGCGAGGAGGAATAGCCGTGATGATGGATTGAGCAAAAGTGGAATTGGGGATGAATGTAAAGAATGTAACAGTGAGGACTAGAAAGGAAAAGAGGTGGAGAGATTTTTTGGCAGACATATTTTTGGTTATCGTTTCTTGTTATTAGCTAGTGTAGAAGATTGTTTGGATTTTTAAAAAGTTGCTGTAGCTGTATATGTAATTTGATTTTCATAATCTCCGGCTTCCTGTGTGGCGTCTACACTGATGCGATAGCATACATTAGCTGTGTGAGCATTTGCCACACCTGTGCTGGTCATGATGTTCTGAACGAGAGGAGAGTCAGGATCGGCGATAGAAGGAAACATTCGAACATTAAAGTCTGTTCCTGTTGAGGTAAAGGGGACTGTGGCGCCTGAGATGGACTTGAGAGTGTAGCCAAAGCCAGGGTTGCCGGCAGCAGTGTTCCAGGTGTCGGATGTGGTTTCGTTGGCTCCAGCAGCATCTCCGTCGGCGTCTGGGATAAAAGGGGTGGTGCCGCCGTCTTTACCCATTTGATCGTTTTCTTGGGCTGTGACAGCATAACCGTTGGCGGCATTGGTTGAGATGGTTAAAAGATGAGCAGCATCCTTAAAAGTATTCAGTGATAATACTCCAAACGGGACAGCAAGGGGAGCGTTGGTCCCAGTAGTGGTATCAACATCGGTTTGATTCTCGGTTCCAGTGCCGCAAGGATTGGCACCACTTGCAACACCCGCAATGGAGAAAGTAATGCTTGGATCTACGGTAGCTGTTACTCGGACAGATTCAATGACTCCAACCTTAAGGGATGAGGCATCGATGGCGGTGGCAGTTGCTGGATCAGCGGCATTGGTGAAGTTCTGAACAACTACGGTGTATGTATCGGCAGTGGCTTCTGTGTGGGAAGATGATGGAGCAGGAGCTACAGGGGTGTTGGCTCCGTTGGTGTTACCTATATATAGAGTGATGGCTGTACCTACTCCACCGGAGCCTGAGTAGTGGTACTCGAAACAGTGGTAATTAGCTGGAGCTGTACAAGCTCCTGTTCCTGAAACTGTGGCTGCATTGCCACTGAAAGTGTATCCGGTGGCATCGGTGGCAGTTACATCCACGGCGGTGTTGAAGTCGAATCCTGTAGAATCCGGAACGGTGTCGTTGAACCCGGACGTAGCAGCTGGAAGTAAAACTCTAAAGAACCCATTAGCTATAGCAGTCGCCGTGCTAAAAGTTATGACATGTCTGGGCTTAGACTTGAAGTAAATCACATCAGTGTCATCGGCATCTCCAGCACTTAGTACCGCGGTGGTGGTGAACTCATCTTCGTCGATGATAGAGGCGATTGTGTAGGTTCCTGTCCCGATAGTTAAACTATCTCCAACCTTCAAACCTGCGGTGGAAACAGAGTAAAAGCCAGCTGCGCCTGCGGTATAGATCCAGACATGAGAACTACCTGCAACTGTAGGGGATTTCACTCTACCAGCAAATGAGAGACGTGAGGATTGAATGGTGTTTTTGGCTGTTGACAAATTAGCTGACTGGCTAAGCGACGGGAATAAAAAAGATATTGAAATCAGCGTTAGAAACGCAATGGTGACTGCCAACAATCGATATGCCTTCATATACATTTTAATAATGTCATTAATATTGTATGCTGTCAACAGTGTCTGACTTTACTTCACGCCTTCTTTTGGTGATAGATGCCAGAATGAATACAGATAAGATAAGACCTGCTCCAATTTTGAATGGAAAGAAAATAATGTCGAGTGTATTTTCTGCATTTGAGTTGTCTGTTTTTATTTGAAGGATAACTTTGAATTGCCCTATATTGCCTAAATTTGGTGTGTATGTAAAGTCTTTGCCATCATTGTTAATGAGGATTCTTTCGGTGTGAGCAATTACATTTACGGGTAGTATGCCTTCGAGGTGAGTTGGGGTATCATTTCGGTTAACAATCTTAAATATACCTTTAGACTCGGCAGTGAAGTTGCCATCATTTTTTACTGAGCCGGAAAAGGAGATGGGTGTGATGTTGTCAACCAGGTATAGATTGCCGAACTTAAAAAAAGATCCGGTTGTGGGAGCGAGATGGTTAATCTTTAAGATGGTCGGAGGGTTTAGTTCAGTGTTGATGGTAATCAAGAGATTAGAACCGATCGTGGCATTTACTTGGCTTCCTTGATATCCCAGGTCCAGAACGTTGGTATATGTGGAGACTAATAAGGTGGCATAGAGATCTCTAAGAGGTGAGTCTTCCGGCACAGTTAGATTGAGAACCAGTTGCTCGGAAGTGTTGCCCTTTAAGGTAAAGGCGTTACCTAGTTTGATATTTGAGTTCGCCAGGCTAAAGTCATTTAACCAATCTGGACTGGATTTAAGATCGATGACGGGATTGCCAAAAATGTCTGCTTCGGAAAATGGGACCATGCGTGCGACAAGTAGTTTGTCGTCACTTGTTAGATTCGTGATGGTAAAGACTTGGCTGATTGATTTGTTGGGTTTGATGTTAACTCTAAGTAGAGGTGGGCTGATAGAGATACCGTAACCCGCAGCAAAAGCAGGTTTGGGAAATAAAAATAAGGTAAGAAGTATCAAAGTCATTCCTGCGAAAGCAGGAATCCATCCTGGTTTTTTTAGTATTTTTTTTATTCTAATCATATTCATTATGTAATTATTTGATGGATTCCTGGTCAGGCCAGGAATGACAATGCTGTCTTTAGAAGGCGGGGATAGCTATATACTGAATATTGTTTTGGTAGACGCCAGCGGCTTGAGAACCTGAAACATTGACTTTGTAAGTGACTGTAGCAGCTGAGTCCGTGGCTACACCGGCTCGACTCATGATGGTGGCAGGAAGATCTATGTTTTGAATGGGAAAAGGCCGGAAGTAGGTGTTGTCGACAAAGTCAGCTACATCGACGTCGGTACCTTGTACATTGTAGCCAAATCCATAACTTGTCCCGGCTGTCCAAGGAGTCGCATCGGTCTGAGTACACGTAGAAGCTATGTCACAAGAAGTGTCGGGAATGGTAGTGACATCGTTGGATAAGCGGAGAGGATGATCCTCGACCGCCTTAACGGTGTAACCATATGCACTGCCGGTAGTGACGGTAAGAATGTTAGTCAAAAGAGAAGGGGTTCCGGGTATCAAGCTTCCGTAATTTAGTTCTAGATTGGAGATGGTAAAGGTGAAGGGGATGAAAGCATAGATGTATTGAAAACCTGCTTTGATGGTAAAACCAGAGGAGTCAAACTGTCCTTGAATCGTTTGGCCAACCGTGTCAGTAAGCTTAAAAGATGATGATGATTTACTTCCTCCTGTGATATTTATGGTTCCCATTTTTATCTCAAAAGCCGGAGAGGTGAGATTATCGGCAAGTGCCGGTGTGTGAAAACAAAAGGTGAAAATGATCGTAGTAATAATAAATAATATAAGCCTAAAATTAGATGAAAAAGGTATTTTTGGGGATTGTTTATCTACTTTGATACGGTTGTCTGAGCACCCCATGATGTGATTTGATGTAGTAAGAACTTTGGAAAAAAAAATGGGTGATATAGTTGAGGTTTGAGCTTGAGTGGACATACAATACCCGAATATAATCTGGGTAATAATGGTTTATAACTTTAACTTATCAGCTTCATTCTCAATGCTCTTTTCTAGAGTAGTTGTGGAGGTATAGAGAGTGATTAAGTCTTCTTGAATAGATTTTAATTTGTCCGGAATCCCAGGGGGAAGACTAAGCATTTTTCCTTTGGAGTTAAAGTACATAACAAGGTCCGTAGTTGCATTTAGAACCGTTGCTAGGGATGGTTTAGCTTTCTTGTTAATCCAAAGTAGACTCTCGGTCTCGGATTCTTTTAAGGCTTCTTTTAGGATTTTAATTTGACCTTTTGATACAAGTATCTCTAGATAGTTGCGAGAAAAAATTACAGCGATTGGAGTCATAAGAACTAGGGAAATCAAGTTAACAATCTTGTTTGTATCGAGGGAAGAAAAGTTTTGAATGAGAAAAATTATCACAATTATGAAAGAGGCTACCGCGGCTTGAATGGGTTCAAAAAGAAGTGCCAGGGCGAAGAATAAAAGATCTAAGAGAAAGAATAATGGAGAGATAACACCGCCGGTGGAGTAGATCAATAGAAGGCAGATGGTGTTTAGAATGATGGTAGAAGGGAAGTTAATTGCTTTTTGATCAGTTGACCGTGAGAAAAATTTGAAGGCGAAATAGACCAATGTGAGTGCCCCGGTAAGCTGAAGATTGTATAGAGACAGGCTCGGAGAACTAGTCCAAAGCCAGGTTAGAATGATGGAAAGTGTCAAATATATAGTATGAGAAAAAACGAAGCGCATACTCTAATAATATCAGCAAAAATCATCTCAGGTATGAGAATCAAGTGGGGTTTGCTTTGGAAGGAGAAGACGCAGGTGTTTTGTTAAAAAAAGAAGACTAATTTGTAATAGATATTACGCGGTAATTCTTCATTAAAATATTGATTGTATATGATGTACTATGTTCATAATATAGCACTAGAATATCTTAAGTGATTATAAATTTATGCGTAGTATGTTTATTCCCGCATAAACTATACAGAGTGATTTTAGACAACTAATTCGAATATGTATTTGCGGAGATTGTCTAGTTTAATGATCCAAATGCTTTAGTTTAGAAGATGAGAAACTGTCAACTCGGATGTATGATTAATTAATGGCAGTAATTACATTGGCAGAAAAAATCGAAAAGATGACGTT
Organism: uncultured Pseudomonadales bacterium; assembly: GCA_964348455.1. Taxonomy (GTDB): domain Bacteria; phylum Patescibacteriota; class Microgenomatia; order UBA1400; family MFAQ01; genus UBA10133. The sequence goes on from CAYGCQ010000004.1 coordinate 20,259, forward strand.
AGTAGATCGTCTTTTGATAGGAATCTTCCTGCTGGGATGCATCCTCGCAATTACAAGCCTTTTTAGGGGTATTAGGAGTGGTGGTCAGGCTCAAATAGAGTACTTGGGTTCCGGTGATGATTCCGCCGGCAATGATAGTGTCCTAAAAATTATGGTGGATATTGAGGGAGCGGTAATTTCACCCGGAGTGTATGAACTTCCGATAAGATCTAGACTGAAGGACGTCTTAGTAGTTTCCGGAGGTTATGCAGTAGATGCTGACCGGGAATACTGTGAAAAGAACTTAAACTTGGCTCAAGAAGTCAAAGATGGTCAAAAGATATACATACCCACTCTCTTAGATACCCCCCTTAATACGGGGTATGCTGAGGCTAAAAGTGGGAAAAAGATGATAAATCTAAACACGGGTACGATATCAGAATTGGATACCCTTTGGGGGGTCGGACTAGCTAGAGCGGAAACCATTGTGAAAAATAGACCATACAATTCTCCTGAAGAAGTAGTCTCCAAAGGTGGTATGACACAACAATTATTTGATAAGAATTCTGAGGTGATTCAGCTTTTCTAGTGATGAGAAACAGGGTTCTTTTTCTTCTGATAACCCTAATATTTAGAAGTGCTCTAGGTCTGGTACTTGTTGGAAAATATACTCCTGGAGAAATTATTAGGGTAACTGGATACCCTAACAATCTGTATCAAGACATTACGAACTGCATCATCAAAATTGACAGATTTATATTTTCCTCAAAAAATATTTGCGCAAAATATCACGATACCGAAATTAGGGTAACTGGCACTATTACTTGGGTTCTGATAGATCGTATTAAAGGCAATATTCACCTTCGGGACGCTACATTAGAGGAAATTAGCACCACTCCTGTGTTAACTGAAGACAGTGCTGGTATATCTGACTTGATCGATAATCTCCGTGATTTTTTAGTTTCTATTTACCAAAGATTCATACCTGAACCGGAGGCAGGTCTTTTATCTGGGATAGTTCTTGGATATAAAAAAGATATAGGTCTAGAATTTTATAAACAAATTGTGAACAGTGGGACCATCCATATTGCCGTTGCTTCAGGATATAACATACTACTTGTTGGTGGGGCCGTAATGTCTTTTTCCTTTTGGTTTTGTAAACGAGGTAAAGCTATATGGGTATCTATCTTTGCAATGATTTTTTACGCTGTTCTGGCCGGCGGTGACCCTCCTGTCGTCAGAGCTGTTTGGATGGCTGGGCTACTCTATATTGGTCAGGTACTGGGAAGAGGTGCTCTATCTGCCTTGATACTGACTCTCACTGCCTGGTTGATGCTAATGATAGACCCCGGTCTAATAATCAGTGCTAGCTTCCAATTGTCTGTGGCAGCTAGTTATGGACTGATGGTGTTAGAGCCTAGAATCTCTGGATTCGTTGGAAGATATATTGGGGAGAAAGCATTGGGAGTAGTAAGTAGTGTTGGAATCCTAACAACTTTCTCGACGATGATAATGACACTGCCGATTTTGTGGTGGCATTTTGGAAGAATGAGTCTGATTGGTATACTAAGTAATAGTTTGATATTACCTTTTGTTCCTGTCGTGATGATACTGGGGACAGGGATGATTCTGCTTCCTTGGGTGTTTTCGGTACCTGCATATGTGTTTGCGCATTGGATTGTGGTGATGATTAGATTTTTTGGAAACTAACTAAGAATTTTATGTTCCTGTCGTGCTTATCCATTTTGAAAAACAGATGCTCTCCATTGTCTCTCGATCATATTTCCTTCTTGCGACCGATAATTCCTCGCCTCCTGCGGGCTCGGCTTATCTACATACTCGTCCCGAAATTCCGCATTCTGCGGAACCAAGCATTTCGGGACTGCGTAAATTCGCTCGAAGAAAAATGATCTACGACAATTATTGTGAAAATTCTAAATGGCAGGTTAACACTTTTCTGTTCCTGTCGTGCTTATCCATTTTGAAAAACGGATGCTCTTTCACCTGCGTGAAAGCCATCCTGGTTTGCAGCGAAAAATTTTCCGCAGGTGCGGAAAAACCGGCTTTTTCGCTTTACGCAATCTTTTCAAAACTGGATAATCACTTTGGAACTTATATATTTAGGTTCAAATGTTGCTTGCTGCGTATATTCGCTCGAAGAAAAATGATCTACGACAATTATTGCAGAGCCTTGCGCAATCTTTTTAAAATTAGATATTCGCTTTGGAACGAATAACAGGATTTTTAGATCTGGAATGAATATTTGGCTTTTAAAGCGTATAAAATTAAGTGTGCAATGGAAAAGATGGGGGATTGTATTTGTCATACTGTTAATGCTCTGGGTGTGGCAGCAGTTACCGGACGAGAAGTTGCATGTATATTTTTGCGATGTAGGTCAAGGCGATGGAGCTCTAATTGTTTTAGGTTCATTCCAGGCTGTAATTGACACAGGGGCATACGTAGACACGATGACTTCGTGCTTATCAAGGGGTATGCCGTTTTGGGATAGAAAAATTGAGATAGTGTTCTTGAGTCATTCCGATAAAGACCATGTGGGGGCATTACAGGGCCTGCGGCAAAGATACTCAATCGGTAAAGTAATTGATAGCCCGAAGTCTGGTGATCTAATTAGATACGGATTATTATCCTTTGATGTTGTGAAGGGAAGTGAGCCTGTTGTCGAGAAGGTGGATGTGGGTGGCAGTATAAGTAATGAGAGGTCGGTAGTGATGAGGGTGGCTTACAACAAGTTTTCAGCCATGTTCGCCGGAGACATGGATCTAGGTTCAGAGTTAGCACTTGTCAGTAAGGGTGTGCTTAGGAAGTCGCAAGTACTAAAAGTATCGCACCATGGCTCTAAATATGGATCATCCCAAGTGTTTCTGAATATGATTATGCCTAAAATAGCGGTTATCTCTGTAGGAGCGAAAAATAATTATGGACACCCCAATGGAGATACTTTGTTACGTTTGGATGTGGTTGGCTCAAAAGTTCTACGAACTGATCTGATAGGCACTGTTCACCTAGTAACTGACGGAGACGGCATGCAAGTGTTAGTATCTAGATAATTGTTTTCCTAAGTGATGTGGGCTGTTAAATTAAGTGGTAATATATCTTTATCTTGTTCTTTAACTGGAGGTAACAATGCTAATCGTCTTGTCAGTAGGGTCTTCATCAAATATCATTGTTGAGCTAGACGTTGTTCCAAGTGTGGGCGATATCGTGATTGATGTCCCAAATGGAAAACAGTATCTGATAAAAAGTCGAAGCCTTTTTGTGAAAGATGGAAATAACCCTTATGTGCCGACAGCATTTTGTTATGCTGATCCGCTAAGCGGTATCAGCATAGTTGCATATGACGAGATGCTGGAAGCTTGTGCAAAATTCCATCCCTAACAGGGATGGTTTTTTTACGCAATTGTAATCATCTGATTGCACAGTTGGCATTTTAGATGTAATGCCTTTGTTAAAATGTGCCTCAAATTTGGTAAATAATGGTAAATTAGTTGCAAAAATAGCAATAATGTAATTGACTACAAAAATTACTCTACGGGATAGTTCTGAGTCGGTAGCCTGAAGTCTATAAAATTGAATAAATGTTTATATTTTCCTTTTGTAGAATAATGACTTTAATAAAAATCTTTTATTGAACTCAAAAATATATTCGATACCCCCCGTAGGGGGTATATTTATTCTCCGCAAGCTCGAAATTGTTAAATTATGAGTTAAAAAATGACTACTGAAAAATTTGTTATTGAGATAATTGGTAAGGTTGTAAATAAGAGTAAAGAGTTGTAATGGAAAATTTGGAAACGTTAAAATAAAAAAGACACCATAGGTGTCTTTTGTAAAGCTATTTATTTTCAGGAGATTGATTTCTGGCAGGACAGAGATTTAAGATGGTAGTGTGAGGATTAACCACGAGATTTAGTGGCATCCAAACCAGGTTTCCATTCGGATAGACTAGAGAAATGATACCGAGCTTGAACCACTCTTTTTCCCCGGTGGCTCCTACTGAGTTTACGATAGCGTAATCATTTTCCATACAGCCTACACCATCGTGTACAGAAGCGGTGTTGAAGATGACTGCAACCTGGTCACCTGGTCTGAATTGAGGTTGGGCAGGAAGGTTTTGTACTCCTATGATTGCAAGAACTTCTCCAATAACTAGTCCTATTAGGATCCCTAAAACCAAGTAAAAAGTATTATTGTTGTTCATTTGACCTCCTTTTGATTCAAAGAGCTAGATTGCGAGTGATTTTATCACAATGTTATAGGTGTTACGCAGTATATTGGCTTTGGGTTACAATTGGGAATATGAGATTTTCGCCTAAAGTTCACCTTCTTGGTAAGTTGAGAGTCATTCTTGTTCCTGAGGTGCGCGAGAGCGTGACGGTAAGGGTCATGGTTGGTACCGGGAGTAGGGAGGAGACTGATAAGGAGGCCGGCAGTGCTCATTTTCTGGAACATTTTGTTTTTAAGGGCACCAAGCAGTTTCCTGGTATGTATGACATAAACGAAGCAGTTGAAAAGGTTGGAGGCGCTTTTAATGCCTACACAGGTCAGAATGAGATGGGCTTCTGGGTAAAGATGGATAAGGGAAACTTAGAACTGGCCACGAAAATAGTTGGGCAGGTGGTTACAGAGCCAATATTGCCTAAAAATCATTTTGATAAAGAAAGAGGAACTATCCTTGAGGAGCTGTATATGTATGAGGATAGGCCAAGCTCTAAAGCGGCCGAGGAGTGTGAAAAAATATTTTATGGAAAAACAGGCATGGGTAGACCAATCATAGGTACGGTAAAAAGTTTGAAGGATATGAAGGTGAGTGAACTGCGAAAATACTTTGATAAGTGGTTTGTGGCTGAAAACATGGTTGTTGGTGTAGTGGGCTCCTATGGCAGTGAGGAAGAAGTATTGAAAGTAATCGAGAAGGAGTTTGGATCATTAATTAAAGATGAGAGAAAAGCTCCGCCTAAAAATAAATTCGAGTGGGACTCTCAAACTGAGCCAAGAATTAAGCTCACTAGCCGTAAGGTTGAGCAGGCAGCTGTGGTGATGGCTTTCAGGTCCATAAATACTAATGATAAGAGACGGTATGCTCTGGAATTAATGAACATTATCTTTGGCAATGGCTGGATGTCCCGTTTGATGAGAGAGGTTCGCGAAGAAAGGGGCTGGGCATATTCGATTGGCTCTGATACTGAGCAGTTTTCTGATGCTGGAGGTTTATACATCGGAGCGGGTTTGCCAAAGAATAGACTAAACGAAGCGGTGGAGCTAATCGTGGAGATTGCGCTGGGCTTGGTGGATAGTAAAAAATGGGCCATCAAGGCCGGTGAGTTAGATATTGCTAAGGCTACATTCCGTGGTAGGTTTGCACTGGCTTTTGACAAGCCAGAACAGGTACTGGGCTCGGCTCTGTGGGACTTGACCTTCCGAGACAAGATATATACTCCTGAGGAAAAGTTGGAGAGTATTGAAGCTGTAACTTTAGAAGATGTCAGAGAGTTAGCTAGGGATATATTCAAAAAGGAGAATCTTAGTATTTCCGTGGTCGGGGATTACAAGAAGCTGGATTTTAAAATATAGAAATGGATAAAAAGAATCTGGAAGACAAAAAATCAGGCCCAAGAAAATTTATAATCACTCCTATTGCCAATACAGTAGTGGTCAAATCTGTTAAATACAAAAGTAAACCTGATGGTTGGATAAAGGAGATTGTGGATTTTGGTGAGCTTGGATATTATTTTGGTACAAAGTTTGAACCTAGGGTGGAGTATCTCCAGTGGTCACCTGAAGGTGTGGGTAGGGGTGCTCATCTCGAAAGCAGATCCAAAATAATTTCGGTGATTTTTGGGAGAATTTATTTTTGTATGCTGGATTTAAGACCTGGTGATGACTTTGGTAAAACAAATGAGTTCTATTTGGGAGAAGGAAAAGATTCGCTTGGGGACTCAATCTTAGTTCCTGAAGGGGTTTTAAACTACTTGGTACCTGTGGGCGGTGAAGCTTTTTTAAACTACATCGCCAATTCTCCTTACAACAAATTTGATAATGGTAAAACATTGGATATGAGGGATCATTCTCTTGAATTTCATTTACCGGATAAAAGCGTGCAGCATATACCTGAGGGAGAAGAAACTAACCTTATGAGTTATCAAGATTTTATGAGTAGTTTAAAATGATTAAAACAGTTGAGAATGCAATCTATGCGGTGACGAAGATGGTTGAAACCGGACGTTATTGGTTTAAAAGAGATTTCTGTGATCTTCGGCATGGAACGGTTAGAAAAGTTTTGGCAACAATCGAAAAATCGAATAAGAAATGGTGGAATTTAACCATTGAAGACAAAGAGAGTCAGCGCACTTGGAAATTGGTTTTGATGACAATCGATGGAAAAGATAGTTTATTTTTTGAAAGGTATTCAAAAACTAAAGAGGGTTCCAAGGGAGAAATTTTTAGTTTGGCTTATTTACCATTGTGGATTATGGAAGAAATTGGACAGCTTTCTTTGGAGATGAAAGATCGAGAGCTTGACGATGACGGTCGAAGCTTTTTGGATAATCTGGTTAAAAAAATTGCTCAGGAGAAAGTGGCAGCAAAAGCTGGTCTGACCGGAAAAGTTGAAGAGATGTCTATCGGAGGGTTGTACCACATTGTTTCTGCAACTCGCGGTGACGAAAGGGGTAGTTTCCGAGAAGTTGCCAGGATGCCGGACATTGAACTTTTGACTGGCTACGACTTTGTTGGTAAACAAGTAAATCATTCACTTTCAACTTATGGTGTTTTGCGAGGGTTACATGTGGAACCTTGGGCCAAATTGGTAACAGTGATATCTGGCTTTGCCGTGTCAATATTTTTGGACTGTAGACCAAAATCCAGAACTTATGGAAAAATGGAAACAATATTCTTGGGCTATGGCACGACTCCTGATGGTGAAAAAATAGAAGGAGGGGCAGTTTTTATAGAGCCGGGGATTGCAAACTCGCTTTTTGTATTATCTGAGAAAGTGGATTACCAATATGTGGTGGATGATCTGTGGAGGCCGGACACAGCTCTTTATTCCGTCAGTCCGATGGATCCGAAATTGGGGATTGATTGGGGCAAATACGTGCCTAAAGAAAAGATAATTATGTCTGATAGGGACAGGAATGCTCCCACCTTTGAGGAGTTCTCTGAGAAGATGAGTGGGTAGAACTTCGACCTATATTAAAATACTCTTTTGATGGTATAATTTCCAGGTACGTTAACTTTTGAAAGAAGGAGTGAAAATGTTCATATTTGTGCTTTTGCTTGGCTTTTTAAGCTCGACAATTCCAACCTTTTTTGGCTCGGAAGGGTTTTCCGGGAAAAATTTGGGCTGGGCAGCAGCAAGTCTGGTCGGGAATGCGATCATGGCGCTGGTGTTTGTGTATTTCTTTATGCCGGTAGCAACTGGACCTCTTGGTGGTTTTTTGAACCTGTGGCCAGTAATCATGATAAACGGTATTATGGGCATGGTATTTGCTTCAAGCGACAGCTCAGATACACATACAGCCGGAGCGATTGGGTCAGGACTTGTGTTGCTGGTCATGGCTGTTGTAGTCACCTTCAACCTTTTAGGTGGATGGGTTGGGAGGGACAAAGAAAAGTTTGCTTATGCAAATATCGAGACCAAACCAATCTCAGAAATGCCTTGGGATAATAATGCTCCAACTCCGATCGTAACCGAAGGCAATGCCAAAGCTAGGTTCTCCGGAAACATTCCAAACACCACTCCAGATGGTCGTGCTGTAGTTGGCCGATATGTTCTGGGAGATGTTGTTCGCCAAGAAGTCGGTGGTCACAATCTCTGGCTAGGAATGCTGGATTACAAAAGCTCCTGGCAAGGCGCGTTTGATGAGACCATCTTGGTCGTGCCTGGGTATATGAGGTTGGATGCCGAAGATGAAAAATCTGTACCTGAATTTGTACCTTATGAGATTAGATTTTTCTCTGGTGCTTATTTTGACAGAGACACAAAGCGGCTTCTGTACAATGCCGGGTATCAAGACTACATTCAAATTGATCCGACGATCGAAATTAGCGACGAGGATGGCAAACTTTACGAGACCATTGGTCTGGGAAAGTATAACTTCTCGGTTGGCTTTAACCGGATCGACAAGATCGCGATCATCGATGTAACTACAGGCGCGATTGTAAATGTCTGTAATGTTGGTGAATGCCCAAGCTGGGTTGATCGTCAAATTGACGATAGTGTTGCCTCGATAAGTGTGGCATGGTTCGGTAAATTCATCAAAGATGACTGGTGGAACCCGCTTGGTCGAGACACTTTTCAGGCTGACGATGAACCTGTCTTTGTCTATTCTCAGGACTCCGGTAAAGAGTTCCAGTACCTCATGACCTCGACGGCCATGAGCGAAAATACTTCAACCGGTGTGTTGTACTATAAAACCGATATGCGTCAAGGTACTTATTACCAAGTCCAGGGAGAACCTTTCCCGATTGGTAACGATGTCTTGACTATCATTCAGGATCATCCTGAGATTAAAGTGTCAGGCTTTGTGGTAGATCAGATATTGCTGAGAAATATTTCCGGTCACCCGAGCTGGCTTGCAACCTTGTCTTCAACGACTGCCTATGGAACGAAGTACCAGTACACAGCCTACGTTCTGGCCTCCACATCAGTGACGTCCAATGACGTTCAGTTTGATGCTCGGCCTGAGATCGCGCTTCAGAAGTATGAAGCATGGTTAAAGCAGTACTTTGAAAAAGAGCGTGGAACGATTCTGGGTACGGTAGCCGATATCGGAACTTATCAGAAGGATGGCAACTCCATCTTTACCATGATAGTCCGTGACGGTAACGGGCAGGTTATTTCAGCAGTTGATCCTGTTTCCGGCCAAACAGCCCCGATTATTTTTCTGGTGGAAGTGACGCCTGAGACCAGAGAGATTGCGATGACTCAGTCTGGCGATGAAGTGAATTTTGAATACTTCGGATCTACCTGGAATGAGTATATTGTAACCAGGCTTGAGAATAACGATCGGCCTAGTCTTTTGGACTCAATTGGCGCAGCCTTCAAAGCGCTTTTCGGTAAGTAGTATTTTGTCCCTCGTGTAACAACGGGGGACTTTTTTTATGGCTTCTTTGGCTTGGAAGGTCTCTTAGCTTCTTGGGCCTTGATGCTGGCGCAGATGGGGTCATAGAGAGGCTCAGGCTTAGCATTTCGAGTGTCAAGCTTCTGTTCGTATTCAGAATAGACGAAGGAGTTGTGACAGTTTTGGCAGGTGAGGATTTTATCAGGCATGAAGATATTTTACATTTAAAAAGCCCCGCCGGATGGCGGGGAATTCTTGTTCTGATTTATTGCAGGTTGTTTTCCACAAGATTCTGAGGATCTATGTAGATAAGGACGATTTCGAGGTTGTCTGTCTTAATAAAGTTGTTGAGGTTGAGCTTGGCGCCAGCAGTATAGTAGAACACCACCTGGCTTGACAAGCCGCCAACTGAGACTCCCTCTGTAAGTTCATTTTCAGAAAAATACCGAGGACTATCTTCCAGCCAATAGTCCTTGAAAACGTATTCAATCTCCGGATTCTCGAGCCCGGGTGCTTCAACAACCCGGATTATTGATCCCGGGATGTAGGAATAGATGAATTCGCCCTCGACTGGATACCATCTGAGAGCAAATTCGGTTGTCGACGAGATACTGCCGTTCGCCAGCCCGGCCAGAATGATGAAGCCACCGGAGAATTCACCGGAAATATTGTCTTTCGGGGCGATACCTTTGAGGGGGTGTCGGCCGAAAAGTCCGATGTCTGATAGCTGTTCAAACCTGGTAGGTTCGTATTCTTTAGGCTGGCAGGCTGAAAGCAGGAAGACAAGTGCAAGTAGGATTGTTGATATTCTTTTCAAAGTAAGCTCCTTCAGAACTTGAGATTTGCCCTATAATACCACGATAAGGCTTGCTTTGCAAGATTTGGTATTAAAAAGCCCTGCGTGTGCAGGGCTTGGGGGCTAGATAAAGGTTTGCTTTAGGCTACCGTTGAAGAATATGAAGCCAATGGAATTGCTTCTGAAACCTCTGGGGTAATAGAATTCGATTACTTCACCATTTGGATCATACTTTTCTTGGTCATTAAGCTGTTGAGCAGTCACATGGAGCTCATCTGGATAGTCGTCGAATCGACCGATACCGCCTGAACTGCCACCTTCCATTTCGGCTCTGACAACAACAAACTTGGCAATGCCTCTTGATTCGTTGTATGCGCCGTAGTCCACGTCGTGCCATTTGGGTAATATCTCACCGGTTTTTACTGCGTGCTCAAGCCGCTCTTCGTCCGTGTAGGATTGAGAAACGATGTGAGTCTTTGAATTACCACCTACTTCAATGGGTGAGCCATCACAGGGAAGGGAGCTGTACTTACGGGTACCAAAGGCAAATTCGGGGGAAGAGATGATATCACCAACAACAGGCATTCTTTTTGACATAAATTCTCCTTTTTAATGTTCCACTGGTCTATGAGTGTATTGTATACACTAAGATGATGGGTGTCAAGTGGATTGGACTTGAACATGCACCGTATAATCCAATATATGTCGGAATACTTTAAGAGTACAATTAATTTATGAATCACTATTCCGAAGCATTAAAACTGGAAGCTAAAAAGCTAAGAATGCTGGGAAAAACGTATTTCGAAATAAATTCAATATTCAAAACTTCTATCCCTAAGAGTACTTTAAGATCGTGGTTCTATGGTGTTCCACTTCCTACAAACTACAAGAATCGAATCGTCCAGCTTAATAAAGAGCATCTGTCAAAAGTTAGAATTAGCGCCACAAACTCAAACAGAATTAAAAGAATTAAATTTTTAGAAGCCTTGGATATTAATAATTTTGAAGTATCCAAGGAGATATTTAATATAAATACCGCCAAAATAGCACTGTCAATGCTCTGTCTTGGAGAGGCCTCAAAATCCACCACAACCTCGCCGTTCTACTTAGGGAATTCAAATCCAAAAATTATTATTCTCTTTATTAAGCTTTTAAAAGCGGTTTACCCGATTGATATGAACAAATTTAGGTGTACCGTTCAGTGTCGGGCAGACCAAAACCAAGAAGATTTGAAAAAATACTGGCAGGGAATTTGTGGAATACCGCTCAAGCAGTTTTATAAAACACGTATTGATTCACGATCAATAGGCAAACCGACAGCTAAGTCCGGATACCATGGGGTGCTCAAAATTGACTATTTGGATTCAAAAGTACAGTTAGACCTGGAGTCTTTGTCCAACCTGGTTTATAATAACGTAGCCAACCAAGGATAAACAGCTGGGCCCGTAGTTCACTGGTAGAATGCGCCCATGGCATGGGCGAGAAGAGGGTTCGATTCCCTCTGGGTCCACAAAACACAAAATCCCGTCTCAAAGGCGGTTTTTTGTTGCTAAAATATGTACACGGGCCTGTAGATACGGTAAGAGCTTGCTCGATTTTTCGCCATAACTCCGTTATGAACTGTGAAAAATTCTGCGCTTCCTCTTATATTCGCTCATAACTTTGTTATGAAGCTTGAATATAGAAACTGCACTACACGCCCTACAATTACATTGTTATACGGGCCTGTAGTTAAACGGTAGAACATGGCATTCGCATTGCTAAGATGGGGGTTCAATTCCCCCCAGGTCCACTTTTTTGTGTCTCGAGCCTCCAATTTGTGGGCATAAGAGCTTGCTCCTTGTTGGCTGATATATAATCTCCTCAGAAATGGCACGATGCGAGGTCATGGACTGGAAAGCACATTCAAACGGATAAGGTTACCTATGTATTTTGCTACAGCTACTTAGATGTATTTTCGAGAATGAAAGGAGAAACTCATGGACTGGAAAGGGAAGGCTGAAAAGTTACAAAAAAGTATTCAGGAAAGTGCCAATAGGCGAGAGGAAGAATCTAGGCGCAGGAAAGAACAGGAAGAAGCTGAAGAAGAGGCAAAAAAATTTAGGTATTTGGCCAAACACTTCAAGTGTAATGTCTGCAGCAAACCGTCAGGATGGCCATACACCTACACAAAGTCATCACATAGTGGAGATTACGAGGTAACTGACTGGAGTAGGCCCGGAGATTTGCAAAACTGTAAATCTTGTGGAAGGTTGACCTGCTACGAACATCTTCACGCTGACATTTGCAAAAAATGTGCAGAGAAAGCGTAAGGCTTAAAAGAAAATAGCAATCGATAACTACTTAGAAGTTCTAATCTAAGTAGTTTTTTTATCGGCTAAATTTGAACCGAGAAAGTTTATTTGGTGACGGCGGAAGGGGAGGCTTGAGGTGTCTGAGCTGCCGGTATCATCTTCTGAAGTGCTTTGATTTCTTCTTGAACCTTCGGGTAGTCGGTCGAGGTTTGATCAGTGAACTGAAGACCGGCCTTCATAAACTGTAGCGATCTGCCGTAGTCTTGCTTGTATTTGTAGATTGCCGAGAGATTGTAGTAAGGTAGATCCCAGTCCTGCTTAAGATCCAAAGCTTGGTTGATTAGCTTGATAGATTGATCTGTGTCGCCTAGGTTGAAGAAGAGAATACCGAGTTTGAGTCTGAGTTTTGGGTTGGTTTGGTCTAAGGTTATGGCTTGAGCAAGATGGGAGACGGCAAAGTTCTCGGCTCCGTCAGCATTACCTACGAAAGAAGTGTAGATATCGGAGAGATTTTCCCAAACATTAACGTTGTAAGGGTCCAGAGTGGCTGCTAACCTAGCATAGTCTACCGATCTTTGCATGTAGTCGGCGGAGTTCTTTTTATCGTCGTCAGTAGGATCTTTTTTCTCTAGTAAAGTGACAGCTGCGGTCTTGAAAAATTGAGAAAGAGCTAGGGGATAACCACTATTGAAGCGATCTAGCTGAACTGCATTTACTTCTTTGAGGTAGGCACCGACAGGATTAGAGCTGATGAGGTCTTCGGCTTGTTTGGCTGAGACGGCGGCTGCGTATGAAGGGACAGCGTTGAACCAGTAAACCGACAACAAGAAAATAGATGCGACAGTAAGTATCCAAGGTAAGACTACTGAGGATGGTGAGTATTTTTCGGACTCCGAAATCTCATGATAAATATTTTCTGATTCGGACTTGGCGGAGATACTTAGATTTATATCTTTAGTATTTTTTAGACCGAGAAGTTTAAATTCGACAGTTAAAGCAATGAGAGCAGTGATGCCAAGTACGAATGAAACAATACCGGCCGGTAAAAAGAGGAAGGTGATAAAGGTGGTGGCGACAGCGGTGGTTAGGAAGACATAGTCTGCGTTGTCGGAATTAGCTACGCGATTCTTCATGGAAACTAAAATGGGCTTGAGAAAAGCTAAGACGAAGAAGATAGATCCAATGACTCCCGTGGTTGTGAGGAGTGTAAGGATGTAGCTTCCGGATTCAGGGAAGCGGAGAGCCCAAAGAGTGCTATCTGCGTTTAGGAAAGCGGGACGAAGTCTGGTGAAGGTGGTGAAGTAGGTTTCGGGGCCCGTACCAAGAAGGGCTGTCTGCCAGTTCTTAAAGATATCAACGGCGATGGACCAGCTGGCTCGGTAAGGCAGGAGATAGATAATTTGTTGTCCGTCTTGCGGAAGAATCAGGGTGAGGTTGATAAGACTGGCGACGATCATAAAAATAGCAGAGGCAAACAGAAGAGATTTGGTGAGCCATTTTTTGGTTACTATTAAGTAGGCGATGGTCGAGATCAAGATGGGAAGTGTAAAAACTAAAGCTGTGAGAATACCTCCAGTAAGATTGAAAAATTTGTTGGTGAGAAGGTCGGAGGAAAAAAGTTTTGACAAAAGATCGAATTTGTGAAGAATGGTGACGAGGCTGAGAACAGTTGCTGAGGAAATAAGTCCAGTAACAACTGAGCTAACTAGGGCACGATTTTTCTGGGAAGAGGTGACGGTAATAAAAATGATTGCCAGTCCAGAAAAGAAAGAGGTCATGCCAAAAAGTGAGGTGTGCTTAATGGGGCTGAGCCAAATCGAGGAGATGATGCTGGCCATAGAAAGAACTACTAGAGGAAGAGTAGAGGGCGAGGTGGTGATGGTAAGCTTGCCCCTAGTAAGACTGCGAACGCACCAGGACAATAACGAAAGGGTGGCCAAAGCGCCAACAAAATAAAACTTATTGATACTAAATAGATCGGTGGTCGTGGTTAGAAAAAACAAGGGGGTAACGAAAGCCAGAAGGAATGGTATGAAACGTAGTATTTGGGTTGAGATTTTGTCTAAGCCTGATCGCATATAGACATTTTAGGGATTTACGATGTGGTAGTCAATGTATCGTACCGTGTCAGATGGAGTATTTACCTGAATTATCATCTGACCATCCTGTTTGCTTTTGACGGAGTAGATGGTTTTGTCTGTAGATCGGGGTGAGAGGTAGATCTGGCTGGTGGTTTTTATGTCTTGATCAGAAACAGTAATTTCGGCTAGACCGGCGGAGACTGAAGCCGTTTTGTCGATGATGTTGTTCGAGCTTTCGGGGACGATGTTGGTCTCAGGTGTCGATGTTTCATCCCCTGGAGCAGCGATAATAGGGGCGTTACTCACTTCTTGAGCTACAGGAGTTTCGGTAACAGGCTGATCTGTTTGGGGAAGTGGTTGGATAGGGGTAGATGTAGGTTGCTGACTTAGCACTCCTTGAGGTAGGGGGGAAATAAGGTTACCGGTTGGCCTGGAAGACAAGTATCCGAGGATGATTAAAGTAGTAGGAATAAAGAAGAAAGCGCAGGTAGCCAAGACTATGGCCACAGAAATAGTCGAGTGGGTCTTTGGAGGAATAGTGTTGGTGTACTCGATGATCACTCATCCATTTTAGCATTTTTGTAGAAATATTTTTTTAGATCTTGATAAAAAACCTTCATCAAAAAATTCTTTAGTCTATTAGAGTTAATATGTGGACCTTTATCACATTGGAATTGGGAGTAGAATTTTTTTATGGAACTGGAAAAAGATCGGTGGAGCGAGGATCTAAAGACAATTAAGCCAGAGGTGAAGAGTGTGTTCTATAAAGGGAACGAGAACCTCCTCCTGGACAACTCGCCTAAACTGGCGATTGTGGGGTCTCGTCGAATGACGGAGTATGGGAAAAGAGTAATCGAGAAGTGGATGCCGAGTTTGGTCCAGAAGGGGGTGGTAATAGTTTCCGGCTTTATGTATGGAGTGGATCAAACGGCGCACAAGGCTTGTTTGGATAATGGGGGAAAAACGATAGCAGTTTTGGGATGGGGAATTGATTGGCCGGTAGCTGTTCAAGATGAGGAACTGTATCAAAGAATATTAGAAGTTGATAGTTTGATACTGTCGGAATACCCAGATAAAACTTTGCCTCAACTTTGGATGTTTCCGGCGCGAAATAGAATAGTGGCCGGGATGTCCGACGCAGTGCTGGTAATAGAAGGATCAATGAAGTCTGGTAGTATGATTACGGCTCGTTTGGCGACACTCTTTGGGAAAAAACTTTTGGCTTTACCCGGGCAAGTTACGAATCGAGTTTCTGAAGGGACTAATGGACTAATTAGAGATGGAAAGGCAAAATTGGTGTCAACAGCTGATGACATACTAAAAGAACTGGAGCTTCTACAGGGACAAATGAAGCTCCCTTCGGCAATGCTCAGGGCAGGGTTTGAGGATCCAATGTTGTCACTATTAGCTGACGGAGAAAGAAGTGTGGATGAACTGGCCAGGATTATGAAGATAAGTGTGTCTCAGGTGTTGGGTAAGTTAACCGAACTAACATTGTGCGGAATGGTAACTGAGTCGATTGGTAAGTACCGGACGGTATAAAAAAACACTCGCCAAGGCGAGTGTTTACTTTAAGTGACTAGTATCATTGAACTTCTTCATTTTCCACCCGGAACGGGGAGTTTTCTCCATGGTAGTTACGGCGCAGTGCGCCATGAAATGTCTGTTGAAGGAATCGAAGAATACTGCGGGGTGAGGATTGTCTCCCTCTAACATGGCCGTAATCATCATGGCTTCGAGCTGACTATGACCAATAACCAGAACTGTTTGGTTATCAAACTCATTTTCAATCCACCGTACGACACGAACCGATCGTTTCGACGCTTCACCAAAAGACTCATCTTTTGGGTGAAATCTTGAGTTCAAGTCCCTTCGCCTGATGGCATCTCCACGCCATTTTTTGTAGCGGAGATTTAGGTCTCCGTAGATGCTTTGGCCATCGACAATGCGCCTAATCTCTCCTAGATCATCAATTGCGTTTGGGAAAAGATATGAATTGTATTCCGTCACAATTTCAGCGGTTTGCTGAGCACGGCGGAAGGGGCTGCATAGTAGGACGTCCGGACGGAGCTGTGATACATACATCGCGAGCTTTCTGGCGTCCATGATGCCATCCCGGCTTAGTGGGGTAAATCGTGTTTGACGAAAAACATCTTCTTCTGCGTCAATGTTTTCATAGGCTTGGGAAGACCCATGCCTACTCAAAAAGAGCTTGATAGACATGAGGACCTCCTTTGGAAATATGATGGGTTTAAACGTGCGAGGAGTAATTGTACCATATTTGTGGCTAGACTGCAAGTATATAGGGTGGTATTGTGGGCAAATCTGATAATAAGTCTTTATTGTCATTCCTGCGAAGGCAGGAATCCATAAGATTGGTACTTAATTTTGAAATAATTGGATGGATTCCTGGTCAAGCCAGGAATGACAAACTGAATTGGTTTGAGGAATGTTTGACTATGGACTGTCTATAGGGTAAAATTTGCGGGTAAGTTTATGTTCAGATCTTTGACATTAGGAGGTCAAAATGAAGAGATTTTCCGTAATAACTTTGTCTTTATCCATAATTTTGGCCTTTTTACTGATGGGTTGTACCTCAAGGGAGACAGGTGTGATTGATTTTGTTTCTCCTGCGAATGGTGAAGTGGTGCGAATTGAGTTTACAGGTGTTCCAAATACAATGACTACCCCTTTAGTCGTTAGCTCAAGCTACATAACGGATAAGATGGTCCATTTTTATTTAAATAACATTGGGCCAATAGACTGTTTAGTGAAGGCGAGAGCTGTTAATCAACAATGTTCTGGTTTGCCCTTGAATACTCCTGGTGAGTATGCTTTGACGGCAGTTGTTGATCGACTGGATGGTACGGCTGATTCTTATGGAGTTAACTTCGTATGGCAGCCATACACGAAGCTTGATAAAACCTTTTCGTTTTTTGGAGCAAAGTCCTGGTTGGGATATTTGGTAGTGTATCTGCTGCTTCTGCTTTGTGTCGGAATTCTGACTTTCAAAATGACGAAAGACGTGGCCAAGATGTTTTTGGCATTAATGGTTTATACAATCATAATGATTCCGATATCTATGCTCCTTCCTTCTGGGGGTGTAGCATTTTCAATGTCATGTTATTTGGTGCCGTTGGCCGTTATCTTTGGGTCCACTGCCATGAACATGTTTAGAAATCCGAGACCTCCATTAGTGATTATTAGACCTGATGGGACAGGAGTTTCGTACAGGACTAAGAAATATTCAGCGAACCAGGTCGTAATAAGTGAGAAGGATTTGAATAGGGGTTTGATGGTAAGTAGCCAAGAGAAGAAAGAGTAGGAGGAGAAATGAATGTTCAAACTTTAACAAAACCTTTCGTGGTGGCTGGAACGGCTGAAGATCTGTTCAGTAAAGTTTTGAGAACAGTGGTTACTATTCCTCAAAGCTTGGACAGACGCTGGCTAATGGGTAATATCTCGGCAATCGACCGAGAAATCACAACATTAAAAAGATTTATGAGAAAAGAGAATCATTTCCCGATTGAAAATGTGAAGGAAACAGCTCCTGATGTCATTGCCCGGTTGATGGGAACAAGAAAACACTTCCAGATGGCACTGGCGGGGTATCCTCAGTTACTTGATCCTTCGTTCCTGGCTTGGAGAAAAGACAACTTACCAGTCTTTATTACCATGAACTGGACCTTCAGGGGTGACTTCAAGCTCACGGTAGTTCCTGGAAATGGTAGCAGCACCAGAGGGGATGATTATGCTATTGAACCTGAATTAAATCCTGTTCTCGCGATGCAGTATTATCCGGCAGCTAAACATCTATTTGGTGTAGCTCGAGAGGAAGGTCTTGCTTCGGTGAGTATATCTGCTCACTTTGCAGGCTCGATTCCCGGAAACACGAGAGTGAAAATGGACGAAGCTCTGGAAACTGGATTGTTTGAGGCGGATGAGTGCCTTATCTCTGCCGAAGCTCCGAAATGGCAAATTCAGAAGACCGTGAGGGTAGAGGTTGAAAAATATCCCGATCCGATCGTTTTTGGGGGTGTAAGGGTTGGCGACGGGCTGCCTCTGCAGTATTATGTAATTGACGTATTTAACCTCACCGCGGTTGAACTGGCCGCTTTGGAGCAGTTTGCTCTGAATCCGCATAGATAGATAATTGGTCCCGATAATATCGGGGCCTTTTTTGTGCCAAAAATGAGTCGAATGTGAAAGGAATAATATGAGTTACTGTGTCATTCCGACCGAGTGTAGCGAGTGGAGGAATCGCTTAAATCATTCCAGTGTGGATTTTGGGCTTTGATTAGAAATTCCTTCTTCATTCTGTTCCACCCCTTTAACTGTTTCTCTCTGGAGATACACATATATATATCTTCATATTCTTCGGTGTAAATTAGCTTATGGCATTGATACTTTTTTGTAAAACCTTCGATTAAGTCTGATTTGTGTTCAAAAACTCTTCTTGATAAGTTATTGGTTATACCTATGTAGAGAGTTCCTGATGGGCTGGACATAATATAGAGCCAGTATTTATTCACTAAATATAATTTTACAGTTTTCGAGGGATTCCTCCACTGCGGTCGGAATGACAAGGGTAA
>CAYGCQ010000004.1:39183-57280 GCA_964348455.1 uncultured Pseudomonadales bacterium
CAAACATATTGATGTTTTCGAGGGATTCCTCCACTGCGGTCGGAATGACAAGGGTAACAAACATATTGATGTTTTCGAGGGATTCCTCCACTGCGGTCGGAATGACAAGGGTTATGGTATGAATGATGGGAGATAGGACTATTTAATAGAATGCGAGAGGAATATACTGGCGTAATGCTGGCAAGAATTGAAAGTGTAGCGTGTGTAGGGTTGGAAAGTTTTTTGGTTGAGGTAGAAGTAGATGTAGCAGAGAAAGGGTTTCCTGGATTTAGTATCGTGGGTTTGCCGGACAAGGCTGTGGCTGAAGCCAGAGAAAGAGTGAGGACGGCTTTAGTGAATAGTGGATTTACCTTTCCTCAGAAAAAAATAATAGTGAATTTGGCACCGGCTAATCTTCCAAAAGAAGGGTCGGCGTATGATTTGCCAATTGCGGTAGGTATATTGTTAGCGAATGGGGATATAGAGATAAAGAACTCTAGAAATCAAGAACTCAAGAACTCAAAAATTGATGGGGTGGAGGGAGATTTACCCCTTCGGGTACCATCGTCCCCCACTGCGGTCGGAATGACATCATCAATCGATGAAGGTAAAAAACTGGATTCCGGGTCCCGCCACGACGGACAGGCTCTGCCCGGAATGACAAGTGATGACAATGATAATTATCCTGGATTGTTTTACGGAGAGCTTTCTTTAGACGGAAGTTTAAGGCATACCAAGGGAACTTTGCTCGTTGCTCTTTTTGCCAAGAAAGAAAATAAAAAGAGAATATTTTTACCGGTTCTGTCTGCAAATGAAGCTGCAGTGGTATCTGGTATTGAAGTGGTGCCGGTAAGGAATTTGAAAGACTTAATTGTTCATTTGATGGGAATAAAGAAAATTGAATCGTTAAAAAAAATTGAAATAAGAAGTCTGGTGGAAGCGGCTTCGCCGGAGTTTGATATGGCTGATATTGTGGGACAAGAGTCAGCTAAAAGGGCGCTTATTATTTCGGCAGCCGGGGGACATAACATCTTGATGAGTGGTCCTCCCGGGTCCGGGAAAACAATGTTATCTAGAGCCTTACCTGGAATAATGCCTCTGATGAGTGAGGAGGAAAGTATGGAGGTGACAAGAATTTATTCGGCTGCCGGACTGATGACAGCAGGGGAAGCAGTAGTCAGACGGAGACCTTTTCGATCTCCACATCACTCAACTAGTTTAGCCGGGTTAATCGGAGGTGGGAGTCGGCCGGTGCCTGGTGAAGTGTCACTGTCTCACTTGGGAGTTTTGTTTTTGGACGAGATGGCAGAGTTTCCTAGAAGTGTACTAGAGTCTATGAGACAGCCGATGGAGGATGGAAAGGTGGAGATATCAAGAGTGGCCGGTAGAGTGGAGTACCCAGCATCATTTCAGCTGGTGGCTGCAGTTAATCCTTGTCCTTGTGGGTACTTAGGCCATCCGACCAAAGACTGTAAGTGTTCGATGCGGGAAACCGAGAAATACAAGAGAAGAATTAGTGGTCCGATACTGGATAGAATTGATTTGCATATAAATGTACCTGCGGTGGAAACAGAAAAGATTTTGGGGACGATAGCAAAAGGGGAAAGCTCTAAAAATATTCGAGAGCAAGTAATGAAAGCAAGGATGAAGCAGCATGAAAGATTGTTAGTTTCTGGTATTTTTTGTAACTCTCAGATGAAAAATAAGCAGGTTAAGGAGTTTTGCAGACTGGATATTGATGGGGTTCATATTCTCAAACTAGCTATGGAGAAGTTTGATCTGTCTGCTCGTAGTTACTTTCGGGTTTTGAAGGTGGCTAGGACAATTGCTGATCTCGAAGGGAGTGAGAGTATTCTGGCTGGTCACATAGGAGAGGCACTTCAGTACAGGGAGAGAGTGTTTTGAGACCATTCTAGGCGTGATTTGACTTAATGTGGTATAATTATGGGGTAGTTTAGTTCGTTAAAATTTTATTGTGGCTGAGGCCAAAAGGAGCTTTACATGATATTACGAAATACACTTGTAAAGGTAGTTGAAAAAGTCAAGGACTATGATTTTAAGGGAATTGGGAAGTTCATGATGTATCTTGTAAAAGAGACACATACCACGTCTCAGGGTCTGACGACTGACCCGCGCACAATCTTGGTCTTCGAACGAGGTTCGGCATCTGCAATGTTGCTCACAGATGGGGATGAAATGCTCCTGATTGAGCAGTTGAGGGTTCCCACCTTGTCGATCAATCCTTCAGGCACAATACTTGAAATACTCGCCGGCATGATCGACCCTGGTGAAAAGGGTGCAAGAAGTGCTGTCCGAGAGGCACTTGAAGAAACTGGGTATGCTGTGAAGAGAGGTAGTGTGAAATTTCTCTTCAAGTTTTTCAGCTCTCCCGGCATAATGACAGAGACCATCAGCCTTTACCACGCTGAAGTTGATAAGAACAAGAAAGAAAGCCAGGGCGGCGGACTTGCTACGGAAGGCGAGGACATCGTTCTTCACTGGGTCTCGCGTTCTGAGGTTGCCAAGATACTCGCAAATGGCGAGATCATCGATGGGAAAACCATTATCGCAATTCAATGGTGGTTGGCTCAGAAGTAGTTATATGGAGTCCCGAATGGGGCTCCATTTTTTGTGCCTAAGACTAGGAATGTGTTATAATTATGGGGTACTTAGGACGTTAAAAAATCAAGTTGGCTGAGGCCAAAAGGAGAAAATTTATGGGAATGCATCCTTGCTCGTATTGTTACCCCGATATCGGTGTTCCTCTTGACCAGTCGAGACATATTTATAACTCGTCAAGTTCAGGTGATATCACTCTGACGTTACCCAATGGAGATATTTTTGAGATGCCTGACATGATTCTGCACTATGTGTTTGATCATGGCTGGTTGCCTCCGGAAGTGTTTATTGTAGATATCTTGAAGTTTGAGACTGACCAAATCCTGACCTTCCGAATGCAAACAAAGGGTGGTATTGGTCTCACTGGACCAGTAGACATGAAGATTGGGTATCTCAGCGGAGAATATCCGATGGGTGAAGTCTCTCAGGAGTTCAAGAATCGATTGGTACGAATCATTGAGGTCGCCGCCAAGGATTATCCTTGGATGGTATCACCAAAAAAACAAGAAAAAGGAGAGTGAATTATGCGTGGATTAGGATTTTCAACTATCATTGGTTGTTTAAGCCAGGGCGAGAAGTTGATGGGCGTTTCCCCTTCAGACTGGATGAGTTCTCATCCTGGAGCGGAACTGTTTATGGAACGCCAGGCAGGCTGGAGAGAAAGTCTCGAACGGTTTGGTGAAGAGTTAAGGTCGTTTGCTACAAATGACCCCACTGAAGTGGCAAAAAAAGCTTCAGAATGGAATATGCGATTGGCGATGCCCCCGACATTCCCGAACGGTTCGATTTATATGATCAGCCAGCTTAAAGAGCTGATCGAGTGGGCCGTTGCAGGATCAGTTGTTTCGGGCCGACCATGGCCAGAATTCAGACTCAAAGGACACTCTGTCAGTTTTCATATCCATGGAGGCTCTCGGGAGCCCGTCGTGTCCTTGATGACGAAAAAAGAAGGGGATATCGTGTACCTGACCCGATGGAATCAGCCACTAGATGGTTTTGATTTGCTCAGGCAAATTGAAAAAATCGAAGCGGGCATGGTCGAGCAGGACAATTTTTCGGGGGTCGATATTCCTTGTGTCAAAGCCGAAGTCGAGCCTGATCTTGGTTGGCTTCTTGGAATGAAAAACATGGATTGGTTCGTTGCCTATGCAAAGCAGCGGATTGAGTTCGGAATGAATCGGTTTGGCTTTGCTCAGAGGGAAGAAACCGTAATGGTGACTATGAGAGGAATTGCTCCAGCCCCCAGACCAATTTATCAGCTTTCACCGAATGGAGAAAGCTTCTTGTTTTGGAGACGGAGAAGTGGAGTGAAATTCCCTGTCTCGATGTATCAGTTCGACCAGGTCGATTTTAAGGATCCGGGCGACCTGAAAAATATAGTTGCGTAGTATATTTGGAGTCTCGAAGGAGGCTCCATTTTTTGTGCCTAAGGAAACCCCGCACAAGGGTTTGTAAGGTTGAGAGTCGCAAACCTTGTGCGGGGATGAATTGGGCAAGCATTGCACCAAAGGTGCTTTGCTCTGGAATCATGAGAAGCCCTCGGCTTCTCATGAGAATACAATCAGGAAACCCCGGACATCGCCAAGCTGAAAGCTTGCTGTCCGGGGAGGACGTCATTTGTGTATAATAATGCTTAGACTGCACTTTGAAGGAGAAAATATTATGAAAATGCTTAGGTCTTTCTGGCGTAAGATTGACATTAAGAATAACTGGCCATGGTATTTAGTGCTATTGGTAGGAGTTGGCTTTGTGGTTCTACCCTCGATTACATTGTCGATATCAGCCGAGTTTCTTTTGGTAGTTATCGGATTAATAGTGATTCTTGCGGTGATGGTTTTTACTTCCGGTGGAAGAAGGTAGTGTTATCAGGAGTCTCAAAGGAGACTCCTATTTTTGTGCTGATAAATATTTGGTGTATCATCTTTATATATATGGAAAATAAGAAGAAAGAAGTTGTTTATGCTTTTATTGATAGTCAAAATTTGAACTTGGGAGTAAGAAATGACATAAGGACTAAGGACGGAAAACACTTTCGTTACAAAGGCTGGAACTTAGACTTTGCTAAGTTTTATGCTTATCTCCGAGACGAAATGCATGTTGAAAAGTCTTTTATCTTTATCGGCTTCATGGCTGACAATCAGGAGTTATATGACTCTCTTACGAAGATTGGCTATGTGATGGTCTACAAGCCCTTACTTGAGGTAACGGGGGAAGCATCGGAAGTGAAAATTAAGGGGAACATCGATGCCGAGTTGGTGATGCACACAATGATCAATTTTCCTAAGTATGATAAAGCCATAATCGTGTCCGGAGATGGGGATTTTCAGTGCTTGGTAGAGTACTTAGAACAGCAGAAGAAGCTAGCAAAAATTATTATTCCTAATACCTGGACATACTCCTCACTTTTGGAACCTTATAAAGCCTTTTTCTTGAACATCAATGACTTGAAGAAAAAACTCAGCTACACTCACAAGAAGAAGGCGGCGGAAGAGCCTAAAGTAAAAGAGGATCATGCAAAAACTTCGACGGGCAGAATGTCACCCTTCGGTTTCGCTCACGGCAGGCAAATTCGCAATGACGGCAATCGAGGGAAGAACGAGGTAAAGAAAGGTGAGAATATTCCAGTAAGGGTGGAGAAAAAAGTGGAAGTGTTTCCAGGAAAAAAGAATGAAGAAAAAAAACCTGAAGAAAGACACGTTCGGTTTCACTGAGCAGTTTTTTTTTAAACTCGGCGTTGGAGATTGCTTCGGTTCAGGACTGCCTGAAACTCGCAATGACGCGTTTATGACTAGGGAATGACAATTTTCTTCAGCAAGAAAGAGATGAAACAAGACAACAAAAGACCGGAAATAAGAGCTTAGTCCTCCTCCTATCAATAACAGTTATTATTGATATGTCGTTGGGCGTTTTCTCTTATATCTGGCGCCGATAATCGCTTTGCTTAATATCGTCTGGATATAGGGCTATATGAAAAATAATAATAAAGTAACTGGTAATCGAGGAGAAAATATTGCAACGGAGTATCTGTTGAAAAAGGGTTACAAGATAGAAGAGAGAAATTTTCGTACTCGATTTGGTGAGATAGACATAGTCTGCTGGGACGGTCAAATCTTAGTGTTTGTGGAGGTCAAGACAAAAATAGGTCATGATTTTGGTGAGCCGGAGGAGATGTTCAATAAAAACAAAATGTCGCAGGTAAAAAGGATGGGGGAAATCTACATAATTGAAAAAAAACAAAAACTTGAAAAAGCAAATTATAAAAAATTGGTACCTGTCATGCCGGACTTGATCCGGCATCCAGGAAATTATATAGATTCCGGGTCGGTGCCCGGAATGACAAGTAATAATAAAACTAGTGGTGTCCTTCAAGGAGACTCCTTTGGAGGAAGGTGGAATGGTGGTTGCAGGGTGGATATGGTTGGGATTGTCTTGACAGAAAATGGGGAAATAGAGAAACTGGAACACTACGAGGCGGTGTACTAAAGGAAATCAACACTATGGGAGAGATAATTAATCAATATTGTGGCTGGAATGTGTGTTGTAGTATAATTACAGGGTATAATTCAATTTCTGTTCTTTAAAAAAAAGAAAGTGAGGTTTTCGTGAAAAGAACCGCTGTGTTGTTTTTTCTCCTGTATTTTTCCCTGGTTTCGTGCCAATCCCAGGCTCCAGCTTCCCCAAGTCCTATCCAAACCGAGACAGCTTTGGGTTTTGGGAGTCCCTGCCCAGCCGAATTTACAGATTTGGCCGAGCTTGAGGGGCGAAATCTTCAAGTTAATGTGGTAGCTGACGGGTCATATTGTCTTATGGACATTGCTACACAGGTGACGTATAGCGTAAGTAGGTCCAATGAAAATCAGTTACGTTATATCGGTTACGAAGTGGATATGCATGGACTGACAGTTCAGTCTGACTATGCGATTAAAGTTGCTCAAAAAGGGAAGTTGTCTGAAGCGTTCAGCAATTTCGAGAGTACAGTCTATGATATTGTAAGTGATAAGACTTTTGAAAAGATATATCCGACAGTGACGGACCTTGAGTTTCTTGGAGAGTGGGAGATATTCCGACAGAATGTAATCAGTCATTTCTCGGATATTATTTCTATTCCCAGCTGGATGGAATATACCGAGTTTAATGGTTACTTTACTCCCTCAATTGCTTGCTGGGTGAGCCACGCATACAAAGACTCCGTCAAAATTGCAGAAGAGTTTGCTTATTGTCAGACTAATAATGGCTACGGCTTCATTAATGTTTCAACCTACATGTTTCTGGAAGGTGATCAGCCGGAAATTTCAGCACTGATAGCTGTGTTGCCTGAGAATGGTGACACTCCGACTATTTTGACTCCAGGACAAGTTCAAGATGATTTGAAATTTGTAGGGTGCTTTCCGGTCGAAGGTTCCATCAGTGTTGACCCTTTGTGGGTAGACGACGGGAAGGATAGACAGTATTTCTTCCATTATTTGAATGTCGCATACTCAGGGGTGGGATTTTCCAATATGGACTACCCAGTATCACCCGTTGGGGTGGTGTTTGAGTACAAGGGTATCACGTATGGAGATGTCATACCCGCGAGAGCCACGGTTGAATTTGTTTCGTGGTTCAATCATGGATACAATTTGTACAAGTTCATTTTGCCCGATTCGTGTTTGGAATAGGAAATTGCCCCGCCGGAAGGTGGAGTATTTTATGTCAAAAAATGTCCCGTGACTGTAAAATTTGACCGTGGGGATGGTAAAATTGGAGGATGAATAAAACCGAAAAAACTTTAGTTTTGATAAAACCTGACGCTGTTCAGAGAAATTTGATAGGAGAAGTTGTGGCTCGATTTGAAAAAAAAGGATTTAAGATTGTGGCCATGAAAATGGTGCAACTTGATGATGATATTCTGAAAAAATGGTATCACGAATATAAAGATGCTGCTTTTTTCCCTCAGATTGCCAGCTATATGTCTTGGACACCAATCATTGCTATGGTACTAGAAGGTTATAATGCAGTTGAGCTGGTGAGGAGAATTATCGGAACCAGAAAGGGTTATGAGGCTGAGGCTGGATCGGTAAGAGGTGACTTTGGCATGAGTGGTGGAAATAATCTAGTCCATGCTTCCGATTCTGCTGAAAATGCTAAGAGGGAAATGGGAATTGTTTTTAAGGATGAAGAAATCTTTGAATACAAGACTATCACTGAGCAGTTGATCTACAGTGAGGATGAACTGGGTGGTGTGTTTCGATAGAGTATTTGTGCCTGATTAGGCATGATTGTTCATATTATCGGATAAGATATGGTATAATTTGTTGGATTTAGGCACGTTCAAATTTGAATTTGGAGGCAAAAAATGGAATGTCCGCAGTGTGGCGAGAATGAAGTTGTGTTCACCAGTAATTATGTTGTAAGAGTTAATTGTAGTCACTGCCTGTACTCAGCGACTTTGGGGGACTATGTCCAGAAGATGCTGGGAGAAAATTATCGAGTTTCTCACATTTCAAGCAACGAGTACGCTGTCACGTACCAGTTTTCGAGTGATGTGATGGGGGATACCTTGTCTGGGTGGACTGGACGTCTGTCCTTTCTTGGTGAGCTCAAGAGTAACGCAGCGGTTTCGGTTAGGCTTAAAGTAGACAAGCCAAGCCTCTGTGGTGATTTTGTCGCCGGATTGAAAAGTATCTTTGGGGAGACTCTGAGATTGAATGTATATCAGACCGGTGTGGATCGCGGCTTTTCAGCTTGTCCTGTTTGTGAGAAGCCTGATAAGCTTGGTCGGGGTAACTCTGGTTGGATAATCCTGGATTGTACCCATCACTTTGAGATTGGAATTATGAACTGGGTAAAATCAGTTGTTTTGGCTAACTCTGATCTGTTCCTTACCTCAGAAGAGAGTGATTACAGTTTTAAGGTTAGGCGAGATGTTTTGATACCAGCATACTTTCCTCTCTTTCAGTCTCCAAAAATACAACGAGAACTGGTTGCCGAGGTTAGTCTCCGGTATGGAGAGGATAAAACTGTTCTGGCTGTCAAGTTCATTGGAAGTGAAGGTCTGAGGCAGGGTTTTGATGATCTTTTAGCTACACTGAGAGAAAGACTCGTGGCACGTAGCTTTCAGATTATCGAGATCAAATAATTATGTCGCCCCGCAGATTTGCGGGGCGTTTTTATAAGGAGAGATAATATGAATCCTGTGTTGCACGGTACCCTTAAGAGACTGTTCGCTTTTTTGGGAAATTTGATTTTTTGGCCATTAACGATGCTCTTTGTGTTGGTGTCCGGTTGGAAGCAGGCATTGTCTGCGATGACGATTACTCTTGTCGCTTGGCAGATAGCTAAGAAAGCTGCAATCGCGCTCTTGTTTCCTGTAACACTTTACTGGTACTTGGGAACAGGTTTGATTGTGGCTGTTTTGTTTAGTTACCTGTTTGGGACCTTTAAAAATGCAATATTCGTGTATCCGACAATCGGAGTGTTTGGGGTTTGGTTGGGGATAGTGTGGAGTTTGGTCTGATATCGCCCCGCTTAAGGCGGGGCTTTTTTTGTGCCTGAAGTCATGCCTGTACTAGCTATAGGACTGTGTTTGATGGTAAAATTGCGGGGTATCTGAGTTCATTGATATAAAAGGAGACAATGTGAGCAAAATTGCCGATTGGTTTAAGAGAAATTTTTATGTAAGAATAGGATCACCTGACGTTAAGGTTGTGGAGACCGACCTTGTTCGGTTCTCGACCGAAGGTCTGATGTTGAGGAGAATTGTTGGGTGCCAAGAGGCTGAACTGCCTGCTGGTGAGTATTCAATCCTGAAAGTTGAAAACCCTTATGGCTTTGACATGCCTTGGGGTTTGGTGGTTGGGACTGATCTTGGCGCAGCACTTCCGTGCTGGGTGGATTGGGAAGAAGACGGTTCTTTGGTCGTTATAGAGGAGGTATCATGAGAAAACATAGCGATCGGATTAACTTGATGGGTTTTATTCCAGTCAAAAAGGCTATTGTGGCGGATATAGCACCGTGGCCGGTTGGAGCGAATATCGTTCGAGTAAGAGTGGCAAAAGTGTTTTGGATCAAATCAGGAAAGGGCGGGGATGTGTCTGTTGGTCCCGGGGAACATTTGTTTCTCAGAACTGCATTTGATAAGTCTCCAGTGTACTTAATTCCTCAAAAACGATCTAGCTTGTCGCAGAGAAGGATTCTGGAGTTGGTGGCTAGTGGTCATATCGTGGTTTTGGGGAGTCTTTCTACTCAAGATCTTTTAAAGGAAGCTGGACTAGAATCTCTTCGAGATGATTCTGATGATGGTGCTTGGAAAATTGAAGATGGGAAGCTCGTATATCCCGCTCCAAAAGGCAAAAAAATCACTTTAGATGATTCTGATGGAGATATGCCGTGGGTTAGAGTAAATGGCAGGCTTGTCTATTGGAGTAAAAGATACGATTAATTTAATTAGGCCGTCCGTAAAGGGCGGCTTTTTGTGACTTGAACGTAGTAAAATTGGGAGGTTGGTATTCGGGGTGTAGTGAATCGGCTATCACGCTCCGTTCGGAACGGAGAGACACGCAGTTCAATTCTGCGCACCCCGACAAAATGATATTCGGGGATGTAAGAGCTTGCTCGTCATCCTTTCAATAACAAGACTGTTATTGAAAAGTCCTTCCTGTGCTTCCTCTTATTTCCGCTCATAACTTCGTTATGATGCTTGGAAATAGTGAATCGGCTATCATGCTCCGTTCGGAACGGAGAGACACGCAGTTCAATTCTGCGCACCCCGACAAAATTTATTGTTTTCTTGATTTATCCATGCATTATACTAATTCAATATTTTTTTAGACAAAAAAATCCCCACCGATTGGTGGGGATTGGGGAAATTACTTCTTGACTACTGTGACAGGCCTATTTCTTTTTCCAAAGCGCTTGATAGTATTTAGCAAGCGTTTGACGGCAGACTGAGACCTATTTACTGTTTTGTTTCCATTCCAGTTGGGAGGAGCCGGGAAGTCCGGGTGCCAGTTTAAGTGGTTGAGTGTTTCGAGGTTGTTTTTGTTGATTGGAGTAAAAACTCGACCGGTGTGAGACTCTATCATGGTGCTGTAAATCATAAGCCATAGAGCGTCCGGGTTCAGATATGTTTTGACGAGGCCTCGATCCCTGAAGTGCATTTCTCGACTGGCTTCCAGAACATCGTACTTTGGGATCTTACTGGCGATGTGTTTTTTTGTGAGAACTCGTCCAGAAGTGAATAGGAAGTATGGGTGACGGACATCTTGAACTCCGATGTTCCTAGGTATAAGTTCACCCCAGCCGAAGTTTATCATTCCATCTGCGTGCTTTTTATTCCTTTTGCCAAAGATCTTTGGTCTGGCTTTGGCAAACTTTGTAAATCTTTCGTTGATAATGTCATTACTGTTAAAAGGTAATGACAAGATTAATCGAACCCTTCTCTTATTTCTTAGAGCGAGAGCGATAAGTTTGTCAAGTACACCTTCCAAATTTGGACGGTAATTTGTAAAGACAACGATGCGATGTCTCTCTTTTCCCTTGGTCTTTCTTTTTAGTCTTTCATCGAGAGGCTTGGTGGCCTGAATGACCATCTTTAGAATCCGAATTGCATCTGGGTGATCCAGTATGTCTCCGGAGCTTCCATATCTTAGTGAGTCAGGTTGAAGCATTAGAAGAAACCTTCTATCTCCGAAAAGTTTTTTGAGGGATTCAAAGGAGAACATTCTAGATGGAAAGGCAGCGTCGGCGATACAAGTGTCACAATGATGACCGCATCCGTTTAGAACGTCGATTGTTCTTAATGTCCTAGTGAGTATCTTATTGCCTAGCAGGGGGAGTAAAAGTTTGTAGGCGTCAATAAGCCCACTTTTATTAATTTCATCTCTACTAAGGCGTAATTTTGGGGGATAGAGGGTCGGGACTGCGTACCAGCCACTGAGATATTTTTTTGAAAGATGATGTTCCCTTATGACTCGCAGAACCTCCGGTGGAGGTAGAGCCGTATCCGGTAGTGCTTGAGCAGCCATGACGGCCTCCTTTCAGATAGGTTTTTAAGGTAAATCTGTTATGGGGTATTATATAACACTGCTGTGTCGACGCCCAGAATCGAACTGGGGACCTGTCGCCTAGGAGACTGCTCTATCAATATTGTGTGAGGTTGGGCGGAGTCGAACCGCCGACCTTCTCGTTAGGAGTGAGATGCTCTATCCATCTGAGCTACAACCTCAATAGTTATATTTTACTTTATTTGAGGTCGAAGGAGATGAGGTTGTAGATATCTGACTTCTGGTTGATATTGGTGAGGAGTACTAGCTTGCTTCCGTCCGGGGAAGAAGTTAGAAAGCCATCAAGAGGCTGTACATAGGTAATGTTGACCATGTTTAGGCCGTCGTAGTCAACGAGGCTGACACCATCTTTGTTGGTGACGATTAGTTGGCGACTGTTGGAGTACCAAGTTAGGTTGGTAGTCAGACGGCTCTCGAACTGGGTGCGAAGCTGACGAATACGAGAAAGACCTGCTGATGGGGTGGCTGAAACCTCGGTAATTAGTTCTTTGGCAAGCTCGGCTGAGCTTGAAGCGAAAGGAAGTAAGTAGTTTGTGCCTTCTTTGAGGTCAAAAAGGTAAGTTTTATCCTTGGACAGATTTCTGCTCTCTGGGGTGGAGTTGATGTTTGGTAGTAAGGCACCGATTTCGTTGACTGGGAGGTTAATGTCTGAGGTTGGAGTATAGAAGACTCTTTCTTTGTCAGGCGAGAAGAAGACATTAACTGCTTTAGTAGAAAGAATATCAACCATGTATTCAGGGAAGAGGTTTAGAGTAGGGAGATTTAACTTAGCATACTGGTCTTGCCATTCACTGATGATAAGAGGTAGTCTTAGGGTGACATCGGATAAGGCTCGGGAGTTTAGGCCTTTGGTTGATAGAAGGTAGGCAGCAGTAATCTTTTCGGATTCTTTGGCCGTCTTGGTGGCCTTAGTTTTATCGATGAATATGGCTAGAATTTGGGAGCTATCAGGAGACCAAGTAAGTAAGGCTTGAGAAAAGTCTTTGGGAAGATTTTCGGCGATTTGAACGTTTGAAGAACCCAAAAGACTGCTCGAGAGAGAGTGAATGTAGAGTCCGTTGGTGATTTCTTGTGGTGAGTCTTTTAGTACATAGGCAATCTTGGTACCGTCGATGTTGAGAACTGCATTGTTTACTTGGTAGAAAGTAAGAGGGGAAGTGGCGGTAATGATAGGGAAGAGGCGTGCGTCTGCGGTGGTGACTAGTTCGTTTTTGATGACGATGTTCTTTACCCAGGCATGGAAACCGTCCTTTTCTATCTTAATGGTGTAGTTGCCGGGTAGGAGGTATAGCTTGTCGTCGGTAACGGTGGTTAATTTGTCGTTGATAATGACTCTGGCGGACTTTGGATAAGAAGAAACACTGAGTAACCCCGTGCCACTGAGAGATCGAGATGGGAGGTCTGGTCGGTAACCTTTGGCAAATTGAATAGCCACGAGTGTGCCAGCGATTAGGAAGGCGATGATGAGAATATTGATGACTAATCTCTTGGATTTGGGGTTCCGGGTGGCAGTTCTGTTCACAGTGTCCATTATACCAAGTTCGGGGGAGACGGTAATTAATTGACAAACTTAGGAGAAAATGATAATATATGGGATATTCTAATGCCTGTAAGGAGGCTAAAATGATCTTTGAATTTCCTGCAAATGAATTTGGACCAAGAGCCCTGGGTGATGTGTGGATGCTGTTTCGAAGTTTGGCTTGGGACCAAACAGGGGTGCTTGAGATTACTGAATCGAAAGAGGGGGTGGTTCGACTGGAAGTTCGTCTAGAGAAGGTGGACGAGAAGTATCGACTGATGACTGACCTCGTACCGTTGCTTTTGCGACTTGGTGGTAAGTTGGTCGAGGATCAGCAGGTTGTTCGACTTTCTTTTTTACCAGGAACTTTCGATCCCAGTGAAGTGTTGGTCCGTATCGACGACTTTGTGACAGTATCAAAACGGATATCAAAGACATCCGAGCCCATTGTGGAGCTGAAGTGGACGCAAGAAGGCTCTTTGAAGATGAAAGTGAAAATGGAGGTTGGAGTTTACGAAAATGTTTTTCTGAAGTTTCACTATGACAAAGTTCTCAGTGACCTCAGTGCAATTTTTGAATAGTGCAATTGTCCCAAGTATATCTTGGGACTTTTTTGTATCATCTGATGTTAATTGATATATATTGTTATCTTATGTTTGGTTAAATTTATTGGTAGAATCGTATTTATACAAACTTGCACGTTGTCATTCCTGCGCAGGCAGGAATCCATGAGATTAATTCCTAATTTATTTTGGTGCTTATTTGATGGATCCCTGGTCAGGCCAGGGATGACGGATACAAGAAATTTATATACAAAATTATGGGATTTTCATTTTATAAAAAAATAGGTATTGATTTGGGAACTGCGAACAGCTTGGTATATGTAGTGGGAGAAGGAGTAGCTCTAGAAGAACCAACGGTGGTGGCGGTATCTCTAAATGATGGTAAAGTTTTGGCTGTTGGTCAGGAAGCACAAAAGATGCTTGGACGAACGCCAGGAAATATTAAGGCCAGTAAGCCAATGCGAGATGGAGTGATTGCCGACTATGCTGTGACAGAAGCAATGCTTAAGTATTTTCTACGAAAAGTTGGAGCTTATGGTCTAATGAAACCTGAAGTGATGATCTGTGTGCCGGCCGGAGTAACTCAAGTAGAAAGAAGAGCTGTCTTGGGAGCGGCGATGGAAGCAGGTGCCAGAAATGCCTTTTTGATAGAGGAACCTCTCGCTGCTGCAATCGGAGCCGGGGTACCAATTGCCGAACCATCAGGCAACATGGTTTTGGAGATGGGTGGTGGTTCGAGCGAAGCCGCTGTAATATCCCTAGGAGGCGTTGTGACCTTTAAGAGCGTTAGAGTATCAGGAAATAAAATTGACGAGGCAATTTCGAAGTATGTCAGAAGGAAGCACAACTTGGTAATTGGTGAAACTACTGCCGAGTCTATAAAAATTAAGATTGGATCTGCTATACCATCCGGAAAAGAAGAAACGATGGAGGTGACGGGTCGTGATAGTATCACGGGATTACCAAAACAGGTTCAACTTTCGTCGCATGAGGTGTTTGAAGCCATGAGAGATCCTTTGGGTAAAATCATCCAAATGCTAAAAGTGGTTATGGAGGAGGTACCTCCAGAGCTTTCTTCCGACATTATTGATAAAGGTATCGTGATGAGTGGCGGAACGGCTTTATTGCGAGGATTCGATAGACTCATTACTCAAGAAACAGGGGTCCCGGCCTTTGTTGCTGAAGATCCTCTTAGGTGTGTAATAAAAGGTATTGGGATAGCGATTGAGAACTTAGATGTTTATGAGAGAAGCATTAAACGATAGAATTTAAATTGTCCTTGTATCAAGCAATATTTTATCTCTTATCAGACACTATATATGAATGCTAAATTTATTTTTACGTTCAATCTTGATAATCTTAGATAATTTATATCGGGTGTTCAGATTGGGGGATAATAGCATAAATAAGTATTGTTATATTTACCTTAAATATTGAGGAGAATATATTTCATAAGTTTTACTTCTTTTGGCAAGTTTGCCAACACTTTTTGAAACTTTATGTAATTTTAAAAGATCCCGGGTAAGGGTTATCCTTGTTTGAAGCTTGTTAGTAGATAGACCCAAAAGAGGGATTTGAAGTGTTTACGGGTCATTTAGATTGACTTTATTCTTAAGAATGTTTTCACGATTGAGCATTTACCCCCATGGGTATGTGAAGAATATTTATTTATATTTATGATATACCCCCATGTGGGTGACGTATAGGAATTTTCAGATCCGTTACATTGATTAGTCTGATAGGGTGTTGGGGTATAGAGGTGTAAAATCCGTACTGTGAACTATAGGCAACTAGCTCTCGTAACGTTACTTTACCTTCTCCAGTGCTTGGTGGGGGGGTATTCTTTTTTGTACTTTTGGATAGTGTATTTGATACCTTTTAACTTTTATTTGATATTTATATTTTCCTATAATCTTTTGCTTCAAATGTTGCTTATAATGTAAGAATTAGTACAATGTGTTTGTTTTGTATTTTTCTAATTTTTGCTTTGATAATGTATTTACACTAAGTCCTCCTATTTTGAAATACTTGTAGTTAAATATACAATATCGTGACTATAAAGCTATAATTTTCGATTTTGTCGATGATTATTTCGATCTAAGTAGTCAGTTTTGTTTTTTCTTCCTGATAAAAGTTCTTTGCTACTGTATTTATATATCCCTATATACTATTTTTCTTACACCATATGTCTTCAGGAAGGGGATTAGATCCCGGCATTTTTTTGCCTGTACTTTTATCTTTCTTTTCGTCTATCTATAAAGTTTTCCGGTACATGACCAGATCTGTCTAGAGATTTAATCTTTTATTTGGGCGGATATTTTGGACATGTATTTATTGAGATTGAGGTAATTAGGCATAAATTTGATGATGCAGTTTGTTATAGAAATTAATCTGGTTGTACTTTCCAAATTTCGACATATTATTGCTTAATAACTTAAATCATACTATATCAGAGGTTAGAACTATATAAGATTAAAATCATATAATTATGTTATTTTAGATTATCTATTATTGTATGTAATGCTACACATGTATTAATATAATATAAGGCTATTAAATTTGACATCAATTAATTATAGATTATCATAATTTAGGAACATTAATTGTTCATAGGATTTACTCGATTTAATACGAAAGGAATACGATAATGTGCATTCTATATATCCAAATAGAGTATATTGTAATACTATAGCTCTATTTATATATAAGTTGCTTTAACCAAACCTATAAATATTGAAAATTTTAAGTAAAATTCATTTTTTTTGAGGTTCAGACCTTTTAGTGTCGTCCAAATAGGGGTCTATTGGTCCCTAATTGTGCCACATGATGTCACATAAAGGTTGATGAGTCGATAAATAGTTGAAATATAGCTGTTTAGCAGAGAAAGTGGGTGAGTGATAACTTCGTGCGTATTTTTGGAGAAAGTGGGATGGGGGACTGGGTGTTGGGTGAAAGTATTCTTTTTCCCTTAATGTCAGGATGTGAATGTGGCTAATTTCAATATACAATATTCTCATGAGATCTGAAGTACTTGGTCTACCGGTAGACATTATTACAAAGGAAGAAACGTTGAGAAAGATTTCCGAGTGGATTCGAGTTGGCGGGAATCGACCAAAGATGATTGTGACAGCCTACAGTGAGTTTTATGTAAATGCTCAGAACGACAAAGAGTTCGCCAGCATTATCAAAAAAGCCGATATGGTCACCCCCGACGGTGTTTCCGTACTGGCGGCGGTAGAGTATATTAAGAAAACTCAAAAACTCAAGAACTCCCACCAACAGCTTCGCAGTTTGGGTGGGCAGGCAAGAACGCTAGAGGTTTTAAAGATTATTAGGATGATTGGCGAGGGGGTTAAGATCGGAGGGAAAATTATTTCCGGAAAGATGGGGGAGACTGTCACCGGTGTTTGGATGTTTGAACAACTGACAAAAATGGCTGAGAAGAAAGGTTGGAAGATATTTCTTCTTGGAGGATGGGGGAATGTGAGCGGTCGAACTGCTACGATGCTTCTAGAACGGTTTCCGAATATTAAAGTGGCATATGACCCAGGTGAAGATAGAGTGGGGACTGATGAGACGGTTAACGACAAGGTGATAAAAAAGATAAATGCTTTTAAGCCGGACATTATTTTCGTTCAGTACAATCCTGTAAAACAAGAAAAATGGATTTCGAAAAACTTGTTGAGGTTGAAAGTTAAAGTGGCGATGGGAGTGGGTGGAACTTTTGATGAGTTTGTGGGAGATTTTAAAAAGGCGCCGGTTGTTATGGAAACGATGGGTTTGAAATGGTTATGGAGATTAATGGTGCAACCAAAAAGATTTGGAAGAATATTTCGAGCTGTAATTATTTTTCCTTGGTTAATTTTTAGGAAAAGTTTAAGGTAGCTTAATTCATTTTGTATATTGAAAGTAGTAATTCGTAATGCTACGATGTAACTTGTCGTACGTTGACAAATTTTTTTGCAAGGAGTGTGTGAATGAGAAAGCTATTTCCGTTTCTAAGCATACTTGTTGGTTTGGTGTTGGTTTTTTCTTCTGTGATGTCTGTTGGTGCCACAAAGGATCATCAGTACTATTATTGGCATCACGAAGATCAAGGGAAGCATGATGAGTCTTGGAATAAGTGCATCAATGAAGATGCCCTCCATGGTCATGACGATCACTCTGGTGACTACGCCATTTCCGGTCCTTATGACAATAAAGACTGTGAGCCCGATCCTGAACCCGTGTATGGCTGTACAAACCCTGAGGCAACAAACTACAACGAAGCCGCAACAGTCGATGATGGGTCTTGTGAATTTCCTCCCGACGATGTCCTTGGCTGTACAAACCCTGAGGCAACAAACTACAACGAAGCCGCAACAGTCGATGAT
>CAYGCQ010000004.1:57380-63035 GCA_964348455.1 uncultured Pseudomonadales bacterium
GGGTCTTGTAACGTTCCAGAAGAGCCAGTTGTGACCCCCGTCCCGACCAATAATCCTCGTTCTTGCCGTGAGGTGTATGCCGAACTGTCTTCCAGGAACAACCCAAATATCTGGACCAGTGACTCAGCTTTGCCCGTTTGGTTTGCGCGTAACTGTCCATATTTCAAGCCGAATGCCCCTGTTTCAGGCGGTGGATCGAGCAATTCTGTTGCTTTGATGCTTACTGGATTGGGTCTTCTTGTAATCGGTGGTGGTTCACTTCTCCTTTCAGGAAAAAAAATTCAACAATAAGGTTCGATGGACCGGGATAACTCCTGGTCTTTTTTTATGTTTATTTTTTTGTAATTTGATTTATAAAGCTGTTAAAATACGCATTGATCTTTGAAATATCAAAAATTTACAAAGGAGGAAGCCTGATGAGGTCTTTTTTGAAATGGTTGATAG
This sequence comes from uncultured Pseudomonadales bacterium, assembly GCA_964348455.1. Classification (GTDB taxonomy): domain Bacteria; phylum Patescibacteriota; class Microgenomatia; order UBA1400; family MFAQ01; genus UBA10133. Next base: position 57,825 of record CAYGCQ010000004.1, read on the forward strand.
TTACTGGTTTGATTGTTTTTTTAATAGGGGTATATAGTTTTTTCTTGGACTTTGAGGCCTCAAAAATCTCTCCTGTGAGCGAGGTTGGACCTGTGTTTGTAGACACAGAGGCGCTGATTACACCGATATCTACAGCCACAATCGAAACTGAAGCTCCGACACAGAGCTCGGTAATAATCCCGACAGCAACACCTGATTTAACTACTGTAAGAGGTTTTTGGTTAGACGAAAAAATAGATTTATCTTCGGGAAAGTCTACTGCGATGGTGATTCAGTTACCTCAAGGTGGAAATTTGGCCAGTACTTGGGCTGATGCAATAGCTTATCAATTTGGTGATGATGAACTGGCGATAGACCCTTTTGATCCCAATGCCGGAACTATTTATACAATCCTCGGAGATACAGCTATTGTTGTTGCGCACTCAGGTCAAAGAAATCATAACTGGGACTTTTTTGCTTCAGGAATTGATCGCTACCTGAGAGCCTATGACGAGTCTAGCTTGAGCACAAATGATAGCATCATTCTTGCTGATGGTGTGACTCGACTGGAAGGTTTTTTTGGGTCGACTGCTTACTTGTGTCAGTCGGAAGAAAAAGTGGAACCCTTTACTCCTTTTGAAAAGTGTCCTGGGAGTGTGGTCAAGCTTAAGCTTGTAACAGGGGTTGTTGTTCCAGAAGAGCTAGTGGGCGAGTACGGTGATAACTTCAATAACCTGCGTAGTTGGCTGATGGTTAAATTTCCGGAAGCCGGCTTTGACAGGATAACTTCAGATAGGGGATTTTTGTTCGTGACTTGCTTGCAGAAGTATGCGGACCAGCCGAGTGTGGAAGGGGTGCATGGCTACGAGTACAACCGAGTAGTCCTTGGCTTTGAAGTGATTAAGTAGGTGGGCTACTACACGATCTTTGTTAGTACGAATTGTGATCTGAGATAAAGATTGCTGCCTGAAAATAAGATGGTTTTAAGCCTGTCTCAATCGAGACGGGTTTTTTTATTGGCTTGAGGTGTAGCGAGAATGGGGTATAATATAGGACAGTTCGTTAAAAATTTAGGTTCGCGAGGAGTGGTGATGGGAAAAAACTTTTGGATAGCAATTGTAATAATGGATGTTCTGTTCATCTTGGGAGGATTACTTTTTGGCGGTACGCCACTGTTTTTCGGAGCAGTTGGGTTGGTTTTTATCTTCGGAGACCTGGTTATCGTCTCTCTCGGAACAATTATGGTCGGTGAAGAGCTGAAGTTTGATAGTGTATTGCAACATTTTTTTGTAAACATTATCATCATGGCGGGGATAGTATTGCTGGTGTGGGATGTGTTGTTTTTTGTCGGATTGTTTCTTGGGGAATTTGTTGTGTATGAACTGATTCAGCTGCTGATTTACAACACAATAGCTGTGTGGTTTAGTAGGTTTGTCGTGGCAGTGAATAAAAAAACACAACCATAGAGGAGGATGCTATGTATCGAAAGTTCTTTATTTATTTGGCTCTGGGTGATTTGTTATCTGCGATGTTGGTTGCAATTTTATTCAGCTTGAATGCTCCTGACGCACTTTTTGTTTTACTTGGGAGTTCCGCTGGATTGATTTCTTTGACTTTTGCCAAAATGAAGTTAGGTAAGAGGATTGACTATCTGACATTGTATGGAATTGCTATTGCCAATCTGGCATTTGTATACCTGCTCGCCTTGATTCCGTTTTCAGTGCTAGTAGGCGGATTTGTTGTTCTTCTTTATCTCGAGAGAGAAGCAAGTAAAACAGGTCAAGATGTGGTTGAGACTTTTGAGAAGGTGAAATGATAAAGCTTTGGGTGTTAACAGTAATTGTTGATTTTATCCTTCTGACGCTGTTTGTTGCTACCGGAGTGTCTGGTGTCCATATTATTTTGCGGTTGATGCTGACGTTGGCAATTATGGTGCTTGGTGTCATTCCTGGACTTGTCATCACCAAGAATTTGTCTTTTGTTAAATTGATAGAGTATTCAATCAAGAACCTTTTTGTCTGTTTGGTAATCACAACATTTATGATGGATCTGACAATTGTGCTTTGGGCGATGAGCGGTCTTTCTTCGCATATAAATCTCTTTTCACTTGTTTTTGGGAACGTAGTTTCTTTTGGTTTCCTGTTTCACGTCTTTGGAAGCTCCAGAAAATCCAAGTCTGAAAAAGATAATTAGGTAAGGAAAAATTAGACAGTTTGTCCCTCACTTCGGTGGGGGATTTTTTTATGCCGTCATTTGTTGTTATTGCGAGCGTATTCGCGTGGTAAACAATAAATTATATTAATGTCATTCCGGTTGTCATTCCCGACCTGATCGGGAATCTATTCAAATCTACGTAATCGTTTCCAATAGTTGACCCGGAATCCAGAAATTATAAAATGAAATTACGAAAAAATATTTTGTGTATATTTTGGCAGGACAGAGAAACGGTACCCTTTATGTAGGGGTGACAAGTAATTTGGCAAGAAGAATAGAAATACATTAATCAGATATTGTAAATGGTTTTACCAAAAGGTATATGGTTCACAATCTAGTATATTTTCAAGAGTTTGATTCAGCTCAGGAAGCTATTGCTAGGGAAAAACAAATCAAAAATTGGAAAAGAGTTTGGAAGATAGAGTTGATTGAGAGTGTTAATCCTGATTGGGAAGATTTATCTTTATCTCTTTGATGGTGCTGGATGCCGGATCAGGTCCGGCATGACATGATATGTATGCGTTTAATGGCTGGATGCCGGATCAGGTCCGGCATGACACGGAATGAGAGAGTTTGATTTTAGGAATTCTGAGAACCAGGATTGATGCCGAGCATCCAAAGAACAGATTCTTTTTTGTAGCGGCGATCGCCTCTACTATTAATACGGATAGCAGGTAGCTTACCTCTTTTGCCCCAGCGTTTAATGGTAAGAGTGGAGACACGGAGTAATTGAGCAACTTCTGACACGGTGAGAAGGTCGGGGAGACTGTTGAGGTCTAAATTCTTTTTTATTTTTAGAGTTTGGTTTGTGTCTTCGGTGTTGTCCATGATTTTTAGTTTTTAATGGTATTGATATAAGAGCTTGCTCGTATTCTTTTCAATAACACTGTTATTGAAATATCCATACTGCGCTTCCTCTTATATCAGCGTATAGATCACTTCGCTTATCTATACTGCTTTGATATACAAGTTAACAGAAACTATATATATAGTCAATATTAATATTATCAAAAATACTCAAATTAGAAGAGCTTGCTCGTCGCCTTTCTTGCATTGCAAACCTGAAACTTTTAAGAGATGTCTTTCAACTTGTTTTTTTGGTACAAGAATTACCTCGCTGCGTTACTTGGAGGTAAGGTGAGATTAAAAAGATGTGATAAAATTTCAGTCGTAAGAGGTGGGACATTAAATCTTTTTTTTGGAGGTCTGATGAATAGTCAGCTTGTGGAACACTACAAAACAGAGAGAGTTACACTAACCCCTGGAGAATTGTCGTTATCAAGTAGTGACGGTATTCAGAGAGAAGTAGAGGCTTTCTTGGCCCTATCGATAAACCTGAGCAAAGTTCCTCTTGAAGTAATTCATTTGAGGGTTGGGAATGATGACTCTTTACCGGTTTCCGTAAAAGGAAAGACCTTGGTTCGTTATGTCGGGACTGCCCCGGCAATTTCAGTAGAGCCTGATCAGCATGGAAATTTACAGATGACTTTTATGGGTCCAAGTGTGGTTGAAGTAATTTTTAACTCGGAAAAAAAACAATCCCGCGGAAAAAATCGTGGAGCTCACGGCCAAAAGAAAATTTATGTGATCCAGTAATTCATTATTGTTATTCCCCGCCGAAAGGCGGGGTAATTTTATGCCAAAAAAAGAAGCCCTCCTTAAGGAGGGCTTTTGTACATATCGGGAGTTATTTAGAAATGGGGGCGAGTGATTCGGCCTGCTGAACCAACTCAATAAGATCGTCGGTTTCCAGACTGTTGAATTCCGCCTTTGAGCTTGTGATGGCTCGATCGAGGAAATCTAAGGTTTGAACAAATTTGTCCCCAACTAAAAGAGGTGTTAGTTCAAGTGACTCTTGGAATTTGGCAACTTGCTGTTTTGCCGCGGCCACCACATTACTTATTGTATTGTTTCTGGTCTCGGCTTTATTCTTTCGATCTTGAATGATGGCGATTACCGACAGGCACTCATTGACACGACGTTTTTTTTCCCAAGGTGTGATTGTTAGAGATAGAGCTGAAGTGAATTCCAATGCTCTCTTTGCGTTGACAACCTTGTCTTTGAGATCGTCGAACCAGGCCAATCGGAAGCCGTAGTGGACATTGGAAAGTCGCGAACTAACCCTATTGCCTGCACGATCGACGATGAGCTTTCCAAGATAATACTCGACAAGTGTTGCATCTGCATCATTGATGGTACCAAGATTGAGTATTCTTTTATTAATGACGTCCATGTGCGAGGCAATCTCGGGTACAGACATCAAATCTTCCAAGCTTCGACCGGAAGCGTATACAGCCACGATCAGGATCGCCAATGCTTCTTGCTTTGAGTATCCTGGGTTGGGCCACACTTGAAGCTGGGTTGGGCCACAGTTGCGATCGATTTTTACAACGTGATCTTGAATGTCATGCAAAATTGACCAGCCAAGACTTCTTTCATCTGAAGGTAAGGTAGCTATAAAACCGTCGTTATTCGAGCCAACAATAGAGGACTTAAAAGCTTTTTTCATTCGAACTCCTTTTCAACGTACTAGGTAGATAGATTCCGGCCTGTTTTAAGGACGGTAGGGTATTGTATCAAATAGGTTATAGGTTGGCAATCGATATACAAAAAACCCGCTCTGGAGAGCGGGTTTTTTTAGTATTGAGAGTTTATTTATGGATTCCTGCCTCCGCAGGAATGACGAGTTGTGAGATCCTTCGACTTCGCTCAGGATTTCGTTAAAATAATAAAATTATTTTAACTCAACTTTTGCACCGGCAGCTTCAAGTTTGACCTTGGCGGCTTCGGCGTCTTCTTTCTTAGCGCCTTCGAGAATTAAAGCAGGGGCTTTCTCGACTAGGTTTTTGGCCTCGACTAATCCTAGATCGGATTTTAGTTCGCGGACGACTTTAATAACGGCGATTTTGTTTGCGCCAGCGTCGGTGACGACAACGTCAAAATCGGTTTTTTCTTCAGCAGGAGCAGCGGCGGTAGCAGCGGCAGCACCGGCGACGGCGACTGGAGCGGCTGAGACAC
>CAYGCQ010000005.1:0-60648 GCA_964348455.1 uncultured Pseudomonadales bacterium
ACTATTTTTGGTCGCTTTTTTCAGAGTGTTCAGAATATTTTTCTAACTATTTTTATCTTATTCAGTACGGCTCAGCTAGCCGAAAGTATTTTTTCTTTTTACCTCATTTTCTTTATCGTTCTTATATTACATTTCTGTAATCAACAGGTCATTCCTGCGAAGGCAGGAATCCATCAAATAGGTATTAATTTAAATAGATTCCCGATCAAGTCGGGAATGACACGAAAAATAATACTGCAACTAATATTTGCATTACCTCTCTGGCTTACCCTACTCTTCCCCTACTTACAACTTCATTTAAAATACCCCGAAGCTACCCGCCCCATTCGAGATGCAGCCCATTTTTCTCTCGGCTTAGAAGAAATCTTTACCAAGTACCAAAGCTGGACAGTAATAATATTGTTTTTAGCATCAATACTGGCGAAGGCGATCATCTCTTTTGGCGAGTCTTCGCAGTCCCGAAATGCTTGGTCCCGCGTTTGGCGGGATTTCGGGGCAAGAATACAGATAATCCGCGTTCGCAGGAAACGCGGAATTATCGGTCGCCACCAAAGAGATATCGACGAAAGCCAATTTGAATGGATGCGAAAAACATTTAAAATCATATTACTCTTCTCCCTAATCATGCCTCTTGGGCCAGTACTAAAAATTTTTGGCACAAATTTGAGAATCTTCGGCTTCCCCATTCCCCTTCCCTATTCACTTTTCTATTATTTATTCCCCGGTTTCACTGGCTTTCGTACTCCAAGTCGTTTTATCGTGCTAGCGTTACTATCCGGTGTTATCTTAATCGGCTACAACCTAAAACCAATATTTCAAAAACTTACCTCAAGAACAAAATTTGTGTTTATCTTGCTTATCTTTTCCCTCTTGATGTTAGAAGCAGACTTACCTCTTACTGGTTACCCTGTAAACATCAACATGCACCCCTTATACCAAGAGGTAAAAAATCTACCGACTGACGCTGTTATCATTGAACTCCCCATCAAGCTTTGGAACATGCCGGACCACGAAATCGAGTCAATTCGATCACTTTACACTCTTTCTCATAATCACCGCCGTTTTGGTGGCTTTTCCGGATTCGCTACCGATAGCTGGATAGATCTGACGAATAAAATAAATGCCAACGGTTTAGATCAGGAAAATCTTTCTAAATTAAAAACTCTCGGAGTCACCCACATTATTGAGGACAATCAACTAACCCCACTTGAGTTCTAGAGTTCTTGCTTCCTTGAGTTCTTTTTATTCCTTCTGCCTATCCGTCTCCCCATGTGAACCACCCTTTGCTTTTCTCAATAGACTTTGGACAAAACTTTCTTTCTTCTGTTTCTCTTGTGCTCCCTTTTGCTGGTTAACTCTTTCCTCTTGGGCTTTTTCCTGAGCAATCTGCTGATCCTGCTGCTGCTTTCTCTGTCTGTATTGATCCAGTTCCGATTTTACCTTGTTATACTGCTGAACATCCTTCTGCTTTGCTTCAGCTTTTCTTCTTTCCCTGTCCATATCAGTCGGTTCTTTAGGCTTATCTGTTTGAGGTGTACCAACTCCACTCGGAGCCCCCATGATTTGTTCAATAGTGGTTTGTGCCAAGTCAGTCCCAGTCTTAGCTACAGACTTCGCAGTGCTTTTTCCAAGCTCAAATAGATTGTCGGCCACTTGCTGGCCAATTCCTCCCATAGGTGCGGGCATTACATTCATTTAATCACAAATAGCGCCTTCTTTTATTTGTTAGCTTTTGCCCTGAGGGGTTCTCTAGTTTTTTATCCACTCTTTCCTCTGGCCTCACCATTTTGTCAGCAAATTCTTTTTTCAAATCAACACCCACTTATTTCTGCTCTTCATTCATGCTACTTCCAACTTTCAGTACTTATTTTTCGCCCTCAATGCAACTTCTTTAAAAACTATGCCCTTATTTGACCACAAAAATGAACCAGAGTTTCAAGGGCAAGATTACATCTCTCCCCGACCTTCAAGAGCCCTCGTCAATGTCTGCCCGTCAGCATACTCAATATCAGCCCCAGTAGGAAGTCCTCGACCAATCCTAGTAACTTTGATAGTTTCTCTTAAACCCAGTTCCTTCATTCTTTCTGTGATAAACATTGCAGTTGCCTCCCCTTCCATATTTGGATTGGTCGCGATAATTAGCTCTATAATCTCTCCTGTTTTTAATCGTGCCATCAGTTGTGGAATGCGCAAGTCATTTGGACCTATACCAGCCAAAGGGTTTACCGAACCCCCCAATACATGGTAAATACCCTTGTAGCCATCGGCTCGCTCAAATGCCAGTAGATCCAGCGAGGTCTCCACCACACACACAGTACTTTTATCTCTAGTATGTTCTTGACAAACAGGACAAAACTCTTCTTCACCAACGTTAAAACATAAAGCACACAGTTTAGTATCTTTCTTCAAGTTTTCCAGCGCCTGGGCAAACTTAGTCAGTTTCTCTTGGGGAACATTCAAAAGGTAATAAGCTAAACGGGCAGCCGACTTCGGACCAATACCGGGTAAGGATTCAAACGCATCAATAACTTTCTGAACGGGGCGGATACTTCTCATATCTTATTAAAACTTACGACTCCTCCTTCTTAGGAACAAAAATAAGTGAATACAAATCTTCAGGTTCAATTGTTATTGTCGTCTTATTATCAATCATCACTTGTAAAACCGCTTTATTCTCCGGAAGAATTACAAATGGAAATTCGCCATTTAAATCAGGATAGGCACTTACTCTAGAAACAGTGATTTCTTGTAAACCATCTGAGTTTAGTGGAATATGGCTTAGGTTTTCAAGTCCCTTTTTATCTTCATCAACTGCCATGATTTGAACTCGCAGACTGAACCCGTTTTCTTTTCCACCTACCCTATCAAAAACAATCGCATTTAGCTCTTTTTGCCCTGACCCTTTTCTTTGCACTCCCTGCCCCATACCATTTGTAAATTCTGTCTCGGATTTTCTAAGTAGATATCCTAAAATTTCGTTCAGCTTATCAACTTCAGACGCAGGAATATTATCAATTTCTTGACCACCGGTGAGTTCAAGTAATCCAGCATCATCCTCAATTTCTACAGTAGGCACCCTAAGCTCCTTTCGGCATGTTTCCTAACACCTTGGAAAGATCTCCCATGGAATCCTTCATTTCTTCAGCAGCATACTTCTGAGCTTTTGTAATAGCTTCGTTAATCACCTTTACCGCCTGATTCATGTTCTCCCCACTTACGTAAAGTTCTTTAAGCTTTCCGTCACCAGTAACAATAGCCTTCACATCTCCATCCTCAATCTCAGTCTTGTGGCCTGCTATCTTTCTCTGAAGCAAAGCTAGTTTTGTAAGGGCAGCTCCTTGAGCTCCGAATTGTTTTATTCCGTTAAACATAATATTTTAATCTAACTTGTAACCCCTAAATTGTAGCAGAATCCCAAAAATATCTTAATTCCCAAATATCTTCTCGGCAGCGTCCATTACTCCTCCTGTAGTAGTCATCACATCTTCCTTCACTTCAGCAATATTTTCATCTTCAAGTAACGGCTCTGTTCGAATCACTTTATCCGTCAATATGCATCTGAAGGTCATTGGACCCCATACCTTTGCCATTTGCTCTTCGATTAACTTTCTTTTAACATCTCTTTCAAGCATATCCAGATGGAATCTGGAGGTCACCGAAATCGTCAAAGACTTTCCTTGCACATCCACAGGAGAAACCAGTCGGAGCATTCCTGCCAAAGAACCATTGCTTGCCGACATCTTACTTAAGAAATCCACCCAGCCACTTTTAACATTCTCAATACTTACAAATCCTTCTGGACCCGACTGAGGAACTATTGTATCCACAACAGGCCCTTCTTCCTTCTTTATCACACTTTCCGTACTAACCTTAATTATGGAATCTTTGCGGATTTCCGGATCCGGGGCAGGCGCTTGCACTTTTGGGCGAGACCCTCCTCCGCTATCACCAAGAGCAAGCGACAAGAGAGAAATCTCCAAAGGTAGCATTGGCAAAGGTGAAATTTTAATTCTATCTGTAGCGGTAATAAGACTATCTATTATTTTTAAATAAATCTCAGGACTTTCACCATTTCTTAATTTATCTTCCATTTCCAACTTGGCAACTGTCAGTAGCGATGAGCCAAGCAGAGAGGCTTTTACCCCGGTTTTTTCCATCTCATCAAACATTATCGTTATTGCACCCGTATCGGAAGATATGACTGCTTTCAACAACTTGGCGACTGAATGTCTCCCCACCACTCCCAAAACCTTTGCAAGTATCTCATCGGTAATCTTAGAACCATAAGTTGAAATTTGCTCGAGTATTTTATGACCCTCTCGAAAACTTCCGTCGGTTGCTTCAGCAATTTCTCTCAGAAGTTCTTTTTGAATTTCGATCTTCTCCCCCTTTACTGCTTTCATCAGAGATCCAATCACTTCATCGATAGTTGCTTTTGTAAAATTTACGCGAGCACAGCGGCTGGCAATGGTCTCCGGCACCTTTTGAGACTCCGTAGTACAAAGAATAAACAAGGCATGTGCAGGAGGCTCTTCCAGTGTCTTCAAAAGTGCGTTGAATCCTGCGGTTGATACCATGTGAACTTCATCGATAATATAAACCTTTTTCGTCAGTTGTACCGGTGATAATCTCACCCTGTCTCTCAACTCCCTAATGTCATCAACCAACCCATTACTGGCCGCATCAATTTCTACCACATCGACTCCACTCCCTCTACCAATAACCTTACATGCCTCACACTCTCCACAAGGTTCAAAATAATTGTTGGCTATACCTTGATTCTTCTCACAATTAACTATTTGTGCCAAAATTCTGGCAGTACTTGTTTTCCCTGAACCACGAGGGCCTACAAACAAATACGCATGGGAAATTTTTCCTGAAGATAAAGTCGAAAGTAATACATCACGGACCGACGCCAAGTCTAGTTCTGAAATTTTCTTTGGTCGGTATGTTTGGTAAAAACTCACATGTACAACTTATGGCTTTTTACGCTCGGTGTCAACTGCAAAAAACTTACTCATTCCCTATGCTTAGACCGCTACAGCCCATCTTTCTCTCAACCTCGTGCCTAAAAGAAAATAATGCAAAATTAATATAAGTCAAGCGAAATAAACCCGAATACTAGGTACAAAAATACCCCGGCTATATACCGGGGTAAAAACTAGTGTGTCACAATCATTCTAAAAATCGTGCTCTTATCATTCACAATTCTCTCAATCAAAATCATGTCGTTGTCATGATGGGTTACTATGACGGTTTCTTTGTTGACATCCCAAGTAATATTTCTACTTGGTAAAAGAGGGATTTTCAAAACGCCATTTTTTAATGAAAAACCTCCCTTAATTTTTCTCAGTGACAACCCTCTTGGATCGCTGCTTCTATCACCCTTAAAATATGAAACAATTGAAAATTCCTTATCTTTCAAAAAATCAATCAGGTCCTGAGCAACTGTCGCACAATTCTCGGAAGTTACCGTTACATGAGTCATCTAATCCTCCATCTTTAGATAAAAGTACATTTCTATTTTACCCTAAAAACAAAAAGAGTAAAAATATATTTTAGTCATGATGAACACCCAAAAGGTGAAGCAAGCCATGGCAAGCCAAGAACTCAATCTCATCGTCGATCAGTTTATTCCACTGCATCGCCTGTCTCTTTGCTTGGGGATAGCAAACCACAATATCTCCCAAGTTCAAACCTTCTTCATCTTCAGGCATCTCCGCACCTTCTTCCAGTGGGAATGAGAGGACATCCGTTACTTCATCCCGATTAAAATACTTCTTTTCTAGTTCGCGAATCTTCCTCTCCCCTACTACACTCAAGGAAATAATTACTTTTCCCTGCAATCCCTGCTCAATAAGAGTTTTCTCTAACCCTGCTCGCACTTGTTTCCGGTTGAAGCTATATCTACTATCAGCAGAAATATCTAATTTTAGTTTCATTGCCTCTATTCTAACCCATACCACCTCTTGGCACAAAATGACGTCCTCCCCGCACAGACTCCGCTTCGCTTCGCATTGTACGGGGTTTCCTGACTGTATTTCATTTCATGCTACCAGCATATCATCGCCTTCGGCGACGACATGCTCATCCCATTCATCCCCGCACAAGGTTTGAGTACAAACCCTTGTACGGGGTTTCCTGGGTACAAAAAAGCGGCCGACACTGCGACCGCTAAACTTATTACTTAATCGGATAAAACCTTTGGAGTTTACTATCGATACCCTCTATCGGGCCTAAAACATTCCATTCATTCATAACATACTTATGCCCAACTTCCGGTGCGGGCCAAGAAGGAGCTCCGCATCTGGCCAACATGACTAATGACGGATTCTTCTCATTCCTAAACTCATCTACGATGTAGGAATATCCATTTTGGTGTACCACACTTACATTTGTTCTGGAAACTATCCATATATTTCCCGGTACATTTTCCGGAGTCACAAGGGGTATGGGTGTTACAAGCGAGGTCGGTGTATTTTGTGGAGTAACAAATATTTGCTGGGGGGGATGATTATTCTGAGTATCAGTCGAACCCCTCCTAGACAGTAAGAACCCCAGCAGAGATACGACCACAACCAACAATATACCTAGACCAATCCAAATATGCTTATCTTGAAGAACAAATTTATTCACAGGGCCTCCTATCTATGAAGTTAAAGTGCTAACACCAGTATAGACTCATAAACATAAATTAGTATAAAAAAAGACCCACGTTTGTGGGTCTGCCAAATAATTAATCCCTGTAGTTACCCCTGCCCTGGTCAAAAAGAGTCTTGACATGCAGGGCTGCAAAATTGTTCGGGACTTCAACGTCACAACGGCAAATGGGGCAATACGTCCACACCACTTCAACACCAGCGTCATACTGTCCTCGTGTCTCGATGGTCCTCTTCATTTCGTCTAAAGACGACACCAAGAGCTGATGTCCATTACCACCACCATTACAAACAAACTTAAATTCCTCGATCTTTGCTTCTTCGGAACCTGACGCAACTACTTTTGCCATTCTTGCCTCCAAAATTAGGTTAATGTTCTTACTGACTAATTATACCAAATAATATTGAGAATATGACTACCTATAGGTTAATTTGGGAATTTTTGCATAACCACTCGCTGAACCACTCCGCCATCGACTTTACCCTTAAGCTTGCCCATAACAGCTCCCATAAGCCGTCCGCCTGTCAAGCCGGTCTCCTTAGCCGTCTTATCTACTTCGAGCGCCACATCTTCCTCGTTCATCATGGCTGGCAGATAACCTTCAATTACGCCTAATTCATACTTTTCCTGTTCAACACGCTCCATCGAGCCAAGTTTCTCGAAAATCTCCACAGAATCACGTCTCTTTTTCGCCTCTTTCATCAAAACCTTTACGACTGCCTCATCCGGCAACTCTCCATCTTTGAAGTCCACTTGTGCGTAGGAAAGTTCCGAAGATAGTAACTTTAATGCATCCACAAGCTTGTGATCTCCAGCCTTTTGAGCGGTTACTATATCTGACTTAAGTTTTGAATATAACATAGCTAAAGTATACCCTAACCAAAAACACACCCATTTCAGATGTGTCTAAGGTGATAATTACCAGCTTTTACTTAGTAATGCCTGCATTGCGTTTGTTCCGCCTTCGAATACGAGCAGAAGCTTTGCGTAGTTCTGTCATCTTGATATTCTTTACCTTGGAAGGCTTAAGGAACCCAGACATACCAACAGTTCTGACTTTATCAAGCCCCTGATCTTCAAAAGTCAGTTTCTTGAACTCACTAATAAGCTGTTGTGTACTTTGTCCTTGTTTTCTTTTTGCTACTAGTGCCACAAAAAATGCACCTCTCTTTCTAATTTTTTACTTGTTTTATTAAATACTTGGTTAAGTCGTCCCTCCTGGTTCAGCCTTGGATCCTCCCAAAATATGAACATGTTCGTGCTCAAAGTGGGCGTACCCCATACCGTTATTTACCAGTTTGTAGGTAGAATTTTCAAGCTGAAGCTCAGAAATCACTCCAAAAACGACTGGCATCATTTTACCCCAGAACTCCCTACTTTGGCTAGTGGCAACCTCTACTTTTCTAATATGGGCCTTCGGCATCACCAGCACATGAACTTTAGCCACAGGATATTTATTCTTAATAGCTATGAAGTCATCGTTTTCCCAAACCTTCTCACAAGGCTCCTCCCCAGCCACTATCTTGCAAAACAAACAATTTTTGTCTTTCATATATTTATTTTATCTTAGTTAAATACAGTACTTCATATCAGACTTTTTCAGCCAAGGACAAACCTCTTGAGGCTTTTTATGGTGATAAACAGGATCGATATCGGGGACGAACTCTTTCGAAACAAACGCTCCTGAAGCATCTTTCAATAATTCACCATTTTCCCTAACAACAAGACCTCTACTCACAGGCGAAAAAAAAGAGTGTGAATCTATCCGCTTATGATCAAAATAAGTAAGTGAATATCTATCCCAGTCTTCCCCGCTGTATCTCAAATAGTCTCTATATCTCTCGGCTGCCTCGGCAAGAAACTTCTCAGCATCTTCCCCAAGAATGCGAGTAACAGCCTCTCTTACACTCTCAATCCTCTGACCTTCTATAAAAGTCAGATTATAACCAGAAAGAGCTCTCAACTTGTTTTCCGCGTATAAAGTCGAATAAACAATTCCAACCACAATATTTACGTCTGGTCTTATTCTCTCCACCACCCCAAAATCCGTTCTTGTGTAATCAGAGTATGCCCCCTTCACTTTACTCAAATTAATTTCAGCTTGACTCCCAGAACATGTAACATCATCCAAATAAACTAAGGTTTTTACCTCAGGATGATCTTTTGAAAATTCGACCAGTTTGTCTGGATGGACCAAAGTATAGTTCTTAGGAAGATCATTATGCATTATGTCCAATACCCACCATAAACTTTTTTCCTCATCATCTGCCACAATGAGCAAACTTCTGATCCCCGACCTCTTTAGAAATTTTTTTTGCCATTTCAATTGATGAATTTTTAAATTCTTCATGGCTCACTCTGGTAACCCCTTCAGCTAAAGCAGTCACCATCTCTTTTGAAGCACCATGCAAAACAGACAAATCTACCCACTCATTTTTAAGATTTTCATTAATTACCACCGGCTCAGGAACAAATGGGTATTTGCTTATCTCTTTAAATGTATCGCTTTCCAATCCCCCACCAGAAGAATATTCAGAAAAACCCTCTTGATTAAAAGTCTGCATAAACGAAAAAATATCGATGCCTCATGATCTTATCAAATGAATAACATCTCTCACAGTTATCAGCACCATTAATCCAATTAGAAATACCATACCCACAGTATGGACATATCCCTCAATTCTATTTTTGTATTTCTTTCCAATTATTTTCTCTACACCCAAGAAAAACACTCTTCCACCATCAAGCGCCGGAAAAGGCATGATGTTTAAGATAGCAAGATTGATAGACAGAATAGCCATAAACTGTAGCACTGCCACCCAACCCACTTTATAAACTTGCTTGCTCACCTGATAAATGCCAATCGGACCCGACACATCTTTCGGAACTCCTTTACCGGTTAAAATTCCCCAAATCAAAGTCCCCATACTAACTGCAATTTCTTTCCCCCAAGACCAAGCCTCCTCCATCCCTACTACGACACCGCGAAATGGTCTTTGCCAGACAGGATACATCTTCATTTCAACACTCGAAAGTGCAACACCCAAAGCCCCCTCTCCAGCAGGAGGACTTACTCTGGGAGTAAGTTTCACCACTTCAATCGCGCCTGATTTTCCCAACACAGTCAGCTCAATCTCTTTACCTTTAAGAGGTTCAACTTTTTCTATAAAGCCATTAACTCCACTAAACTGGATTTCTTGATTATCAAAAGTAATTTTCTGTATCTCACTTTCTATTTTTATTCCTGCAGCTTCGGCTGGAGTTCCCTTACCAACATCTACCACCATAACCTTATCGGTCTCTGTCGGAATACCTAGATATGTATACACAACTCCAAAAGCCAAAACTCCCAGTAAAAAATTCATCGTTACCCCAGCAACAAGTACGCCAGCTCTTTGCCAAATGGGCTTATTAAAAAATGCCTCTGGCGAATTAGCCTGAGTAGGATCTTCCATATCCTCACCAAAGAGCTTTACAAAACCTCCAATAGGCAGCCAATTTAGACTAAAAAGTGTCCCCTTGTGGGTAAATAATTTTCTTGCTCTAGGAGGGAGCCCAATTCCGAATTCATCAACTCTCATCTTAAAAAGCTTGGCCATGAGATAGTGACCCAGCTCATGAATAAGAACCAAAATAGAAAGCATTAAGATAAAAACGACTATTTGCATCGTTTAATCTTACCAAACAAATCAAACTAACAACCAACATGTCTTGAATTCTTGAATACTTGCGTTCTTGATTTCTTGAGTTCTTTTTAGACCGCCATCACTTCGTCTTCTTTTTTTCGACTCATTTCTTCGATCTTCTCATTGAACTCGCCCGTGATCTTGTCTAAATCTTCCAAAAGCATATAGATATCGTCCTCAGAAACTTCCTTCATATCCTTTAGAGCATCAATCTTGTCTTTTACATCTTGCCTGGCCTGTCGAAGCATAATTTTTCCAGACTCGGTCTTCTGTTTCAAAAGTTTCACGAAGTCCAATCTTCTTTCTTGAGTTAGTGAAGGAATAACAATTCTGATTAAATCTCCAGAGACTGCACCAGAAAGCTGCAGCTCACTATCACTAATCGCCTTCTCCACAGCACCGAGTAAACTTCTATCAAAAGGCGTCACGATTAACATATTTGTGTCTGGGGCAGTAATGGTTGCCACTTCCTGAAGCTTCATCCAAGATCCATATGCCGGCACAGAAATTCCTGAAACTAATTCCGGCTTCGCCCTTCCTACACGTACTGTAGAAAAATCTTCTTCGACCACCTCAATGACCTTTGCAAATTTTTGTCTTAATAATTGAATCAGTTCGTGTTCTAATACCATATGGATTTATTCTAACATTACTTACTGTTTTTAAGAGGATCATAATCAGATCTCCTTTCACCTTCAGTCTCGTCCGCACCCAAAGAATTTTCAGCAGAATTTTTGAATGGATTAGGCTTCAAATCTTTCGGGTCAACTTTATTAAAAACTCTAATCTCACCTATGTTAGGTAAATCAGAAGTAGCCTCTTTTTGATCTTTTTGTCTGGCAGCTTTTTCTTCAGCTAGTCTTTGAGTTTCAACATTCACACCAGACTTGAAGGAGTTCATTAATCTTCGCCGATAAGCTTCTTTTTCTGTTTCACCTTCTTTCGGACCATCAAGATCCAACACTTTTGAATTAAGTACTTTATCTTCTGGTTGTGTCGATTCCATATCCCTAAATCTACCACAAGTAAAGATACTTAATCCATATTCATATAAGAACTAAAGAAAATCGGACGGACACGAGGCACAAATCGGCACGAAGAATTGACATCGTGCCTATAAGATATATAATCCAACTATAAGATTTCTTTGAAATTCTATTTATGAGGAGGACATGATGAATTTATGCTCCCTAGTCGGGGGATGTTTACAGTTTTACGGACTTCTGTTTGGAGTTCTGATCGTAGTTTTTGCAATCTGGCTAAACAAGAACGATCCTTCTGTCGCAAAGATGGTTCTAAGCGTGGCGGTAAGTATAATTCTTACAGCAGTTATCTTTATCATCTCCAATCCAGCATATGCCGGGACCGTGATTATCAACTTGCTTATTGGTTTTGGTGCCATGGGCTTGTTGTACTTTAGCAAAGGATCATGGAGCGGCTTCGCTGGAAGTATCGTGGTCGCTGTTGTGGTCCTGGCAATATACATGGCCTACGCGAATCCAGGCTACGCCTTTTTAATCGGCATTGGCCTGCTTTTAGCCATCGTAGCTATTGCTATCCTTGGTGTGGTAATCCATGGCATGAATAAAGGTTACACCTACAAAAGGCCAGAAAAAGTCCGAGTATCGCTAATCGACGAAAAAACAGGTAAAAAACTAATCGCAAATGGAAGAACAGGCGGTTATATAGGGCCAGGAGAATATGCTGCAGAGAACCAGCCTACTCACTCTGTATATCAGCTTCAGGAGATTGTCAGGCAAGCTCAGAATCTATTTCCTGACCCCAAAGAGAGAGCGACTTACCTTCTATCTAGCCCTCAATACCCCCAAGTTGAACCATACATCGATAGAGAAACAGCCCAGGTCATAAAACTACTTCCTAGAAACGTTCAAGTAAATCGAGAATAGACGATTTTTCAAAAACAAAATACCCGCCCTAGCAGCGGGTTTTTTACTGGGCAAAGCGACATCTACGGCTATACTTTTAACCACAATTGTGTTATTATAGGACGTCGTTTTGCAAATTCACATCTAAATCAAAAAAAGGAGCTCGCATGTCAGCCAAAAAACCTAGGAAATCTCTGATGAAAATGATGATGGGAATCCCCCCAGAAGAAAACCTCGTCTGGGGCATGATCAGGAAGCAAGGAAATCCGATACATCAAGTACTCGCCTTTCTGGCATTTCTGTTCGGACTCTGGTTTGCCTACCAAAGCTTCGAAGCTGCTCTTGCATTTGTCGTGGCCATTGTTTTACACGAATTTGGCCACTGGTTTATCTTTCAACTAAACGACATCAAGGCAAAGGTGTATCTGCTATTCCCTCTTGGAGCCGTAGCCGCTCCAGTCACAAAAGAAGAGGATGATCGTTCTGATTTGCTCCCTTGGTGGAATATCGCCTGGATGCTTCTGGCCGGGCCCACAATAAACTTCGTTCAAATGGTAGCAGGCCTAGCCATGATTCATTTTGGCATTTTCCCTAGCTTTGGGTATGAATTGGTCTTGATTAACGGAATGCTTGGAGCTTTCAACCTCCTCCCGTTGATAAACATGGACGGTGGTCAATTCTTCCATGTCATCTATTCCTCACTCAAGGAGGAGTACGATTTCCTTGTCGCCATCGTAGGGTTGCTAATCACCGCTGCCATCGTTGTGATTATTTACTTCTCCCCACTTGGACAAGGAGCACTAATTATTCTAGGTATTCCGGCTATGAAGTCAGTCTGGGTGATATTCTTTGGCCTTATGGGTGCCGGAATCTGGCACAAACAAGGAAAAGATAATCCTCTTCATTCGAAGAGTGGACAGGCCATGACTCCTAAGCAGGCCGTTATTCAGCTTACTTACTATGTTCTTCTCGTAGCAGGAATCTTGTTCCTGATGACAATCTAAAAGCAAACCCCGCCATCGGCGGGGTTTTTAATATAATGAAATATTATTTAGGCCATTTTTAAGCACAAAAAACCCGGCGTTAACCGGGTTTTTTGAATAATAAAATATTTAATTATTTCGTCTCACAACTCTCAGCCACACCCAGCTTGAATCTAGCAAATCTGGTCACTCGAATATTCTCACCGGTCTTACCGGAAAGATCCTTGACCAATTCATCCATAGTCTTACTACTGTCACGGATGTAATCTTGCTTCATAAGTTCTTCAACGTCTTTAGGATCCATAGACACAATCTGCAGAGCAATCTCTTTGCAGAGAGTCTCGAAATCAGGAGTCTTAGCTACAAAGTCCGTTTCACACGCCACTTCCACCATCGCGGCTGCTGAGCCACCACCGTGGGTGTAACAGTAAACTCGACCACTTCGAACTTCACGGTCAGCTTTACTTTCGGCCTTCTGGATACCCTTTGCTTTAATTATTTCCATGGCCTTTGCCATATCGCCCTTAGCCTCTTCTAGGGCTTTTTTTGCATCCATAATACCGGCACCGGTATTCTCTCTTAATTCTTTAATCTTTTCCATCATATTCTTTTAGTCTAATTAATATGTCGTCATTCCTGCGAAGGTGGGCTGAAAGTCCTGATCTTCTGAGGGAAATCCATCAAATAAATTCCTTATTTCGCAACTTCCTTCCTTGCATTAAGCCCATTCTCTATGGCCTGACCCAGGACTCTTACCAAGATTTCCAGTCCTTTAGCGGAGTCATCATTCATAGGAATAATGTAGTCAATTGGGTCCGGATTTGCATTTGAGTCTACTAAGCCAATAACTTTAACTTCCCGACTTGAAGCTTCTTTAACGGCTAATTTCTCCTTATGAGTATCAAAAACGACCACCACTTCAGGGGCTTCTTTTAGCATAGCAATGCCACCAACAATTCTCTCCAGTTTATTTATTTCTTTATCGAATAAAAGCTGTTCCTTCTTGGTGTATTTCTTAAGCTGGCCAGATTCTCTTTGGGATTTCAAAGAATTCAACCTATCTAAAGTCAACTTGAGCTGTTTCCAATTTGTAATCAGTCCACCCATCCAGCGCTGAGTGATAAAAGGAATATTAAGTCTTTTTGCTTCTTCTTCCACCATCTGCCTAACCTGTCTCTTTGTTCCAACAAGGACAATTCTCTTACCTGCAGCAGCCATCTCAGCTAAATCCTTAGTAGCTTCGGCTATGCCAGCAACGGTCTTTTCTAGATCAAAAATATGAATACCATTTCTCGCTCCCCAGAGGTACTTCTTCATCTTAGGATTCCATTTCTTAACCACATGACCATAGTGGGCACCGGCTTCGAATAGTTCTTCGACGGAAGTTTCAGTTCTTGGATATTCTTTTTTTGGCTCTTCTACTTCTTTGACTTTAGTTTCTACTTTCTCTTCTTTTGTCTCTAAAACTTCACCTTTAACCTCATCAACTTCAGTCTTTTGAGTTTTTGATTTTTTGATTATTGGAGTTTTTGCCTCTGCAGATTTCTTTACAGGAGTTTTCTTTTCAACAACCTTCTTTTCGGCTTTAACCTTAGCGGTTTTTACTTCTGGAGTTTTAGCTTCCTGGAGTTCATTTTTAGCAACAGCCTTCTTAGGAGCAGCTTTCTTAACTTCAGCCACCTTCTTTACAGCTGTCTTCTTAACTACTTTTTTGGTCTCTTTTTCAGTTGCGACCGCAACTTCTTTTTTAGCTTTTGTAGCCATATTTTTTCATCTCTTTTAATCCTCAGGCACCTTTCAGAGATTCGTGCCGGGACAAATTTCTAATAATTTAACTTCCCTATTCTACCACTCCACGCCCATTCTAGCCACCCACACTTGTTTTTTAAGCCCTATAATGCTATAATCACACCTAGTTTAAAATTTTAATCTAGCCGAAGGAGGCAGAAATGAAATCAGCACTGATTTTAATTGGAGTCCTAATCGTTATTTCAATAATTCTGTTGGTCCTGCGTTTCCGGGCCATGTTGTCTGAAAAAGACGAAATCGGACCCAGGCAGTTGTAAGCTCCCCCTCAGGGGGAGTTTTTTTGTGCCTCGTCATCGCCAAAAACATTTTACTGTCAACCCGACCGAGAGAAGCGAGTGGAGGGATCTCACTCCATCAAAACTCCGTATCTGCCAGATTCTCATACAATGCCACGATAGTCATCGGCCCAACGCCTCCAGGCACGGGAGTGATCAGAGATGCCTTTTCTACGGCATCGGCCGAAATATCTCCCTTAGGATACCCCAGATCGATACCTACGAAGCCATCTCTTACCATTTCCCCAGTGATAACACCCTCCATGCCTGTACAGCTAATAACGACATCAAAGTCTTTAAGTTTAGACAGATCATCCCCCTTATCGAACCCTTCTGGATCTATCCCTAGGTCACGCAAACGAGTCATCAAGCGGGCCCCGATTGTTCCCTTGGCCCCTACAACCGCCACTCGATCATCCTCACTTATTTTAAAAACCTCTACCACCCTCTCCACAGCTCGAATCACGGCCGGGACGAACCTACTTTTCGGGTTTAAGCCGTCTACATCCTTACTAGGCTTAATTGAGGACAAAATATGCTCAAGCCCCTTCTTATCCGCTCCGAGCACCGGCAACTGTACCAAAATTCCATCCACAGTTTCATCTCTGTTTGCTGCCTTCAGTATATCTAAAAGTTCAGCTTTATCTTTAGCGTAAATTACGGATACCATAGCCCCCAATCTCTCCCCCATTTCATGCTTGAGTCTGACATAGCTACTCTCATCAGTTCTACCATCGCACTGGAAAATAATCAGACTCTTTCCCAAGAGCCGCTCTGACTCTTCCAAGAAAGTTGCCATTCTTTCTGCTTCCTTGTTGCCGTCAAATAATACTTTTGCCATTCTCTAAGTATACCAAGAGCAAAATATCACCCCTACTTGAATGAAACAACTTAGCCCTATAGCTTGACATATAGCCACAATAATGGTAAAATTCTCAAGATCTTAATCGAGGTGATCCCCTAAGATCACACTTTGAAATTCTATTCGCTTGAAAAGGAGGTACGTAAAGTGACACCACTTCAGATCTTATACGGAACCGTCGTAAGTGGAGTGTGGACAGCACACATAATTGCAGGCATTGTAGCCACAATTGTGCTGGCAATCTACATTTACGGAAAGTCACGAGGATGTTTACCATCAATTCTCGGTCTCGTGATGCTCGTTGGGCATGTTATCGCTGGCTCCACTCTCAGCAGCTACTATGCCGGAGATGCCGTAACCAACGGTGTTGAAGCAGCCAAAAACGAAAACAAAACCTACGTTCAAAAGCTGCATGGCGATTTCACCGGCTACGGAGAGGATATCTCCAAATGTTCGGAACCAGTCTACGAGCTACTTGGACACGCAGCCTCAATTGAATCTGGCCGCGAAAAGACTGGATGTTACTATGTACGTCTAGTTGAGTCCGGTGACGATGATTACTACTGGACACCGATGTTTACGCATGAACGCCGACCTTGGGGATGGTTAAACATCTACAAGGATCAAAAAGTCTATTTCACCGATCACAACATTGCCATGAAAGACTGGCAAAGTTACAAAGCAGGAATTTTGGGTATAAATGGCCCAAGCTTTGGTGAAAAGTTCGACTACGAAGACCCTGCAGCATGGACTGACCTTGTAAACCGACTCGAAAATGGTGAAGTTGTTCATGGGAGTAAAACCAATTATTATTTTAATTATTTGCTTCCGACTGACACCATTCTCAAAGATGACTGGTCAAGCAAGTTACCAATGTACGAAGGAAACCTGCCCACCATCAACCCGATTTACGATGTCTACAAATACGACTTCATTCAATGGGGTAAAGGTATGGCACTGAACGATGCCACCAAAACCTCCTGGCAACAGCATGGCTCAAACTGGGGCAATAACGCCGGACCAACCCTTGAAGGGAGCACTTTGGTGTACTTCGATCTCGCCAGCCAAATTGACGACCCCGACAGCAAAATCAAAGCAAGCAAAGCCGCGCTGATGCAAGACATCTACGGCAAAGAAAGCTTGCCCAAGAACTTGGTCATTGTCGAGTGTGGAGTCAGTGATGACTACACCATTATCCTTTGGTGTCGCTTCCAGCAAGGTATGTTCGTTGGCAACAATGAACTGGCTGGAGAAATTGCAGCAGTGTCAAACATTCCGTTTACACCCGAAAGTTTTTTTGGCAACATTAGTGCCACAAGCACCAAGGTCGAAAACCCAACCCCCGATCATCGCTTCGATGTGGTCTACACATACGATCAAAGCGGTGTAATGGGTCTGGTGTTCAGACTATTCAAACGCGTCGAGATGGCCGATTTTGACTACCAAGACACGCTGATTAAGCCTACCCCGCAGCAAATGGAGGATATCGCCTCCAATGCCATTGCCAACGCCTGGAAAGGTATCGGCGGCTTCTATCTTGCCGTTCTCGCAATCCTCGCAAAAGCGAACAAAAAATCATAAGTCTCAATAAAGGAGAAAGAATGAAAAAAACAACCCGTCTCATCATGTTACTGTTCGTAATCGTGTTCACCCTCGCATGTGTGTTGCCCGGCCTCGGCAAGGCACCTGAAGGCTCCAACGTTCCGACCAACATGACCGAGTTCCGCCAGTTCTACAGCGACTATGTGAAGGCGGAAATCGCTGACAGCGCGTTCTACAAGAGATATGAAGCAAGCTATGCTTCAGGCTACCAAACGATCATCGAACAGAACAAAGTTGCTCAGAAATGCACTAGCGACTACACCACCTTGGTGCAGGATGCTATGGCAGGTCGTTTTTCGCCAGTTGGTGCTGATGGCTTAACGCCAAGCACTGAAATCAATGCTCAAATTGCTATTGACGCCTACGCTCCAACAGAAGGCTATCCGGGAGATCCGGCTATCTGTCAAGGCCTTATGGCGGAACTTTTCAAAAGCATTGAAAATTGGCGCAAAAACAATGTTGACTTGATCACACAGGTTTATGACCGCACAGCAGTCCGAAAAACCATGTTAAATGATGACATTCTCAAAGATGTCACCCTAGACATGATTACCTTCGGATCTGATCTGGCCAAAGCCAATGGTTATGATTATCAAGCCAAGTTCATCTTCCCCACTTACAATCTCGAAGTTCCATCGCACAGCAAAGAGCTCTGCGACCTGTACACTGACTGGGCGACCGACCCAAACAAGACTGGCTACATCAAGCCTGATGACTGGAATCCAGTCACCAAACTGTGCACTCTCCGCGGTCTCGCCGCTCAGGAATACATGGACAAAGTCATGATGCCCAGTGAAGTCGGCGCCATGTTCGATACAGGCGAAGAAGTTTCCCCCCTCAATCAGTAAGAAGAACAAACAAATACTGCAACCCCGTCAGCATTGCTGACGGGGTTTTTTTATATCCAATTTTCACCCCATAACTTGACTTTTAGGCACTAAAGGGTATAATAACCCAACTTTAGAACTTCGGTTCTAACTTAGTTCGTTGAAAAACCATATCTAGAAATTTCAAAGGAGGCTGAAATGCCAACCCGTAGATTCGTTGACCCAAATAAAGTTGGGCGAACCCGCCCAAAAGGTACAGGTTCGGAATATGCCGGAATGAGAGATCAAGACTGGCGCTGTAGCAGCTGTAGCAATCCCAAACCAATTAGAGGCAACATCAAAATCTGTCCTAACTGCGGAAACCCAAAAGATCGCACTGAGAAGTACGAAGCCCCTCCCATTGATCGCGCTTATCTAACCTCAAATGAAATTAAAGATCGAGGTGTAGAAAGAGGCCATGGACAAGATGAAGTCTGCCCCTACTGTCAATCGCACGTGACCACAAAAACAGAGGTTTGCCCTAACTGCCAAGGAACAATTAAGAATGTATTTCGGGCTGAACGAGTTTGCCCCAACTGCAAAAGGGAGACCAACGACATCGGGTGTGCAGCTTGCGGTAGTCCAACCGTTAGTAAACTAACCACAGCTTCACCCAAACAGCCCTCAACCCAAAGCGCTACCCATGGGTCGCATGAATCAGGGTCTGTTGTTAACAAACAGTACCTTGTTTATGCCGGGATTATCGGACTTCTTGCACTCCTCATCTTCGGTCTTATTTCAATCTTCAGGCCACACGACGAGATTGCTTCAGTGTCATCCAATTCCTGGTCTTGTTCAGTGCCTCTTCAGGAATACCAGTACAACTTTCACAGTGACTGGTCTCTTCCTGCAGATGCAGACCTCATCACCAGTTACGAAAAGTTCCACTACAACGATAAAGTGGAAGATGGTTACGAAGAAGTCTGCGAAGATAAATGGGAAGTGGTAGGGTTTCACTACGAAGACGTAACTAATGAAGTCTGCGTAAGTCAACCTGATGAATATGTAGACACAACCGAATCTTGCGACATAGACGAAAGTGTCTGTACATATGTCGACAATTACAGGTCAGTTCCTGACGTCTGCTCAGATGTCACCACCAGCGAGAAGGTAAATGACTCCGACTGGGTTACATATTGTTCAGACGTCATGCAATACAAGGACGTTCCTGTGAACGACATTTATTACGAATACAACATCTGGGAATGGGTTTCTCTAAACCCGCTGTCAACCTCAGGAAACGATAACCTCATTTCCTGCCCAGTTGTCAACGTAACTCAGACAGTCAGGCAGTCGGGAAATCCGAATATTGACTGTAATACACAGTTTCAGGTCGGAAAGAAATATTATCCTTACTCACCTGACTGTAGCTCCCAGTTTCCCGCCTTTTCGCAAGGATCGGAGTGGCTAGTTACCATATCTGGCCCTTCTATCACCGAAGTTAACTACGTTCCATAACCTTCAACCGGTCGCCCAGGCGACCGGTTTTTTTATATTAAAACGTTAAAAAACCGCCAGTTGGCGGTTTTCTTGTGCTTCAAATCTACTTCTTAAGATCACACGAGACAAATCTCATTCGGAACTCTCCCTGCCAATAGGTCAGGTAGTACTTAAGAATCCCTGTTCGGTCGTCGGGCAGTTCCAAAGGAATGTTTACATAGGCCGGAAGGGTCGTTTGCACATATTCCGGTTCAGGAACTGAAATCGTCGCCTGCTTCATGACTTTGAGAAATCGCTTTCCCAGTTTACAGTCATAGGCAATGTTTTCGATCTTCATATTGATAACCAGACCAGTTCCGTAACCATCGGACCATTCAGCTGTTACAGGCTCCGGCTCAGGCACACGATCGACTTTAACAATCGTAAACCATCCTAGAAGAGCGACGGCAATCAAAATCACTAGCCAATTTCTTCGGATAAAACTCATTTTAACTCCTTATGTGCGAGGATAGATGACCTATAATAGCACAAAACAGCCTCATTGTCAATAATGGGTGAAACCTTCTGAACCTTTTAACCCTGCCCTAAAGACATCAACTATTTCGGAATTATAAAAGACAGACTATCATACTCTATAGGTCACCTACGGGCATTCTAGTGCCCCAGATTAGGCGGAAATAATCCCCATTATGTTCACATGCACAGCCTCAATGCTCTCATTCGCATTCACTACCCCCCACCCCATCTCCCTAGCCAGGCTCAGATGAACCTCCCGGCTTCTCTCCCAAACTTCCTGACCGGCTGCTTCGTGACGGTGACCCTTTTCGAGACATCCCCCCCCGAACCTTTCCCCATCCAGAAGTATCTCAAAATCAGGTTTCAGCAGTCCCCTATTAAATTCGTCCAGCAGTTCCCTATCTACCCCTTTAGTCAGCCCCCAAGCTAGACCTGTCCCCACATAATCCTCAGCAATTACATCACCAAAACTTAACATTTCCGTAAGCGTCGACTCAAACTCTCTTCTATTTTCGGCATACAAACACTGAAGGTCTACGTCCGACATCTCCAGTCGATTTCCATTTTCATCCGGCCTTAGAACTCGGTTAATTATCTCCCCCGTCGGTGAATCATAAATTGGGTATTTTATTCTGGCATAAGAGGTACCCGCTTCGATGTAAGTTTGCTCCAGTAACTCTAACTGCTTTGATTTTCCTAAATTATTAGATCCGTATAAAACTATAAATCTGCCCATTTATTTTTAAATCTTTTTCGATAATTCTAGCTGACTAATAATATCCTGAGGCAGCTCCGCTTCCATATCTCCTACATACCTTCTGTACTCTTGAAGTACTTCTTCATAGGACATACTTACTACCTCAACCTTTTTTGATGGTATACATTTATCGCCCACTTCGCCCTCACCGCCCACATACCATTTGTGAAATTTGTTGTCGTATTTTTCCATATCGTATTTACCTTATTCCATATTTTTCTAACTGTCTACCCCATCTTTTTATTAAAAAGACCAGCCCAAAAGCGTTGCAATCATCATCACTGAAGAAACTCCCATAAAAACAAAAGTAATCCACGCAATGATAGCATTCGATTTTGATGTCTTATGTATCCCTACGATACGACTATCGCCCGCAAGTTTAATAATGATAAAAATCAAAGGCACAGCCAATACGCCATTAACGACAGCAGCATAAAACAAAGCCTGCATCGCGTTTATTTTCAATAAATTTAACAGTAGGCCAACTAAAGTCGCCAAAGCTATAAATATATAAAATCCCTTAGCCTTAGTAAATTTTTTCGACAAACCCATCTCCATCCCCACAGCGTCTGCCAAAGCATAACCAGTAGAACCGGCCATCACAGGAATTGACTGGAGTCCAATACCAATAATTCCGACAGAAAAAAGTAAATACGCCAAGTCACCAGCTAAAGGCCTAAGCGCCATAGCTGCTTGCTGCGGAGTATCAATCGTAAAAATTCCATTCTTATGCAACGTCGCTGCGGCAGTCAGAACGATAAAAAAAGTCATCGTATTTGAAAATATCATCCCAATCTTCGTATCGAATCCAAGTGCTTTAATCTCAGCTTTTGTTACTACGGGCTTTATATCAAAATCTGCAATCTTCCCCTCAGAAATCTCTTCTTCAACCTCTTCGGAAGCTTGCCAAAAAAACAAAAATGGAGATATCGTAGTTCCCACAAAACCGACCAAAGTCATAAGGTAAGCCATGTTTAATTCGATATGAGGAATCAAAGTATAGAAAGCAATCTCCTTCCAATCCTGTTGGACCATAAAAGCCGTTGCCACATAGACGAGTAGCGACAAACCCAACCACTTCAAAACCTGAGAGTACTTCTTGTAGGGAATCAGAATTTCCAAGAAAATAATTACAAAAGACACTACAAATAACCAAAAATAATAATTTAACCCCATCAGCATCTTCAGGGACTCTGCCATAATGCCAAGGTCAGCACCGATATTAATTATGTTAGAAATAGCCAGCAAAACCACAGCAAACCACATTAAACTTTTTGAGTGGTACTTTTTCAGGACACTCGCCAGTCCCCGCCCTGTCGTAAGACCCACTCTGCCACACATTTCTTGAATTGCGATCATCGCCGGTAACAAGAAAAGGGACATCCAGTTCATCTTGTAACCATACTTAGCCCCGGCGATAGAATATGTCGCGACGCCACTTGGATCATCATCGGCAGCACCGGTCACAAAACCAGGTCCAATTTTCCGGATAAAACCATACATTCTATTCCAAACAGCCATAACTAATTATGATACATATTTTAAGATAAAGGACACTATCTTTAAATTTGGGATATCTAAAAAAAATAATTACAAGGTACCTCTAAGTCAGACAGTATTTAACAAATATGCCCCGTCTGTGACGGGGCATAATACTACATTGTATTTTCGTTTTCCAGATTTCCAAGTTCTAAAGTCGCTGGACCCGTATCAGCAAGAAGCTGACCGGTCGAAAGGATTTTCTGCATAAGTTCAACTTGTATCCAGTTTTTCTCCCAAGCTCCACGCAAAAAACGAACAAAGTAGGCGTCTGAAGATCCAACGTGCCTAGACTCTTCCAGTGCTTCGCTCAAAAGTATCCAAGGTGTCTTGTTTAGCTGATACAGACCTGGCTGCACCATGTATACAACTCCAAACATAACCTGAAGAGGATTTTGCCAAGGATGTTTGATTCCGAATCCTTGTACGAATTCCTTACCACTACCCTTTGGATATATGAAGCTCACTTCGAGTCCACCGTCAACCACAGCAACACCGCCAACATATGATCGACGATCGTCCGTTACACGATAGTACTGGTCATTCTCAATCTCAGCTTTAAAGCCAACAGGCAAAACTTCGGCGTTGAGGCGCGACTCGCTTACTTGACCAACGAAGGGGTAAAAAATCCTTAACATGATACCTCCACAAAATAGATTTAACGAACTTAGAACCTTACTATTTTACACCTTATAACAAATAAAACATAGCCTAATCTTCCTCAGACTCCAATTCAGCTTCAGAATTTTTAGCCTCCTCTGCGGTCTGAGGTTTCTTCCAGCTTGCCCAAGTACAGTTCGGATAATCTTCACAGCCATAAAAATCCCGGTTGGTCCTTGTCTTCTTCATCACGACTCTTTTCCCGCATTTTTCACAAACCACATCCTCGACATACACAATATATGGGGCCTTGTGGGCACAGTCTGGATATCGATTACAGCTAAGGAACTTACCGAACTTACCGTCCCGGATAACCACTTCACCCTCTTTACACAGAGGACACTTCTCTCCAGTACTTTCTGTTGGAACTCCTACACGAATACTGTCCTTGTCCACTTTAAGAAGTTTTCTCGAAAAGTCGCCCCAGAATTTACTTAGCATTTCCATCCACTTCACTTTACCGGAAGCAATACTATCCAAAGAATCTTCCATCTTAGCCGTAAACTCATACTCCATCTCTCTTGGAAAGTTCTCTATCAAGAAATCAACCACAGCATTACCTATAGATGTCGAATAAAATCTCTTTTCTTTTTGCTCAACATACCTTCGATCCAAAATTGTCGAGATAATTGCAGCGTAAGTTGAAGGCCTCCCAATCCCCTTCTTTTCCAGCTCTTTAATCAGTGAAGCATCATTAAATCTAGCCGGTGGTTGAGTAAATTTTTGAAGAGGTTCAACCTTTTTTTTATTTAATTTATCACCTACCTTAACCTCAGGTAGCGCCACAGGTTCATCCTTTCCTTTTGCAAACAACTTTTTCCAACCGTCGAACTTCACCACAATGCCATTTGCGCTAAGTTCACAGTTTCCAGCTTTTACGACCACTTTTGTATCATCAAAAACAGCTTCCGCCATCTGACAGGCTACCGTTCTTCGCCAGATAAGTGAATACAATTTCTTTTCATCCATTACCATTTCTTGACCCGTAAATTTCTCCGGAGTAACATCAATATTGGTCGGTCGAACAGCTTCATGAGCCTCTTGCGCCACTACTTTACCTGCCGCCTTGTACATTCTGGGAGCAGCCGGTAAATACTCCTTTCCGTAAGTCTCACCAATAAATTTCCTCACAGACTCAATCGAGGTTGGAGCCAAGTTAAACGAATCGGTACGGTGATAAGTGATGTTACCCAGCTCGTAAAGCTTCTGAGCAATGTTCATGGTTCTCTTAGCTGACCACCCCAAAACATTTGCGGCTGCTTGCTGGAGAGTAGAGGTTTTGAATGGTGCATGAGGCTGAGTCTTTCTTGCCTTTTTTATGATATCTTCCACCACATAATCCGATGTTTCAAGAACTTTCAGTATTTCTTTTGCTTCATCTCCCGAATGAATTTCAGCCTTTTTCGCTTTAAATTTGGCCAATTCGACCCAGAATTCATCACCACTTTCAGGCTTAACCAAAACTCGAATCTGCCAGTACTCTACCGGAACAAATTTTTCTATTTCTCTTTCTCTTTCGACAATTAATCTAACCGCCACGCTCTGAACGCGACCAGCTGACAGACCTCTTCGAACTTTCTTCCACAGAATTGGAGATAGTTTGTAACCTACTAAACGATCAAGGAATCTTCTGGCTTGCTGAGAGTTCACCATGTTCATGTCAATCTCTCGGGGGTTGTCCATGGCTTCCAAAATAGCTTCTTTGGTTATCGAGTTATATGACACACGCTTAAAAATTGGCTGCTTTTTCTTCCCTTTCAGGGCATCCTTCAGAATTTCCTCTACATGCCAAGCTATTGCTTCTCCTTCACGGTCAGGATCTGAAGCCAAGATTATCTCATCTGCTCTTGCAGCTTCCACCTTGAGTCTTTTCACAGTGTCCTCTTTGCGATCCATGATTGCATAAGTCGGAATAAATTCAAACTGATCCGTCTTGAGTTCTTGATTTTTTGAGTTCTTGATTTCTTTGATCTCTATTCCAATCTTGCTCTTTGGCAAGTCACGAACATGACCCATACTCGCCAGGATCTCAAAATCACCTCCCAAATACTTTGAAAGGCTTTTTGTCTTCGTTGGTGACTCTACTATTACAAGTTTCACTTTATAAAATATACACGTTCAAACGGCGTAATGCACCAAACAGGTACAAATTTACGAGCGTCCGACCTGGAATTGTACTACATCCTTATTTAACCAAGAAATGACGTCCTCCCCGCACAGACTCCGCTTCGCTCCGCATTGTACGGGGTTTCCTGACTGTATTTCATTTCATGCTACCAGCATATCATCGCCTTCGGCGACGACATGCTCTTCCCATTCATCCCCGCACAAGGTTTGAGTACAAACCCTTGTACGGGGTTTCCTGGGTACAAAAAACCCGCCTCATAGAGACGGGTTCGTATAGTTAAAAACAGCTGGGGCGGAAGACATTTCCAGAGGGTTTATCCTGAAGAGTTAATTCTCCAGAACTTTATTTCCCGTAACTGGAGCATATTACCCGTTTGCCCATGAGAATTGGCCTTATGCTGGCCGACCTCCGTATAAGGAGGCGGTCCCTGCCACGCAGGGTCCTTTCGCTGTTTAATGAATGGCTTCTAGTATTGCAACACCCTCGACTAGAAACCAAACCAATCTACGTAGGATCCGTCGTGTTGCCGACATTCATATGTAGATGCCGCTTTAGCGGTTGAGAAAAAGCATCATCGTTCCCGGCGCGGCGGGCGGCAGGATGATCAGAGCCGACGATCGGGTCGGCCAAAGCCCATGTATGGGAAACGACTGGCTTTACTAGGATATCTACATCACTCTCCAGCTTCAAAGGCCGTAGTAGCCTCCACCGAAAAGTCCTAGTGGGGATATTCTCATACCCCGTCTAACACTAAGTGAGCTCAGCGCCTGGTTAAACGCGGCTGACGGGGGGTTAATGCCCGGTGCTGGCGCTGCTCGAACTAGGTACAAACATATACCCACTTCGAGCAGCGAACTCGCAAAATTTAAGGTTCAATGGACATATATTACACCAAAAAATGTTATTTGTCAAGTATATAGGCCTTCAAGGACTGTCCTCGTAGGCAAAAGATAATACAGTCATAAATTGCCTCAAAAAAGGAAAAGGCTCGTACATTTTGTACGAGCCTTTAGTAGACTGTGCTCAGGAGAATGAGCAAAAAAATGAAAAATATGATAAATCTCATTCTCCTGATTTCAATATCCCCAATCTTGGGGGTAAATAGTAAAAGGCTGGTGAGGCCAGCGCGACCCCTTGACAGACAGGATGTCGACCGGGGGTCAAATTAGCGACGGGTACATGTGGCGCAAACATAGTCCACCTCGCCCCGCACTTGCTTATAATTCCCTTTTACAGGAACCCTGCTTTCGCAGGCCTCACCTCGAGCATTGGCGAAATTCAAAATGATAGGAGGCGCTTCCCGTAGGAGCGGAGCCTGGTTCATTTCTATTCGCCGGTTTATGCCGATCAGCGCGCGCCGTGGGAGCCATCATGCCCCCCAGCAAAGACCATCCGCGGTCAGGTGCGCCGTCTCCGTATAGGGAGGCGCGGGTGCGGAGCCTTGTTGCCGATCGCCACAAAATATAAGCCTTAACCTGTATTTTGTGGCGATCGGAAAACTATTTACTATTTTATTCAAAGATCAATCTCGCCTGTGGTGAGTATCACCGAACCATTCGAGAATATGGCCATTCTATCACCACTTTTGACATTTGTCAAGTACTATAAGACTATTCACAAGCTCATAAACCAAGAAAAATCCGCCTCAGTTGAGACGGATTTAATTTAAAGAAAATGCCGCTCCGGGATCGTTGCCCGGAGACGGCAGAAATGTGGGAGATGAATTCCATGCACTTGCGCGAGTGCATGAGCTAATAAAATCATCTCCTCATCAGGTCGGCTTTAGACGCTAGAGCTTAGCATCTTGATCATCGCCTTCCCATATCCGAACTCGCCAGCCCGGAGTAATTTCACCTTCACTCTATCATCTAGGAAACAAAGCTCAAAGTGGCTATGCCCGCAGATAGAGACCTATTAGGTGAGCGTGTCATGGCGGGATTAACCCGCAACTGAGTTGCGTCGGCTCAGTCAAACTGTTGCCGGAGCCCAAGGCTACCGGCCAAAGAGAGCGGCCACTATGATCTCGGCCGTTCAGCTTTCCTTCAATTATAAAGAGAAGCTGAACGACCGAGTTACTAATTGATTCAAAGATCAATCTCGCCTGTGGTGAGTATCACCGAACCATTCGAGAATACGTATATAATACCCCATAACACAGAATTTGTCAAGACCTAGTTTTAGCCTTACTTCAACAAGTACGGCAATATCTCGCCTGCTACAGGAGCAGCCACTGCACTCCCCTGTCCTCCCTGCTCTATAAGCACTGTTATCACAATCCACTCCTTCACATCAGCTCCCTTCGGCACCACCACTGTCATCCAGGCATTGGGTAAAGTATCCTTTGCTCCAACCTGGGCCGTTCCGGTTTTACAGTATATTTTTCCTGCATACCCAAACAAAGGAAAAGCAGTCCCACCCGGACTACAAGCTCCAGCCATACCCTCAAGCACGGTCGCAACATTCTTAGGATTAAACTTCTGATCACCACAAGACACACTCCCTACAATCATCGGATCACAGCTTAAACCACTCACCGCTTCCGAGGTCATTCGATTTATCTGAATAGGAGTAGTCATAAGGTCCCCTTGACCAATTGAAAGATGATACGTATTACCCAAGAACCACCTCTCCCCCAAGGTCTTCTCTCTCCAGTAAGGTGTCGGCACAAATCCATCTGACTCACCAGGTAAATCAATCCCGGTCTTTTCGCCCAACCCAAATCTTTTTGTCCAGGATATCAGTGAATCTGCCCCCAAAGCTTCACCAATTTTATAAAAGAAAATATCGTTACTCCTAGACAAAGCACTTACAACATTAACCATTCCCTCTGTTCTGCTATATTGATCAAAATACCAGTTACCAAAGCGATACTCCCCTATCTTCAACTCTCCCGTATCTTGAATCTCCGTATTTTTATTAATTTTCCCCTCTTCCAATGCACCCATCGCAGGAACCAACTTATAAACCGACCCCGGCGCAAAATCTCCAGAAATAGCCCGGTTAAAAAGGGGCTTGCCATTTTCATCAATTAACAAACTTTCAATATCTTTGTAGTCTCCACCAAAATCACTTCGCTTACCATTAGCGATAAATAAATTTGGGTCAAAGGAAGGTACACTGGCCAATGCCAATACTTCACCATTTACTTTCGCAACTACAATAGCTCCACTTTTGCCTTCCTCCAAGTATTTACTTTTAAGTGCCATGTATGCTTCTTTCTGAAGTTCTAAATCAATGTTCGTTTTCAAATTTTTACCAGGTACAGACTCCGTCTGAGTAATTATTTTCCTGGTCTTACCATCAGCAGTTTCCTGAACAACAGCTTCGCCCGGAAAGCCTACTAAATCATTTTGGTAACTCTTTTCTAAGCCCGCTTTCCCAAGTGTCATGATCGGATTACATCGGGAACAATCTTTTAAATCTTTTTCATTTGGTTTACCCAGATAACCGACTATAGGTGAAATTGTTTCACCACCCGGGTAAAACCGAATCGTCCTACCCAGATAATCGATGTTCATGGCTAAAGGCTTACCATATCTATCGGTAATCACGCCACGAATAGGATCTAACTTTTCTTTCCTAATCATGTTGCCCTGAGCCAAATCCCCAAAATGATCCCCCATGACAGTAGTCAAGAAAAAAACCCTGGAAAAAACCATGGCCATTACGAGGACCAAGATCATCTTCGACCATGTGTACATTTCACCTTTCCTCATTTTTTCTTCATTCAGCTTTCACTAGTCATTCCTGGCTTGACCAGGAATCCATCAAATAAACACTACATTCAGTACTTACTGAATGGATCCCTGCCTTCGCAGGGATGACAAGATGTGACACTGATACTTAATAATTTAGTTTAATTGTTTCAGATTTTTCGAACCATCTTTCCGCTACACTCCATGACAGGATAACACCAAGAAACTCCCACCAACTCCAGTTTAATCCAAACACTTTATCAAAAACAAAGTTGGCTAAAAGTGAAATGACCAGCATCACCCAACCGGTTTCCTTTCTCGAACTAAAAACGAAAGACAATCCACCCGTTACAATCACCAAGAACAAAGCCGGAGGCCCTACAGGTATTCTGTAAATAGACGCTATCAGTAAACCAATTACAAAAGAAAGCCAGTAAATCCACCTCAGATCCAAAAGTATTAACAAAAACGGCCAGAAAATTCCAAGGCCCAAAACTCCCTCTCCGACAATCACAGAAACCAGTACTGCAACAACAGCTTTTATGATATTTTTCGATTGTTTATCAATCATAATAAGTAATATACAATCGTGATTATAAGAGGAAGCGCAGTCCGAAAGGACGAGAAAGCGACACCATGTAGTGGATAGTGCCCTTGTGGTACTCTAATAATCTTTGATTGTCGGTCTAACATGAATACTTCAATAAAAATAAATCTAATTCTTCTTCCCTTACTGCTCTCGATTCTATTGTCTACGGCAGGAAAACTCAAGGCGGGAAAAAATATAGATAAATTATTTAATATTTTCTTCGCTCCTATTACCATTCCGGCTTCACAGGCGCGCCTAATCGTCGAAAATAAATTTACCGAGATAAAAAATATTTCCGGACTCGAGAAGCTAAGTCACGATCAAAAAAATCAGATCGCTTCTTTGCTATCGGAAAATGAGTATCTCAAACAAACTCTGCTGGATAAAAAGATTACCGAAAATCTGAAGAACTCTTTCAAAGAAATCATTCCTGTCCGATTATCCGGTTCTTCAGGAAAATTTATAGTCTCCTCGACGGCCTCGCTTGAAAATGTCAAACCAGGTCAACCACTCGTATCAGGCAACGTCTTACTCGGAACTGTTCTGGAAGTAAAAGGAACTGCCATTACCATCACCCCACTCGAGAGTGAAAAATCTCCATCGTTTCCTATCCGTACAGCTTCCGGTCAAAAAGGTTTTTATCACTATGAAAGCAATCAGCCACTCATCAGTGACATTCCCAGTCAAAACCCAATTGTACTAGGTGACTTTATCTTTACCGAGCCGGGAGAGCTGTTTCCGGGTAATCTTATAATCGGAAAAATTACTCGACTACTTACTATCAGTCAAGAGCCTCTCCAAAAAGCTGAGATTACTCTCTACGACTCACTAAATGGCAATCCCGACAATCTCGCCATCATCACCTCCCCCTAGTTTTTCGCAAAAAAATCCCCCTCGAAAATTCGAGAGGGACAGCAATGATTTCAGAACTATTGACCGAGCGGAGTCGCCTTCAAAATATTCCGGCTTTGTGATAACAAACCGAAGCGGAACCAGTTCACTTTGAAGTGATAGGTAGCTCCTTCATCGAGTGCGAAATAGTTCCGTGAATTGAACTTAAGAAACCATAAACTGTCAGCGTTATCAAACGTTTCATTTTCGCCAGTCTCCAGGTTCTTCACAACCACCATCGTGTCGTGGTTGAACTCGGGGACGTATCTGACCAATTGACCATCAAATTCTGTGACAGTCGCATAGTTGATAACTGGGTTAGCTATCACCAAAATCACGATAACAGCTAGGATTATAAAGTACAAATTTTCAGCCAAAAAATTCAACAAACGGTATCCCAAGAAGCACCTCTTTCTAGATTGGATTAAAGTACATCATTATTATACCTTATAACAGCAAATATGACAAAAACTACCTCAGTCCACCCACCACTTTTACTTTTCCTAGGAGCTTATCACTCTCCAACACCTTGGCACAGCCTCGAACTACCGCTTCGAGAGGTGTATCCGTCACCCACACCGGCATACCTATCTGTTCACTAATTAGTTTATCTATCCCTCGTATGAGCGAACCTCCGCCGGCCATGACCATTCCTTTTTCCAGAATATCAGCCACCAAATCAGGAGGCGTCTCCTCAATTATCAACGCAATTTCGCCCAATATCTGATTCACGATCGGCATCAAAGACTCACGAATCTCAACACTATCCAACTTCAACGACTTCGGCAGACCGTCTTCCAAGCTACGACCTCGAACCACGATCTGCAACGGATTTCCTTCTTTTTCCCTTTTCATCGGATAAGCAGATCCTACTGCAATCTTTACCTCTTCGGCTGTACTTTCACCCAACAAAAGGTTGTACTTTAATCGAACAAAATTTTGTATCGATTCCGTCAATTCATCCCCTGCCACCCGCAAACTTCGATTCAGGACTAAACCTCCTAAAGAGATAACACCTATCTCACTTGTCCCTCCCCCAATGTCACAGATTAGCTGACCTTCAGCTTTCTCTACCGGCAGACCACTCCCAATCGCGGCTGCCATAGGCTCCTCAACAAGGAACACGGCTCTAGCTCCTGCCTCCAAAGCAGCTTCTTGCACAGCCCTTCTCTCTACCTCAGTCACACCACTTGGAATGCCGATAGCCACTCTCGGTCTGGGAATTTTGAAGCCAAGACCTTTGTATAGCTCATGGACTTCCACAATATAGTGCTTCAGCATAGCCTCGGCAGCATCAAAATCGGCGATTACACCATCTCTTAGGGGTCTCACTACCTCGATATTGGCCGGATTCTTTCCAAGCATTTTCTTTGCCTCATCCCCCATCGCCAGGATCACTTTTGTCTTCATATTCCTCGCAACCACCGAAGGCTGTCGAATAACAACCCCTTTGCCTCGAACATGTACCACTACGTTAGCCGTGCCTAGATCTATGCCTACATCGAGCGTCGCGAGCCTCCAAAGTTTTTCAAACATGATAATTTAAAGTAGTCATAATGCCCCTAAATAATATCAAAGTATAACGACTTATGCGAGACACAAAAGCCTTGACAATATAAATTCATTTTCGTATAATCACCAAGTAATTTAAAACGCGTCCATAGCTCAGTGGCAGAGCACTCGCTTTGTAAGTGAGTTGTCAGGGGTTCGATTCCCTTTGGACGCTCTCCCCGTTCAGTCAGCGCTGTTGACCCTTCCTCAAATATCAGGAATGTGGAGACAACTATTGCTTGCTGAACGGGTTTATTTCCAATACATAATCCTCCGATATCTTCGGAGGATTTTTTATGACCAAAAAAGATGTTTTGTGCTATCATCGAGCAAGTTAAATGACTTGAAACAGTTAGCTCGCTGAAAATATTTCCAAGGAGGTCGTGTAAATGTCGACAAAACACCAAGAATCTCCCGGCGTACTTGCAGCCCTATACCAACTAGCCCAAAATAAAACTCTCAAAGCTCGTGGTAAAAAATCCGATTTTCGCAGCTCGGGAAGTATTCAACTCTGGGCAAATGTTACTCGGCCTCTAAGCTCTATCGCTATTGTTTATACAGCGGGAACCAAAATTGTATTCGGAGTACTCCAAGCCCCACTTGAAGATGTAGGCCCCGAAAACGCAATTGCAGAAGGAATGACAGATTTAGGAAACAGTTTTTATGCCGACCCAGCGAAATCAATTTGGGCCGCCGCCTATATCCTCGCCAAGGACCTGGGAAAAGCCTACGACCCAACCAATACATTTACTCTCGAAGAGGGATTGGCGGCCTGGAAGTTCAAACAGGCTCAGTACAAGTACTACACACCTCTTCTGGAGATTCAGCTTCCATAACTCACCAACCAGCCTCGCTTTAAATTGCGAGGCTTTTATTTTGGCGAGATTGCATAGTACAATTCACTCATGCCGAGTGTGGAGCAGACAAATGATTATGAATCGCTAGAAAGAGCGCGAATAACTCAAGAAATAATTGATGATTCTTTTCCTACGACAATAAAAGACAAAATAATCAAAGAAAAACTAAGCAACACTATAATCGTCAAATCAATTGATGGCATTCTTGATGCAAAAATTGAGCTTACACCCAAAAACTTTCTGGGCAAAGGCCTATCAGGACTAGTGATGATTGGGAAAACAGAAAAGGGTCCAACTGCCTTCAAAATGTTTACTTCAAAAGATTCGGTCAGCAATGACTCCACGCAAACAGAATACGACTCGGAAGTGGATATATTAAAAGGATTGGACCATCCAAACCTCGCATCCTTCTACGGAACAGCAGACGTTGAACTTACAAAAAGCTCTGTAATCAAAGTGATAGCAAGGGAATTAATTCCCATAGAATTTCGACGACTAAAGCTCAATGAAGCAGTCCAGATGTCCGAAGAAATTGCCAGTGTTCTTGATTACATTAACGAGAAAAAAGGTGCAATTCTACCAGACTTAACTCCGGAAGGTATTCGTCAGAGAACTAACGGCTCCTGGGTCCTACTAGATGTCGGTCATTCGGCAAAACCAAGTGAAGATCAGTCAAGAATAATTCAAATTGACGATATATATACCGCCCCTGAAGTTAAATTTGCAAAAGACGAAGATAGAAACAAGGCTGCCACTCCAGCCTCCGAGGTATTTAGCCTGGCACTGATTGTCTGGAAAGGCTTATCTGGGTCAGACTATGACCGTATTAACCCGGAGCAGATCTTTGATGAAAAAATAGGTGAGTTCTCTCCACTTATTATCGATGTTCTCAAAAAAGCAACTTCTCGTGAGCCAGGCGATAGATATCAAACACCAACTGAATTTGCCGAAGCCCTAAGAAATGCAACAGCTGAACTAACAGCACCAGAACAGAAAGCAGAAGATCCCATTAGAGATCCTCGAGAATCTGGCGAATCTATCATCAGCCCAAAACTTAAAGATTTCTCCGGGAAATCTGTAGAAGAAGTTAGGAAGAGGGTAAAAAATATTTTGCCATATGTTATAGATATGACAGTTTTCCATGACCTCTCACCAACAGATGAAAGGAAAGGGCTAATCCCAACAGGCTCCATTGCTGAAATAGACACACTAGAACACAAGGATTGGTTGAAATTGCTAGGAGGCTCAGACATGGGATGTGGTATAGAGTTTGCAGCTCTCGAATCAACTATCAACATCGAAGATGCTCAAAATAAGTTAGATCAAATTAGCGACAAAGTCTCCAGTGGAGAACTGTCTCTTGGTGGAGGAAATCATTTTATCGATATCATGGAAGATTCCAACGGCAAATACTACGTCGCCATCCATACCGGTGCCCCTCGAGATGAACAAGAAGAACTCAACCAAATCGTCGAACAAGCAAAGGAAGATGGGAATTGGGAAGAAGCTACAATAAAATACTTAGCAAAATATGATGAAATTATTAAGTCAGCAAATGATAACAGAGAAAAAATTCTCGCCGCAATTACTGAGGTTTATGGCAAATGTGACACGCTGTACCATGAACCACACAACACTATAGATATAAATAAAGAAAAAAATACAGTCACTATTTATAAAGGAGCTGTCCACGTTACAGACACCAGAAAAAAACAGTTCATGCCAAGTTCCATGAACGAAGGTGCAGTCTTTTTTATACCTGGCCCAACCGTAGGCGAAAAAACACATTTTGGGGTTCCCCATGGCACAGGCAAGGCTCGATCAACCGGCGAACAAAGAGCGGATCCAAACCTTGATATTCATCCAAATATTATGCTTCCCACTTCAGCTGGTGGGGTAGTTTCAAGAGGTGTAGCTGAAGGTGCTTACAACACTTATGCCAAAGCCGAAGAAATCATGCTGAACTGTGGTATTGCAAGATATGAATCTGAAGAAGATATAGAAATATTCAAAACTGTTGCTCACATTAGAAGGTAAGGTTTCTCTGCTAAACTATACCCATGTCGTCTGCGTCCAAAAGAACCAAAATAATTCAAGAGACTATTCAAAAACCCGCCACTTTTATTCAGTACTGTTTCTACGCCCTTTTCTTCATCACCCCACTTCTCCTCTGGCCTTTTACTTCCGAAGTTTTCGAATTCAACAAAATGATGTTTGTCTATGCAATGACCATCATCATAGCTGCCGGCTGGGCAGTCCGCTCGATCCAGCAGAAAAAATTCGAAATCGCCCGAACACCGCTTGACTTTCCCCTACTAATTTTTCTTTCCTCTCAAGTTATCTCTACAGTTATATCTATTGATAGACATACCAGTCTCTGGGGCTACTACTCTCGCTTTCACGGCGGTTTAGTTTCCACTTTCTGTTACGTAATCCTTTTTTACGCTCTAGTCACCCACTTTTCCGGACAAGGTAAAGCAATTCGCAATCTGATAAAAACTATTCTGGTTACCGCAGCTATTACCTCTTTTTATGCCATCTTGGAAAAAATGGGTGTCGACAAGCACATCTGGGTCCAAGATGTGCAGAACCGTGTCTTCTCTACCCTCGGTCAACCAAACTGGCTCTCGGCATATCTCATTGCCCTTCTTCCCATCTCCCTCTTTGCAGCAGTTAACACCAAGAGTATTAACTCCAGATTTGCCCACATTGCTCTGGCTACACTTTATCTACTGGCCATCTTCTTCACGAAGTCTCAATCCGGCATAGGCGCAACAGCTATCGTTCTGCTCCTCTTCACCATAATAATAGCTGTCCAGAAGAAACAATCAAAAATCCTTATCGGCCTTGCAGTACTTATTGCATCTCTTGTGATAATTAAAAGCAGTGCAGTCAAACAAACACTCACCTCACTTAATAAGATTAACCCCTTCTTCTCAAACAGTCTGACTATAGTTACAGAAGAAAACAAAACACGTATCGGAGGATCAGACTCCATGGCAATTCGTCGAATAGTCTGGGGCGGTGCTCTCGAGCTAGGCAAAAAATACCCCTTCTTCGGAACTGGAGTTGAAACCTTTGGCTACACATATTACTGGGTCCGTCCGGCAGTACACAACCTTACATCTGAGTCAGACTTCCTCTACAACAAAGCCCACAATGAGTACCTAAACTTCCTAGCCAACACCGGTTTTATCGGTCTCTTCGCCTACCTCTTTCTAATCATTTCCATACTTCGGATATTCACACCTCGTCATTCCCGACCTGATCAGGAATCTATACAAGTAAATTCCGCTGAACTTTCCACCCCTCTCCTCCTAGGCTTCATCAGCATTCTGATTACCAATTATTTTGGTTTTTCGGTTGTCAATGTCGCCCTTTTCTTCTTCCTATTTCCGGCAATCTATCTATCTGCAATCAACCAATCGGGAACTTCTGTTCGAAAAATTAATGTAAATGATGTCGTCGGTATCGGAGTAATCTTTCTTATGGCCACATGGCTTGTGTTCGGAATTAGAAAAATGTGGTTAGCTGACCTGGCTTTTACCGCCGGTAGAAGTAATCTTTCAGAAGATTTAAAAGCCATACAACTTAACCCCAGAGAACCTTTGTACTACGCCCAACTCGGAAACGTTCAATCTTTGGTCGCCGTTCAAATTATTGCTCCTCAGATCCAAGAAATGACGGCTACTACTCCGGCAGAACTTAGAGACAAAGGTAATGCCTATCTCAAACAATACACAAATGATTCAATAAACAATATTTCCAAAGCAGTGCAGATGAATAAATACAACTTAAATTTACTAAAAATAAAAGCTCGCACAGAACTGACTCTTGGCTCATTGGACCCTAAATATAATCGCGATGCTATAAATACACTCCTAAAGATAACAGAGCTCTCCCCAACAGAAGCTACCAACTACTATAACATTGGGGTCCTCTACACAAACCTCGCTCAGACCGCATTAGAAACAAAAGCTCCTGGAGGTGGTTCAGAGTCTAGGTCAGAGCTAGAGTCTGCCAAACTAGCCTTTCAGAAAGCTATAGATCTCAAACCAGACTACGAGGCAGCCAAAGACAAACTTAAGCTGTTGGAAAATAATTAACTTTTTTCTGACATTCCAGACTTCCAAATTTTCTCTGCTTCGTCCGGACCATATGAAGAATTAAGTAGCGACTTTACTGTCTGAGGCATCCCATCAAAAATACTCCTTGCTTTGCAATGCCTCACCAGAACAGTCAACAAACCTAGTTGTAATCTCTCCAGTACCCCTGCGGCTTCGGGGTCTGTCTCATCTAGATCAAGAAAGTCAACATTAGTCCCGCTAGAACAATTTGTTTGAGCATCGATATGAGTCACAAAAATAGCCTCATCTGACCCATCCTCTTGAACCAAATTAAATGTAACTGTTTCAATTGGATTGTGGACGGCTTTGTTTCCAAAAAACTCCACCAAATAACTTCGATCACACTTAATATAATAAATAGTATCAAAAAATCTCTGGATATAAAAATACTCAATTACTAACTGTCCATCCTTTTCTTTGTGGGTTGTAGCTATCTTAATCTGGTTCTGGGTCTCAGGTAAGACATATTCATAGTAGACACCTATGGCATCCGTCACCTCGAACAATACCTCATTTAGAGGGGTTTCCATTTCATGTCTCGACATAGAATATTATATCAACATCATAATAAAACAATGCCGACCAACTGAGGCAAAAAGTAAGTGCCCACCAAAACAACATCCACGGGCTACAAAAAAAGACCCGCCACTAGGACGGGCCATCAACGCTATCTACTTATTGGCAAGAAAATTTTTTCTCCCAATATGTAGCATATAAACCATCGCCATAACGGGGATTAAAGTTGTGAGCGCAGTCAAAATACTCACGCTAAAAAAGTAAATTAAAACCGCCCCCATAACTGCATCAAACATTAGAGACCACGGAAGTAGAATCCACAACGGAGCGTCAAACCTCCCTAGCCTGACAACATCGGATATTACATCAGGCAAAAGGGCAATAAACAAAGTTGCCACAATCCAAAAAATAGGAAACTCGAAAAAACTTGAAACTGCGTATACAACGCCTAACTTTACAATTACCAGTATATTGTAAATCCACCAACTTTTCTTCATATATAAACCTCCAACCAGTCTGTGATGTAAGTGTTCTTGCTGGAATATTGTAACACATAACACTATAAGTCTTTAGAGTATGGTAAAATCAATATATTCATTGTCCTCGCGAACGCGGGGAAATATACAAATAATATGCAAATCTTAATTACTCACGACCCATTCCTCCGCCGAGTGGCTAAACCTGTCTCAAAACTGGACAAAAAGCTCCAAAAGCAGATTGATGAAATGATATCTACCCTTAAAGCTTCCAAAGACCCTGAGGGTATAGGTCTGGCCGCCACTCAAGTAGGCATAGATCGGCGCCTATTCATCGTAATCCTAAGTGGTAAGCCAGAAGTCTTCATAAACCCCGTAATCACCAAGAGCTCTGAAGCCATGTTCTCCACTGTCCACCCCAAGAAAAAGGATCGCTGGCTAGAAGGTTGCTTGTCTCTTCCCGGTATCTGGGGTGTCGTCGACAGACCTTACTCTATCGAAATTGACTACCTTACACCCGAAAATGGTGAACTAAAACCCCGTCACCGCAAATTTGAAGACGCCGAATCTGCCTATGTTCAGCACGAAAACGATCACTTGGACGGGATTCTTTTTACCGACCACATTCTCAAGCAAGGTGGACAGATACTAAGGGAAACCAAAGACGGCTTCACTCCCATCGACAAAATCTAAATCCAAAAAAGGCCCCAACTTTCTCGTTGGAGCCATGCTCTCTACTCGGATGAAACCAAGCAGCTATCAGGATACAATGGAGCCGAA
Source organism: uncultured Pseudomonadales bacterium (assembly GCA_964348455.1). Taxonomy (GTDB): domain Bacteria; phylum Patescibacteriota; class Microgenomatia; order UBA1400; family MFAQ01; genus UBA10133. Next base: position 39,152 of record CAYGCQ010000005.1, read on the forward strand.
AATTTCAAAAACTCGATTTCCTTAGGACAAGGGTCATCTCTCGACACCACAATTACTTCAAAGCAACTCATCACGTCCACTACCCCAGGACAATAGATTCCCTTCGCATAAGCCTTTTGAGCCTGTAGGCTCTTCAGACTCGATTCATATCTGACTCCGTCTACTAAGATTTCTTCCACCAGATATGAGTGCAGCCCCGGAGTGATTAAGCCCACGCATTTTTCCGGTGAAGCACAGAGCACTTGTTCTGTGTGGAAACCTTTTTCAATTAGATGAATCTTATAGGAGTTGCGGGGTTCTCCCGGCACCGCGTATCGATTTCTAACTTCCCTGGCCTGAGTAAACATGGTCACAATGATTATTAGCACTAGTACCGGAAGTCCAGCTACCATTAGTATTTCAAGCCAGTATTGCTTAATTTTCTCAATCATATAGCCTCCATTTAAACGTTCAGATAGCATATTTTACACCTGACATGCAAAATATTAGAAATATTCAATGTAAAATATAAAATATAAAATGAAAAATCTTATCTATTTTGGCTCCCCGGACTTTTCCGCTCGGATACTGGAAACTATTATTAAATCCAAATTAGTTAATGTCGTCGGCGTGGTAACTACACCTGACAAACCTATAGGCCGTAAACAAATTCTCACACCTTCACCCGTCTCTGAAATGGCTGGTAAGTACGACTTCCCAATCTACAAGCCTGAAAAACTCGAAGGAGGTAATCTGGCTCACATCAAACTTCTTAAGCCAGACATCTTCCTAGTGGTCTCTTTTGGCAAAATAGTTCCTAAGATCTGGCTCGAGACCCCAGACATAGGCACCTTCAACATTCATTTTTCTTTACTTCCCAAGTATCGGGGAGCACTTTGTATCTCCGAAGCCATAAAGAATCAGGACCAAGAGACAGGTGTTACCCTAATGGAAATGGACGAAAAAATGGACCACGGCAACATCATTGCCCAAATAAAAGTTGGAATTGACACAAATGACGATGTCGCTAAATTGACCACAAAACTTACTCGGGCTGCAGAAAAAATATTGATAGATAAAATACCCGAAATCTGTGCCCAGAACTACACCTCTACTTCCCAAGACGAATCCCTGGTAACTTTTACTTCAAGCCATAAATCAATTTCTCACGTTTCTGCCCTAGTCCCCGCCGTGAAAATTTTTAAAGCCCTAAAAGGAGTCGATGCTAACACTGTTCACGCGTTAATCAGATCTCTAAATCCAGAACCTGGTGCTTGGACACATATAGGAGGGATAGACATAAAAATTTTAAAGACATACCTAGTCGACCACAAGCTAGTTATAGATACTGTCCAGATACCAGGTAAAAACCCAACATCATGGAAACAGTTCCTTTCCGGCCACAAAATTTAACGATTCAAGAAAATCATATCTGCCAAATTGTAGTACCTCTTCGGATCACTACTCAAAAGCACACTAGACTCGATATCAATCTTATTACTAAGGTAAACCGGCATTAAAGATCTTTTTTTGCCAATACACTCACCGACCGAAATAGTAAACTCATCCCCACTCTTGATCACCCTGTAAGCTAAGACCATTGAGGCTATGGCAACTTCCCCATTAATCCCCTTGCCAAAGTCATCAACGTCAAAATTCTGTTCAAAAAAAACCTCACCATCAGAGGTTTGCTGAACTTTGAATTTCTTATACTTAGGCGAGAACATCAAAAAGAGCTCTTCACCATTACTATCTAAATAATCAATCAAGCCAAAGATATCTCTACCGCCGTTTACCATTCCACCGATATCTCTTTCGTCCACATTTTTAAGAAGAGCACTAACCTCCAGCATCACAATCGAAAGATTACCTTCATCGGTGTAGGTGCAAACAACCCCTTTATCAACAAAATTAGCTATGATTTCAGCCTGATCGTTCATCACACAGTGAAATTCCCCAAATCGACTATCGACGACTACACCCCCACCTTCAGTATTGGAGACATAAGAACCACCCGAAAAATCTATATCAATGAATTTCTTGAAGAACTCGCCTCCCTTAGGCATTAGTTGCAACTGATTGAGCCGCTCGCTCACCTACTCTAAGTGACCTCTTACAGGTTGTGCAAACCTTAATCTTGACTCTCTGTGCATCAATCACTAAGTGGTGAGTATGTAGATTTGGTCTGCGGATGCGTTTAGTTTTCCGTTTCGAGAAACTAACCTTTTGGGCATTTTGAACACCTTTGCCACACATCACACAACCATATTTTTCTTTTTCCATGAGTGAAATTTTATCACATCGGAGCCTATTTTGCCTCCATACCTTCTGTCATTCCTGGCTTGAACAGGAATCCATTAAACCAGTACCGAATTTTGAAGTTATTTCATGGATTTCAGCCTTCGCAGGAATGACACTATTAATCGATTATAATAGAATAAACCATGCTTCTTATCATCTTCATCCTAAACGTAATTTATCTGGTCCTAGCCATCAGTATTCATGAGTTCGCTCACGCCCTAACTGCAGACCGATTAGGAGACCCTACAGCAAGGGTTGCTGGCAGACTCACCCTAAACCCTTTTGTTCATATTGATCCTGTTGGCACTATTATCCTTCCACTTAGTCTCTTACTCATTTCAGGAGGCTCATTTGCCTATGGCTGGGGAAAACCAACCCCTTTCGACCCCTACAACCTCAAAAACCCAAGACGCGACTCGGCCATCATCTCCATCGCCGGACCTATCAGCAACCTTCTCTTGGCGACTCTAGTAGCTATCATCATTCGCTTCACTCCTTTTGTCTTTTCTGTATTTTTAACCCCCTTGATCCTTATTAACATTGGACTTGCTGTCTTCAACCTAATCCCCGTTGGCCCACTCGATGGCCAAAAAATCATCTTTGGTATTCTTCCAAGAGATCTTGCTTATGAATTTCAGGCCGTTATGAATCGTTATGGAATGCTGATTCTCCTTTTCCTAATCTTCCCCTTTTTCGGCGGTGAAGCTCCTATCATGTCCATCATCACACCCCCTATCCGCTTCCTGGCCGGAATCCTTATTCCCTAAAGGCTCCTTCTTCTAGAAATAAAGCTAAACACACCAACTACCAAGAGCAAGACACCAAAGCCTAGCAAGGCAATTTTAAAGATAGTAGAGAGTGCACTCCCAAGCCCTGATTCACCAGGTTCCTGAACCATAGCCTGAGTTGGTAAAACCACATTATTCTTCGTTACAGCCGTAGGTGTAGGAGTCGGAGTTACAATGGGAGCAGAAGCGATACCGGCACCAAAGTTTATAGGCTCAACAAATCCAGTCAAAAGCACGTCTTCCGAAGGTGTATTTCCATACCCGTCGGTTTCTACAGTAATGAAAATCCTAACAAACTTGATATCGGTAATCGAGGATAACTTACCATTCATTATTTCTCCAAGTCTCTTTTGTTTTCCACCGTCATCTTCAACCCAGGCTACATACCTATTTTTCTCCGGTGACAAAGCGATTTTAAGCTCACGACAAGTCATAAGAATTTTGTACGTTCCGTCAATGAATACCGAGGCAGTATAACAAGATCCTGAAGTACCGGTTCCCCTAAGGTTTATTACACCCTCATTAGCTGAAGCCGATTTAGGAGAAAAGAGAACCACACCAAATAAAACCGCAGAGATTATGCCAGAAAATATTGTCTTTTTCATACTATATAGATGATACAACAAATTCAATCCATGAAAAAGACGGGTCTCAACTCGGAATTGTCTAGCATTTTTGAGTATTAGAGTTTTTTGACCACATACTCCCCTTCCAATTCATACCCAAGCTTCTTGTAGTACTCTCTCGTGCCTATCGCAGAGATTACAGCCATCTTTCCGTAGCCACGCTCTTTAGCAATTTGTTCTGCCTTCACCAGAAGTCTTTTACCCAATCCCCTATGCTGGCTTTCCTCCCCTTTACCATCATTGCGAAATTCAGTACTCTGAACTGAAGCAATCCCCGACTCGGAGATTGCCGCGTCGATTTTGGCTCCTCGCAATGACGAAATTTCCTTCACCTGCCCATAGGTATGAACCTCTCGAATAATAGCCGCCCCTTCAAGTTCTGGAAACAGCATCTTTTCACCCTTTTCGGGCAACCTCAACCGCAACATCGAAAACAGACTGTCTACACTCTCAAATGATAGAAATAGTTCTTTCCCGCCCAATGTTTCTCTCTCATCAATTATCAATTTTACATCCGCATCGTAGATACCGGCTCTCACTTCACGACACCTTATGCAAAGACATTTTTTACCTTCCTTTTTTAGTTCTTGCTGCAATATTTGTCTCAAATTAGTCCTCAGAGTTCCGGAGCTCACCCACTTCTTACTAATATCTCTCACAAGCCTATCTATTCGACACCATCTAGGAGTTAAGGCCTTTACCTCTTTCAAAACTCTTTTAAGGTCTTCATCTTCATAGCTTACATACTCCCCTCTTTCCCACATCTTATGTAGTTCTGTGGTCGGGATTACCATGGCCGGGTAAACCTTCAGATAGTCCGGTTCAAATCTGGGGTCACTAAACATAATCTTTGCCATCTCGATATCTTTTTCCGGTGTGCTTCCGGGCAAGTTTGGCATAAAGTGATAACAAATCTTTACTCCTGCGTTCCTACACATCCTAGTAGCTTCTGCTACCTCACCTAGGCTATGTCCCCTATTAATTTTTTTCAGAACTTCTTCATCAAACGCCTGAACCCCTAATTGAACTTTTGTCACTCCCATTTTTCTCCATAGAATTATTTCTTGCTCTGTCACCCAGTCAGGCCTCGTTTCTACCGAAATTCCAACAACTCTTCTCTTCCCGGCCTCATTAAATTTTTGCGCTTCTTCCAAAGTTTGAGCGACAAACCCATTTACCCCATCAAACATGCCCTTAAAAAATTCTAGTTTGTAATCATCCGGATAAGCCGAAAAAGTTCCGCCAATAACAATCAAATCAATTTTGTCGGTAATGTGGCCCGTTTCCTCCATCTGCTTTATTCTCATCTCTACTTGCAAATAAGGATCAAAGTTGAGTTTCTTGGCTCTCTGTGCCGCCGGTTCGTCTGACAAATAGGACTTCGGCATGCCTTCTTCAAGTGGACAATAAACACAGTTACCTGGACAGTAGTGAGGCTTCATCATAACCGCAAACGGTGCCACGCCGGACTCAGTCCTGACACTGCGTGTTCTATAAAGTTCTTTTATTTCATTATCATATATATAGGGCCAAATCTCGGAGTTTTTCGGCATTCTTCCCAGAACTTTCGCCCATGCACGTCGATACTCCTCCAAATTTTCAGGAGTAACTTTTTCCGCGTCTCTTCGTACTAATTCTTCGATTGACATCCTCTATATTGTACTCGAGAAGGACTCCGAACCCATAATGATGATAAAATACTCCAAATCTTACTTTAACAAAGGAGCTTCAAATGCATAACATTTACGAAGAGTACATTGAACCATTATTAGGTTTAGTCGTTTTTGTTCTCATCATTTTAGCAATTGGCTTTGTGTGCAATGGGATTATGAAATTATCTTTTGCAGATCTAGTACCAACCTCTCAATTTTATGACAATGTCGGAATTTCCGGATCTCACAACTTCGCTGTCTTGGATAGTACGGGGTCAGAGGTAAATGGCGACATACATGGCCAAACTGCTTTCTTTCTTTTTGTCGGTGCCGGATCGATTGACGGTCAGTTCCATCAAGGTGATGTAGTCCAAATTAAGTGGGTCACACCGGATGGCTTAACTCAGATCGCTTCAGTTCCATATTCAATGATTAAGTGGGACTACGATAGTGCCTATACTTCACCGTATTTTGAGTTCAATTTTTCTCAAGCACACCTGAACCAAATGATCTCAAACACGACAGAGTTGATAAATTACAACACTGTCTTCCCCAACGCAGATGCCATTACTATTCATTGCACCTACGATCAGTACTACCAGGACATAGAGTCCAAAATTGCTAAGTAACAGTACTCTCTCCACCGGCCGCCAACGCGGCCGGTTTTTTATGAATTATATATCTCTGTATAATGCAGAGTGGAATTAACGCACTTTAAACCACTTTGGAGGCTTATGCACTACAAGAGAGTCCTATTAAAATTAACAGGTGAACTTTTTGGCTCCAAGGGTAAAACCGGCATAGATTTCATAAGAGTCCAGCGAGTCGCCAACTACTTAAAACACCTACAAAAGAGCCACGAGGTAGAACTGGCCATAGTAATTGGAGGAGGTAACCTATTTCGAGGTCGCAATGTGAACGATACAAGCTTTGAACGCGCCCAAGCAGACAGTATCGGCATGTTGGCTACCATCATGAACGGTTTGGCTCTCCAAGGAGAACTGACATCTCTAGGTATAGAATCTCGAGTACTATCAGCTCTCCATGTAAATCAAGCCTGTGAGCCATATATCAGACGTAAGGCCATGGCCCACCTAGATAGAGGTATCATCACGATATTGGTTGGAGGTTCAGGACGGCCTTTCTTCTCCACAGACACCATCGCTGCTCTTCTGGCAGCCGAACTGAACTGCGACATTTTACTAAAAGGCAGTACTGTCGACGGAGTTTACACCTCGGACCCTCACAAAGATCCTTTAGCTGTCAAGTATCGAGAGCTAGGCTATCAAGAAGCACTCGAAAAGGGCTTAATGGTAATGGACAGAACAGCTTTTGCTGTCTGCCAAGAGCAAAAAATCCCGATTATTGTCTTCAAAGTTGATGAGCTCGAGAACATCGACCGAATTCTCCGAGGGGAAGCTGTTGGAACTCTGATTAAATAAGAAAAAACCCCGCCACCTGGCGGGTTTTTTATTCAGTTATAAGTCCCAACTGTAAAATGACGTCCTCCCCGCACAGACTCCGCTTCGCTCCGCATTGTACGGGGTTTCCTGACTGTATTTCATTTCATGCTACCAGCATATCATCGCCTTCGGCGACGACATGCTCTTCCCATTCATCCCCGCACAAGGTTTGAGTACAAACCCTTGTACGGGGTTTCCTGGGTACAAAAAAGACCCCTATCGGGGTCTATGTGCTCAGAGCGAATTCCAAGGCAGATAAGAAATCTTTTAAACTAATCTCAAAAGAGAAATCTGGATTATCGCCTTCTAACGGCTCAATTACAACCAGATTTTCACTATTCTCCCCCAACTTATGACCCCAAAATCTTAGTTTACCTTCGACCACATTCCCACTTTTTCTTTCACAAATACCAATAAGCTTGACCCTCATCGATGTTGCATCGATATTAAACCATGATTTTTCAGTAAGGTAAGGAAACTTAATCTCTAGTCCCCCTTTAGATACCGTGACGTATCCTCCCACCCAATCCACCATCCAAACCCGATTAGGATCACCTTTACCTCTTTTTTTGGATTTCATCTTTCGCCTTATCCAAAAAAATAGTAGAGTTCTTCCATGAGAAGTCGCCAATGGACTTCTATTTCAAACTGGAACTCCTCTGTAACGGAAGCCGGTGTAATGACAATCAGCTTACGCCCATCTTCGAATGTCTTGCTTTGAAATTCCAGCTGTCCGATTTTCGTAATTGGAAAGTCACAACCCTTTCTTATCAGGTAGTGCAACTCCATGATACTTACCAGATAAACCATCTTTCGGCTACGAGCCAAACAAATATTAATACCAACCATCGATACCTCGAGATGTCCTGTATTCGCTCTGACCATTGGGACTTTCCTGGTTTCATTTACAACTTTTATTTTTTTTGAAGCCATGCGAACCTCCATATTTTGAATAAAAGTGCTTTTCACCTATTTTACAGAATTGTCCTATAAAACTCAAGTATTCAAGAAGTGTAAAATAGCCTCATGCCCACACGAACAGCACCAACCTCTCCTGTTAAAGATACTTACAACGATATCGGGGTCAACTTCGCAGCCTCCAGAGGCTATATCTGGCCGGACATGAAGCCATTCCTTGCTGAAGTCTCTGAAAACTCAACCGTTCTTGATGTGGGTTGCGGAAATGGTCGCCTCCTCCTTGGTTTGCCTAACAATGTGAAATATACCGGCATCGACTTCTCTACCATTCTGCTCGAAAAAGCAGTAGAAAAACACCCCAATGCGCATTTTTTAGAAGCCGACATTACCAAGCCGGATATTTGGAAACAGCTACCAAAATTTGATTACATATTCTGTATCGCCGTCATCCACCACTTAGACAACCGACGAGATCAACTATTTGTACTCAAACAAATTAAGTCTCATTTAAACCCTAGCGGCAAATGCCTCATTACAGCCTGGAATCTCTGGCAACCAAAACTTCGTAAACACCACATCAGTCTTCCAAGCTTGAAATTAAAATCAAAAACAAGAAACTTGAAGCATTTATACATCCCCTTTCAAGGAAAACCACGGCTTCATTTCGCCCACACCAAACCGTACCTGGAAAACCTACTAAGTGAGGCAGGGCTTAATCTGATCGTTGACAAGTCTTCCAGAAACTACCTCATACACTCATAAAACTCATAATGGTATAATTTTGGTATAATAACCCATCCTTGATAGGAGGAAAAATGGCTTGGTTACAACCATGGGATAGGCCTTTAAAAATTGAAGACCACCGCCCAATACGCTGGCAAGTGATAACGGGTGAGTGGGGACCCATGTACGCAGGAGGACAACTTTCGGCTACCGGCTTCGGGAATGTCGGTAGAAACATCGGCTACGATGTGTACCTCTCTCAAGTTGACCTAAAATACATGGATTTTGAGGCAAGGCTTTATGCCCGAACACTGCTTAAAATGATTGCCAGATATCCCAATAGAATCCGAGTTAACTACTGCAATGAAGATCTTTGGCGATAATAAATGACACACCCCAGACCGAGGAGAATAAAATGACCGAAAAACATTGGACTGATATTTGCGAACGATTTGATGGCCAAGAGGTTAGTTTTTTAGTCGCCATCGACTGGTTACTGACAGACAGAGACCTACCAACTGAACTTTATGAAAACTACATTGAAGCATTGGTAAAACAAAATACTATTGAATCAGGACTGACTGAGGAAGAAATTAATCGTATTCTTATCAAGATTATAGAATGCGCAACTGATTCTGAGGACCTGTCAAAAATGAAATTTCTGATCGCTAACAATGTAGAAGAATTAGAAAAAGCAATTCGATCAGGGCAGATGGTACTTGTCAGAATGAAGGATGATCATATTGTGGGTGTTAAATCATCTTCAAATCGCTTGGATCTCATTGGATTTTCGGATCTAGTTCCTGAAGGAGCAGTAATCTGCACTCAAATCTTTGATCTTTTACTTCCTCCAAAAAGTGAAGATCCGGGCACCTCTTACAACATGATCCTAATCGAAACTGATCCAACATAAGATCATCTGGGAGGTTAAGAATGGGTTTCCCTGTTAGTTTTGAATATTCGTGTTATCCGCTCAAATTTCCGAGGGCATGTGTTGCATGCGGGAGATCTGCCGAGCAAGCTCTCTTCGTCAACAAATCCTTATCAAATAACACCCAAATTTGCCCATCTTGCGAAACTGTTCAGCCAAAGGGAGGAGCCGCAATCCTATTTCCCGGCACCAGTCTGTTTGTCGGGAACGTTTCTGTCGCGCTAGTCGGAAGATGGGCTGTCGCTGCTCCCCTGAATAACCCGGATGGATATTTCCAATTCAGTATCGGACTCGTTGATGGTCCCATAGAGGTAGTCGACTTGAGAGATGAAACCATCATAATTTACCGAAAAGTCTTCGTTGGTGAAAAGCCAACCCACTTCTTTACTGGAATTTTCAGCATGCCCGCCTTTCTGGATCTCAGAAAAGACAACAGTCGGTATTTTCTAATCCTCCACCCTACCAATACCAATCAAGTCATTGACCACTCACTTTGGCTGGGAGTACGGTGGCCGGACAGTCCCTTTGACTGGCCATCTTCCGATTTCGTCCACAAACATATTCATCGTGGTATTAAGATTAGAGACGATGGTGGACGTCTGCAACCGGTATCGCTGGGATTCGCACTATTTAAATAACGAAAAAAGACCTCGCATGAGGTCTTTATTTTTTACCATAAACAAGTTGACACCACTATACTTATTTGCAATACTAAATTCACCATGCCAAACGACGACCTCGGTCAATTTCCCACTCCTACCGCAAACTCCTCCTCATCGAATCAACCTGGCGATTCACAAAATGATTCTAAGTTGGAAGAGATAAGCCTTCCCCCTGCACCTACTGTAGATGAAGCTCCTTCTTTCGAAGAAACACCTGATGAAATCCCTTCGTTATTATCACCTGAATCTCAACCCAACATAACACCCAGTTTAGCTCCTGACTCAGGCCCAACCTTCACTACAGACAATACTCCACCCCCAGACAACTTCGATACTCAAGCCACAGTAACACCACCCTCAATCTACCAGACTCAAGCCCCAACAGAAACACTAGCAGCCGAAGTACCTGCATATATAGCTCCTAAAGGCGGATCAGCTTTCGGATCACTCATCACTATTGTTCTATTGCTAATTGCCGGAATTGCCATAGCCGGAGTTGTTTTTCTCATGTCTCAATCCAGTCAACTCAAGCAACAGTTGGCCGAAATAACCCAGACACTAAACAACCAAAACACTACCGTTACTCCAACCCCCACATCGTCAATCATAGAATTCACAACTCCAACCCCTACGCCGGAAGCGACAGACAGTGCTCTCCCTACCTTGGTGATAAGCCCATCAGTTTCCATTACACCGGGGCTTTCAGTCACTCCTTCGACCAACTCGATCCTACCTCTTGCAGATGCTTCAAAAGCTCTCAAGGTAGCCATCAATCATCTTCCAAACGCTCAATTAATTCTAATAAAAACTGAAAATGCTTCAAACCCAACAAGTGGGTCGACGAAATATTTCTTCCGTCAAGACCTGACAACCAAAAAATATTTTTACGTCCTAATTTCTGGTCAGAATGATCCGGAAGTTGTTGATAACGCAATTTATGTTTCTCCAGACAACAACATTCCTTCGCTAAATGACATGGTCTTAGGAAGTACACTTGGCATGGATCTTGACCAAGCAATTGCGACAGGAAACAATCTCTGCACCAGCGGTCTCTGTGAGAAAGCCACAATCAAAGCTCAATACATAAAATCAGGACAAGTAAGTATTTGGCAACTCGCCTACGATCCTGAAGGTGAATCTGCTGAGACACTCATAATACAGATAAATGCGGTGACTAAAGAAGTCATTTACAAATCCGCAGGATTCTAAGACATTAGACACAGTGAGGCACAGTAATTCGTCGATCTAAGTCGAATATAAAGTGTGACTCTCAGTTTACTTCGTCAACATACAGTGTTGTTCCGCTGAACTCTCCAACTACTGTAACCTCAGTACCGACATACTTACTCAGGTCTACCTTGCGGCTCGTAATCTCGATAAGTCTTCCGTTTGATGTAATTGAGTACTTGTCACCGGCACCAGTAACACTACCAGTAAATGACTGTGTGGGACTTTCTGTCGTCATATCTGCAGGTTGGGCCACTAGATTGCATCCTCCCAAAAAAATACTGCTAACTAATATTCCTCCTATCGCAAGACCTTGTATTCTTTTCATATATTTATCATAGCAAAGACCACTCTTTATTGGTAAAATATACAAGTTCGTGGAGGTTCATGCCGTCATAGCTCAGCTGGCAGAGCGCGTTCTTGGTAAGAACGAGGTGTTGGGTTCGACTCCCAATGACGGCTCATTAGGCAGTCCAGTTCCCTTGTGGAACGGGACCGACTAATCAGTAACATTGAGGTCGAATGCCACAGGCGCGACTGGCGCCGAGGCGCGGTCAGAGGCAACTCAGCAGAGTTGACCGAAGACCGACCCCCAATGACGGCTCACTGATACAATTAATCAAAATGCCGAGGTGGTAGAGTGGTCAAATACTCGGGTCTGTAAAACCCGCGGCGCAAGCCTACACAGGTTCGAACCCTGTCCTCGGCACTAAATAAATATCCTCCCCTTGCGGGAGGATATTTTATTTTGAAATTAGACAGGGTTCGAACTGCCGGAGCCAAACCCGTAACGATATCAAACAAACTTATGCCTATCGTCTAAATCAGATACAGCCTTACAGAGTTATAATACAAAATACACCTTAAAATAATGAAAGTGAGGAATCATGTTTCTCCCCAACACAATCTTGATAATTTTGGGTATCTCCGGACTAATCAATCACCAATACTCAAAAAAGTCAGGTAGGCCGATTTTTTCAGAATTTTATACGATCATGTCAGCATCACATCTTGGCAGCGCACTTCTATACTTTTATGTTGCCAGCGGAATCGCCACTTCCGCAGTTCCCCTTTTTGCGGCGCTATGGTGTCTTTTAGCAAGTTGGGGATTTGCCGAGATTGAAAAAAAATCTAAGTTTTAGGAGGTGATCCATAGAACCTTGTCTAGCCGCCTCAAGAACATTTGATTACCCCGCCTAGTGCGGGGTTTTTTACTGACTTATGGGGTAAAATATAACTATGGAAACCGGTGCCCCAAGATTTACAGAACCACCTACGGAGTGGCTAAAAAACCCAGAACGCATTCATCCACTTGACGAACTAGATCCCAACAGCCCCCTTTTTGCTGAAATCAGAGTTCAACTCCACAAAGAGACACTGGAACGAGTTAAACAAAGACTTGGAACAGAAGATATATCTCTAGAACTGAAGTTCTTCCCCAACGACGTTTTGGCTAACGAGGTATTTGTCCGCAGAACTAAAGAAAAAAATGGAGACACTTATAGTGTAGTTGGTGGCATAGGACTAACAGAATCTGACATTCCCGGTATTGATCACACTCCAAATACAATCTACGCACACCCAAAAAATCTGGAAAGACTCGTAGAAGCAAAACCTGAAGAAAGACAAAAAATTTTCCGAGACGAAATCATCGCCGGTGCCGAATATGTCGTAATTATCGGGCATGGATGGGGTGGAAAAGGAAAAAATTTTGAACGCTATGCCATGGAAATTCTAAATGGAAAGATTGAAGGAGTTGAAGCGCTTGACAAGCATGGAAACAAGATTACTCTAACCAAAGATGATCTATCAAAAACCATAGTCATCAATCTAGATGTCATGGGAAGCAATAACAGCATGGACACTGATAACGCTCATCTCTACACCGAGGACAAGATTATCTCTCAGTGGTGGGAAGCAGTAGATAGAATAGGATTTCAGGTTGAGAATATTAAAACTGACAGTCTTCTAAAGCATTCCAAAGAATGGGGAGACATGCAGCATCAAGATCTTAAAGATCTTCACACCGCCCTCAAAGTAAATCGCTATCTGCCAAAATCTGAAGAGCACAAACTACTTAATCTTCTTCAATATATTCAACTTGCCCAGTCTCTTGAAAATGGAACCTGGTGGCAAGAAAGCATAGCTATACTAATGGGTCATTCCATGGGGGGCAACAAAACTCTAGACTCAGCTGTATCCGACAATCTAATTGACTCACCGAAGGTGGTGGAGTATCGGAAAAAATGGCGTGAACAAGCTGAAAAAAAAGTACTAGACTGGAGTAACGGAATCAAACTCATGAGATATGCTTATGCATCTCAAATCAACAATCAAAGCATCAAAGATTTTTATATCGAACTCGTAAACCTTGTCAAGTCACAAAAAAAACAAAATCGTTTTGTATCCGACTCAACCCTAGACAACACACCATACTGCATGAACGTCTCATTGACTCCCGCAATCGTTGGAGACAAGAATAACACCCAACGAATAAAAGAAGGTTATTCGTGGTTATTTGGAGGTTTGCAAAAAGGCCAGGAAACAGTAAAGCAAGCCATCAGATCCGTAAAACTTCACACTGAGGGTAGCCTGGTTAGCAAATTACTGATTAAAGCCCCAAACGCTCTAGAAAGGCTCAAGCAAAAGAAACTAAGAAAAATTGTGATTCAGATCGCTGAACTCACACCTTTAGTTAGGAACAAACTCGTGAACCACATAGGCAAAGATGCTCTTTGGGGAGATGAAATAGTTGCGGGAACTGCAGACGAAGTAAGAACCAATGGTATAGCGATGAGTCAAGACTCCTTAAACCTAGAGCGTATGACTCCCCCATTTCAGTCGATTGAATCTGTCAGTCCGGAAGAGTGGGAAAAATTTTATAAAAACGTGGCAATATACATCTCTGGGGAAGATAAAACAGTTGGAGCCAACATCATTCGACAACTTGCAAAAAAATGGGGACTCCTTGACTCTCGAAAAGCTTATCAAGGAGGCATCGTCAAAGAGTCTCCGGCAAGCAATCATCACTTTAACCAACAAGGTGTAAACATGCTTATGCCGGACTTGAGAGGTTTTATTTCTAGGAATAAGATGTTGAGATATCAGCAAATCTACGATGCATTCCTAATTGCAAAGCACGGCTAAACACCAGACTGTCGTATACTTACGGCTATAATAATAGAAACGCATCTTAAAAATTAGAAGGAGGACCTCGTGGCTAAGCAAGTCTCATTTAAATACCAAGCAGGTCACTGTCTAGAATGTGACATTGTCATCGACAATAATCAAATCTTCTGCTCTAAACACCGTCAACCAAAACCAATTAACACACCTCGCACAGCCAATAAAAATAAGCCTGGGAAAAAAATCCGACAAGTTGCCGAGAAAATAACCAAAATTACCGAAATGGACGAAGGTCAAGTTGGTTTTGTTGAAGAATACGCCTTATTCGAGGACAAAGGGTTGCTATTTATCTTGGGCTCAGTATCCATTAGTAATCGAAGAGACAGATATAAAACTGTTAAGATCCGTTTTTGGAAAAAATACTACGAAATAGATAGAAACACAATAGATCTAATGGATATCTTCATTGGGGTACCTGACATGGAAGGAAAATTTACCTTCTTTAATGCCAAACTCGTTCAAGACTTTCATTAAACCCATTTTCCCCGAGAATCCGCTCGGGGATTTTTTTGTACACCCGGTTAGACAAAATTAAATATTCTTCAGATATATATTTTTTCTCCAAATTCTCCCATTACCATAATTTAAATTTTTATAGTTCGAACTAAGTGAATGACAATTCGGACAAATAACTCGAAGATTTTCTTCGCAATTATCCTCAGAATCACCGTTTAAATGATCAATTTCGAGAGGGACCCTTCCAGTTACAATGTTTACCTGGTTCCATCCACACAAACTACATTTTGATCCAAATTTTTGTATTAAATAATGTTTAAGATAACCGGAAATATTTTTAGCAGATATACCTACTGAACCGCTAACTGACTCAGATTTCCATTTGTTAATGAAAGTTTTATATTCAAAATCTCTTTGGCATTGATTTGTGCAATACTTGAAAGCATACTTTTTTTATTAAGCTTCCACAATTTTTACATTCCATTTGGAGCCGGGAGCGGGAATCGAACCCACGACATCATGTTTACAAAACATGCGCTCTACCAACTGAGCTATCCCGGCGTAAACCTATTTTACCTTACCTACACGCCTACTGTCTTACCAAATCCCTTACGCAGGCACGGAATCTACTTAGACCACACATCCTCACAACTTGTAAAACTTATCATTTCCCTTTAGTCTGAAAGTCTTTTAGAGTGTCTGACAGGCATTAAACAAAAGTCCTCACTTGTGGAGGATTTTCGTTTTGATTCAAAAATCCCGGGCATGAGCCCGGGAACTAATTCTATCCAAACCAAACATCAGAGTCGACATGGAGATTGTTTAAATTCCAATTTCCAGTTACTTCTAAAACCATTGACCTTGCGTGATCAACAGTACAACGCATAGACTGTATACCTGTTCTGCGCCAGTCAGACTCATCCCCTAACAACGTAAAACTCTCAGAACCGCGACAAAATGTAATCATAACTCGACCGGCAGTGCAAAAAACCCTCAACTCTGTCGAACCAAACATGCCGCTCATTCCAGATAATTTTGAGTTCTCAATATGTTTCCACAGCGCTTCACCAACCAAAGACTTGAAAGTCTCTCTCAGTAAACTGATTTCTTCAACAGCCCTTTTAGCTTCATAGTTAAACTGCGTCGCCTTAGCAATCGACGATAGATCATCAATTCTGACATTGCTGGCTAGGTTAGATTCAAGTCTTAAAGCTTTAAACCCCTGCTTCGGTTCTTTGAAAATATAAGCAGCATAATCATAATGTGAAAATGCACCAACATAGGTTGAAAGTCCTTTTTTGTAGAACTCATCAACATAGTGCCACCAGGTATAAACCATCACCACTACCAGGTATTTAACCGGTTGAGAATGTTTTTCAACCAGTAGGTCTTTAAGAAAACTATGTGGAGTTTCATAATCCCATGAAATAATACCCAACAACTCCCCATTCCCGGCAACCGCATACGCAGTAGGACTTACATGACCAACGAATTTATTATCGTCACTGGAAATGTAATGGGGGTCCAAACAAAACCTGGGTTTTATGAATAGAGTCTCTGAATCTGCAACCTGAACTTTTACAGAGCTAACTCTGCAAGTCTCGAGATCTGTGTTTATGACCTTTGGCAGAAAAGGAAACTCTTTTACGAACTGATCAATCCGCTTTTGATTTAATGTGCTCAATGTATATCCTCCTATGGCTTCCAGCCACAAATATGAATTTCCAGCTTCCCGCTGGATAAAGGACGAGCCCTAAGGCCCCACAATTATACCTCACAACCTTAGCTGACGGAGTAAGCTCTTATGCAAAAAATTGCCCCTTACTAAAGGGGCAAAACTAAAAAAATCCGTTTTCTACCTGATTGACTCATTCAAGATCTGGCCAAGGGCAATGTTCACAGCCTGAGTTAGAATCTCTTCTCGACGTATACCGGTCAAAGTGTAGTGAGGATCAGCATCATTCCCACCAAGTCTCTCAGCCACAATCATGCCTACCGTTGTAGTTTCGAAACCACGCCTTTGGGCCTCAAGAACATACAGAGAAGGAAAAACCACCCCTGCAGACTTGGCAATATATCGTATGCCGCTCTTGTTAGCCACTATGACCATAGCGAAGTCCATCCATGTAGGCCCAACCTCTTCAATGCCATTTTCCATAGCCACATAATAATCATAGTCAGGCACTACACTGATCTGGTTCATACGGTTGACAGCCCCTCTAAGGGCTTCCTCGATCCCCACGGGTTGCTCATTTACCATTGAACGTGACCCTCGACCAAACACTTTTGGGGAAACACCACCAACAAAGGCGCTTTTAACCGCATTTAACTTTATCTGGCTGTTCGAAGCTACCAAAATCTTCATCTTGCCTCCTCATAAGTTCATGTGCTTTCAATCATGGATTATACCTCACAATAAAGAAAAAGAGGCATAACAATTACATCTAAGAATAATTTATGTAATATCTAATACACATCTATATTGATTTTTGTAAGAAATAGTACTAGACTTACTTTGTGTTAAAAGTAAGATATATTACCGTACTAAGAGCTCTACTCAGTTTTCTTGTAGTAATCTTTATATTTCCTTCAAAAATCTACGCAGCTGAACTCAATGTGCAAACAGACGTTATAAACGACAATGGAGGCAACTGGAATCCCTCCGACTTCACCACTTTTGTAAAACTTAGAGGTTCGGATATTACGGGAAGCCCTACCGTCGGGAAAGCAGCGCCTGGAGAAACGTTTACTGTAAATCCAGGCCAATACAATGTCAGCGTAGCTCCGTACGAAAAATACACATCCTCATACAGTGGAGACTGTGATTCAGACGGAAACGTTACCCTTGCAGATCAAGAAACAAAAACCTGTCTTATAACCAACAATGACTCTGCTCCAGGTATTTATGTTGTCACCGAAGTCATTAATGACAATGGTGGCATAGCCAACACCTCCGACTTTACAGTTCATATTAAATACAGCGGTGCAGAAGTTTCGGGTAGTCCATCCCCAAGCTCAGGCATTCCGGGAGTTTACTTTAGCAGCTTGAGACCGGGAACCTACCTAGTTTCCCAAGACTCAAACCCCTCCTACACCACCAGCTTCAGCGGTGACTGCGACATAGTCGGTAGCATCACATTGTCTTTAGGAAACAAAACATGTATCATCACCAACGATGACACCGTTAGCCCTGTACCACTTCTCCCAGAAGCCGGTAGTACTCAAAAAGCCAACCAGCGAATCTGTGTTAGTAGTAATACTCTGTCCTGGGTTTTAGGAATAATATTCTCATCATCCACAGTATTCTATCTCTACAAAAAAAATGTCTTTAAGAAATGGTTTTGATAAGATAGTTTTGCATGGATACTAAAAATATAGTAAGAGCAACTCTAATCCTTGGCTTATTCAGTGGAGCAGCTCTTCTTAGCTGGTACCAGTTCTTCTCACCCATATCGAATCCAACAAATCTAACTTCAGCAGTCAACACTAGCTCCTCGACCGGTTGGAAGTTTCCCGTATACCAATTTATTCCCTCTGGTCAGGTTACAGATTCCAATGCCTACTCAGAACTTCGAAAAGAAATGGAACCGAAAGGACTACCTGTTCGAATAAGGATTCCTGTGATTGGTGTAGATGCCGCTATCGAAGATGCTTACATAACACCTGACGGAAGGATGGACATCCCTGCCGGCTCAAACAACGTAGCTTGGTTTGCTCTGGGTCCTCGTCCTGGACAAATAGGCAGTGCTGTCATTGGCGGTCACTATGGTATTGATAACGGTGTTCCAAAGGTTTTTTATAGACTAAACAACCTTGAAGTGGGCGATCTTATTACGGTAGTTGATGATCAGAGAAAAAACATTTCTTTTGAAGTCCAATCTATAAAGGTTTATGAACGAAATGCCGATGCCACTTCAGTTTTTATTTCCAACGACGGTCAATCTCACCTAAACTTAGTTACTTGTGACGGTATCTGGAATAGAGTTAACGACTCTTACCCAAACCGACGAGTTATTTTTGCAGACAGAATCTCAACTCTAGAATCAAACGATATCAGCCAAATCAATCCAACCGTTACCATCAGACCTAGCCTGCCGGAAGCAGGAGTATCAGACACTTTCCTTTCCACGACTTTAAAGGATTTATCTCAAAAGCCCCCAGTAACTTTACTTTTCTCCTTTATAGTTTTTTTAATTTTAGGCATTCTTGCAAAAATAATATTTCGTAAGTAATCAGGTCTCAATTCCTTGCGCTCTTTGTTCGTGGTATATTGAGTTGTGGCCTCCGAGAACACAGCACCAGTTGCATCTTTAAACACCCCTTCTGGGACGTCGGCTGTTGATGATGCAATCGCGAAGTACCTGCCCTACCTCCAAGAGATTCAAAAAAAGTTGTTTATACTACTGATCGTTATTCTTGCTTCTGGTGTATTTGGTTTTATCTTTTATCAAAAAATTCTGACATTTGTCATGCATATTTTTAACCTAAAAGGTATCACCATTGTTCTTTCCTCACCTTACCAATTTATCGATCTTGCCATAAATACAGGCATAGCAACCGGAGTAATTATTGCCTTTCCCCTATTTGTATACTATCTCATGGGTTTTCTAAAACCGGCACTTGCTCGAGAAGAATACAAACTTTTTTCTAGACTCGTTCCTCTGTCCATAATTTTATTCATTATTGGATTTGCTTTTGGAGGCTGGGTTATGCAGTTTATCATCAATCTTTACTCACAAACAGCCATAGACTTTAATGTCACAAACATCTGGGACATTAGTCGCTTCTTTTCTCAAACCATTCTAATGGGGGTTTGCTTAGGTTTATTATTCGAAATTCCGGTCGTCATCACTCTTCTAATAAAACTCAATATAGTCAAAAAGAAAACCATAACCAAGCATCGCCGCATAATTTACATGTCGATTGTCATCTTGGCTGCCCTAATGCCTCCCGCAGATGTTATATCCTTAGCCATTCTAACCTCAGTTCCCCTTTTCTTGTTTGAGATTGCTCTTCTATTAAATAAATCTATATAATCTAAATATGTTCAGCAACATTGGATCAGGAGAAGTCATTATCGTAGTACTTGTTCTAATATTTCTATTCGGTGGAAAAAAACTCCCCGAACTAGCCAGAGGCTTAGGAGAATCAAGTCGCGATCTAAAGAAAATTAAAAAAGAACTCGAAGGTACCATCTCAGATATTAAAAGTGATGAAAAATCAGGAGACAAAATAGTAACTCCGGAAGACTCAGAAACGAAGGGGGGTGAAACCAGTAATGCCTAATATAGGAGTAAATGAAATAATAATAATCGCCATCGTCATTATCGTACTCTTCGGAAGCAAGGCCATTCCAAATTTTATCAGAGGAATTGCCAAAGCCATAAAAGAGTTTCGCCAAGCGTCTAAAGGAGACAAGTGATATCATAGTTATTAATTATTCACACTAAAAAAATATGTTTAAAAATATTGGATGGCCGGAAGTATTAGTCATCGTCGTCGTCTTAGTGCTTTTATTTGGAGGCAAGATTCTTCCTAAACTAGGTAAGAATCTTGGTGAATCCGGAAAAGAAATGAAGGATGCCACAAAAGAACTAAAGGACGCCGTCACAGAAAAATAAATACACAAACCCCGCATTAGCGGGGTTTAGTGTATTAATAAAATGAAAGGAAATATATAAATGTTTGGCAATCTAAGCTCAACAGATCTACTGGTAGTTGGACTGGTGCTGTTTCTGCTCTTTGGTGGAAAGAAGCTACCGGAAATGACCAGAGGCTTAATTGAATCTATCAAGCAGTTTCGAGATGAATTTAATGCGGGGGCTGCTGACCCGGAAGACAAAAAAAAATAATTTATCTGGCCCACAATTAATCCCCTTTCATTATCAGAGAAGGTTTAGTATTTTACCCAACTCAGTTTCAAGCATGGAATTAATGGACTTACAGATCCAAAATCGTCTAAAATTATAGAAGCTGAACCTTCAGGAGGTTGTAAACTTTGGTAAGATAAGTAATCACACATGCCCAACAAAATTTATAATGTAAAGCAGGCAGCTAAAATACTCGGCCTGTCTACCAACACTACCTATAAGTACCTTAATGAGGGTCGAATAAAGGCCGCTAGAGGTCACGTGAGAGGAACCTTCATCATCACCTCCCAATCACTGGAAAATTTTCTTGGTGCCAAGATCCCTGAAGACGCTCTAAAAGATGATGAAACCATAGGAAATGCCACCATAAGAGATGGTGAGGCAATCATTCAGGTCCACTCCCCCACCTTAGCCACCAAAGCTACTCGACTACTTATCACATTATCCCTCCTGATAATTATTGCCGATATCGTTTTTACTAAAGACTTTTCCCCAATATCCCAAATCGCCAGAATTATCCTAATTGCCATCCTTCTTCTGATCTCCTATCAGTTCGGAGGTTTTGTAAAAAAATGAAATACTCATGAGAAAATCTCAGCTGCAGCTAATTGACAGCGGACTTTTCCTTTATGGAAGTTTAGTGACATTTTTTCTTGTAATTTCTGCCTTTTTTAATCTCAGTGGACCGGGAAACATCATCATCTTGATACTATTC
>CAYGCQ010000006.1:0-24182 GCA_964348455.1 uncultured Pseudomonadales bacterium
GTAGCATGAAATGAAATACAGTCAGGAAACCCCGTACAATGCGAAGCGAAGCGGAATCTGTGCGGGGAGGACGTCATTTTGTGCGTTGGGGGTAAAGTGAGTTAAAATCAAAGTAATGCTAAAGATATTTAACTCATTATCTAAGAATATAGAGGAATTTAAGCCTATCATGGCCGGAAAAGTAGGCCTGTATGCTTGTGGTCCTACAGTTTATGACTACCCTCATATTGGTCACGGACGTAAATATGTGAATGATGATGTCCTCAAAAGGGTTTTGGAGGTAGTCGAAGGTCTAGACGTGACTCATGTCCAGAATATTACCGATGTTGGGCACTTGGTTTCTGATGCCGATGAAGGAGAAGATAAGCTGGAGAAGGGGGCGAAAAAGTCTGGCAAAACGGTTTGGGAGGTTGCTCAGGAGTTTACAGATTATTTTTTGAAGGAAATGGACTCTTTGAATATTCTCCGTCCTGACGTTGAGTGTAAGGCTACAGACCATATAGCGGAGCAGATTGATTTAATAAAAAAGATTTTGGAGAACGGGTATGCCTATGACACTCCGGAGGCAGTGTACTTTGATGTTTCTAGGTTTGAAGATTATGGAAAACTTTTTGGTCAGTCGTTAGAGGATAAAATGGTAGGGGTCCGTGATGAGGTGGTTACAGACAATAGTAAAAAGCATCCGGCCGATTTTGCTTTGTGGTTTAAAAGAGTAGGCAAGTTCTCAGATCATGTGATGCACTGGGAAAGTCCTTGGGGGGATGGTTTTCCTGGATGGCACATAGAGTGTAGTGCTATGAGTATGAAGTATCTGGGTGAGCAAATTGATATTCATACCGGCGGAGAAGATCATCTATCCATTCACCATCCGAATGAGATTGCTCAGAGTGAAGCTGCGACAGGCAAAAAACCATTTGTGAAGTACTGGTTCCATAGCTTATTCTTGGCGGTTGATGGAAAGAAGATGAGTAAGAGTCTGGGTAATGTTTACAGAGTGTCTGATATTGTAGAAAAAGGCTTTTCGCCGATGGCACTCAGGTACTATTATCTATCTGCGCATTACCGCAAACAGATGAATTTTTCCTGGGAAGGTATGGAGGGTGTCTCCAATTCTTACAAGAAGTTAAAGAAGGAATTTTTGGCTCTGAGAGTGGAAGGTGGTCAGGATAAAAATGTCTTCGGCGATAGTTCTGTTGAGTTGTCCGGACGTGAAACCTTTTTTAGAGATGAATTTGTAAAAGCAGTGGAAGATGACTTGAACATGTCTAGTGCTTTGGCAGTCTCTCGGGCTGTTTTGAAAGATAATATTCTTTCTTCGTTCGAGAAGAGACGTCTAGTTGAAAACTTTGATAAGGTTTTCGGCCTTAAGCTATCCGAGCATGACGATATGCCGATTGAAGTTCCCGATGAGGTAACGGAGCTACTTAACAAACGAGAAGAGATGAGAGATTCCAAGCGGTGGGCCGAGTCTGATGTTCTTCGATTGGAAATTGAAAAATTAGGTTACAAGGTTTCAGACTATTTTGATGGAGTGAAAGTCGAGAAAATTTAACAAAAAACCCGCCTTTCGGCGGGTAGTCAATTATTTCTTTTTGCCCAATTTTTCGTTTATTTCTCGAAGTTCATCCAGCACTGCTTTTAAACCTGCGGCCAAAGTGTACAAGATTAAGATTAATCCGCCTGTTATTATTCCAATTAGAATTTCCACAGTTACTCCTTCTTTCTATTGTTTTCTAAGCCCTATAGTACCACATTTGGGTCTTTATGTCAAGGGGCGTATAATATAATTATGGAAATATATATCGTCGCTACTATTCTGTTTGTCTTGTTTTCGAGCCTAAAAATCGTCCAGGAATACGAGAGAGGGGTGATTTTTCTGTTGGGTAGGGTTACTGGTGTTCGAGGCCCAGGACTGATTATCTTGATACCATTTTTTGAAGTAATGAGGAAGGTCCAGCTGAGAACTATTACCATGGGTATTCCTTCTCAAAAGATTATAACGAAGGACAATGTTTCGATTGATATTGCGGCCGTAGCTTATTACCACATTGTGGATCCACAGAAGTCAGTGATCGCTATTGATGATATCTATTCCGCTGTAAATCAGATTTCTCAAACTACCGTAAGGAATGTTGTCGGCCAGTTTACTTTGGATGAGCTACTTTCCCAGACAACCAAAATCAATCAACAGATTCAGAAAGTGATTGATGCTCATACAGAGCCTTGGGGCGCTCAAGTAACGGCCGTTGAGATAAAAGACATCGCGTTACCTGATAATATGCAGAGAGCTATGGCTAAAGAAGCCGAGGCGGAAAGAGAGCGAAGAGCCAAAGTGGTCGCAGCTGAAGGTGAATTCCAGTCAGCTCAGAAATTAGCTGAGGCGGCAGATGTAATCTCAAAACACCCAGTGGCATTACAACTAAGGACGTTGCAGACTATGGCCGAGATTGCAGTTGAGAAAAACTCTACAATAATTTTTCCGGCACAATTTATGACAACGGTTAAAGAAGCGGTCAAAATGATTTCTGACGACAGCAAGAAATGATTTAGAAAAAAACTAATTTTCTCTGAAGTGGCATCCGATAGATCTCGGATTTGCATAAGCTGCTTTGGCTACTATGAGTGAAACAAGAACAAGATTTCTAAGCCCTAATAACTCATCGGATAGTGTTGCGTCACGATAAAATTTATTTATAGTGTTTTCCATTTGGGTTAGATCGGTAATTGCTCTTTCCAAAAGAGGAGTTTTGCGAACTAGCCCAACCATGTTCCACATAATGTTTTTGATAGTAGTGGCGTCGGAGATCAACAGAGCGCTGTCAGCCGGAAATTTTTTAAAGTAGTTCCATCTTGGGACAGATTGTGAGTCCGGTGAATATTGATTTGATATTTCTTCGGCGATAGTTTTTCCGGCTCGATTACCAATAACTAAACCTTCAAGCAGGGAGGTACTTGCGAGACGATTACCGCCATGGAGTCCTGTACATGATACTTCGCCGATGGCAAATAAATTATTTATATTGCTTCTACCTTGTAAATCGGTTAGGACTCCACCGCAAGAGTAGTGAGCCGCTGGGGAAACCGGTACTAAGTCCTTGGTGATATCGATGCCGTACTTAAGGCATGTTTCGTGAATCATAGGAAAATGTTTAAGGATTTCTTCTTTTGAAATATAAGACTTTAGATCCAAATACACATTGGATTCACCGGTCTCAATCATCTCGGTAAAGATAGCTCGTGAGACCTTGTCTCGAGTTGTGAGATCTGGTTTTTCGAGATCGGGATAGTACTTTTGCATAAAAGGAACTCCTTTTGAATTAGTTAGTCGAGCTCCTTCACCCCTTACAGCTTCGCTAATCAAGAATGGGGGAGCCCCGGGAAGTTTGAGAGCCGTGGGATGAAACTGTTCAAACTCCATGTTTAGTAGTTTAGCTCCAGCCCTGTGAGCCATTGCAATACCATCTCCCCTGGCTCCTTTGGGGTTGGTAGTAAAAGCATATATTTGGCCATTGCCTCCAGTAGCAAGAACGGTCTTCTTAGCTAGAATTCTGGAAATTTGGCCGTCCTTTTGGTCGAAAGCGTAGATACCAAGACAGGTATCGGTTTTATATTTGTTTAACCAATCGTTTGTTTGATGACCGGTAGTAAGTAAATCAACAGCAGTTAAGTTCTCAATTATTGTGACGTTTTTTATTTTTTTTAGGGTATCGGAAAGGTGCTCTTGAATTGACCGCCCCGTAAAGTCAGATACTTTAGCGACGCGAGGCACTTGGTGTCCTCCTTCTAGAGCGTAAGACATTTTTCCGTCTTTCTCTTGGTCGAAAGGGACCTTAGCTATGCGACTTAGTATCTTTTCGACCAACTCGGGGCCTTCATCTGCCAGCACTTGAGCTGCTTCAGGTAAGCCAATTTCATCTGCTGACTTTAAGATGTCTTGTACTAAGTCGGATCCTCCTTTGGCAATAATTCCGCCTTGTGCATAGTTGGTGTTTGATTCGTTTGGGCTTGATGCTCTAGTTAAAATTATAATGCGAGCATCTGGCTTCTCTTCATTTATTTTGATAGCTGCAGTAGCCCCGGCAATTCCTGTTCCTATTATGAGTACATCAGTTTCAAGCAGTTCTTTTTTCATAATAACTATTTTTTTAATTATTTCTGTCGTAGCTATCCATACGAAAAAACAGCAACGTCATTTTGCCAGCGCAAAATGCGGCTTCTTTCGCGGCAGAAAATTTTGTGAATACACAAAAACCAGCTTTTCTGCCTTACGAAATGTTTTTCTTAATGGACAGATACTTCGGTATTTAAATAAAATATTTTTCATTTTATCGCAATCATGCGCCTAATTGGTAACTCGGCTTTGGTTCTGAGCTTTTCTGGGACGCTGATTTCGAATTGTTTATTTTCTAAGGCAGTGATAACTGTTTCTAGATTGTTTTGGGCCATATGAGGACATCTTTTTTGTATAGAACAAACCTGGACAACATTTTTGTGTTTGGCGGCCAACATCTCCACCATGGCACATTCTGTAAAAAATGCAACCGGGAGGTCTTGGACATCTTTTTTCTCGATATTTTTAATCATTTCTCCTGTTGATCCGGAGTAGTCTACTTCGGCAATCACATCTGGTGGGCATTCTGGGTGAGCCATGATGTATACGCCCGGGAAGCCCTTTCTCAATTCTATGGCGTCTTTGGGGGTAAATTTTTCATGAACTTCACATTTTCCTTCCCAAGCAATGAAGGTGATGCCTTTATTTGGTAACCTCGGCGCCTTTTTTGTAACATCGGGAAAAGTGATGTATGCACCCATATCTTTGGCGACATTTTGGGCCAGGAACTTGTCGGGAAGGAAAATTACCTTGTTGGTTTTCCATTCTTTCAGGGCCCATTCAACCACTTTACGAGCATTACCGGATGCACAGCAGACATCGACTTCGGACTTGGTGTCAGCATCGGTGTTTACGTAGGCCACAACTGGTACTCCGGGAAACATTGATTTAAGTTTTCTAACATCTACCCCGATTATGCTAGACGCCAATGAACATCCGGCTTTAAGAGAGGGGATTAGCACTGTTTTTTTTGGGTTTAATACCTTGGCTGTTTCGGCCATAAATTTAACACCCAAAAACAGAATTAAATTGGCATCTGTTTCAGTTGCTCTTCGAGAAAGTTCCAGAGAGTCACCTCTAATACCTAAAACTTCGTCGCACTGCAGATCCCAGGACATGTAATTATGTTTAAGAATGACGGCGTTTTTATCCTTGACGAGTCTGTTTAATTTCTCGACTTGTCCGGCTTTGATCCACAGTTCGAAGTCAGGACTGTAGTCGGAATATTTTTCTTTGAATAGATCGTAAATTTCTTGTTGGGATTTTAAGTTGGTCATTTTAGTTTTTTAAATTTGTAATTATTAATTAGTGTCATTCTGAACTTGATTCAGAATCCAGGATTTTCTGGATGCCGGATCAGGTCCGACATGACGAATATAACTATTTATTAAAAATAATGTGTAGTGAAATATCGAAGGCGTCGACGGAGTGGGTGAGTGCGCCGACTGAGATAAAGTCCACCCCGGTTATGGCCACAGATCTAACACGATCGATTGTCATGTTTCCGGAGGCTTCTAGGGGTATGTAAATGTCCTTATTTTCTTTATATTTATTTCTAATCTGGACGGCACTCTTAGTTTCTTCGTTATTCATATTGTCGAGTAGAATCCTGTCCGGATTATTTTCAAGTGCAGTCTTAAGTTCTTTTTTATTGCGGACCTCTACTTCGAGAGGTATGTCTGGGTATTTTGCTCTAAATATTTTTATAGCCAGTTCAACGTTTCCGTCAAGCATATCGATATGATTATTTTTGATTAGACCCATCTCACTAAGATTCAGTCGGTGATTTGTACCACCACCATCCCGGACAGCTTTTTTGTCTAGGTCACCATAGCCAGGAAATACTTTTCGGGTGTCTAGTATTATCGCTCCGGTTCCGCGAACTTCGTCTACGAACCGACGAGTTTCGGTCGCAATACCGCTCATACGTCTAAGAAACTCTAAGGAGATTCTTTCACCGGCAAGAATGCTTCTAGCTGGTCCGGAAATTTTGGCTATTTTGTCGCCCCTTCTTACAAAGTCTCCATCTTTTAGTAAAGGGGTGAATAGTATTCTGGGATCGGTTTCTTCCATAACCAGTTGTGCGATTTCAATCCCTGAGACGGTTCCAGAACTGGCTTTGACAACATACTCAGCCGAAGCAGTGAGCTCTTTTTCGATGAGTGCAATTGAGGTTACGTCTCCTAGCGGCCCACTATCTGCTGAAAGAGCTTCTCTGATTTGTACCCTTCTGCTTGACAGATGTTCTATCATAGTGTTATGATAACACTATCTTGGGGGATGTCAAGTAGTATAATATCGCTCGAAAGAACGTTAATTTTGTAATATGTGGAGGATTTCATGAAACCGTTGTTAGACCCAAGATGGCCTACATTTTTGAAGATTCACGAATTGAAAGATACGTTGATCGGTTCTGCTGGACCGCTAAATTTTTTGAAGCGACGCATCAGTCACGAGGGGTTTGATGGCATGAAGGTGACCTATCCGTTTGAATGGGGGGTTTTGGAGCGAGGCGAGTCGGTAGCGGCTCTGATTCATGATCCCGTTGCTGATATGGTCGCAATCGTCGAGCAGCTCAGCAAAGAAAATAATCCCGTATCCAGGCTTGAGATGTTTGTCTCAGGCCTGGTTATTTTGTATATATACTAAACCTAGGGAATTATCCGGACAGTTGCTGTATTTATTAGTTTATTTGAGATATGATTTATCTGAGTATTATGTAAGAAATATTGACAATGCAAATTCCAACTTCCGAAAATTTTGGGGAGGAATTGTTTGAGACTTCAGATGGTTTTTTGTTGTCTGGTAACAATGGCAAGGTTATTCTGCTGAATGATGTAGGAAGAAATATTTGGGGCTTAAAAAAAAGTGTCACGACTGGCTTCGATGTTTGTAAGCTGGTAAAAATTGCGTCGTTAA
Source organism: uncultured Pseudomonadales bacterium (assembly GCA_964348455.1). GTDB lineage: Bacteria > Patescibacteriota > Microgenomatia > UBA1400 > MFAQ01 > UBA10133. The sequence goes on from CAYGCQ010000006.1 coordinate 7,031, forward strand.
GTGCACGGGATCCAGATAAATTTTTTTCTAAAACTATGCAGTTGATCAGATCTAAGAATAGAGTTGAAAGAGTAGAGATATCTCTGGTGGGAGGAAAAGTAATTGATTTTCACACTTTCCCAATGGTGGGTGCTGATAATAAAATACACGGAAGAATTTGGTATTTTAGAGATATTACTGAGCAAAAGATGGTGGAGGATTTAAGAAATTTGCAACATATAATGATGGAGAACTTGGGAGAAGGTGTAGTAATGGTTGCAGCTGAAGACAACAAGATTGTTTACTCAAACAAGAGGTTTGAAAAAATATATGGATATAAAAGAAATGAGCTGATAGGTAAATGTGTCTGTATTTTGAACGCTCCTCAGGATAATTTAACCTGCCAAGAGGTAAGCTCTATGATCAATAAGTCGGTTAGTGATACAGGAGAATGGAGAGGAATTATTAAAAGTATTAAAAAAGATGGGACATTTATTTGGTCAGAAGCAAAAACTGTTCCCATATATCATTCGCGGTATGGAAATACGCTTGTCTCGATTCAGTCAGATGTTACCGACAAATTTATATCTGACAAAAAACTGCAAGAATCAGAAAAGAGGTATCGAGTATTGTTCGAGAATAGTCATGAAGCAATCGTATTTATTTCTGAGGATGGACGAGTATTGGATGCTAATCCCGCAGCTCAGAGGTTGGTGGGCTACTCGTTAGGAGATTTTAAAAAATTGATGAGAGATGCATTTGTCGATTTGTCAGACAAAAGAATTCATAAACTTCTTGAACATAGAGATAGGTTTGCCTATTTTCGGGGAAATTTTCGAGTTATTAGACGCGATGGAAAGAAAATTAATTGTGAGGGTACAGCTGTGACTTTTAAGGACAGAGGTGGATTTGAGCAGTCGCATGTTGTTTTTCGGGAATGCTGAAGAAGTTGAATTAATAAATATAATTTAGGGTAATATTAATTTATAGATTATTAGCTAACTCATATGGTTAAGAGTAACGATTCAAAACCGAAAGTGTTTCCTTTATTTACGGAGCAGTGGGCAGCCTGGCTTTTTTTACCACTAAGACTTTGGTTGGGGTGGCAATGGATTGAGGCTGGTTGGCATAAAATTGTCTCGCCAGCTTGGATGGTTTCTGGTGTCGCACTTCAGGGATACTGGACGAAGGCAGTTGTCCTGGTTGATGGTAAAGGTCCGATCACATATGACTGGTACCGATCATTTATTCAATTTTTGTTAGACAGTCAATCTCATGTCTGGTTCGCTAAATTCGTTGTGATAGGGGAACTGGCTGTTGGTATTGCACTTATTTTAGGCGCATTTGTTGGAGTTTCTGCATTTTTTGGGGCTCTTATGAACTGGAACTACATGATGGCAGGAACTGCCTCTACTAACCCAATGTTATTTTTAATTTCGATTTTACTGATGCTGGGCTGGAGAGTTGCCGGGTACATTGGTATGGACTATTTTATTTTGAACTGGACCAAGAGTGTTTTTAAGCGCTGGAGAAGGTAAAATAGAGGAATGAGTTTAAAGGTTGGAATAGTAGGTTTACCAAATGTCGGGAAGTCGACACTGTTTAATGCTTTGTTAAAAAGGCAGCAAGCTTTGGTGGCCAATTACCCTTTTGCCACCATAGAGCCAAATGTGGGTATCGTCGAAGTTCCAGATGAACGCCTGAAAACTTTGGCAAAGTTATCTAAAAGCGTAAAAATTGTGCCAGCCACGGTGGAGTTTGTAGATATTGCGGGTTTAGTCGCCGGAGCTGCAACAGGAGCTGGATTAGGAAACAAGTTCTTGACGCACATACGTGAAGTCGATGTGATTTTACAAGTTTTAAGGGATTTTAGAGATTCAGAAATTGTCAAAGAGGGGAGTGTTGACCCAAAAACAGATTATGAAGTAATTGAAACTGAGCTAATTTTGAAAGATTTAGAAACGGTAAGTAAGGTTAGGGAAAATAAAGATCTACGTCAAAAGGGAATGGAGAAGAAAAGGGGAGTAGTGGAGAAACTTTATGAAGGATTAAATGTTGGTGTCCCGGCCAGGATGATTCTTACCGACGAAGGTGAGATTTCATTGGCTCAGGATTTGTTTCTGCTTACAATGAAGAAGGAGATTCAAGTCTTCAATGTGAGTGAGGACGATAGCCGACTTAAACTGGATTCCGGGTCGGAGCCCGGAATGACAAACGAAGGTATTTATATTTGTGCAAAGGTAGAGTCTGAGCTGTCCAGCTTGACCGAAGAGGACGCTAAGGTTTACATGACAGACCTGGGAATCAAGGAATCCGGACTGGATAAGCTAATCAAGAAGGCTTACGAGGCTCTAGGGCTTATAAGCTTCCTGACCACAGGAATCACTGAGAGTAGGGCTTGGACCATAGAGAGAGGGACTAAGGCGCCTCAGGCTGCGGCTGTGATCCATACCGACTTCGAGAAGAAGTTTATCAAGGCTAAGGTCTGTGGCTACGATGATTTTGTGGCTTGCGGAGGCTGGAAAGAAGGGGCGGAGAAGGGTAAGGTGAGGTTTGAGGGTAAGGAGTATGTCATGAAAGACGGAGACGTGGTCGAGTTTATGGTAGGAGCGTAAGCAGCCTATAACTTGACTTTATGCGTAAAGTGTGATATATTAAGCCGTTATACATCCTTTGATAATCTATTTTGTTTGTTGCCAAGGAGGCAAAATGTTAGCCATCTTAATGCTCGTTCTGCATAGCGGATCGTTCGTTTTAAACGGGATTACCGCTTCGCTGCTGGTAGCCCTTATGGTAGTTTCGGTGCTGAGATTTTTGACTCTGGTGAGAGTGAACTTTCATTTTTCAAACGGAACCACCTTGAAAGTTCGAGATGGGTTTTTGTGGTCCATTTATTGGGACCATGAAGGGAGTTGGTCAAAAGTCAACATTGCGCTCCTTGTGATGCTGGCAGTTGCAGTCATTTTTGAGGCAGCCTACTTTCTTGTTTTTCTAGCTTAAGGAGGTATTTGTGAAAATTCGAAAAAGATATTCAAGTCCGCTGGCCTTGATCTTATGCTTCCTGGGATTATGCTTCACCTTCATGAATCTTCCCTTGGTCGCGTTTATTTCCTTCCTCTTGATTTGGTTCTATGCAACAGAAGTGTGTGAGGATCCGACCGAGACCGTAAAAGTTTCCGAGATGCTTCGTGCCATATTAAGAATGTTGCCGTATCAAGCGTTGGTGGTGGCAGTAGTCTTTGTAGTGTCAGGTCTTTTTCTTGGATCAGTGTTCCTAGACCTGGTAATTGGCATATTGGTTGTATCTTGGTTCGTTTTTTCGATCTATTTGCCAATTATGGTATCAAAGAGCCGTACCTGGTATTTCGATAACCATATTTTCGTGGTTATCGGGTACATGCTGCTTTGTGTGGCTGCGATGTTTTTGATCGGCCCTTTCTCTTTTCACTTGGTTTATGGTTTCTAGTTTAATAAGCTCTTCCGGTTGGGAGAGCTATTTTTTTATATATATGAGCTGTTAGTCTTGTCCGAAGTCGAAGAGGGGATGCTTGGTATGGCTTGGGCGTTAAAAAAAGGTCTAAGGCGCCTCTGGTGATGTCCTATAACTTGACTTTGTGCTTAAAGTGTGATATATTAAGCCGTTAAACATCCTTTGAAATTCAAATCTTTTGTGCCTGGAGGCAAAAAATGAACAAGTCGAAGTTGTTTGGAATTCAATTTGCAGTATTCGCAGTGCTGTTAATTATTGCAGCGGTGATTTCTCCGGCAGGTAATCCGGTTTTTTTAATCCCTGCCGGCTTGATCTGGGTCATTGTCGCTGTGATTTGTGCCGGATATATCGAAGTTCTTGATCGGACGGCATTCGATAATAAAGTTTCCTGGAACAAAATTGTAATATACTTTGCCATCATGCTCATTCTCAACGGAGCAGGGATGGTTTTTATCCTTGCAATTGTTGGCTTAATCGTTTAGCTCGACTTACTGAATCGGAGGTATAAATGATAATCTTTGTTATCTGCGCTTATATCATTCCTACTATCGGCATAGCGATCAAGTTCCATTGGCTGGTAGCTGTGATTCTGTTTCTCTGCCACGCCTCTGATGGCTGCACATTGAAGGGTCTGGCGTGGCTTGTCTGGGTGATACTTGCACTTGTTTCCTTGCCCGCGTTGGGTGGGGCTATGGTGTTCCCGATTGTCGCCTGGGTTATCTTGCTTCTTGCTCTCGGTAGTTGATCTTAAAAGTGCTCCTGATTAGGGGCACTTTTTTTTGTAAAAAAACGCCCTCAATGACGAACGGTTGGGCATATTATTCAGTAGTAGAATTGATCAATAATCCCTTTGAAATTTTGAGGAGGAACCATGCCCATAATTACTTATGTGAGAGAAAAAGACGAGCGAGTGCCAGCAAGATGCTGGGATACGAGATTCTATTGGAACGTGCTCGAAATATTACCCGCAAAAGAAGATGGTACTCAAGAAGCCAGGGTGGAGATTGCGATTTTTGATAATGAGGCGTCGGATCGTGTCGAAGTGGCGATTTGGTTTCACAATGAGATCGTCCACCACCATATGAACTGGTACAAACCCATCTTTGAAGAATGGAAGGGTTTGATGTCAGTCGAGGAAATGGAAAAATATACCTTAAGAGAAAAGGAAGATGATCTTTATTACTCCCGTATGAATTATTTATAAGAGGTGAGTGCTTAGGCCCTAGAGCAATCTAGGGTATTTTTGTGCCTTAAGAAGCACGGGGAGGCTATCTGTAGTAAAATAGCCAAGTTCCGCCTTAAAGGCGAGATAAATTAATAAAAACAAAATTTGTGAAAAAAACAAAGACAACCGACCAAAAACCGTCCATGGGCGTCGTAAACAAGTACGAGCTCGTTGTCATTTACCCCGCCTCCGAGAATGATCTTGGAGCAGAAAAACAGATCTCAGAGAAGTGCAAGAAGCGCTCTCTTAAGGTTGTTGAAGTGGATAAATGGGGAACGAAGACCATGGCATACGAAATTAATAAACAGAGCCGAGGCTACTATCTAAAGCTAATGCTTGAGGGTACTGCTGAGTCTGCCCAGCTTCTAGAGAAAGACTTGCAGATGGATGATAAGATGCTAAGATTTTTATTGATTAGGATTAAATAACTAGATATGAGCACAAGAAGTTTAAACAGAGTTACCCTTATTGGAAACCTTACACGTGACCCGGAACTTAAATACACCCCTCAAGGTACTGCAGTATGTACCTTTGGGTTAGCTACTAATCGTGAGTGGTCTGATTCTTCAGGCCAAAAGCAAGAAGGTGTTGAGTTTCATAGGATTGTTGCTTGGGGAAAATTGGGAGAGATATGTAGTCAGCTCCTGATCAAAGGCCAAAAAGCTTTTGTAGAGGGCAGATTGCAGACTAGGCAGTGGAAGACCCAAGATGGAGGAGATCGTCAGATTACCGAAGTGGTAATCGATGAGATGATTGCTTTGAATACTCCAAAAGGCTCAAGTGAGTCTTATGAGCCCAATTACGTGGCTACCGAAACTAAGGCTGCTGAGCCCGTTTCACCTGCTGAAGAAGTTTTTTCGTCTGATACAAAAGGCGATGTCAAAGACAACACCGATGAGATACCGTTTTAAAATTAAATATAAAGAAAAATGATAAAAAAGAAAAAAATTAGAAAATCAAGTAAACCTTGTCCTTTCTGTATAAAAAAGGCTGAACCTGTTTATTTTGACCTAGAATCTATCGCGATAGGAATTTCTCCCAAAAAGAGAATTGTGTCTCGATGGACAACTGGTGTTTGTGAAAAACACCAACTAAGATTGGCCCGCGCGATTAAAAGAGCAAGGCATCTGGCTTTGCTACCGTTTACCGACAGGGTTTAAATTAGTAAAAATATCAGTGTTCTGCCCATGAAATTGAAAGTTGTACGACAGTATTTAGTCGGTGTTATCTTAGTATCCGCCATTGCTTTGGGGGGATATAGGTTTGGAGTGTATAGTACTCAGAAAAATTTTGAAAACTTTTCCGAAGTTGATACTAGGGCGATGAATGAGGTTTTGGTTGAGTTAAAAAAGAATTACCTTAAGCCTGAAGACATTGATAGTAAGAAGTTGATGTATGGTGCTGCTGCCGGCATGACTGCTTCTCTGGGAGATCCTTACACATCTTTTTTTCCTCCAGTAGAAAACTCTCGGAACAAAGAAGACCTTCAGGGTGAGTTTGGTGGTGTTGGTATTCAGTTGGGGTTTATTGATCATACCTTGGCCGTTATGGCTCCTTTGAAAGATACACCAGCTTTTAAGGCAGGTATAAAGGCTGGGGATTTAATTTTAAAAATCATTGATGAGAAGAACTCTGTTTCTAAAGACACCAATGACCTGACAATAGAAGATGCTGTAAATCTTATCCGCGGCGAGAAAGGATCTTCTGTAACTCTAACCATTTTTAGAGAGTCTGAGAAAAAATCCAGAGATGTTGTTTTGGTAAGAGGTGTTATCTCTGTGCCATCTACCGAGCTCGAGTGGCTGGAAAATGATAAATTTGCTTTAATTAGAGTTAATAAATTTGGAGAGCAGACTCTAGGTGAATGGGAGAAGATAGTCGCAGAAGTTAAAGATAAAAATGCCAAAGGAGTTATTTTAGATTTGAGAAATAATCCTGGTGGCTATCTTCAGAGAGCTGTAGATCTCGGAAGCGAGTTTATTGCTGATGGGGTGATTGTCAAGCAAAGAGACCGTAACAGAACCGAGGTTTCTAATGTAGATCGAGAGGGAAAATTAATAGGTATGCCTCTTGTAGTCCTGGTAAATAAAGGTTCCGCTAGTGCATCAGAAATATTAGCCGGAGCTCTTCGGGAAAGACTTGGAACAAAGCTTGTAGGTGAGAATAGCTTTGGAAAGGGGACTGTTCAGGAGCCTGAAGACTTCAGTGACGGTTCTTCTCTGCATGTAACCATTGCCGAGTGGCTGTTGCCGTCAGGAGAAAATATCCACGGTGTGGGTTTGGCTCCGGATGTAGAAGTCGAATATATTCCAAATGAAGAGGATTTGACTGTGGACAATCAGGTAGATAAGGCCTTAGAAGTGTTGAAGGCGGAAATAATAAAGCCTGTGGTTAGCACTAGGTAATCGCTTATTTTGAATATTTAAAAACCCCGCCAAATGGCGGGGTTTTTGGTTATTCTTCTTCCCATTTTTTGATAAGTTTTATCCTGGTATTTGGATACAAATGAATTCCATCCGGGACTTTAAAATCTCCCGGTAATTCGCTTAAAAAATACCTCAAGCTTTTTCCATGTCCGATATTGACTGCGAATTTGTCGCAGGCTACTTCTAATATTAGGAGAGGGAGACCCGTGGTCATAATTGAGATATATCCCACCAAAATAAGTGCCGGGAAAAATAGCCACCAGTTTATAAGCCCAATTGACATAGATATAAATATTGTCAACGCATTTCTGGGTATTGATGTAAGTTTTAATATTACTTGTATCCAGGTTGTCCATTTGGAAGATATCAAATGACCAACTTCGTGAGCTAAAACACCCATAAGTTCCTCATCCGATAGTTCTGTTAGCAGCCACTTTGAAATATACAAACCCTTCTTTTTTCCCGCTAGATTGACAACGACTCTGTATTTATGGTTTAGACTAATCGCTTTGTAATTATTGAGATAAATATAGTAGGTAAGATTAAAATTTATGCCAAGCTTTTTATAAACTACTGAAAGAACTCTGTCTAATTTCTTTTTAGCTTCGATCTCATCGATAGATAGCTCGGCTTGTTGCACGTTCGAAGATATTTTTTTGTATCCCAGGTATTTATCTCCATTTTTGCCTCTAATTAAATGGAATGCTGTGGTTACTATTATCCATGTTAATGGTAAACCCAAATACCATAAGGGCCAACTGTGGAAATTGATAAAATATAGAGCAATTTTGCATAGAAAATAGAAAAAAAGGGGGTAGACTATTAGGGAAAAGAAGGACAGAAGTGAGTACTTAAAAAAATGTAGCCGGTAGTTGGTCTCCAATGGAGCCTCCTGATGTAAAGGATGGACTTTATAAGTCTGCGGCAATTATATCAAATTATATCAACATGTGTAATATAGGCACAAAAAACTCCCCATGGTAGGGGAGTAGTGAAGCTATTTTTTGGGAGTCCGAAACCCATTGGCTTGGACAAAGCCGTAGATGACGTTGATGATTATGATGGCGATGTACTCATCTAACAGTCCGGGGATGAAGATACCGACTGCAAGTGCAACGCCAATGGATATTAACATAACGAAAAGGGCAGCCCAGTTGAAGCGTGGTCGTTCAGGTAGTGATTCAGGGGAAGGCTCAATCTCAACACGATTGGCGCTGCGGCCGTGATCCATTAGATCTAAATCATCCTTACTAAAATTTTCCATTTAAAGTTCCTCCGTTGTTTTAGGATAGTTGAATTTTAACATGTTGAATTTTGATAAATAAAAACCGGTCGCCTCAGGCGACCGGTTAGGATTATTCTAGAGAATCGATTATCTCAGGAATAATTGAAAACATAGCGTTTCCGCCCAGTATGCATAGGGCGGGTAGAAAGCCAAAACTTAAGGAGACAAGTACCGAAATATATATGCCAGGGATTACTGTGAACCAAGTTCTAGCTATCCCGGATCCTGAATTCGGTGAAGTAAATACAAAAGTAATAATCAAGCATACTATTAGGGCATTAATCATTGGTGTAATTGTTACTAACAAGGCATACTTTATTACGACCCAAGATATTAGCCAGCTAAGTCCCAGGATTACTAAAATAGAGAGGGCTGCGGCAAAGACAAAATGCATCAGGAGGGATCCTAGGCTTTTTCCCTCAATTGCGGATGAGGTATCAGATCCCTTGTCCAGACAAAGTAAATTACTTGTGACTCCAAGAAGGCTGTCAATGGCTGTAACGATGAATATCATGGCCCAAATTCCTAGGTTGGGTTTAATGATTGATGTGCTAGATGTCAACCACGGAAGTAGTACTGTTACCAGATTGATTCCAAGGTCGTTGAGAATCCACCACATGGCTAGACCTACCACTGCCCAATATATGAGTTTAATAATGTTTTTGGCAAAATTTTCCTGCTTTTTCATGGTGCTAAACAGAATGGCATCTAGGGTTAAATGTGTGAGAACTCCCACCATAAACCCAAATCTTAAATACAAATACCCATAAAGCAGTCCTTGAGTCAGTTGAGGGAATACTGTGGATATTTTTCGGTCTGCGGGGTTTTTGTAATTATTCCAATGCCATATCGCGAATATGAAGTTTCCTAAAACCATAAGAAGTAGGCTTACTGTGTTTGTTGCGTGAATTAAATTCCCCAAAACAGTAATAAAGAACCACCTAAATACTACTTCTTCGCCTATGATTGTGATGTAGACAAGCCTTGGGTGTTCGAGAAGTGATAGCAATGCTGCTTTGTTGTAACTTTTTCCTTTGTGCATGAATATTGATGATAAATATGCGATCACTACTGAGACAAGAGTCATGTTAAGGGCTGTTTTAATTGTGTCGAGTAGGTTTAAGGACTGGACCGACAAGTTTCCTAGAAAAAGTGAGACAACATCTTTAAGGAGTAATATTGGGCTGAATTGTGTATAGAAGGCGAAAATAACTAGTAGAATCAGTAGACCAATTATTGACCAGGTAGACTGACTTGACACAAAATCAGAATCAGTCATTTTTTCCGTTTTCAAGATATACCTCCAGGTTAACAAATATTTTCAGGGTGCTACAATGTCCTATATCATAACACTTTCGTGGCTAAAGTTCAAGTGGATAGGGGATGTGAGCGCTTTATTGGGGGAATTGGAACTCGGAGATGGTGTACTCAAAGACTTCGTCTAGCTTGCCCTCCATTACCTCTTTGAGGTTGTGCCAGGATTTACCTAATCTGTGGTCAGTGAGACGGTTTTGGGGGAAGTTGTAGGTTTTGACCTTCTCGGCACGCATACCTGAGCCTACGGCTAGTGAACGCTTGTCGGAGAGAGCGCTCAGGCGTTTTTCTTCCTCTTGTTGCCATATTTTGGAACGGATCATGGTGAGGGCGATTTCTTTGTTCCTAGCCTGGTATCTCTCTTCGTGCACAAAGACCGTCAAACCTGTTGGAATGTGTGTGAGGCGTACAGCAGTGTTCACTTTATTTACGTTTTGGCCTCCAGGACCTCCTGCACGGGTAAATTGCCATTCTAAGTCCTGTTCTCTAACTGGCATCTGATTTGACTTAACTTCGGGGAGAACAGCCACTGTAGCGGTGCTGGTGTGTATCCTTCCCGCTGCTTCTGTATCTGGCACTCTTTGGACTCTGTGAACGCCTGATTCGTACTGGAAGGTCTCAAAAGACCCATGATTCCAGAGTGAACGGTCCGGACGGCTGATTCGGATAACGCCTTCATCGATAGTTTCAACGGAGAAACCATGATCTGCAGCAAAGCGGCTGTACATACGCTCTAGGTCCTTTGCGAAATTTTTGGATTCATCTCCGCCGGCTGCTCCACGGATTTCGATGATAGCGGGGGAGTTGTCGAAGTTTTCGCCTGATTCTTCTTCCGGTTTTTCTTCTGTGACTTGACTGCTAAGAAGGTTATCAAGCTGGGTTTTCAGTCTGTTGACTTCGCCTTGAGCTAGCACACCTAGCTCGGGGTCTGAAAAGAGAGCTTCGTTTTCTTTAATTTCAGCTTCAATTCGGTCAATTTCTGCCTGTATGTAAGGATTGTCCATAGAAATAGTTTACTTGACTAAGCTAGTTGGGGTGTCCGAATTTAAGTCGGATATTATCTATACTGAGGCTACTTCAGAAACTTCTTCGGAGATTTCCTCGGCCTTTTTGGCACCAGATTTCTTCTTGGCGTCTAACATCTCTTTTAGAGACTTTGGTGTACGGTCGATTTCATCTTTCTTCTTATTTTTTGGAACATAGCCTGAGGCAGCTTTACGCTTGGCTATAAATTTGTCAACTCTTCCGAGTGTATCTAGGAATTTTTGGGTACCGGTAAAGAATGGGTGACAGTTGTAACATACATCGATGCGAAGGTCTTTTTTTGTACCGCCGGTAGTAAAGGAGTTGCCGCAAGCACAAGTAACGACCATTGCTTCGTATGTTGGGTGAATATTCTGTTTCATAGCTGTGATATTGTATCACAAAAAGCTGTTTTAGGCTCGTGTTTTCAGTGTGGAGGTTTTGCTACTTTTAGCGTTTTTCGGAGATGTAGACACCGAATATGATAATCGCGGAGCCAAGTGCGGTAATCACGGAAAAAGGTTCTCTAAGCCACAATATTGCGAGAGGAATTGCAAAAGCTGGCTTTAGATAAGAAAAAATTGCCGCTTCTGCAGCCTCAATTCTTTTTTGCCCTTCCTGATATACCCAGAAGGCCACTATAGATCCTCCTATTGCCATATACAAAATTCCTGGAATTGCTTGTGGTTGTATCTGAATTGAGGAACCTTCTATGCCTACCATAATCATAAAAAGGGGAATACTGATAGCGAAAGAAGCAAACGAAAGTGAGATAGGGTCAACATGGTCTTTTTTTGATGCAATTAGGAAAGTTGCCCAGATAATGTCAGAGATAATAATTAGAAGATTTCCCTTTACCGATAGTACATTGAATCCATTTCCTGAGAGCATGGGCTCTAAAGCAAGTACTAATGTGCCAATAACAGCCAGTGAAATGCCCACAATTTCTTTCTTTTTAAGTATTTCTTTTAATACAAATACTCCGCCAATTACGGTGAATATGGGGCTAACGGACTCAAGTAAGGATGCTTCAATTGAAGTGGTGGCAGTGATTCCGTAGTAAAAAGGGATTAAGGTGAGTGGACCTCCAAGCAAACCTAGTACAAGAAGGTGTTTGAGATTCATTTTCTTTGTTAGGCGATGTCTGTGGATCAGAAATACAGGAAAGAAAATTAAAGTGGCTGCGATATAACGAAAAAGAAGAAAAACTGCCGGGGTGGTAAAGTTCAGAGAATATTTGATAATGGGAGCACCGAAACCCCAAAGAGCTGCGTTTAATAGTAAAAATAAATAAGCCACGTAACGTGATTTTGAGATGGCAGGCATACTATGATGATAGACAAAAGAAATCAATAACTCAAGACTTCAAGAACTCAGATTACTTGTGTGAAAACTAGATTACTTTAGCTCGGGAGAGGTAATCTTTACCGTCGTATTTTTTGGTAATAGCAAAGACTGACACACCTGCTTTTATATCGTCTATATCGATTGTGGACTTCCTGGTAAGGGTATAGGGAACCTCTTTATCATTTATGCTTAGAAAGATTATTTTTTTCTTTACATCCACAGAAGAGACCTTGGCAAATATAGTGTCTGAGGTCATGGCATCCGGGTCTTCTTTGACAACAGTGATCCTCTTGGCTAAGATAATGTCTTCCTTAAGTAAAGTGCCGATTACTATTATTTTGTCTGAGATCGCAAGTGATGATAATTTGATTGAGGATCCATTTTTGATATAGATAGTGTTGTCATCTGTGGTTATTTGAAGCAGGGAATCGTCTTGGGTGTTGAGGGTAAGGTTGCCGGAGTTTATCGTTTGAATGGGGCCGACGTAGCCGACGAGGGTGTGTTGATTGATTTTTTCTTTTAGCTCCGATTCGGTTGCACTAAGATTTTCTTTTACAAGAGTTTTTATTTTTTCTTGAATATCTCCTGATTGAGATGGGGTAGCCGAATTTGTTGCGTCGGTTTTTGTTAGGAAAGCTGATGGAGTAGCAGTCGAGGAGGCGGCGTTTATAAAATAATTAGGAGTTACTAGATGGATTCCCGCCTTCGCAGGAATGACAATTGTTATGATAAATATTAAAAGAGAAGCTACAATGATGAGCAGATTTTTTTTCATTCAGGCAGGCTAGATGTTTGGATAATGGTAAGTTTTTCAGAAATAGTAGAGTTGTTCTCTAGAAGTTCGGTAACTACAATTGTGTTTTCACCACTTACTAAGTTTATTGTTGCTGAGAAAGTTCCTTCTGGACTAGCTTGTAATATTATGTCATCCGATTCAGAAACTATGGCTATGTTAGATTCAGGGAGCGATTTGCCAACAAGCGAAAGAGTTTTGTCTGTGGTTACTGTATGGTTTGATGGAGTAACTACTTTTAGTGATTTTTCAATTATGGTCGGACTCGGAGCCGTTTTTGTATCTGATTTTTCGGCAGATTCGGAAATGATTACCGACTTATTAGCTAAGTTAATACCGTAGAGGATGATACCTCCTAAGACTATCCCAAATATGACGGCCAAAAGTACTTCTTTGCGCATTTGAAGTCGATTATATACCACAATGTAAAAAGGTTTGTAGTAGGCACCGCAACATCTAAGAATTACAAGCTGGTTTCGCCTTATAACCTTGGTTTTATTTTTAAGTTTCGCTCACATTATCTTAAAAATATTCGGCATTAATTCCCATAGTTCTTCTGGGGTCTATGGTATTATTGAAACATGGAAATTACCTATTTTGGACACTCATGTTTCAAGTTAAAAAATAAAGCCGGCCTAACTTTCTTTATGGACCCATTTAAAAGTGAAATGGTCGGTCTACCCTTGGCTAAAGATGTGGCTGATGTTGTTACGATCTCTCATTCTCACGATGACCATTCTGCTTCGGAAGTTATCACTGGTCCAGTTACCAGGGAAAGTACCTTCGTTATTGATAGAGAAGGAGAATATGAGATAGCTGGGGTTCAAATCTCTGCTATTAAAACTTTTCACGATAAAACCTCAGGAGCCGATAGGGGTAAAAATCTTGTGTTTTATATCATCATGGATGGCATGCATGTAGTTCATTTGGGAGATATTTGTCACAAATTGACGGAATCTCAGATCGAGAAGTTGGGGTCTGTTGATGTTCTTATTGTCCCGGTCGGGGGAACTTTTACATTGGATTCTGTAGAAGCTCTGGAGATGATTAAGAGTATTCAGCCTTCTCTTGCTATTCCTATGCACTATAAGACTAAGGGTTCAAAAATTGATGGACTGAGTCCCTTGGAGAATTTTTTAGAGAAAAACACGCTTCCACTTTACGGAGAGCCGGTACATAAAATTAAATTAGCTGAGGGTAGTCTGCCCGATGATACCCAAATACTAATAATGAATGGCTAACCTTAGGGTCCCACCACATGCTGACGAGGCGGAGAAATCAATACTTGGCTCTGTTCTAATTGATAAAGATGCAATCGTTGATATTGCTGTTGTTCTTAGGCCAGAGATGTTTTATAACGAAAACAACGGGAAAATCTTCGAAGCTATGGTTACGCTTTATGAGAATCGTGATCCGATTGATGTATTAACAGTCTCCGACTGGCTTAAAAAAAATAAATTGCTTGATCGAGTCGGAGGTAGAACTTATCTTTCAGAGTTGTCGAATGAAGTTCCTGTTGCTTCTCATGTAACCAAATATTCTCAGATAGTACGAGATTGCTATATCAAACGGCTTCTTATTTCTGCGGGTGCTCAGATGGGAGAGATGGGGTTTGATGAAGGTAAACCTTTAGGTGAAATTCTAGACAAAGCCGAGCAGTCAATATATGCACTTTCTCAGACTCACGTCCGAAAGTCTTTTGTTCCGATTAAAGATGCTCTGGCAGAAAGTTTCGACAGACTTGACTCTTTACATAATTCACCTGATGGCTTACGTGGAGTTCCTACCGGTTTCTCGGACTTGGACAATATGTTGGCCGGTATGCAAGATAGTAACTTGATAATTCTTGCTGCTCGCCCAGGCATTGGTAAAACTACTTTTGCAACTAATATTGCTCAGTTTGCGGCTGTGGAAAGAAAAATGCCTGTTGGTTACTTTGCTTTAGAAATGAGTAACTTAGAAATGGTTGACCGTATGCTTGTGGGACAGGCTAATATTGATGCCTGGAAACTAAAGACAGGCAATCTAAAAGAGGATGACTTTGCAAGGCTTTCGGAAGCAATGGGAGTTCTGGCAGACTGTCCTTTATATATAGATGACACTCCAGGTCAGTCGATTTTAGAGTTACGAACGAAGGCTAGAAAACTTCACTCTCAAGTAGGTTTAAAACTTTTGGTGGTTGATTACTTGCAGCTGGTGGTTGGAGATAAAAGCTATGATAGCCGTGTACAAGAAGTTGGCGCTATCTCTCAAGGATTGAAGAATCTGGCTCGTGAGCTAAAGATTCCTGTATTAGCTTTATCTCAGCTAAATCGAGGTATCGAGGGTAGAACGGAGAAAACTCCACAGTTGTCCGATCTTCGAGAATCAGGAAGTATTGAACAGGATGCAGACGTTGTTATGTTTCTTCACAGGAACGATGATAGTATTTTGGAAGACGTCAAGCTGTCGATTGCTAAGCATCGTAATGGGGGTCTAGGGATGATAGACCTTAAGTTCCGTGGTGACCGTGTTAAGTTCTATGGCGTTGAAAGAACTAGGGAGAAGGCTTGAGATATATAGCTCATGGGCTTATAATCTGAGAAAATACATTTACATGGAGGAACAATGTCTAGTTTTCTGCTTATCGTGTTGGATTTTGTAATTTGTTTAATTTGTGCTCAGGCTGCTCATGTGAGCATTAATAAATTCCAGGCCAATCATTGGTTGGTACTAGGTTCAATTACTGCGGGATTGGTTGTTGGAGTAGTAATAAGTTTTGGGCTTGGTTGGATTCCCACTGTATTGGCCGGTGTTCTTCAGTTTGTGGTCATGTTGACGGTAATCGGAACCGTAGTAATTTTAAGGAATCCGAAGTTGGTATAGAGGTTTTCCCCTGCAAGTGCAGGGGATTTTTTTGTGGTAAATTTAATTAATACTAATTATTTCATTTTATGCCAAAAACCTTTCCTTACTTGTTAGATTCTTTACCTTATGCTTTTGACGCTTTGGAGCCCGTGATTGATAAAGAAACGATGGCAACACATCATGACAAGCATCATCAGGGCTATGTTGATAATTTGAACAAGGCTATTGAGGCTAATTCACATTTACAAGTGGAGACTTTGGAGGAATTGTTTTCGTCTGACATTCCTGCCGTAAAAAACAATGCGGGAGGTGTCTGGAATCATGATTTTTTCTGGGAAGAGATGGCAGCTCCTGGTAATAGTAAGATGAGTGAAGGTATGAAGAAAGCGATTGAGAAAGGGTTTGAAAGTGTGGAAGAGTTTACTAAGATTTTTGAAGCAACGGCTCTTGGTCGCTTTGGTAGCGGTTGGGCTTGGTTGGTAGAGAATAAGGATGGTGGACTGGAGATATTGTCAACTGCTAATCAGGATAATCCAATAGTCGATGGTTTTAAACCTTTATTAGCTTTAGACGTCTGGGAACATGCATATTACTTGAAATATAAAAATAAAAGAGGGGATTATGTAAAGGCTTGGTGGGATGTGGTGAACTGGGATTTGGTGGAGAGTAGGATGAGGTAGTTTTAATAGACTAAACATGAAAAAGACGCCCTGGATGGGCGTCTTTTGCCTAGTTTGTGATAATGTAGAAAATCTTTTTTGTTCGTTTTTCTACATATATCTCGATTCCATGTTCGGGGTATCGATAAATTGCCCAACCTCTTATTATGGAGTTTGACCCCTCATTATTTGGCAGAGTTTTCATTCTGACTAAATCGTTTCCGGATTTAGAGGGGTAAACAACTCGGGATGCTCCGAAATTCCCAACTGGGTACCAGTCTTTTACCTCCCCCGATTCTTTACAGGTTTTGTGCTTCTTGCAGATCTGCTCGAATGTTTTTGCCATGTTTACTCCTTTTAAAAATGCAGTTTGACTGAATTTATTATATCTTATGGGGTGTCTTAAGTCAAGCTTTAGTGCCGGGAGAGGGGATCGACTGCCTGGCTCGCCAAGATCGTTACGAGCTTGGCTTCACCTGTTCGATCCCCTCTGATAAGTCAAAATAAACAAACCTCCACAAGGGAGGTTCATTTATTTAGTGCCGGGAGAGGGGATCGACTGCCTGGCTCGCCAAGATCGTTACGAGCTTGGCTTCACCTGTTCGATCCCCTCTGATAAGTCAAAATAAACAAACCTCCACAAGGGAGGTTCATTTATTTAGTGCCGGGAGAGGGGATCGAACCCTCACGGCCTTGCGACCACAGGTTTTTGAGACCTGAGCGTATACCATTCCGCCATCCCGGCATATTTCATTGTTTTTGAG
>CAYGCQ010000006.1:24282-58406 GCA_964348455.1 uncultured Pseudomonadales bacterium
CGCCCTGCGCTTCGCTTGTGCATTTCGCCGAGTGTACTGGCTCAACCTTAGCGTATACCATTCCGCCATCCCGGCATATTTCATTGTTTTTGAGCGCCCTGCGCTTCGCTTGTGCATTTCGCCGAGTGTACTGGCTCAACCTTAGCGTACACCATTCCGCCATCCCGGCATATCAGTATTTTACTATGAAAAAATCCTGCGATTAAGCAGGATCGTCGAGAACTACCTGTTTTATTAGATAATTACAAATTTTACATCTAAGTTGGATATAATTACTTTTCTTGGTTACTCTGTATTGATTAAATCTTTGTCCGCATTTGGGATTTGGACATTTGTGTTTGCCTTGTGGCTTCGAGATCCTGATAAAGATTTCTGATCCTGTGATTGGACCGTTCACCTAAGGCTCCTTAATGTACTATGTGCATTATATCATTTTTTTATATATGGGTCATAAATAGTATTTTTTGTGAGTGTGGTGTGATTGCTTTCTTGTGGCTGTTAGGTTTAAAATATGTCCATGATTGACGTAAATAAGCTTAAAGTTGGAGTTACTTTTACCGAAGAGGGGATACCCTATCGAGTAATGAAGTATGACTTTACCAAGATGGGTAGGGGGCATGCCACGATAAAAGTTAAAGCCAGAAACCTATTTTCCGGTTCCATTGAAACGAAGGGTTATATCTCCGGAAATATGGTTGAGAATATTATGCTGGACAAAAGACATCTTCAATACTTGTATAAAGACGATGATAAGGCGTATTTTATGGATCCCGTTTCGTTTGAACAAATCGAAATCCCTCTGAAAATCTTAGGTGATGATGTCATGTACCTGGTAGAAGGAGAAAAAGCCTGGGTGTTATTTTGGGATGAAAAAATTCTGGGAGTTGAAGTGCCTTCGTCAGTAATTATGAAAATTACCGAGACTGAGCCGGGCGCCAGGGGTAACACTGTTAGTAACGTCCTTAAGCCGGCTAAAACGGTTTCAGGGTTGACCGTTATGGTTCCACTCTTCATTGGTGAGGGGGACTCGATAAAGGTGAATACTGAGACTGGTGAGTACACCGGTAGGGCAAATTAAAAACCGCCTATTTAAGGCGGTTTGAGAACTAATCTTTTTATTTTTCAGGAGGGCTGATAGCTATTTTATGACTACGCGATATTTGGAGTATTTTGGCCATTTTGCATAAGCGTGTTTATTCCAAGTTTGGTAAAGATCTCCCAGTTCAGCTTGAAGCATTCCGGCACTTCTGATAGAAAATCTGTTGCCGAATCAGTGAACGCTTTAATGCGAGCAGGTAACATTTCGTGTTGCAGACTTTTTCTGTACATATGGTGAGCGGCAGCGTCAAGCATATGAAATTTGACCTGTCTATCGTAGCAGAGAGAAACATTTGGTCTTTGAGCCACGATTTCAGCTCCAATCAGTTGTTCCTTCGTAGGTCCAGTTAAAAATTGATATTTTCCGTCTATTAATACGAGATAAATATCCATATTGATTTTCTCCTTTTAAAGGTGCTGGAATGTGTGAGGGTTAGATTATAGACCTATTTCAGAAGTAGGATTAGGAGGATCACTAGAACTTGTGGAAGAAGACCCCAAAATTTATTCGAAGTTGATCTGTGGCACCAGTTATGAAAGGCGGCAAATTTTTTCATAATTGGACCTCGAAAATTGAGAAAGAGGTAAGGAAATTCAATAAAGTCTGGTAGAAGTCCAAAAAACCAACCTAACCATGGGCGATAGTCGAAAGGTCGTCCAGCTTGGAAGAATAAGTAAACGATAAGGATGGAAAAGGGAAAGTCAAAAAAAAGTTCTTGGAGGAATGCCGCCTTTTTACTCTTTTTTTTGTGGGTTAGTCCTTGGCCAACGTCCCAGTGTGGGACGCGATCTTCTAAAAAATGGGATGCCAGGATTAGGGGAATGCTGATATATGGATTAGATATTTTGGAAGCAATTAGTGCTCCAGTTGGGCCATGAGCTATGGATAGCATATATTTTTTTAGTATACTCTAAGTATCATGAATGACGCTATTTATAGATTGGGGACGATTTCAGTTTATGGTTTTGGTGTTTTGGCCACAATATCATTTCTTTGGGGTTCTTTTGTTTTTTATAAAAAAGCTGTTAGTTCTCATTTAGATGAATTTCATATTTTAGATGGAGTAGTTATGTCGGCCTTTTGGGCCTTTATGGTGGGGAGGTTGTCCTATGTGATTTTAAACCTTGATATTTTTTGGAATCGCTTCTCACGAGTTTTTTTATTTTCAAATTTTCCCGGTATCGATAAATGGGGAGTATTAGTCGGTATATTTTTGGGTGCTTTTTGGACTGTTCGTCGAGTAAAGGGTAAGGTTTTTGATTGGTTTGATTTAATTTCTTTAGGTATTTCTTCTGGCATTGCAATACTTTTTGCTGGCTTGTCAGCTCTGCGTTTTTCATGGCAGTACTTAGTCCTGAGTTTGATTTATTTGCTGTTCTTCATATTTTCTTGGGGAGCAGAAGATAAATACAGAACCTTTGGTTGGTATAAGGGGAATAAGACATCTTCGAGGTCTGGGTTAATTACGGGTCTTTCGATATCAGTCTGGGGTATGTTGTCTATATTAGAGGAATCATTTTTTAATAATATGGATTTTAATAAAGTGATGTGGGGCATACTATTAATTGTAGGAGGTATGGTTTTAGTGTATATTAGGTCAGGAAGGACAGTGAGTGAAGATATAAAAATAATTTTTAAAAATGGAAGAAAAAAATAAAATAAAATTCCCGATTTCGGTCTTGAAACCATTGATTTCCTATCTTAAGGGTGAGGAAAAAAGATTAAAGGAGTCTAAGAAAGAGTTAAGAAAAGAGGATCCCTTTATTGTAGGTAATAGAGATGAGGATAACTCTGTAGACTCAGATGTAGCAGAAAATGTTGAGCATGATAGAGCCTTTGCTATGAGAAGGCAGGTTAGCAGGTCAATAATCGAGATTCGAAAAACTCTTACTAGGATTAAGCTCGGTAAATTTGGTACATGTGCTGGCTGTGGAAAAATGATTGATACAGATAGGTTGGCAGTCAATCCAACTGCTGAGTACTGCATGGCGTGCGAAATACAAATAGAAGAAAAACAGAGGCGCTAGTGAAAAAGAGACTTTTTGTCTCATCTCTGTGGCTTAAGTTTTTTTTGTTCTCAGTCTTAATGGTTGAATTTGTACTTCAAGGTTTTTTACGTAGAAAGGGGATCGGGGTTTTGAATGAAGGTGTTTCTTTTGGGCTGTTTCCCGGGATAGGGATGCTGATGTCCATCTTGATATACCTTGGATTAGTCGTTATGTTCTTTATGGTTAGTAAAAAGGAGAAAGTTGCTATGTGGTTTATTTTAGTGGGGGGACTTGGAAACTTAGTTCCTAGAATAATTTTCGGTAGTGTTTGGGATTATATTTATGCTCCGTTTTTACCGTTTCAGTTTAACTTATCTGATGTTTTTATAACCACTGGAGTAATCCTTTATATTTTGAGTGAGACAGTTGGTTTTCAGTTAGCATTCGACTAGGCTCATTTTCCCGAACAAGGTATACTAGTCTGTAATGGAGATTCAGATTCTTTTCGAGGATGATAACACCCTGGTTATAAATAAACCGGTTGACCTGGTGGTAAACAGGGCTAACTCTATTAAAGGAAAAACGGTTCAAGACTGGGTTGAAGAACAGGAATGGATGGTAAAAAGAACTCAAGAACTCAAGGAATCAAGAGTACGAAATGAAGAAGAATTATTTTTTCAGAGGAGTGGGGTGTGCCACAGACTAGATAAAGAGACTAGCGGGTGTCTTTTGATAGCCAAAAACCCTGACTCACTTAAGTATTATTTAAGTTTGTTCAAGGACAGGAAAATTTCAAAGTCTTATGTTGCTCTTGTGCATGGTAGGGTTGAACCGGATCATGGAGAGACGATACTTCCCCTAAGGAGAAACATTTTTAATCGGGAGAAGTGGCAGGTCCATTATGAGGGCAAGAGAGCTGTTACTGAATGGACTGTTGAAAAAAGATACGTATATCCCGGCAATGAGCATTGGCGAGATTCCTTGACCTTTTTACGATTAAATTTAAAGACAGGAAGAACACATCAGATTAGAGTGCATCTATCTTTTTTGGGTTGGCCAATTTTTGCCGATGACAAGTATTTAAACAGAAAGTTTTCAAGAGAAGATAGAAAGTACCTTTATCATCACTTTTTGCATGCCGAACAGTTGGAGTTTGTATCTTTTACTGAAGATAAGGTGGTTGTGCACGCTCCTCTTCCGATTGATTGCCAAAAGCTGATAGCAACTCTTGTAACCGAGACAGCATAGGTTAGAATGAATTATGGATGTATTTCTGGTAGATCTTTTGGTCGTATTTTCGATTCTGAATAAATCTGATAAAGATGTAGACGCAATTAAGAAGTTTAGGTCAAAGCAGACCGAGGTTTGAAAGAAATATATGAAGGGGAATTCTGAAAATAAATATATAAAAGTAACTGGTGTCACTTTTTTGGTGGTACTGCTAATGTTACTAGTTTTTAGGGTTGTAAAGGACGGAATTTTTTCTAAGAATTCGGGAATTAATGTGGCTGTGGTAGGTGAGAATAGTGTGTCTGTTCTTATTCTTCGCCCTGATGAGGATATCTTGGGATGGGTTGTTCTTCCTGAGAAGTTAAAGGTTAAAATCTATAATTCTGCTGCTCATTACCCCATTGGTTCGTTATGGGAGTATGGTCTAAGTGAAAAAGAACCTTATACTGTTTTAAAAAAATCTCTAGGTTTGTCGATGGGTGTTCCAATTTCCAGAACGATAAAAATTCGAGGAAGCAGTACATTGGAGGAGGTTTTGGCTAGTTTGCACAAAATAAATTTAAAAACAGATCTTTCAATCCGTGATAGATTTTTGATTCGTCAGTACTTAGTGGACTCTTTGACGTCAAAAAAGGTACTTGAAATGGACATTCCGTCTAGTGGAATGGACAAAATTATGGAGCCTGATGGTAAAAGTTTTTTGATGTTTAATAATGTAATTAGTCTTTGGACTAAAAATAAATTTCTTCTTGAGTCAATACTAAATGAAAATGTTAATCTTTCTGTCAATAACTTGACCGGTTTAGCGGGTTTAGGTATAGCTGTGTCAAGGCAGCTTGAAGCGGCTGGAATTCGTGTGATTGATGTAAAGACTGATCCAACTGATGATGTAATCGGATCGGGATGCCTTTTTAGTACAAGCGGTAATTATCCATATACAAGAGATTTTTTAATACAGCAGATGGATTGCGTTGAAAAGGTCCGAGAGATTCCTTTGGTTGAAAAGGGGATTGTTCTTTGGTTAAAGTAGCTTATTCATCTCCTATCAGGGGATCGTAGATCTCTAGTCGTGGGGATCCGTTCGATTCTCCGGCTGATAAAGAAGGTAAATGGTCTTTGTCGTCCAGTGGAAATGAGGGGATGCCCTTAAGCCTCTTTGAGGACTTTGATTCCAGAATAAATACTTGAGGTTTTTTTGCGTTTACAGATTTCATGATGCTCTTGTATTTATAGCCGGCTCCCATAAGTTTGGTTAAGCGAAAAGATAAATTGTCCGGCAGGTATCCAATAAACTCACTTCCTCTGATTACTTTAACCTTATGTTTTGAAAGTAAAAGCTCTACAGGCTCACCGATGTTTAGTGTAGAAAATATTTTTGGTTCACCTGGGCTGACCAATGAAACAACCTTGGATTTTCCAGGCTCTTCGATAAAACTGACTGTCTGAAGGAATGGGTTGGCAAGTCCTTGTTTTTTGTTTGTTTTTAATCGAGCAAGATTGTTCTTGGCTATTGGGTTTTGTGGATCTATGACAAGTACTTTTTGAAAACTCGCAGTAGCTTTTCTGACAGTACCTTCCATGGAATATGCTATTCCCAATCGATTTAAAGTGGGTATATCATCAGGAGTATTTTCAAGAATTTGTTCATTAATAGCAATTGCTTTTTTCCAGTTATTGGAGATAGATGATTTAATTGCTTCCTGTTGTAAATCTGTTATGTTGTCATTGTTCATTCAGAGAAATGATATCTATGATTTGTTCTCATGTCAAGTTGTATGTGAGTAGTGAGATTTGTGGAACCATGGATACTTAGATTTACTTTTTGACTGTATAATTGTTTTATGTCCGGACACTCAAAATGGTCTACCATTAAGCATCAAAAGGCAATTGAAGACAAGAAAAGGAGTTCTGTTTTTACAAAAATTGCAAAAAAGATTCACATAGCAGTCAAAAAAGGTGGTTCGGATGATATAAATACTAATCCTTATTTGAGAGCTTGTGTGGAGGAAGCTAGGTCAGTTAATATGCCCATGGCTAATATTAAAAGGGCTATCGATAAAGCCTCAGGTTCAGGTGGAGAGATAGTGTCGAATGAGATAATTTATGAAGCTTATGGTCCGGGCGGTGTAGGTATTTTAATTACTTCTGTTACGGACAATCGTAACAGAACCGGCGGTGAGGTTAAAAATGTATTAGATAAGCATGACGCCAAGCTGGGGGCTCCAGGGTCTGTTTCCTACATGAAACAGTTATCCCAATTACCAAAAGTTATAGTTCCAGAAAGTGAATTGGTTAAAATAGGATTGTTAATAGAAGCTTTAGAAGATCTTGATGATGTTATCGATGTGTGGACTAGCTTAAATTAATATGTCAAAAAGAACCAGGTTTATACTTGTCAGTGGAGTTATTGCAGTTTGCCTTTGGTTGACAACTACCGCTCAGGTAGATTATCGATTTGGTCTGTATCTGGCTGTTGCTGCATTATCTTACGTCTTATCGGTTTGGGTTCTGTTCGACGATCTGAAGGGCATTGAGTGGCTTACCTTAATGGTATTGCCGGTAATGTTTACTTTAGGGTGCGGACTATTTGCCAATTTCTTGCCGGCAGCTATTCCGAGGATGTTCGGTATGGCTTTTCAGCTGGAAACTTCTCTTCTTATGGCTGGAGTTCTCAAAATAATCTATTTTGTTATGTATGCTTTGGCTATGTATGGAATTCTTTTGATTGAAAATATTTTTTCAGTGGCATCTATTCGAACGATTCAGCTTTTTAGAGCAGCTAGATCAGTAAACTTTATCTTGACATTAGTTGCATCCCTGTTTTTTTATACTGTTGCTTTGAGCTTAAAGATGCCATTTTGGTGGATTTCTGTTTTGGTTTTCCTGGTTTCCTTAATACTATCCTTTCCAAGCTTCTGGAGCGTTGACCTGAAAGGTGATATCTTGCGTGATGCCGGGAGGTTTTCACTTGTCGTTAGCTGGATAGTCGCAATGGCTGCTATCACCCTTTCTTTTTGGCCGATTAAAGCATTTATGGGTGGTTTAATGCTTACCTCTATTCTTTATTCCTTGCTTGGAATTCTCGAGCAGAGATTGTCCAGTAGGGTATACCTTGAAAGCTTACTAGAGTATGGAGTTACAGTAATGATTATTTTTGTAATTGGATTCTTGACTACTTCCTGGGTTGGAAATTAGTTTATACTCTGTTTTTTTCTTACGATTAAAATTTCTACTCAATCTGTAAAAAAGGGGAGAGGACCTATAACTATAAGACCTATAATAACCCTTTAATGTTATAGGGCCTATAATAGTTTTCACGAAGTGTAATAGTTTTCACGAAATTAGCAGGAATTGTGGATAAGTGCTAGGGGGTGATAGTCTTTGATATAGTTATGAACCCACACAGCTTAGACAGGAGATCGTGCCAGGGAGGCAAGAGTAAGTAATTGAATTAACTTAAATGTCAGTTTTTGTCAGATTTTTTAGATAGTGTGATAAGGCGATATAGCACATGCACAGTTCTTCACTGTTCCCTATTATTGGTTCTAGAAGAGCCAGAGAAGAATGCTATCTGATATGTCGCACAATAACACTTTTGCGACGTATCTTGAAAAAGCAGGCTCCGGAGAAGTTGGTTTTGTATTTCGTGTGTTTGTGTAGATAATCCCGAAACTTATTCTTCACCAGTCCTCCGAGTCTTCTTCACACCTATTTCTTTCCAAATTGTGCCTAGCAGCCTCAATTCGTGCCTAACCATAGATAAACCCGAATCTTTTAACTCAAATAGTGCGTTTTAACTTTAGATGGATATATCAAGTATATTGACCCATGATTAAGTACCCATAAAAAGTTCCAGAAGCCGTTTTAGAGGCATTCTACGGTCCCGGTTTTTGGTCTATTTTGTCATTAAAAACCCCGGCTTGCCCCGGGGGTGTTGTTGTTAAGAAAACAGAACTTTGTTAGTTAGTTGAGCTGCGAAATCATATACGTATTGGATTGAGATATCATCTGTTGCATAGTATTCGCAGAATCTTAAACATAATTGATAAAATTCTTCATCCTGAATGTTTGCCTTGGCGTCTAGCTCACGAACAAGCTCGACAACTCTTTTACAGTTGTGAATACTATCAGGACTGTCATCAACATCTGAATGTTTTATACTTGATTCGGAGACTGTTGATTTCTCAATTAGAATTCTTACTAATTGCTCAGCCGTATAATTCATTTTTACTCCTTGGAAAAGATCGGATTTTATCTGTATTATATGGGATATATTCTTAATGTCAACTAATATTGCTTAAAATTAATGCTTACTTAAATTTGAACACTTCTCCCTTCTTCACGACTCCCCTTTTAATTTTCACATCGTGAAAAACATAAAAATATAATTATGTGGATGTATCAACGTAATTATTTTGCGATTACTTACCCGTGAAATGTTTTAGAAGCTGTTTTGGGGGCATTCTGTGGCGTATTAGGCAGAGATTAAGCGTTATTTCTGATCAATTACGGTGTCCTTTGTAACTTTGTAAGTCAAATGAAGATAAGAATTTTCTAAAACCCGACACTGCTTTAAAACTAGTGACTTAATATTTTTTAAATCATTTTCGTCATGTAAAGATTCTCCGCCAATCAGCGACTGTGTTTCTCTGCCGCCGATTAGACATGGGGCTATGACTATAGAAACTTCATCTATAAGATTTCTTCTTATTAATTCAGAGTTAAGCTGTCCTCCTGACTGAATAGTAATTCTGTCTGCAAAGAACTTATTTTTCATTTGTTTGAAAAGATCATCAAAATCTATTTTGGATTGGTAAGTCATAATCTTAAGATTATTCAGGGTATCTTTTAATTTAAATGCCGGGTGATTCTTGTTGGTAGTTACCAGGTACAGAGTCTTGACCCATTTGGACAAGTACTTGACACCTGCCTCAGTTAGGTGAGGTCTATTGTCGATGATGATAAAGCTGCAGCCCATTTTTTCCGGCTCATCTCTTCTAGTGTTAACACCGATTTTGGCCATGACCTTGCCGCTATTTAAAGAATGTGGATCTGTAGTTTTTTCGATAGCGTAGTACTGGGACAGTCCCTCTTTGATACCGTGGATTCTTTTGAAGTCTTTATCGACATCCAAGTTATCTACATCTCCGGTGGATATCTTTCCGTCTAGGGACTGGAGTATGAAAAGCGTGTTGTGCGTTCTGTTCATAATTAAGAGTATAGACCTAAATATAAAAAGGCTCACAAGTGTGAGCCTTAATCTGGATTAAATCTATAATCAGATTTTTTGATTCATGGTACTGAGGTTTCGAGATCCCCAATATAAGCCAGAGCGATCACCTAATAGTTCTGAAGAAGAAACGAGTCGGTAATCTCCATTCCAACCTCTTTTTTCCCATAGTGTAAAAAAACCCGCCATAGCTGGCGGGTTAGGAAGATGGATACTTTTTTAAAGTAAACCTAGGATCAAAACTCCAAATGATCCGATGGTTACTGATCCTGAGAACATCATACTGAAAACAAAAATAATGAATGCAATGGCAACTACGAAAATCATCACGGCGAGGATTAAGCCAATGATGGTTAGAATAATGTAACCAGCTATTCCGATGGCTGTCAGGGAGAGAATTATTTTTGCAAGAGCTGAACTACTATTGTTTGATTGCATGTTTTCTCCTTAAATCATGAAGACCAAATGAACCTAATTAGTTCATGATTCCGGAAGTTTCTCCCCACTTACCTTTTACTCTCTGGAACCAGCAGCTGACGGTTTCTTTTTGAGTTGTGAGTTGAGACATACGTTCGAGGATTTTGGTCTGAGCTTCTAAAGCAGTTTGAACTTTGGAGTCATCGTTGTCGGTAACCCAGCCAACGACATCAAAATCTGCCATTCCTCGGCTAATACCAAATTCTCTGATTTCCCAAACAACGGAGAGGGTAAAAACATTTTCAGTCACCTTCTGAATTTCTTCTGCCATTTTGGTAACCCTGCCCACGAACTCCTTAACTTCCCAATCAGTGCTTAAATCGGCCGGTAACTTATATCTAAGTCTAAATTCAGGCATGATAGCCTCCTTATTGAATGTCAATGTTACCCGTAGAGTATATCAGGTATAACGGCGTCCCAGGAGTATTCGTGCGATGTAGAATAGTAAGGTGAGGAGAAATATTACCATTGCCTATTTTTTATCTTTTACCTTTCACTCGTGGTTTTGGCTTGGTAACTGGATATTTTATTACTTAAGTTTTGGTAACTATGCGACCGTAGCTCTTCTGGATTCTGGTGCTGTGATGAGCAGCCTTCTGGCTGAGATTCCGACGGGAGCCTTTACTGATATGGTAGGGAAGAAAAAAAGCCTTATGTTAGCCTTTGCTCTCCAGGCTGTCGGTAACGTTCTTATGGGAATTTCTGGCAACTTTTGGATGCTGGCCGGTTCGCTGTGGTTCTTTATTTGTGTGGGCGGAGCATTCTACTCAGGCACTATCGAAGCTTTAGTTTTTGATAGTTTAAAAGTACTTAAAGAAGAGCATCTCTATGAAAGAAATATAGGGACGATAAACGCGACTCGGCTTTGGTCAATGGCGATTTGTGGAGTAATCGGAGGGCTGGCATACTCAAGCTTTCACGGTCTTCCTTATATTCTAAATGGGATTGTGTGTCTATTGGGGTTTGTGGCTTGTTTTTACTTGAAGGAGCCAAAGATTGATACGGATAAGTATACAATTACGAGCTTTTTTAGCCAGAATACTTTAGGGATTAAAGCTTTATTCAAGAATGCTTACATGTCAAAACTTTCATGGTTTTTAATTGCTACCGGAGCTATGGGAGTCTTTATTTATAATATTCTGGACGATTTACTACTGGTTGAGTACGGATATACTCCGTTTGGAGTTAGTTTAGTATTTTCGATAGTGTGTTTGGTTGCCGGTTTTGCTTCTATGTACTTACCTAGATGGAAAACCAAAATTGATCAAAGAATGGTGCTTATAGTTTCGATGATTGTGATGGCTTTTCTATTGATGCTCTCCCCTGTCGTGGGAATGATCGCCGGAGGAGTGTTGCTAATGTTTAGGGTAATTATGGAAGTACTTGGAGATAATGCGGCCTCGGTTATGGTTAATAAAAATACCGACTCTAAGGTTCGAGCGACGACACTCTCCTCTTTGAGTTTACTGCGGAGTATCCCCTACGCTGTTGGTGGCAGCTTCTTAGGGGGTGTCGTACTGCTGGCTGGCGGGGCTAGAAATTTTTCGATGTGGTTTGGATTAGTTTTGCTACTAGTAGCTGTAATTCTGGGATCTAGAATTGATAGGAAAGTTACTCCTTCTTGACATTATGGGCTAAATCTTATATTATGTGGAGTTGTAAGTTCAGTCGTGGTACGTTCAAATATCCGAAATAAGGAGGCTGTCGTGGGTTTTTCAAAAGTTATTTATGATCGGGCAGCTGAGCGTGCCCAATATATGTGTGAGATGTGTGGAAAAAATCTCATGAAGAAGCGAAAAACTGATGTTGCGCATGGTGTGGTTCACAGTGCGAATGGATTCCACATGATCGATGGTCCTCAATCCTATTTGATTACGGATCCATCTCCAGGATTTGAAAATCTAAAGGGCAAGAGACTTCATGGCAAACTTTTTCTTGTTGGTCAGTTTGGGTTTACGGATGATGCTTTCCATCTCTGCCCTACATGTCACAGAGATATTCACTCTGCTGCTCTTCTAGAGACAAAAATAAATATTTCCGGATATAAAGGAAGATACTCTGCACCTGCAATTCTTGAACGAGTAACATTAGATATGATCGCAAAAGGTAAAACATAGCACTCCGTTTTGACGGGGTGTTTTTTGTGTTGATTTGTGTCGCACAATAATTTGGTATATTTAACTTATGGCTAAAAAACAGGTAAATGATATTGGTCTTAGAATTCATATTAAACGGTATTTGAGCTTTATTGAGGTAGAAAAAAACTACTCTAAATTTACGATTCGTAACTATTCCCACTATCTCGGGATGTTTCGCAAGTGGTTTGAAAAGCATTATGAACAAGAATATATAGAAAAACTTACGAGTGAGATGGTAAGAAAGTATCGACTGTTTTTAGCCAGATTCGAGTCTAAGGAAGGCAAACGCCTCTCCCCTACTACTCAAAGTTACTACGTAATAGCTCTAAGAGCTTTTTTGAAATACTGTAGTAAAAAAGGGATTAAAACACTCTCTGCTGAAAAGGTTGATTTACCAAAAACCAGTGAACATCAAATTAAGTTTCTTGATAGAGAGCAGGTTGAGAGACTCTTATTGGCCCCCGACACTTCGACCATCTCCGGTTTAAGAGATAGAACTATTTTGGAGGTTTTGTTTAGTACTGGCCTTCGAGTTTCGGAAATGGCGAAGCTAGATATTGATAAGATTGACCTTAAGGAAAGAGAGTTTGGTATTTTAGGAAAAGGTAGACGTGTCAGGCTTGTGTTTCTTTCCGATAGAGCAGTTTCTTGGCTTGGTCGATATTTGTCTGCCAGGACTGATCCTTATCGTGCTCTTTGGGTAAGGATACCTAGAGGTGGCGACTGGGACCCAGCTATGGGTAATGAGAAAGCTAGGCTTTCCGTAAGAGGCATACAGAGAATTGTGGAGAAGTATCGGAGGTCAGCAGGGATTGCTATTAAGGTAAGTCCACACGTTCTCAGACATTCGTTTGCAACTACGCTTCTACAACAAGGCGCCGACCTGAGAAGCGTTCAGGAGATGTTGGGTCATAAAAATGTAGCGACAACTCAGATATATACTCATGTAACAAATCCTCAGCTTAAGAAAATTCATGAGAAATTTTTGAAGTAATAGTTAATAACTAAAATTAGTAATTGCAATCTAAATCAAGCTTTAGGACCTGCGAGGACTCTCCTCGCAGGTGGATAACTTTTGAAAATGCCTTCAAAAAACGCAATTAAAGTGTATGAAGCTGGCGCATATTATCATATCTACAATCGTGGAGTCGACAAACGAATCATTTTTAAAGATGATAAGGATTATAAAACCTTTCTATCTTACTTGGAGTTTTATTTAAATCCTCAAGTTGAAAATGAAGAGGATTTTGATCTTCTAGATGGCCTGCGAGGACTCTCCTTGCAAGTGAAAGTTTCGCCATCGAAGGTGTTAAAAAATTATTTTGGAGAAATTTCTTTGCTTGCTTATTGTTTGATGTCAAATCATTTCCATCTATTGGTTAGACAGAATTCAGAAAGAGGAATCGATAATTTTATGCGGTCGATTTCTACGAAGTTCGTGCGATATTTTAATACCCGACACAAACGTATTGGTCCTCTGTTCCAAGGTCCATACAAGGCGGTAAAAGTAGATAGTGAGTACCAGCTTGTTTATTTATCGAAGTATATTCATCGCAATCCTTTGGACTTGTCCAGCTACAAGGACTCTCCTTCCAGGTTGAATGAATATAAATATTCTTCTTATGGAAATTATTCGCATAATTTTAATCAAACGTGGGTTATAGCCAAGGATATCCTCGATCTTTTTTCTTTAAAGGACAAAAATATATCCTATCTTTCTTTTGTTGAAAATGGTGACCCTGACGATATTACTCTCATTGCACCACTAACTATTGATCTTGAATGACCTGCGAGGACTCTCCTCGCAGGTAAAAATGAATGGATAAGTCGATAATAAAAAATCCCTCTTGCGAGTGGATTGATAAAGTGTCCGCATTAACTTTTTTGTCTAATGGATATCGAATGCCACAGTACTACCAATATGGTAGTAACTGCCATTGTTAGGTATACTGGCATGGTTTTCATGCCAAGATTTAAGAAAATACCTGAAGATATTCCTGTATAAGTTCCCAACATAACTGCCCCAGTTATCACTGGAGAGATTAAAGCTGCCATACCACAAACAAAGCAAGTCTCCTGATAAGTAACAGGTCTATTGGTCCCCACTGATCTTGTGTCGTTCTCATGACGACAATAAAGCCAATGCCACCGATGAGCTGAAGTATCAAGAGGGATGTAAACTGGCCCATCACGGTGACACCAAGTGATCCAAAAAATATTACTGAAATAAAGTCCCAAATTAAATCATAAAACGAGTATTTTTCCAAAGTAGCCTCCAAAAAATTGAGTTTATTCCAGTGGGTGTGATATGTCGTTATCGCCTGGGTATTCGGGCAGATTTTCAAGTGTTGGCCACACAATAAAGCCAACTACGAAGGCAAAAATAAGAACCCACGGGAAGATAGTTGTAAGTGTACCTGCGAACAGGTAATTGATGACCATCTGGACTGTGGTTTCCGTAAAAATACATGCTGCGAGTGTTGCTGCGCAAACAATCAAAAATCTGACGAGCACATTTGTAGATGTTTTCAAAGTAGCCTCCATTTAATTCGTTATGAGATGGGATATCTTATAGCTTAGACAGATGGCTGTCAAGGTTATGGGGCAATACAGCCTTGAATTTTCCCTTATTGGTGATCTATAATGTGAGATATCCTGTATTTTGACAAGGAGAAGAAATGTCCACTTTTTCAATTGATGACTTAAGACCTGGTGACAAGATTGAAGTGAATGGTGAATATGTGGTGGTTTTGGCAAAAGTATCCCCGATAAGCCTACTTTTGGTAAATGGAATGGTAATTCAGCGGTCAGAGATTGATGGCGTCTATGAGATATCTGAAGGCATACTTTCGATCAAGGGAGATACTATACTTTTTAGTATTCTTCAGAAGTATGGTATGGCTAATTTGTCCTACAACGATTTAACAATTGGAGATTTGCTAATATCCAAAGTTAGTTTGGATGAGGCAAAAGTTTTAACCGTAGCTGTTATGGATTCCGATCGTGAGATGGTTTTTGATCAAGACGGGAATTTGTTATCGTTAGGAAACGATGGTCTGGCTAGGCTTGGGTGGAGGTCACTGGGGAGTAATTTTTTGACGGAAGAGGGACGTTTGAACATCGGGCGCTTGTATAAATAGCATTTCTCCCTCCTATCAATGGGAGGGATTTTTTTATATACTTTTGGGTATGGAGCAAGAAGAAAAATTAAAAGAAGAGGTTGTTAAGGGTTTAGTCAATCATGCCTTGGGTGAGGTCAGAAGAAAATATGGTAGTGGAGAGGATGGAGATGAGAATATAAAAAAATATCATAATGAAAATCATACAAAATCGGTAAAGGACGAGGCTTTGAGATTGGGAGAAAGGCGGTCGAGAATGGTAATATTTTAAAATCTGATTTGATCCTTATTGAAATTGCAACAGCTTTTCATGATGTTGAGCAGGATAAGGGAACTATGGAGAATGAAAAAGAAAGTGCGATGAAAGCAAAAAAAATGATGGAAGAATCTAAACTATTCAGTGAAGAAGAGATTAAGGGGGTCGAGGATATGATAATGTCAACAAGAGTGAGTTTTGACAGCGAAGGTATGAAACAGTCTTTTGTAGATAACAACAATTATTTAACTCTAATTATCGCTGATGCCGATGTAGCAAATTTGGGAATAGACTCCGACTATTATTGGGTGTGTACAGAAGATTTAATGCGTGAGGTTTTTAAAATCAATTATCCATCAAGAGATCAAATGATTAGTTTTTTGAATGGTAGTCTGAAACTCTTAAAAAATCACAACTATTTTACAATAGAAGCCCAGGATAGATATCAGAATCAGCAAACTAATTTTGAATATACCAAACGAAAACTGGCAGAATTAATAAATCAGGCTCTTGTATGATTATTGTTCGTCAAAAGTCTCGAGAACTTGATCAATGATGTTTTCGTTTTTGTCAAACATGAAGCTGGCTTTGACTTTTGATCCCCTTAAAATAATGGGGAACCAGATTTCATCATCCCACCACATTTGCTCATATGGTATTTTGTCTAAATCAAACCATTGAGGTTTCATCTCTTCGGTCTCAACCGGGTCCCCCGTCCACTGTCGACCGACAAAGACATGGACCTGTTGGTTTATTGCCTTATTTTTAAAGTTATAAGGGTGAAAAAAATTAATGATACCTACTTCCTTTAGATCAATCGGTGTTACACCGATCTCTTCTTCAGTTTCTCGAACAGCTGCATCAAAAATTGTTTCTTCTTTGTTAGCTTTACCACCTACACCATTCCATTTTCCGACACCAAATCCCCTTTTCTTCATTGCTAATAAAATACTATTATCCCTTAACAATAAGGTGATGGTCACCTGCTGAAGCGGTTCCGTAAGACCGGCTTCGTACTCCTTGATGTTCATATTAATCTTCTGATTCTGAGACGACTGTTACGGCTACGATGTTATCACCTTCCTTGGCGAAACGCATAAGAATGACTCCTTGCGTGGCCCTCCCCAACCTCGGAATGTTCTTTACCGGTAGCTTGATCGCCTGACCTTGAGATGTAGTTATAAGTACAACTTCAGAGTTCTGGTCGACTAGAAGCGCTCCAGATATCTTGCCAGTTTTGTCTGATGTTTCACTTACCTTTAATCCCTGGCCTGAGCGGTTTTGTGCGGGGTATTCGTTTAGTGGAGTTCTTTTACCCATGCCTTTATCTGTGACGACTAATAGATCTCTAAAGAATTTGACTCGTTTATCGTTGGCAATAGGTTCTTCAGGAGAGAAAGATTCCATAGATATGATGTAGTCGTCTCCTTTTAGAAGTATTCCCCTAACTCCCATAGTATCTCTGTCGGTTGGTCGGACATCGCCTTCTTTGAATCGAATAGACTTTCCGTCTCGGCTTACTAAGAGAATGTGGTCACTGCCAGTGGTTTTGTTTACCCAGACAAGGCTATCACCATCCGTAAGCTTAATTGCTATCAAGCCGTTGCTTTTAATGTTCTCGTATTTACTGAGAACAGTTCTTTTAACAATTCCTTTTTTGGTGGTGAAGAATAAACAGTCAGCTTTATCTATTTGTGATTTGAGGGGTAGTATAGACTGGACGGTTTCATCGGTATCAATATTTATAAGATTGATAATGGCTTGTCCCTTACTGACGCGACTTCCTTCCGGTAGCTCCCAAACTTTTAATGAAAATACCTTTCCTTTACTAGTGAAGACTAGTAGTCGATCGTGGGTGTTGGCATTGGTAAGTAGATTGATCTCATCAGTTTCCTTGATGGTCATTCCAGACACACCCTTTCCACCTCTTTTTTGTGTTTTGAAAGTGCCGAGGGGCATTCTCTTTATATATCCTGATTTAGTTAGTGTGACAATTGTCTCTTCTGCAGGAATTAGATCCTCTTCAGAGAAAGTTCC
The DNA here is from genome assembly GCA_964348455.1 of uncultured Pseudomonadales bacterium. Lineage (GTDB taxonomy): Bacteria > Patescibacteriota > Microgenomatia > UBA1400 > MFAQ01 > UBA10133. The sequence goes on from CAYGCQ010000006.1 coordinate 41,857, forward strand.
GGGAGCATTGGCGACAATTTTGGTTTTTCTTTTTTCCGGATAATCTAAAGCCAACCTGGTAATTTCATCTTTAATGATTTGTAGAACTTCTTTTGGGTCTTTTAGTATGGCGATCAGCTTGTCTATTTGTTTTTTGAGCTCTTGATACTCTGCCTCAATCTTTTGTCTTTCAAGTGCGGCTAGTTTTCTTAGCTGCATGTCAAGAATGGCTACAGATTGAATTTCGGATAAACCAAACTTGGACATTAAGTTCTTTTTGGCAGTATCGCTATCAGGACTCTTTTTGATGGTCTCAATAACTTCATCTATATTATTTAAGGCGATAAGTAGACCTTCCAAGATATGGGCTCGATCCATGGCTGTTTTTAGTTCAAATTGGCTTCGGCGAACTATTACACCTTGTCTGTGGGCAGTGTATTCCATTAATATCTGCTTAAGATTTAGCAAGTGGGGTGTACCGTCTGATGTTAGAGCCACGACGTTTGCTGGAAATCTGGTTTGAAGTTCGGTGAGCTTGTAAAGATTATTAAGAACACTTTTTGGTTTGGCGTCTTTCTTAAGGTCTACGGCCACGGTAAGTCCTTTTCTATCCGACTCGTCTCTCAAATCGGCAATGCCATCGAGCCTTTTTTTCTTGACCAGTTCAGCAATATTTGTAATGAGTTTGGCTTTGTTTACTTGATATGGAAGTTCTGAAATTAATATCTGGTATCTACCGTTTTTCTTTTCAACTATTTCCGCTACGCCTCTAACTACAATACTAGCTTTACCGGTTTGGTAGAGTTTTTTTATTTCGGTGGTGTCATAGATAATTCCTGAAGTTGGAAAGTCCGGACCTTTAACGTGCTTACAAAGTTCTTCTATCTCTATAGTTGATTCGAGGGACCCTGTGATATCTTTGTAGTTTGCGGAAACTAACTCTTCATCCTTGAATTCTTTGGTTACACTTGCCTTACTCTTATCAATCAGAGCTTTAATGGCGTCGACTATTTCCAGTAAATTGTGTGGTGGAATCTTTGTAGCCATTCCAACAGCGATACCGTCTGATCCCATAAGAAGAAGGTTTGGTAGCTTGGCCGGTAGTACTGTTGGTTCTTGTTGGGAACCGTCAAAGTTATCTACAAAGTCAACAGTACGTTTATCAATATCTTCTAAAGCTTCCCCCGCGATTTTACTTAAGCGCGCTTCGGTATAACGCATGGCAGCGGCAGAGTCTCCATCTATAGAACCAAAATTTCCTTGACCGTCTACGAGAGGGTATCTCATTGAAAAGGTCTGAGCCAAGCGCACCATGGTTTGATAAACAGCTTGATCGCCGTGGGGGTGATATTTACCTAAAACTTCTCCTACGATACGGGCGGATTTTTTGTATGAACTTTTATGAGTTAGTCCCATCTCTTTCATAGCAAAGAGAATGCGCCTATGTACTGGCTTTAGACCATCTCGAACGTCAGGCAGAGCGCGAGCCACGATAACAGACATGGCATAGTCTAGATAAGATCGTTCCATTTCCTCGATAATGGGAGTTGTCCTGATTAGTCCCCACTCTGTTTGCTCATCGGGTACGGGAGTGTACTCTGTGGTTTCTTGATCTGAGTCTTTGATTTCGTTTTCGTCCATTTTTAAGTTATTTAAATTTTTATATTTTATATTTTATTTTCAATTGAAAGGGCTTTTTCAATGGCTGGAGCAATGTCTTTCTTTCTGGACATCTTTGCACCGATGTCTAAAATGTTATTGGACACTGTTCCTCCAAAAGCCTTTTGGATAAGATCTATCTCCCCTTCTCCAGCTACTAATAATTTGGTATTTACTTTTAAAATATCGGTAATGGCGAGAATAATAAAATCAACTCCTTCTTGCGATTTAATCGTATTAAGAACGGAGAGTAGCCCTTGCTTTCTGTTAGTTAACATAGATTCCTGTTCAACGGTTTCAATCTGATCTATAAAAAACTTTTTACCTGAAAAGTCAAATATTTTATAATCGTTTTTTACAACCTGTTCGTCCGTCATTGTTGCTACATTTGACTTAGCCTTAAAGATTTCCATGGTTAGCAACTCAATATCCGAGATTCCCGATATACTCGATAAATCAGAAACTGCCGTTTTGTCCTTTTTGGTAGTGGTTGAGGATTTTAAACCAACAGTATCGGAAAGAATGGCGCAAAGCATTAGTTTGGCGAGGTTCGCCGAAATTTTAAAATTAATTTCTTTAAATAGCTGCCAAGCCACTGTGTTTGAAGAACCAAAAGGCATGATACAAATTTCAATAGGTGATGAGAAATTAATATTAGCTTTGTGGTGATCATAGATTCCCACAATTTGATCGGGATTTAAACCTGCAAGCCTTTGATCAATTTCATTGTGATCTACTAAGATTACGCGATCCTGCGAAAGTATATCGGTGGCCGATATGAGAATTGGAGACGTGACGTTGAATTTATCAAATATAAACTTGGTTTCAGGATTTAGTTCGTCGATAATTGCCGGAGTCGGATTTTCTACTTCATTAATTTTGGCGTATTCAGCGAAAGACAACGCTGCCACAGCTGAGTCTAAGTCTGGTTTTATGTGTCCAATGATGTATGTTTTCATGATTGTATATTTAATTACTTGGATCTTCTTGCCTGTAAAGAAGATCCTTTGGTTGTTTTAGACGTCAAGGGTGGCTGAAGTTGCGTGTTGCTGAATAAACTTTTTTCTAGGTGCTACCTCTTGTCCCATGAGAGTTGAAAAAACGGTATCTGCTTTTTCTGCATCAGCGATGCTAATTTTCTTTAGTGTGCGGGTGATGGGATTCATGGTGGTTTCCCATAGTTGTTCTGGGTTCATTTCTCCGAGACCCTTGTAGCGCTGAATACCTGCTTTTTGTCTTTGCTGTGGAGTTAAAGTACTCATGTATTCATCTTTTTCCGCATCTGAATAGACGTATTTTTTCATCGAGTCGTGCGAAATTAGGTAGAGAGGGGGCATGGCAAGGTAAATATTTCCCGCCTGAACTAAGGGATTAGTGTGACGGTAGAAGAAGGTTAAAAGTAAAGTGGCAATGTGAGCTCCGTCAACGTCAGCGTCTGTCATGATGATTATGCGTTCGTACCTAAGCTTTTTGGCGTCGAGAGTCTCCCCTATTCCCATACCCATTGCAATAATAAGGTCTTTTAGTTCTTCAAATTCGACGATTTTATCTAGACGAGCTCTTTCGGTGTTTAAGATTTTTCCACCCAGAGGTAGGATGGCTTGATGCTTGCGGTCTCTACCTTGCTTTGCGGAGCCACCAGCTGAGTCACCTTCGACAATAAATAGTTCGGACCTGGAAGGGTCTTTTTCTTGACAGTCGGCTAGTTTGCCTGGCAAAGTCATGCCCTCCAAAGCTCCCTTTCGAACGACTGCTTCCCTAGCTGCTCTGGCGGCCATTCGTGCTTTGGCGGCGAGAAAAACTTTTCCAAGAATTATTTGAGCGGTTTGAGGGTGCTCTTCCAGGTACTCATCAAGACCTTTCTTTACAATTTGATAGACAGCGGATTGAACCTCGGCATTGTTTACCTTAGTTTTGGTTTGTGATTCAAATTGAATTTCAGATGAACTCATCTTGATCCAAACAACACCCGTGAGACCTTCTTTTAGATCGTCGGGAGTAATGTCTGTGTCTTTGTTTTTAGATTTCTTGTCCTTTTCTTTGTCGGACTCTCCGGCGGTGATGTAGTTTTTAAGAACTTTTGAAAGTGCCATTTTGAATCCTGTAAGGTGAGTTCCTCCGTCATACGTGTTGATGGTGTTAGCAAAAGATTCAATGTTGTCGCTATAGGTATCGGTATACTGCATAACAACCTCAACTCCGATTGGAACATTGGCTTCGGTGGCTGTGCCTTGAACATAAATTTGTTCATGAAGAGGCTTTTTGTGTCTGTTCATGTGTGATAGAAGAGACCTTATACCTGATTCAAAATAAAAATTAGCTTCTTTTTCTGTTCGTTCGTCCAGCAGGTGGATAAATACACCGGCAACTAAGTAAGCTCTTTCTTGGAGCTTGGCCTTAATGTTGGCATAGTTAAAGCTTGTTGTGATCTTGAATATTGTTGGGTCCGGCCAGAAGTGAGAGAAAGTGCCTGATTTGGAAGCCAAGAGGTGTTTATGGTATTCCGGGACAAAGCCATTTATCTTATCGAGACTAATATCTTTTACCGGAAAATCAGGGGTTCCTGTTTTGTAGGATTGTAGAAAAAATTTTGAGTCATGATTTACGACAACGTTCATGTGAGTTGACAGTGCATTTACTGCTGATGCACCCACTCCATGAAGTCCTCCTGAAGCTTTATATGCTGATTCGGTAAATTTACCTCCTGCGTGAAGCTTGGTCATAGCGACCTCAAGAGCAGAAACCCCACTTGGATGCATATCTGTTGGCACTCCCCTACCGTCGTCCGAAATAGAAACTGATCCATCTTTGTGAAGGCAGACAAATATATTTTTGGCGTAGCCACCAATGGCTTCGTCAAGAGAGTTGTCAACAATTTCGATTAGGAGATGGTGGAGACCTTTCTCGTCGGTGCTACCGATATACATTCCAGGGCGCTTGCGCACCGGTTCCAATCCCTCTAATACGGTAATGTCTTTAGCTGTGTATGTTTGTTCTGGCATTTTATATTTTAAATTTTACTCGCTTAACTTTGGATTCGGCAAAAGAGACTCGGGTTCATTTTAACCCATGAATTACAATATGTATATGTTACCAAAAATAGCTGTAGGCATATTTAGTGATAAGAAAGAATTACTTCAAATACTGGGTCTTGAGGAAAATTTAATTATGGGATTTGAAGGAGAATCTGCGAAGGTAGACAGTCTGCGTTCTTGGCTATATTCCGGAATAAATATTCTTAGAACCCAGACTAATTACTCTATGATTATTTGGGATGCGGACAAACTCAGTCCGGAAACTCAAGCTGTACTTCTTAAGCCGATGGAAGAGTTAGAAGAGTCTATGGATCTTATTTTGGTTGCCGAAGATGAGAATCTTCTATTGCCTACTATTTTATCTAGAGGTGTTGTGTGGGATTTTAAAAAACCATTTATTCAGAGTGATGAATATTGGAATGAAATAAGAAAGTGCTGGAGTGCGGGTCCGGCTGCTTGTATTGCTTTTGTAGATAATCTGGATAAAGAAAAGGCTATTCCGGTGATGGAGGAGCTAATCAGGAAACTACATGAGAGTTTTGCTGAAGAAATAACCATCAAGAGGTTATCTATATTAGATTTAGCCATCACCTCTCTTGCTGAGTTGAAACAAACACATATTAATCACAAACTGTTGTTAGATAATTTCTTGATTTCTTCATGGAGAATAATTAAGAAATAAGTTAGCTGCTCAAAACACAGAGGATAAATTTGCTATATTTAATGTATGGATTATCAAGAGAAGGCTTTGCTGGATTTTTTACTCTCTTCCGGGAGGTTAGATACGGACAAGGCTGAGTCTCTAAGAGTCGAGGCTATTTCAGCAGGAAAGAGCTTAACTGAACTTCTTTTGGCAAAGCATATTGTAACTGAGAGGGACTTGGCCGAGTCCAGAGCTAGGGTGTTGAATATCCCCTATTTTTCAGAAAGTAAGGTTTCGGTTAGCCCAGAGCTTTTATCTCTGATTTCGGTGGATTTGGCTAAGAACTACCAGGTTATTCCTTTAGATTTAGATAAAGGTGCCGGGATTTTAAGTCTTGTCATGGTAAAACCCGAAGACTTGACTACAGTTGATTTTTTTCAAAAGAGAACAGGCTACAAAATTAAATCTTATTTAACTTCTAAGGAAAATTTTGATCTGTTAATCGGAAATGCCTACAGCCAAAGTTTGTCCGGTGAAATTTCAGGAGTTTTAAAACGAGGTAAGGAACAAGCTGAAGAGTCGGGAGTAAGGCTGGTAACCTCGGAAACAATATCTCAGATTATCAAAGAGCCGAAAATTGTTGAGATTGTCAGGAAGATTCTGGAGCACGCAATTCGGTTAAGAGCATCTGATATTCATATCGAGCCTCAAGAGAACATTACGCGTGTCAGATACCGCATTGATGGAATTTTGGAGGAAAAATTAACCTTGGATAAGGATTATCATGCTGCTCTAGTCTCACGTATAAAAATATTGAGTGGAATGAAAATCGATGAAAGACGTATTCCGCAAGATGGTCGTTTTAACTTTAGTTCCGAATATGGTGAAGTCGATTTACGTATTTCTTCATTACCAACGGTGAACGGTGAGAAAATTGTTATGCGTTTGCTTAAGAAATCGGAAAGAGTTCCGACCTTGTCCGAATTAGGAATCCGAGCAAAAGCACTAGGAACCTTGGAAGAAGCTATTCATATTCCCCATGGAATTATATTGGCGACCGGTCCTACAGGTTCAGGAAAAACCACGACTCTTTACTCTCTTTTAACCATGATAAACAGTCCAAAAGTAAACATCGTGACACTTGAGGATCCTGTAGAGTATCAGATGACTGGGGTGAACCAAGTTCAGATAAATACTCAAGCGGGACTGTCATTTGCTTCAGGCCTAAGATCTTTCCTCCGTCAAGATCCGAACATTATTATGGTCGGAGAAATTCGAGATGAAGAAACGGCTCAGTTGGCGATCCAAGCATCTTTGACAGGTCATTTAGTCTTTTCAACGGTACACACAAACTCGGCTGCAGGAGCGCTTCCCCGTCTCTTAGACATGGGGGCAGAGCCCTTTTTACTAGCATCATCGATGACAGCTGCCATTGGTCAGCGCGTTCTTAGAAAAGTTTGTGACAACTGTAAGCAGCCGTATGTTCCGGATCAGGCCGTGATTGATGATGTTAAAGAATCTTTGGGAAAACTACTTGATGGGTGGCTTAAGAGCAATGAAGATAAGTCCGTTTTAGCAAAGAAAAACAACACTCCCTTTATGTTGTACAAGGGGTCCGGGTGTGAGAAGTGTGGCGACTCCGGCTATTATGGCAGAGTTGGTATTTATGAAGTTTTGAGAGTTACCGAAAAAATTGCCAGATCGATCCTGGAAAGGGCAGATGCTACTACAATTGAAAAGCAAGCTATGGATGATGGCATGATTATTATGAAACAAGATGGTTATTTAAAAGTTCTCGATGGAATTACTACGCTGGAAGAAGTTATTAGGGTTGCACAAGTTTAAATATGGATAAAGCCTCAATATTAATGCAGCAACTGCTATTAAAAGCATCGGAGATGGGATCCTCCGACATTCATCTGGTGGCGAATAGTGTTCCAATTTTCAGAACGATTGGTAAGTTGGAAAAATATCAACCTGGAGGAGTTATCGACCCAGAATTACTCATGGCGATGATCACCAGTGTGATGAATCAGAATCAGAAAGAGATTTTTTTGAAAGAGTTTGAGCTTGATTTTTCTTTACACGTTCCCGGCAAGGCGAGGTTTCGAGCAAATGCTTATTTCCAGAAAGGTACACCTGCAATTTCCTTGCGTTATATTCCGGATAAAATTCCGGTAATTAGTGAGCTTGGACTTCCTGACATTTGTCATTCTTTCACCAAGCTTAAACAGGGTTTTATTTTGGTTACGGGTCCTACCGGTTCCGGTAAGTCAACTACTCTGGCGGCAATCATCGATGAAATAAACTCAACTAGAAATGATCACATTGTAACGATTGAAGACCCCATTGAATTTGTTCATGAAAATAAAAAATCTATTTTGAGTCAGCGCGAGTTGGGTGGTGATACAAAAAGTTGGGGTAATGCTCTGAAATCGGTTTTGCGTGAGGATCCGAACGTGGTTTATATCGGAGAAATGCGAGATCCAGATACAATGCAAGCCGCGATGACGGTTGCGGAGACCGGACATTTGGTATTTGCAACACTTCATACTAATTCTGCGGCACAGTCCATCGAGAGAATCGTTGATAGTTTTCCAGATGAACAACAATCCCAAGTTGTTCTTCAGCTTTCTATGGTTCTGGAGGCGGTAATGTCTCAAAAACTATTACCTAATTTGTCAGGCAAAAGATCGGTTGCAACAGAAATTATGGTGGTTACTCCAGCGATTAGGAATAATATTCGTGAAGGAAAAACATTCCAAATAGATAATGTAATCCAAACCAGTGGAAATTTGGGAATGAGGCTTATGGAAAATAGTTTGGCTGAATTAGTAAACAAGAGCATCATAGACAGAAATACCGCCCTGGAATATGCCATTAGACCTTCTCTGTTAGATAAGTTGCTTGGTGGAAGATAAACATGAAGACATTTGATTATAAAGTGATGGATAGGGATGGAAATGATTCCCGTGGAGTGGTAGATGCTGTCGATGAAAAGCAGGCAGCGAATATTCTTCGAAGTAAGGGACTACTGATTACTGGCTTATATGAATCTGATCAACTAAACTTAGATGCTTTGATGGGTCGCTTCTCTAAACCAAAACCTGACGAAATAACAAATTTTACACGTCAGATGGCCACTATGATTGGTGCAGGGCTACCCTTGGTTGAAGCTCTTAAAATACTGAAAACTCAATCTGGAACAGGCCTAAAACCGGTTATTGAGAATATATTAACGGAGGTGGAAGCCGGGACTACCCTGGCTGATGCAGTCGAAGGGTCTGGGGGTGGTTTCTCATCGGTATATATTGCCATGGTCCGAGCCGGCGAGTCTGCGGGAGTGTTGGATCAAGTAATGGGTAAGCTGGCTGATTCTTTAGATAAGCAGCGTGAATTTAGGAGTAAAACTAAAGGTGCGATGGTTTATCCGGTGATTATTTTTATCGCTATGATCGTGATTGCAGGAATCATGATGGTCTTTGTGGTACCGAAACTTACTGCAATGTATAAGGATTTCGGAGCTGAGCTTCCGGGACCAACCAAAGTTCTGATGACTGTTAGTGATTTTACAGTGAACTATTGGTATTTATTGATAATTGTTATTGGAGTTGCTGTGGGTTTTTTTTCAAGCTGGTCAAAGACGGAAGTCGGTGGACTAATTGTGGAGCAGATTACTTTTAAGATTCCTATTTGGGGGAAGTTGAGGAAAGATGTTATTTTGACGGAATTTGCAAGAACCATTAGTGTGTTATTGGGAGCTGGTATTCCAATCCTGGACTCTTTGCATATTGTCGCCGAAACTCTCGGAAGTAGGATTTATGCTGCAGGTATTAAACAAGCTTCTGTTTATGTCGAAAAGGGAGTCAGTTTGGCAGAAGCAGTAACCAGGATAGATATGTTTCCACCTATTCTGTCTCAGATGATTTCAGTAGGTGAAGAAACTGGAAAATTAGATACAGTACTAACAAAACTTGCGGCATACTATGAGTCTGAAAGTGAAATAAAGGTAAAAGCTTTGACTACTGCGATTGAGCCATTAATCATGGTTATCATGGGTATAGGAGTAGGTTTTTTGGTTATCGCGGTTATCATGCCTATTTACAACTTGACAAGTCAATTTTAATAATTCATAGTTAATAAGTAGTGTATAACAATACAAGCAATATGAAAAACAAAGGTTTTACCCTGATGGAGTTATTAATCGTTATTGGTGTTTTGGGTATCTTGGCTGCTGGTCTTTTGGCGGCAATTGATCCTTTTGAACAACTAAAGAAAGCTCGTGATACGAACAACAGAAGTGCTGCTATCGAGTTCCTTGGGGCTTCCCAGAGGTACTACACGACTCATGGTTATCTTCCTTGGTTTAAGCCGGCAGGTGTTGGGGCTTACGATGCTAACTGCGTAGACACTGCTGATACTTGGGGGCCAATCAGAACAGACGCTTCTACTACCATCTATCCGCGTAAAGCTCTTAAAGTTGACCTGGACTTGGCAGCAGGCAATGTGGTTTACGACTGTATCCAGAATACCTTGGGTACAGATGGCGAAATTAAATCTACTTTCTTTGCAGGACTTAAAACACCGATTTATATCATGAGTGGTAGTACTACAAATGTAGGTGTCTGTTTTGCCCCAGAAGGAAAATCAAATTTGTCAGATGCTCAAACCAAGTATTTATATGACGAGACAGGTAAGACAATTGATTTACCTGCTGTTGGATGTACGTCTGATGATAAGGCAGCTGGAAACTGTCTTCAGTGTTTTGAGTAAAAATATCAATAAAGTAAAGAAACCCCGCTTTTTTGAGCGGGGTTTTTGGTTCTAGAATGATAAAATGTTCATATGACTTTGGTTGTTTTATTTTTGTTTATGATGGGATTGATTTGGGGTAGTTTTTTGAATGTCGTGATTTGGCGTGTTCCTCATGGTAAGTCTCCCCTATTCGGAAGATCGGTGTGTGAGAGATGTAAACACATGATTTATTGGTATATGAATATTCCCTTGTTTTCATATCTATTTTTAGGTGGACGTTGTGCCTTTTGTCACAAAAAGATTTCCATCAGGCATCCAATTATTGAGTTCTTGACGGGGATATTTTTTGTTTGGTGGTTTGTGGTGGGATTCAATTTTTTCAAATTAGTAGGTAGTCCATGGAGCTTTATTCAGCCCGCTTTTTGGCTCATTACAGGTCTAGTTTTATTTGCAATTTTTGTTATTGATCTTTTGTATATGGTTATTCCTTTTGGATTAAATTTATTTTTGTTTACTCTAGCACTTTCTTATAGAATTGGCCTGTCGGGATTTGGAATCATGAGTAGTAGTGACTTGTATAAGGCTGTTCTCTCAGGAGTTGGGTTGTGCTTGCTCTTTTTGCTTTTACAAGGAATTACTAAAATGATTAAGCATGTTGATGGATTTGGTTTGGGAGATATATACCTAGCACCCTCTCTTGGGCTGTTGCTGGGTTGGCCAAAAATAGTCCCAGGCATATTTGTAGCTTTTATTTTAGGCTCTGTGGTGGGATTGATACTTATTGCAATGAAGAAAAAAAGTATGAGTCAGTACCTGCCATTTGGACCATTTTTGATAGCGGGTACTGTTTTTTCCTTGCTTTGGGGAAACGCTGTTTGGTTCTGGTACATGTCTTTTCTTGTTTGACAATTGATACTGCATCCAGCACAATGAAACTGTGAAGATAAAGCACGGTTTTACTCTGATTGAGTTGATGTTAGTAATTGGGTTGATTATGATATTGTCTGTGATTGGAATAGGTACTTATATGCAAGCGACAGTTAAGTCTAGGGATACACAAAGAAAAAGCAATTTAGATCAGATGGCTAAGGCTATTGAGGCTTTCTATAGCGATGTTGGTCGATATCCTCACTCGGATTCGCAGAATAATATGTACTGCGCTGTAAGATCTGGCAATTCACTTACAGATGTTGTCTGTGGGGACAAGCTGTATTTACTTTCTGATGGCTTGGCTAGTGAATATATTAATACACCTTCTGATCCTACCACTGGTCGAACTTATGTTTATCTTTCTTCCGACGGTCAAAGCTATTCTTTCTATGCTGCGTTAGAAAATTCCAATGACCGAGATTTGATTAAAGATGGTTCTGGGAATGTTGTAGTAGATCCTTGGGGTGTCAACTGTGGAGCTGTTGGAGCAACTGTCCCTTGCAATTATAAAGTGAATGAAACGGGATTAGTAAAGAGTATATGATAAAAAAAAATAAAGGGTTTACGTTGATTGAGCTGCTTGTAGCGATTGGTATCATGGCTGTGCTCACAGCCCTAGCTGCATTTAACTTCAATCAAGCTAGGGTAAGGTCCCGAGATGTGCAACGCAAAAGTGATCTAAGTCAGCTTCAGAAAGCACTTGAAGTTTACAAGAATGATACGAACGCTTATCCTGCTGCGAATTTCCAGAGCACTCTAATGTCTCCAGTAGCTTATATCAAAGACACTTTTCAGGATCCTAGAGCCTCAGAATGGATAGACTATCAGTACACTCCTCTTCTAAGCAACACTGCTTATTCTATTATGTCCTGTCTTGAGAACGCTGCTGATCCAACTAAAACAAGTATCAGCTCTGGACTTTGCAATGCCTTTGGTTCAGCAGATTGCACTTGTGGGCCCACGAATACAGGAGTTATGTACATTATTACTAATCCATAAGGAAAATGAAAAATTATTTAAAATCTAGATTTTATAGTTCGAGCTCATTTTACAAAAATGGATTTACACTGCTGGAACTACTTGTTGTTATAGGTATTATTGGGGTAATGATGGCTCTAGCAACTGTGGCTTACTCCCAAACTCAACTAAGCGGTCGAAACACAAGAAGGAAGCAAGATTTGGTTGCAATTCAAAATGCACTTGAACAGTACTATTCTGCTTCTTCATTTGCTTATCCGATAGGTACCTGTACTGTTGCAAGTGCTTACCTTAAGAGTGCTTGGCCAGTTGATCCTACAAGCACTACAACAACTACTGTAAATTACGCTGGTGACAATGCTTGTACTGCTAGTTCTTATTGTATTTGTGCAACTTTGGAGGGAACTTCCGGGTCAGGTAACTCCAGTACGACAAGTTGCACCTTTTCTGCCGGAGGTGATTACTATTGTGTAGGTAATTTGCAATGATAAAAAATAAATCAGGTTTCACCTTTATAGAACTACTTGTGGTGATAACTATAATCGGTATTATCTTTTCATCCGGAGTGGTGGCTTATTCGGCTATTACAGTTCGGTCAAGAAATACTAGAAGAATATCGGATGTTGAATCAATTAGACAGTCTCTGGAGATGTGTCGGTCCCTTACAGGTAAATACCCTGACTCAAGCAGTGTGTATCAGTCAGATGTTTCAAATTCAGTGCTTACCTGTACTGTTGGCGGTGTCCCCGGAGCTCAGTTGATGTCAAAAACCCCGGTCGACCCGAAACCTTGCGGGACAACGGCATATACATATACGAGAGTTGACGACACTACGTATACTCTATCTGCTCCGTGTATGGAGGGTGAAACTTATCAAGTGACAAATCCGTGATTAAAAATTCCATAAATTCTGGTTTTACTTTGATAGAGTTGATGGTGGTAACACTCGTAATCGTGATGTTGACAGGAGGAGCATTGACAGCATATCTTAGGTTTAATGAAAAACAGGTTATTTTAAACGATGTCCGGCAACTAGTGGGTGAGCTGAATAGATCGCGTTCACTTGCCGCTAGTTTGCAGTACCCTGCCGGATGTACCGGTTTTCAAGGTGTAAATGTTAAAAATGATTTGGCTAACACCGGCTTGACCGTTACGACACAGTGTACTTCAGGTAATTTTCCGGAAACTCGTAGTTCTGTTTTAACCTCCACTACATTTACAGCAAGTTTTGATTTTACCTTCTTGCCTGGTTCGGGTTATATTTCGACTGGATCAAATCAAACTATTGTGATTTCTGATAACAAAAATATTCCAAACACTATGACGGTTGAGATTGGGAACTATGGAAAGATAAACACTTTATGAGAATTGTTAAAAATAAATTTAAGGGTCAGATGCTAATAGAAATAGTTGTGGCTATTGGAATTATTGGGTTGGTCTTGGTGGGGGTGTCGGACCTTATGACAAGATCATCTAGGGTTGTAACCTTTCAAAAACAAAAAGATGAAGCACTTTATATTTCTCAGGCGATTTTAAATCAATACAGAATTCAAAGGGATACGGACCCACAGCTATTTTATGACAGTGTTGCCTCTGCCATTAATGACCCATGTGTTACAGGAAAGCCCTATGTCTGCAATATTACTGTCGTAAAGTCAGCAACTTCGGTTCAAATAAATGTTAAGGTGGATTGGAGTGATGGTGGTCAAACTTTTAATGTAAGCTTAAATCAACTATTATCAAGAGACCTGAAATGAAAGCCTATACATTAATTGAGGTAATGATTGCTGCAGTCCTTTTGGCTATTATTCTATTTGGTGGTACGACACTTTTTTATCAAAATCTTAAATCTTCCGGACTGAGCGATGTTGATATTAATTTAAATTCTTCCTTGAGAGATGTTTTGACAAGTATGGAGAAAAGCCTTCGATATGGCCAAGTATCCACTGTCGGTCTGGGTTCCAGGCAAGATTGTTTATCTGCAGGTACTTCCGGTTACTCCGGTGATACTTTGGAGGTTTTTGATCAGGATGGGTTGGGAATAACATACTCCATGCTTACAGATAAAGTTGCTTCTACCGCCGCCTTGACATCACAAGTATCATACTTAAGCCCCGACAATATTAAAATTGATAGATTAAATTTTACCTGGTATTGCCAAGGTAATGCGAGTGATAAGATTAGTATTGAAATTGATGCTTCAAGCACTGTTCTTGGATCAGGCTTGAACGTGACTCGAAGTGTTTCATCAGAAATAAATTTATTAAATAGCGGACTAAATTGAATAAAAAACTCACAGTTAATCACTCTGGCCAGGTTGCATTGGTGATGGTGTTGATTATGACAGTGATTAGTGCTGTAGCAGTCTCGGTTGCTGGGAGATCTACTGTGGAGACGAGAGTCCAACAATTAAACATTGACAACACTCAGGCCATATTAACTGCCCAGGCAGGTTTAGAAGAAGCTATTTCTCAGGATTCTGAAGTATCTGGTTACCTTGGTGAAAATCAGTACACAGTAACAAAAGGAGATGTTGGTGCTGATAGTATTACAACGGATAAAATTGATACCGGTGAGTCAATTGAAGTAAATTTGGAAGGTGCAATAGGAATAACCGGGGTGAAGGTGTATTGGAAATCTGCCGCCCCAGGTGGTAATCCGGCAGTGTTTGTGACAGAAATCAGAGCCGATAAAGGCATTGATTACGCATATGACACTGATGGAACAGGCGGTTTTACAAAGATCGTGGCTGGGGGCTCACTGTCGGGGGTGAGTTATGACTATGTGACTCCTGTTATTCCTGTTACTGTCGGAACCTCGATTAAGCTTCGAGTAACCGCCTTAGTGGACGCGGCTATAATCGGAGTCGAGCCTGTTGGTGGTACTCTTCCCGCACAAAGTACTGATTATAAATCAGTGGCTAACTTGATTACTGGAGAAACTACTTTGAAATATGGAGTTGAGTATATTGAATCTAAATCTGATCTTTTACCTACTGTTTTCGACTATGCTTTGTTTTCCAATGGTTCGATAGTCCAGTGATTAGGATGCGGTGAATCCACTGTAATCTACGATTACGGTAATGGTATTATTAATATATGCCTGCTTATTTTGGATTAGATATTGGTTCTACTAGTATAAAGATTATTCAGTCGGATGGTAATCGAGTAAAGGAAATTGCTATTGGTGCCAACAGCACAGGAAAGAGCATCCCCCAGATGTCTAATGCAGAAAAAATATCCTTTGCCGATCAGTTGAAATCTCTGATTAAAGATACCGGCATGAAATCAAAGCAAGTGGTGGCTTCTATTCCTGAATCATCGGTATTTTCGCGAGTCTTAAAATTCCCCTTCATGTCTACTCCTGAGTTGGCTACAGCCATTAAGTGGGAACTAGATCAGTCGGTCCCCTTTCCACCAAACGAAATCGAAACTTCATGGACTGTTTTGGAACGGCCGAAGAAGTTCGAAGGAAATGAAAAGATTTCTGTTTATGTTGTTGCTGTGCCCACAAATATTTCTGAAACATATGTTCAGATGCTCGAGTTAATCGGCTTGGAACCTATACGCTTGGAGAATGAGATCCCTTCACTCGTGAGGTCCTTTGGTTCAATATTGAGTGATGAAAGTCCGTCAGCCATTTTGGATCTGGGCGCAAATGGGACAAATATGGTGATATCGGGAAAAGAAAAAATATTTGGTAGTTTTTATGTCCCCGTTGGAGGTCAGGCTTTGACACGGCTGATTGTTGAGTCTTTTAATTTACCTCTTGATCAGGCTGAAAATTACAAGCGAACCTATGGCCTGGATAATAGCAAGCTTGAAGGGAAAATGGTTACCGTGATAATGCCTGTTTTAGATAACATCATGGGGGAGTTAAAGAAAATGATGATTTCTTATAAAGGGGAACATCAAGATAGCTCTGTAAGAAGACTCATACTAACAGGTGGAGGAGCGTATTTAATGGGCCTGGTGCCTTATTTATCAGAGTCACTTGGAGGCGTGGAAGTTGTGCTGGGAAATCCCTTTGCCACTATGGCAGTAGAAGAGAAGTATAAAGGCCTCGGGCCGGTGTTCGCGATTGCAAATGGATTAGCGCTTTAAATGGTAAAAATAAACTTAATTGGTAAAAAAAGACGCGATGCGAATAGTCGCAACTGGATAGTTGTAATTTTGGTAGCACTTTTTGCTATTTTTACAATTTATTTTTTAGGTATCTCTGTTTATGTTGTAAGTAAGTTATATCTAACAAGATCCGCGCAGGCAAAAGTAGATCAGGAGACGGTATCGATTTCGAGTGAAATGACTGCAAATAATCAACTTTTACAAAGCTTCGTGCTTTCTAAATACATATTAGGGAAGGTTGAGTCGTTAAATAAAGAAAAATTTCCATATAGTGAGTACTTAGATCAGCTGACAAGGTTCATTCCAGTTGAAGGGGCTTTGAAGAATGTTGATTTTTCTACCAAGGGTTGGGTAGCTGTGGTAGCTTCTGTTCCAGCAGGAAGACCTTTAAAATTACTAGAAAATAATTTGTCAAATCCTGACATTCTTAACACAAGTGTTTTTAGT
>CAYGCQ010000007.1:0-53090 GCA_964348455.1 uncultured Pseudomonadales bacterium
GATTGCGATTGCTCAAATTGAAGTAGTTGCCGGAAGACCTGATCTAAATACGAGCAAAATATTGAAGGAAGTTGAAAATGCTAAAAAAAGAGGAGTAGATTTAATTCTATTTTCGGAGATGGTCGTTCCCGGTTATTTACTGGGAGATGAATGGGAAAATGACTCCTTTTTGGATGACTTAATGGAATATAACGAAGATATCCGAAAAGCCAGCCAAGACATTACAGTTATTTGGGGAAGTGTGTTTGTGGATAAAAGTAAAAAAGGCGAAGATGGCCGGGTACGAAAATACAATACAGTTTACTTGGCTCAAAATGGAAAGTGGATAAGTAATGGCGTATTTGACGGTCATACTTTTAAAACACTGATGCCCAAGTATCGAGAGTTTGATGATGAAAGGCATTTCTATTCCATGTTGAGACTAGCTAATGAATCGAAGAAGTCTTTAAAGGATTTACTAAAACCTTTTAAGGTGGATATAGATGGCAAGAAAATCAATATCGGAGCTATACTTTGCGAAGATATGTGGAGTGATGATTATGCCGACAATCCCTCAAAAATCTTAGTGGAAAATGGAGCTGAGCTAATCGTGAATCTATCATGCTCTCCCTGGACATGGAGAAAAAACGATAAAAGAAATAGGGTGGTGAAGTCTCTTCTTGAAGAAGTAAAAGTTCCCTTCCTGTATTGCAACAATATCGGTATCCAGAATAATGGGAAAAATGTTTTCCTTTTTGATGGAAACTCGACGGCATATAACAAGGATGGCGAGATTGCTATACAGGCTAAAGATTATGTGGAGGAGACTGTGGATGTGTTATGGAGTGAGATTGCTTCGGTTCGAAGAATCGAAACTCGCAATGACGGATTGAGTAAATTATCGGATGAGAGGGATGTGGAGGAACTCTATACAGGGTTGGTCTTTGGGTTAAAAAGATTTTTTGAAACAAACAAGATGAACAGAGCTGTGCTCGGTCTATCAGGAGGAGTAGATTCGGCTGTAAGTACTTGTCTGCTGGCCGAAGCAATTGGAACAGAGAATGTCTTTGCAGTAAATATGCCTTCCAAATTTAATTCAGACCTAACAAAAAATGCTGCTTTGGAGCTCGCTGACAATCTAGGAGTAAATTATGGTGTACTACCGATTCAAGAATCAGTAGATTTGACTGTCAAACAACTGGAGAGTCTGGAGTTCGAAAGAAGAGGCGATAAAAAAACGATTACAAATGTAGAAGTAACCGGGTATAGTCTAGAGAACATACAAGCAAGAGATCGGGGAAGTAGGGTGCTGGCCGGTATCGCAGCATGTTTGGGAGCGGTGTTTACCAACAATGGGAACAAGACAGAGACTACCATAGGATGGTGTACCTTGTATGGTGATGTCAACGGAGCAATAGCTCCAATCGCCGATATTTACAAAGGGGAAGTTTATCAACTGGCTAGGTATATAAATAGGCTGGCGGGTAAAGAAATTATTCCGGAAGAAATCTTGAATGTTATACCGTCAGCGGAACTTTCGGATAAACAAGATGTCACCAAAGGTTTGGGGGATCCGATATTGTATCCGTATCACGATAGACTATTTCGTTCCTTCGTAGAATTCAGAAGAGATCCTGAATATATTTTGGAACTTTACGCTAAGGGAGAGCTGGAAAAAGAATTAAAAATTGAGGCAGGGCTAGTCGCCAAATATTTTCCAACCCCTGAAGCCTTCATCGCTGACTTGGAGCACAAATGGAAACAGTACAAAATAAATGTATTTAAAAGAATACAAGCTCCCCCGATTATAGCGGTAAGCCGAAGAGCGTTCGGCTTTGACCTCCGAGAAGCACAAAATGGAGTTTATTTTACAAGGGGGTATGAGGAGATGAAGAAGGAGCTATTGAAAGTGGAATAATTGGAGGGATTCCGGGTCAAGCCCGGAATGACATGGGTGTTTCTGTGTCGCCACCCTTCGGCTCCTCTCGGGGCAGGCTGACTCGTAATGACGTGGGTTAGTATGAGAAATTGAAAGTGGAATAATTGAATGGATTCCGGGCCAAGCCCGGAATGACATGGGTGGTGTGAATTTCGTGGAGGGAGATTTCTCCACTCGTTTCACTCGGTCGAAATGGTGGCGAGAGAGGTGTAGAACAAGCAGAAGTGATAAACTGAATTGTGAACTTTCATCCTTTATTGGTACATTTTCCGATTGCCTTTATGACGATTTACTGTCTTTTGGAATTGGTAAGATTTAAAAAAATACAAGCTCTTGATTATTGGTTTTATATAAAGGCAGTTTTGGTTATAGTTGGAACGGCTGCGGCGTTACCCACTATGTTAGCGGGCAAAATTATTGCTGAACAATTTTACGGTCCAGTTTTGGATATTCACTCTAGATTTGCAATATTTACAACCATAGTTTTTGGAATAATATCCCTATCATACTTAATTGCCTGGATTGAGAAAGATTTCTATTCATATCTACGAAATCGTAATTTTTGTCTCAAACTTATTAAAACAAATGACGTTTTGCATCAATCTGGAACGATGGTTGTTCTGGCTTTATTTGGATTAGCTTTAATTAGCATAACCGGTGCCCTTGGAGGAATAATGGCTTTTGGGCCAGAAGTTGATCCTTTTACAAAAGTTATTAACGAACTATTTTTTGGAAAATGAACTTAATAAAAAACTTGGCCAAACTTAAGACTTCCGAGAGAAGAGCAGTAGCATTAAAAATACTGGAAGCGGGGTTGGGAGCTATTCAACCCAACAAAGTATTGGCAGACACTTTATCGAGAGATGGTGATACTGTTTACATTAAGAATAAAAAATTTAACCTGAGAAAATTCGAAAGAGTGTTCATGATAGGGTTCGGAAAAGGATCGGGGGAGATTTCTGTGCGCCTTGAAAAAGTCCTCGGAGATAATTTAACTGAGGGATTTGTCATTGATACTACACCAATAGATTTCAAAAAAGCACATTTTACGCTTGGAACTCACCCACTTCCATCTAAGGTCAATGTCGATTTTACTGAGCGTGTTCTAGGTAGTTTGAAAAATCTAAACAAAAAAGATTTAGTGATAATTGTTGTTTGCGGGGGCGGCTCTGCTCTTTTTGAGGCACCGCACTCTTTGAGTGTAGCCAAGCTGACAGTAGTATCCTCTAGACTTCTAAACTCAGGGGCAAATATTTCGGAGATGAATGTGGTCAGGAAACACCTTTCCAAAGTAAAGGGTGGGGGCTTGGCAAAACATTTATACCCAGCAAAGATTGTGAATCTAATATTCTCGGATGTGCCAGGGAACCACCTATCAGTAATTGCCTCCGGTCCAACAGTAAGAGATAGGTCTACATCCAAAAAGGCTTTATCTATTTTGAATAAATACAAAATTGAATCATCGCTCATTCCTGACTCCGCACTGACCGAGCTGCCGAAGGATGAAAAATATTTTGAGCAAGTTTCAAATGTAATGATGCTCAGTAATCAGACCGCTCTTACGGCCATGCAGGTCGAGGCAAAGAAATTGGGTTTTAAAAGCGCGATATTCTCTGACAGAGTTGAGGGAGATGCAAAAAAAATTGGAAAAAAATTAATTGAGCAAACACCTCCAGGGAAGATTCTACTTGCCGGCGGAGAAACAACAGTAACCGTGACAGGTAGTGGTAAGGGAGGAAGAAATCAGACGCTGGTTCTGGCATCCTTGCCAGTTCAAGATGATACACTTATATTATCGTTTGACTCCGACGGTGTAGATTATTATAAGTTTGGTGGAGCTATCGGAGACTCAGAAACATTAACAAAAGCTGAAAAGTTAAAATTAGATCCCCAAGCTTTTTTGAACGATGACGACAGCTCAACCTTTTTTGAAAAAATTGGTGACGGTATCTTTACAGATAAACTTGGGTCAAATGTTGCTGATTTAATTATGGTTTTAAAAATATAAAAATGGACATAGAACTAACTGAGGATAAACTATTTGAACTAAATGACTTGGCTGTAAAAGCTAGAGAGCTGGTTATTGAAACTTTGGTAGAGGCAAAGTCTGGACATAGTGCCGGCCCGTTAGGCATGGCGGACATTTTTGTGGCTTTCTACTTTCATATCTTAAAACACGACCCGAAAAATCCTGAGTGGGTTGACCGAGATAAACTGGTACTTTCAAACGGACACATTTGCCCTATACAGTACGTGACTATGGCTATGGCAGGCTACTTCCCCATTGAAGAGCTTAAGACGCTTCGTAAGATTAACTCTAGACTTCAAGGACACCCTTCTCGCCACTACTTACCTGGCTTAGAAACATCTTCAGGGCCGCTTGGAGAAGGTATCTCCCAGGCAATTGGTTTGGCAATGGCGGCAAAACTAAATAAAAACAAACAATACATTTACTGCATCGCCTCAGACGGAGAACATCAAGAAGGTAACACTTGGGAAGCTATTATGTTCGCCGGTAAAAATAGAATAAACAACCTAACTGTGATAATCGATCGTAATAATATTCAAATCGATGGATTTACTGAGGACATAATGCCACTCGAGCCATTGCGAGAAAAGTATGAATCATTTGGTTGGTTTGTCTTAGACGTAGACGGAAATAATATCAGAGCCTTTGAAGAAACTGTTAGAGAGGCTAGGGCAATATTTAATAAACCCACGGTAATCATTGCCCACACGATACCCGGGAAAGGGGTTGATTTTATGGAAAGAAATTATTTGTGGCATGGTAACCCTCCTGACGTAGCTGAAGTTCCCGGGGCACCAGCAAAGGGAGATCAGGCAACTGTGGCTTTGGCGGAACTAAGAACATTACAAGGAAAAATTGAAAGCGAACACCAATAATATGCTTAACCCAAATCTAAAACTAAACCCAAAATTATTTGATGATGATGTGGAGAAAAAAGCTACCAGAGATGGTTTTGGCACAGCTATTGTGGAGCTGGGAGACAAAAGTCCAAACGTAGTCGTTCTAACCGCTGACTTGTCTGAATCAACAAGAACTGACGAATTTTCCAAAAAATACCCTGACAGGTTTATTGAGTGTGGGGTGGCAGAACAAAATATGGCTGCAATGGCAGCGGGCATGGCAATTGGAGGAATGATCCCCTTCATTTCTTCATACGCAACCTTCTCTCCCGGAAAAAATTGGGAAACCATTAGGACAACTGTTGTGTACAGCCAAACAAATGTTAAGATCGCCGGACATCACAGTGGAATTATGACTGGACCAGATGGCTCTACTCACCAGGCAACTGAAGATATTGCAATAACTCGTTGCTGGCCAGGAATGACAGTTCTGGTTCCATGCGACAGTGTCGAAGCAAGAAAGGCAACTTTGTGGGCCGGAGATTATAGCGGTCCGGTTTACCTGAGATACAGTAGAGACAAGTCTGTGACGATGACGACAGAAGAAACTCCCTACGACGGTAAAGCTCAAGAGTTTTGGATTTCAGAAAATCCGCAGGCAACAATATTTGCCACGGGACATGAGCTATATTATGGACTGCTAGCGGCTAGAGAACTTGAGAGTGAAGGAGTCATGGTAAACGTTGTAAATATCACTTCGATCAAACCACTAGATGAAATAGGAGTGTTGGCTGCAATAGAAAAATCAGGAGCAGTTGTAAGTGTGGAAGATCATCAGATAATGGGTGGGCTCGGCGGGGCATTAGCTGAATTTTTTGCAGTAAAAAAACCAACTCCGATGGAATTTATTGGCCTCCAAAATACTTTTGCAGAGTCCGGTAGTCCAAAAGATATTATAGAAAAATATGGAATGGGAAAAGCAGCAATCATGGAGGCAGTTAAAAGAGTAGTGGGTAGAAAATAAATGGAAGTCAGGCTAATTGAAGAACTAAAAAGCATTATTGAAGGTGACGTTGAGACTGACTATCCGACACTAAATATCTATAGTCATGATGCCAGTTTGTTTGAGGTTATGCCAGAAGTGGTAGTTTTTCCAAAAAACAATAAGGATTTAGAGAAACTGGTGGAATTTGTAAGTAAATACAAGAAGGAGTTTCCAAAACTTTCTCTGACGGCTAGATCGGCAGGAACCGACATGAGCGGTGGACCATTGAATGACTCAATAATTGTGGAGTATTCGAGATATTTCAACCACACTCCAACTGTGAATGAAGATGTTGCCACGACCGAACCTGGAGTTTTTTATCGAGATTTTGAAATTGAAACTCTAAAGAAAGGGCTACTGTTCCCCTCTTATCCCGCCTCTAAGTCAATTTGTGCTATGGGGGGGATTGTAAACAATAATTCGGGTGGAGAAAAAAGCCTAAAGTATGGAAAAACCCAAAACTTTGTTAGAAAAATTGAAACAGTTTTAGCGGACGGAAAATCCCACACTATTCAACCACTGGAAAAAGCAGAGTTGGAAATTAAGATGGCAGAAAAAGACTTTGAAGGTGAACTGTATCGAGGTATTTATAAAATTGTTACAGAAAATAAAGAAATTATTCAACAAGCGAGGCCGACGGTTCATAAGAATTCAGCGGGCTACAACTTGTGGGATGTTTGGAATGAGAAAACGGGAATATTTGACCTTACTAAACTTTGGGTAGGAGCCCAAGGAACTTTAGGTGTGATGACGGGAGCAGACATCGGTCTGGTACCAATTCAGAAACACAGACAAATGGTGGTAGTGTTCCTTCCAAACATGGATAATTTGGGCGAGATAATAAAAAAAGTGCTACCTCTCGGACCGGAGAGCTTCGAGTCGTATGATGACAACACACTTAAATTGGCTCTTAGGTATTTACCGGAATTTGCAAAACAGTTGGGTGTATTTGGAATGATACAGGCAGGATTAGCTTTTCTCCCCGCTTTTATGATGATGTTTACAGGAAGATTACCTAAACTTATACTGCAAATTGATTTTACGGGTAATGATGAAACAGAACTAGCTCTTAAAGTTAAGAAGCTCATTGAGCTACTAAAACCCTTGAAGGTAAAAACTCAAGTAGCGGTCGAGAAACAAGAAGAAAAATACTGGCTGGTTAGAAGAGAAAGTTTTAACCTGCTTAGAAATAAGATACGAGAAAAGCACACTGCACCATTCATAGATGATTTTGTGATTGACCCACAAAAAATACAAACAGTCTTGCCTCAAGTTACACAAATTCTTTCAGAACATCCTGAGTTTATCTTCACTGTGGCAGGTCATGTTGGTGAAGGAAATTTTCACATAATCCCAATTGTGGACATCAAAGATCCGAAAGTTCGTGAAGCAATTCCTGTCATCGCTCAAAAAGTATACAAAATCATCACTGAAAATGGGGGTTCCACAACAGGAGAACACAATGATGGACTGATTCGGACACCATACCTGAAAGACATGTTTGGAGAAAAAATGGTGAACTTGTTCGAAAACGTCAAAAACACCTTTGATCCTTTAGGGATTTTTAATCCAAGAAAAAAAGTTCGAGGAGATCTTGATTTCGCAATGAGTCACCTGAGGGAGAAATGGTAAGGTAATAAAGGAAGATGGACCCCCCGCCCAGATAGGTAAACTCTTTTGAGAGGATGACTTTTTTTGGATTCTGAATCAAGTTCAGAATGACAAGAATTTTGAGGGTTGACAGAAAAAAATGAGAGTAGTAACATCCAGATATCTTATAACTGATTATTTTACTGTTATGGGAACAAAAATATGTTACCTGAAAACGCAAGTCCAACATCGGAAACGGGGATAATATTACGAGAAGAAAGCAAAGTAATGGAGACTTTAATCGGCGGTGATGCGACGATCGTCCCAAGAATGAGAGGTAAAAATATCGAGGGCTATGATGTGGCATTAATAAAAGAGGGCGGTAAAGAAGTTAAATTTTCTCTTTCCAAGCAGCAAGGTGATGATTTGATTTCTGCAAGACTCAGTGCACTAACTGAGGGTATTGTAGATATAGGCCAAGAGGCTTTTGACGCCTTAGTGCCTACTTATGTAGCTGTAGAATACAAGAAAAGATTAATCGCACTTGGTACCCCAGAAGAAGATATTCCAAGCACAACTTCAGAGATGATTCAAAGAGCTAAAGAAGAACTTATAGAGTATCGAGAGCTAGGAAAAGAGCAGATTGCTTCCGCGGCTCAGGCCGTGGCCGATGAGATCATTCAAATTACATATGAAGTATTTAAAGGCAATAAAGTTAGATACAATGGACTGCCAAAAGATTTTCAGCAAGTAATTAAATTCCAACTTCCATCTATAAGTGCACTTGCTTCCCAACACGCTGGGATAAGTGAAGAAACGATGGATGCTCAAAGACGAGTATTGGCACTGAATCTGATGTCACAAGAAAAAACCAGAGATGCAATTCTAGAATGGTTACCTGCCATGGCCGGGGCCGGAGCTGATACGATAGGGACTTTCTTTGGAAAGTTAATCGGGACAACTTCCGGAGCCACTGCAGGTGCATTTCTTGAAGCTAAGAGTGCAATCCAAAACAGGAAAAAGTCAAAATAAGCAAAAAAAATCCCTTCACTGTCTAGTGAAGGGATTGGAAAATACTATTCACCTCGTAAAATCTTTGAAAGACCTCTTCGAGGTGGTCGGCTACCCACGACTCTGCCTGGAAGGATTTGAGGTGGTTGATCGTAGTATCCTGGCTGTAAAGATTGCTGCTGCTCTGCAGCCCCCATACTTTTCTGAGCAACATTTCCGAGACCACTAAAAACACCGTTGGCGTTTGGGCCGCCCTCTCCCAGGTATGCTCCGGTAAATGTAGATCCGTCTGCTCGACGGGCATTAACAAAGGCAACGTGTTTTAGGCTATCTAGGATCATTTTGATAATGATTACTGTAAAGTAGCCTCCAATGACTCCATAGATACCCTTGATAATTAGGGCTGTAACCTCAACCGGAGCAAAATAGGCTAACCCGAATGCCATAAGAACGAAAGCGATAATGGCTCCGAACTTGCCCATCCTTAGAGCAAAGATGGCTAAAACACCTGAAATCAAAAATGCCACAAGATTAAAACCAAAAACTGGATCGTTTGATCCCAACAAGCCGGCAATCTTAATCATGCCGACATCCATTGGGCTGTACGGCGACCAATCAACGGAGATTTGAGCAGAAGAAACTTCAACCTTCTTGCCCCTAATTTTATCAACCTCCGCTCGAAGCGTGTGAACTCCGGGCCCAGCCAAGCTTACGTTATTACAGGTACTCGTGATTCCAGCGGCCAACCAGCATGAATATGGCCCAAGACCATCAACGTAGAGCCTGGCCTCTTTATCCACGTCAAATGTTGAATTTATCGCTACTGATATAGAAAGCGGTCCGTTATCTGGATCGTGAAACTTTGCATTTTCCTTAGTGGGAGCCTCGAAGGAGATTTCTCCCGACTCGTACGATCCACAACCGGCTAGAAAGACAGTAAAAATAAGGGTAAGTAGCATGAAAATTATTCTTCTTTTTCTCATTCGAACCTCCATGAAAATTATGATTTCAAAGGCCATCTAAACCGGGTGCGCGCCTAGAGCTGTGCTCGGGGTGACCAGCTGTCGGAGCTATTCGGCTAATTTGATAGTGTGATTTTATCCTATAGGTGCACGCAATGTCAAACATTGGACTAATCATATTATAGGTTTTAATATACATTTTTTTCTAGAGGTGGAGATATTTAGTGGTTTGAGGTAGAATAACCCATATCTTTTAGTATGTACCTTAAATGGAGGTTGATATGAAATATCGAATTCTGAGCTCGTCTGAGTTCTATACTGTAACACGCTCAATTATCGGCGACAGACAAAGTTCGGGAGAGAATTTATCATATCGACTCCCGACGGAAAAAATGATACGACAGAGGCTCTTCTCGATAAGTGCCAACGAGCCAGGCTTTTTGACCTTCTGTGAAGAAATGGAAAAGTTTCGTGGATGCTTAACAACTCCATTTGGACTGGTCCAGATTATTTTTGAGGCACTGGAAGCCACCACATTAAAACTGCGATCACAACCGGAAGCCTTGGTGGATGCATTACCCTTATTTATATTGGCCTTGGTGCCGGATGATAAGATGTTTGCACTAGACACCATTGATTGGCTTGAAATATTTCGTGTGGGCTCCTAAGAAATTAGGAGCTTTTTTTACGGAAGAACTTAAACTTTTTTTCTTTGGAGCGCAGCAATATCTCTTTGAAGTTCGACTAGTCTAGTTTCCATGTCTTTTAGAATTCTAACCATATCCACTTCATCAGATGAATCATCTCCGACATTTTCTTGGATGTCGTCAACGTCTTCTTGAATGTCATCTATATCCTCCTGAATGTCATCTATATCCTCTTCAACACCGGCAAGGCTTTCCGTTGTCCGATTGACACTCATTTGGATAAAAATAGCCAGATATATGGCCTCCAAAGAGACAGCCGTAGTGAGAATAAGTAGAATTTCTTCTATAGAAGTTCCAAATAGCCTGAGAGAAAAAATGGCGATAAATAAAATAGTGTGAACAAAGATTGAGGCGTTTGTGCCTATGTAATACGTTAGTGTCTGAGAGAGTTTGTCCAAGGGGGAGAGCTTTTTCTTTTTCATAACAGGGTTTAATTTTTCAACATCCTACTTAGGCGATAGATATATTGTAACCTAGATACAAATTTGGATAATTGAATGGATTCCTGGTCACCTGCCCGCAAGTGCTGTAGCACTAGCTACTGCAGGCGGGAGCCCGGAATGACAGATGTTTCTGGATTCCTGGTCAAGCCCGGAATGACAGTGAGGTGTGACGTCGCGATTACTTGGTCGGGATGACAGATGGTGTGGTGGCTGAGATGGTCGGTTGCAGTGTCACCTTTGTTGGGTCGGAATGACAGATGTTTCTGGATTCCTGGTCAAGGTCTCCCAGGCGACTCTACGACCCGGAATGACAGTGAGGTGTGATGCCGCGATTACCCGGTCGGAATGACAGATGGTATGGTGGCTGACATGATAGGTTGCAGTGTCACCTTCGTTGGATCGGAATGACATAATATTGCGCAAAAATCTTTATAGATTCCCGATCAAGTCGGGAATGACAAGGGTGGTTGCTGAAGATCGTAGATATTATTTAGAAAATGTCTTCGGGTGGAAGGAATTCTTCGCCGTTGGCTGGGGCCGAACTAAAGTTGCCCTTGAGCCACTGGACATAGGTACAGCCTGTGGCCTGCTTAGCTTCTCTATCCCAGCCTGAAGTTGAGCATTTTTTCATCCTTTTTCCCGCTGCCGTTGTGAATAGTACTAGAGGTTCACCACACTGTGGGCATTTTTCATCTAGCTTTTCGGTAGTGCCGTTAATCCATTCAATATAGTCGCAACCCTCGGAAGTTTTTGTTTCCTTGTTCCAAGTGTTTGTGCTGCACTTCTTCATCTTCTTGCCAAATCGAGTGACTTGGAGAATTAGTGGACTGTCACACTTTGGGCATTTTTCTTCCAGTGTTTGAGGTTCTACTTCGTGCCACTTTACATAATCGCAGCCTTCGGACTTCTTGGTTTCTTTATTCCAACTGCCTGCGGTACAACGCTGAAGGCGTTTGCCGGTAGCTGTTTCGACTATTTCTCCTAAGGGCGCGCCACATTTGGGACATTTTTCATCTTGCATAACTACTAGGTTAACACTTTAGGAGGAGAAATGGAAGGCGCTTGATTGTCTTGGATGCCGGATCAGGTCCGGCATGACACATTTATTATTCTTGAGTTTTGAGGTCTTTGAGAATCATTTTTACGACTTTATCGGCTTCAGCGCGAATATCTGCTTCGATATTCTCTCCGATATGGTCTTTTAGATACTTAAGTATTTCGGGGTCATACGGTCTTTCTTGAACTGTCGAAAGAAAAGTGTGGTGGTGACGGGACTCTAGCCTATCTAAAATCATAGAGACTACTGCTTGAAAAATAATGTCATCAATTAATTGGAGTGCTTTGCCTTTTTGATTTTCAGCTTCTTCCTGACGATTTATGTGATCGTGAATAACTGATTTTGTAACTAGATGATCAAAAAAGAGTATTGCCATGGTTTAAATTATTTAGTTAATTGTGACTTGATGGTTATTATTTTTATCACTGGACAATTGGTCCTAGAGGAATTTTATTATCGGGGTCGTCGACAAATAGCATTAGAACTAGCCCTTTTCGAGGACCTTTATTTAAATCTAAGTATTGCATGGTTTCCGGCGAACCCCCAAATTGCTTACCTGTCCATTGAGCCGGACCTGCGTCTCCGATATCACATATCACAGCTAAACCATTGACTGGATTGATGACTATCATTTTTCTAAAGGCATACCAGTCTTTAAGGAATCGATGATCTCGGTTCCAACTTTCTAAATAGAGTGTCTGGACAACGCAGTAGTACTTTTCTCTCATATACTCTCGAGTAGTAAAGCTGCTCGAGTCTTTGGCAAAATATCCGAAAGCCCCCCTACCTGGAGCAATACCGGCTTCTTGAATTTCATCGTGTTGAGCGAGAGAGTCTCCAGGAAAACGATCCAAATGTTGCTCGAAGCCAATATAACCGAGTGTGTGATTTAGGGATTGATCTTCCAATACCACTTTTGCATTGACTGAGGTTGCATCAAAGACAACTTGCTCGACTTTAGCTGCGGCTTCGGGGGTAAGCTTGGTGGGTTGATGCGGAAGTATTTCCTGAAGGCCTGTCATGAGTTTTTGCCTAACCGTAAATTTATTTTCGACCGGAGCAGTCTGGGTTTGAGGTTGAGTAATGACAGCCAAACTCTGAGGAGCAGGCGTTGTTAATATGGCTCCGACTAATCCAGCACCTGCCAAAATTTGACTAGATCGTTGTCGTAGCTCATTTGCTATTAGATGGGATTTTGAAAAGAATTTTTTGGCAGATGAGTGCTTGAGAAGTTTCTTCCTAAGAGTATTGGACCTTTTCTCAAGCCTCTCAATAGATTTTAGAAGATTGTTGTTGGACATATTAAGAGAAGACAGAGGATAATCTTTTTAGAGTTTCTTCTTTTCCTAAGATTACCATGCAATCAAAAAGTGGGGGTGTTATGGTCCTTCCAGAGATTGCGACACGCAGAGACATGAAGGCTTCTTTGGGAGTAAATCCAGAATCAACTTGGGCTTTGGCAAGTTCGTTGTGGAGATTTTCGGAAGTGAATTCGGAACCAATTGGATGGATTTCCCCCTTCGGGGACCAGCGGCCTGCCTCCGCAGGAATGACAGACAATCTATCTATAGTGGAAATTACAGTATCAAACCATAACTTGGTAGAAGCGGCATCGTGACCGGAAAGATCCAAGACCGATTGGGATTCTACCTTTGGAACATTGAAAAAATACTCGGCAGCAGGAGCAAATTCTGCTAGTGTAGACATTCTCTCTCTTGTTAAGTTCAGTATCTGAATTACTTTTTCTTTTTCAGACTTCCAGTCTTCTGGAATGAAAGAGTCTAGTCTTGAGTAAAGATCTCCAGAGTCGAGTCTCTTAATCCATTGGCCGTTCATGTAATTTAGACGCTGGATATCAAAAATGGCATTTTGTCTTTGAATCTTTTTTTCATCAAAAATTTCGGCCATCTCAGTAAGGGTCAACAGATCAGAGTTATCTTTGTAGGAGAAGCCAAGATAAAAGAGAAAGTTATTTATGGCTTCGGGTAAGTAGCCATCGGCTGCGTATTCTAAAACAGATTTAGCCCCGTGACGTTTGGAAAGTTTCGATTTATCGGTGCCCAACAGCAATGGAACGTGGGCCAGTATCGGAGGTTCCCACCCAAGAGCTTCGTATAAAAATAGATGAATGGGCGTAGAGGCTAACCATTCTGTTCCACGTAAGACATGGCTGATCTTCATAAGGTGATCATCGACTACTACAGCGAGGTGATAAGTAGGAACACCATTGGTTTTCATAAGTACCTTATCATCACACTCGGTGTTTGGTAAGCTGAGCTTGCCTTGGACAAGATCATGCCAGACAGTGAAGCCTGTTTCAGAAAGCTTCGCTCTTAGAACATAAGGGGCTCCGGAGTCTAGCTTGTCCTGAACTTCCCCCTTGGTAAGATGTCGACAGTGACGG
This sequence comes from uncultured Pseudomonadales bacterium, assembly GCA_964348455.1. Taxonomy (GTDB): domain Bacteria; phylum Patescibacteriota; class Microgenomatia; order UBA1400; family MFAQ01; genus UBA10133. Next base: position 14,006 of record CAYGCQ010000007.1, read on the forward strand.
TCGTACTTAGCAAATTGATTGTTTTCATGAATTTTATTCAGTCTTTCTTCAGTGCAAAAACAGTAGTAGGCTGCATCGGTATCAAGCAAGAGCTGAGCATATTCTTGATACAAATTAAGCCTTTGAGACTGAACATATGGTCCGTATGGCCCACCAGCGACAGGGTCTTCATCTCTTTTGAGACCAAGGAAATTGTGAATCTCATAAATTTTTTCGACTGAACCCTCGACAAAACGCTTGGCATCCGTGTCTTCGATACGCAAAATAAATTCTCCGCCGTACTTTTTGGCGATTAAGTAATCAAAAAGTGCTGTCCTAGTATTCCCAATATGAGGAATCCCTGTAGGAGAAGGAGCGTTTCTAGTTCTGACGTGCGTATCGGCCATATGGATAGTATACTTTATTAAGACTATGGCAACACTAACCGAAGCCTCAGTGGTGGCAAGAAATGCAATCAAATGGGGTGGAATAGGATTTATTGGAATAACGATACTGTGGTATATAGGTGTAGCCGCTGTAGATTACTATAAATTTTTAAATCCCCCACCACTCCCCCCTGCAACTGCCGATTTTAATTTGCTCCCTGGATTGAATATGCCTGAGAGTAAGGAGCGACCAAGTATGATACTGGAGCTGCCTACCGGCAGAGTTCCTGCCTTCCCTGACAGGATGAGAGTCTATTACGCACCAACAAGAAGAAGCGGCTTCGCCGACTCTAGCAGAGCTATCGATACTGCTACTGCTCTTGGATTTTTGTTTAAACCTGACCAACCAACCGAGACGGACTATGTTTGGACCAATCAAGATCAACTTGGATCCAAACTGGAGATGAATATTGTAACCGGTCATTTTGTTCTTACCAGGCAATGGCAAAACAACCCGACATTAGCAACTTTGGCAAATTTTCAATCAGACAAACAAGTTATTACGGAGACTGAAAATTACCTAAAAAGAGTTGGCATCCTCAACGAGGATGCAGTTGGGGTTGAAAAAGTGTCTTATTTGCGGAATGACGTGGGTAAACTCGTCAATGCACTATCTTTAAATGATGCTGACTTTGTTCAGTTAGATTTGTTTAGAAAAAATATTGATGAAATAGACCCTGCCAGTAAATCAAAAGAGATTAAAGCCAGCTATCCCTTTTACAGGACTGACCCAAGCAAAGGTTTGATTAGGTCTGTGATAAGTGGATCAAAAATACAAAGTGAAAAGATTATTTTTATGGACTATGAGTATACGGACATCGATTATTCTAAAAGTGGAACTTATCCAATAAAAACAGGAGATGAAGCCTGGGAAGAGCTATCAAAAGGTGGTGGGTATGTGACAAGCACAGGTCCAAAAACCGGGGATGTAAAGATTCGCAGAATATTTCTAGGCTATTACGACTCAAATACTAACCAGAAATATGCCATGCCTATTTATGTGTTCTTGGGAGACCAGGGATTTACAGCCTATGTCTCTGCCGTCAGAGAAGAATGGATTATGAAACAGCCGGTACTGTAGAGTAATGGCGAAACTCTTCCCAAAAACCTGAGTGCCCAGAAGGCTTAAGTCCGATAACTTTATCCGACCCTGAGCCTGAGAGGGCAACCAGTTTTTGGACTATTAGCCTTATTAGTTTCTTTGCTTCCGCTTCATTCTTTTTCAGAGAAACATTCCAGTCTAGACCCGGACCAGTGTTGCCCTCCAAAAGAAAAATGTTTCCTTTGTTGCTAATAATGAAATCCAGAGAATAAAGTGAGTTAGAACGATCCAGTTTTTCGGAAATTACTTTTGAAGTGTCAATTAGTTTTTTCGGAATTTTACTAACCGGTAAATAAGTGAGGGATCCTCCTAAATGTTCGTTGCATCGGAAGTCACCAGGACGAGCCCTCCTAATATAAGACTGAACAACTTTTCCGCCCAGAAAGATAAGGCGGATATCTGTAGGGACAGAAGCGTTTTCAAATTTGAAACCACGATCAAACTTTACCAAGGGTTGAATTATATAAGAAGCACCAGGTCTCCTTTTAATTTTAGATAAGATACCTAAATAATCATTGCAACCCACCTTATACACGCGCCACCCTCCTGCTCCATATCTATCTTTAAGTACAAAATCACTACCATAGTCCTTTGAAAAAGGGCTCTCTTTCATCATCTTTTCTAGATTACTGCAGGCTAACTTGGTGCCATCAAGAGTTTTTTCCTTAAGAAGAACGGTGGGAATTGAAAATTCCGACAGGCTGTCGTATGTTTTTTGCTTATCAAAAAATAAACTAAACAATTCCGGACAGTTAAATGGCTTAATATTGTTTGACGAGAATAGAAGATCTCTGCTGTCTCTAATTCTTTTTTTTGTTGGAGAAAACTTATCGAATATTAAACTTGAAAAACAAGGATTGTTGTGCTTTGACCAGGTGTTATTTTCGTACAACCAGTAACTATTGCAAAGGCCGGCTCCAGTAATATCGGCTGATGTGGTGAGAGCAGCGTTCAAGCCAAGATTGTTGCATGTCTCCAAGAAATATCCATATACAAGGTTGTAAGACTCTGATGTTGAGCCTATGGCAAAAGGAGTGCTATTTTCGATAGAACTATCGGAAGCACTTTGGGCTAATGATTTTGTGTACACGATAAGCACATCAAATGAAGTTAATTTGTTCATAGAAAAATATTTATGAGACGCCAAAAGTGAATTAGAATACTTAAGACTCCATTTCAAGATAAAACACAAGAAAAGTCTCTTAGAAAGACCAAATGTGAACTAGCATCAAAAAATAATTATATCTCATATTATTCCTAAATACAAGCTATAGTACTTACTGCCAATTGAAGTTATTATAGGTCCAATCTATGAGCTGTCGACCCTCCCCAAAGCGATCTTTGCTGTTTAGAATGCTTATCAGAACCTTGTGGCCCTCTCTCTCCGTCAAAATCACCAGGCATTCACCAGCTTCTGGTGTCCAACCTGTTTTGACCCCCAGCACATCAGGATGGCTAAGCAAGACATTGGTGGATAAAAGAGGATACTTATGACCTTTGAGGCTATTAACAGTAATTTTCTTTGTAGAGACAATATTGGTAAATGTGAGTCTGTTTAGAGCACTTCTTGCAATCATTGCAATATCGAAAGCCGAAGTGTAATGGTTGGGGCTTTCGAGACCTGATACGTTTACGAAATGAGTATTTTTGAGCCCAAGTTGAACAACCTTTTGATTCATTCTCTCCAAAAAGGCTCCATACCCACCAGGGTAATTTTCGGCTAGAGTGACGGCAGCATCATTCCCAGAAGGAACAAGCAAGGCATAAAGAACGTCTGAAGCATTTAGCTCATCCCCGGTTACCAAATCTGCAGTGTTGCCAATGGAGTTCTGTCCATTTTGGACTTTCAGGATATCGTCTTCCGTGAAATAATCAAGAGCAACTATAGAGGTCATAATTTTTGTCAATGAGGCCGGTTTCAGTCTGAGGTGAGGATTTTTATCATAAAGAATAGTCCCCGATTCAAGATCCATAACAAAAACGCCATGTGCCGATAAGGGAGGCAGTGCTTTTCCAAGACTGGTGGGAAGTTTTGGCTCAAAAACAAAAGCGGCTTTTACAATTGGCCGGGATTGTCCCGGTATTTTCCCGATTACCGGGGAAAAAATAAAAAAAAGACAGATACCGACTAGAGCCGAAATGTTTAATATCACCCGGTGATAATCGCAATGTCTATTTATCCAGCGAAATATACGAGCAATAAATGAATAGTTTTTTCTTCTTGGATCGAGGACTCTGTCAATTTTTCGAGAATGTATTTTTTTGATATTCATGAGAGATTAATACATTTTATACCCCCGCCTTCTCCAGAGCTTTTCTGATTTCTATTTTAGCCTTGCGTGTTTTAACTACTCGTAGCCAATTTTTGTTAGGAGCTTTTTTTGATTTAGATTTTATGATTTCAACCAGGTCTCCACTTTTTAGCTTGGAATCAATAGGTGCTATCTTGTCGTTTACTTTAGCGCTATGGAGAAAAAATCCGAGACTTGAATGCACATTAAAAGCGTAATCTATTGGTGTGGAGTCCTCGGGAAGATCATAGACGTCTCCTTTGGGTGAGAATACATAAATATGATGCGAGAGAGCGTCTAGCTTAAAATCGGAAAGACTTTCTTTAAATCCCACAACTTGCTGCTGCCATACGGACAGTTGACTCACCCAGGCCACTTTCTGAGTCACCTTGAAGGCGACACCTCTCTCTAGTTTTTCATCAGAAGCTCCCTGTTGCTTTGCATGATTGTAGGCAAAATGAGCTGCGGCCCCAAACTCCGCCTGATGATGCATGCGTGTTGATCGTATTTGGATCTCAACAATATTTCCTCGATTATCAAATACTTTGGTGTGAATAGATTGGTAGCCGTTTGGCTTTGGCTGAGCTATAAAATCTGAAATACCCAAAAATGGGACGGGCTTCCAGTATTGATGAATGACTCCTAAAATTGAGTAGCAACTAGACATATCGGGAGTAATGATTCTAATAGCCATCAGGTCGTGAACCTGGCCAATATCGCGATTGATTTCTGGTCGAAGAAGTTTTTTGAACAAACTATATTGACGTTTTAGTCGATACTCCGTACGAGCTTTAAGATCATGTTTTGCCAGCTGCTGTCTGATTCTGTTAACTGTTTCCACAATATTTTCTTCTGAATATTTAAAATGTGGCTTGGCGATGGAGACAACCCAGTCATACTCTTCGGGGTAGACATAAGGGAAGGCCATATCTTCCAAGTCACCTTTGAGTTTACCCATACCTAGCCGATCAGCCAGTGGAGCATATACCTCTAAGGTTTCGACCGCTATTCTCTTTTGTTTTGAAATTGGAACCGCATCAAGCGTGGTCATGTTGTGAAGCCTGTCTGCTAGGCGAATAATAACCACACGAATATCTTGAGCCATAGCTACAAACATTTTGCGTAAATTTTCAAGAAACTCCTCATCCCGGCTACCTCTGAGCTTTACCTGGCCAACTCGGGTAACGCCATCCACAATTTGAGAGCATTCATCGCCAAAGTTTGATTTGATTTCTTCGATTGAAGTTTCAGTCATCTCGGGAACCTCATGAAGCAGCGCTGCTTCGATAGACATTTGATCTAGACCCCAAGATGCAAGTGAGTGAGCAACAGCAACCGGATGGGAAAAAAGAGGTTCACCGGTTTGGCGAATTTGGGAAGCGTGCTTTTTCTTGGCGTAATTGAAGATTTTGACAAGCCGACCTCTATCTACTAAATTGCCATCTTTATCCAATTCCAAAATAATATCTTTAAATCCAACTTCCATGAGGCTATTTTACCTTAGATGCCGTGATAAGATTTAAACGTGTACACGAGACAGCTATTACCAGATGAGAAATCACTTCTTCCAAATCCCCTTCGGGAGGTGATGAATGAGTTTATTGCGGCAGGGTTCGAGATTTACTTGGTAGGTGGTGGGGTTAGAAATCTTCTGGTGAATAAAATTCCTGAGAACTGTGATCTAACAACAAATGCTACTCCGGAAGAAAGCTTGGAGGTTTTGAAAATGCATAGCCCTTTTTACAATAATGACTTCGGGACTGTTTCATATAATGTGAAACTAGGAGAAAAAGAGGAACTTTATGAAATAACTACTTACAGATCAGAGAAAGAGTATTCGGATTATCGTAGACCGGATAATGTCTCTTGGGGACAAACTCTAGAAGAAGATGTAACCAGAAGAGATTTTACGATAAATGCGATGGTGGTGGGGGTAAAGAACTCAAAAAATCAAAAAATAGAAAAATCTAGAGATGGAGTGAGATTCCTCGTCTCGGCTCGGAATGACAATGTGGAGTATGAGTTGATCGATATGGTGAGTGGGCTTGCTGACTTTGAAAAAGGACTTATTAGGTCCGTGGGCGATCCTAGGGTTAGATTCAATGAAGATGCTTTGAGAATGATGAGAGCTATTAGGTTTGCGGCAAAAATGGGATTTTCCATTGAAGAAAAAACGTTGGCTGCGATAGCAGAAAAGGCGGAGTTACTTGAGAAGATTAGCAAGGAAAGAGTCCGCGAGGAATTTCTAAGGATACTGAGGTCAAATTATCCAGCAGACGGAATGAGGCTGCTGATTTCTACCGGCTTGATTAATTATTTTATGCCCGAAATTATGGAGGGTAAAAATGTGATTCAGGGAGGCCACCACAAGCTAACAGCGCTGGAGCACATGCTCGAAGCTCTTCAAGAGTGCCCCTCTTCGGACCCCATCATACGGTTCGCTACTTTGGTTCATGACATCGGTAAGCCTAGAAGCCAACGCTTTAAGTGTCGTAAATGCGGGAAGATGTTCAGGGACCTAGCTGAGAATTTAACCACGTGCGCAAGTTGCGGCTTTATGCAACCAACAAGAGGAATGGTGACATTTTATGGTCATGAAGTAGTGGGTGCAAAAATGGTAAAAGAAATTGTTGAGCGATTGAGGTTTAGCAGAAAAGATATCGATAAAATAATTACCCTCGTTCGATGGCACATGTTTGCTTATCAACCTGAAATGACAGATGCAGCTATCCGGAGACTAATTAGAAAAGTGGGAAAAGAAAATATTAGCGACTTGGTACTCCTAAGAATTGCAGACAGAAAAGGCAGCGGATCCAAAACAACAAGCTGGAGATTTATGGAACTGCAAAAAAGAATTGGTGAACAACTATTTGAGCCGATGGAAATAAATGACATGGTCGTAAATGGAATAGATGTCATGAATGTCTTAAAAGTGTCTCCCGGTCCAATTATTGGAAAAGTTTTAAAGGGATTATTTGAGGAAGTTTTGGAGGATACAGAAAAAAACAATCGGGAGTATTTATTAAAAAGAATTGAAGCGCTGGCCATGTCCTGATGGAAAAATTACGGCAGATAGTGATTTTTATTAGATATGTTGGTTTAATTCTGGCAAATAAAGCAAAGTTAGATAAGAAGAAGCAGTCCATTCTCCTTAAAGATTACTTTAGATTAAAAATTTTAAATATATTGCCAAGATCAATCAGAAGAGATATCAGGAAAATAACTTTTTTAGGACACAAACTTTATGTTTTTGACTTTGAGACCACTCTGGCTTTGATTGAGTCTATATTTATTGAAAACGAATATTTTTTTATGTCGAAAGGCAAGAAACCAAAAATCGTAGATTTGGGTAGCAATATTGGATTATCAGTAATTTACTTTAATACGCTATTCCCCCATTGTGAAATAGATGCGTTTGAAGCAGACCCTACAACTTGTGTGATTTTAAGAAAGAATATAGAAAGCTATAATCTGAAGAAGGTAAAAATTTTCAATCTGGCGGTGACTGACAAAAATGGTTTGATTAATTTTTATATCGATAAAGTCGGGTCTGGGTCTCCCCTTATGAGTGCAAATCCTCTGAGAATTAGTAATAAGACTAAAATCAAAGTCCGAAGCATAAAATTGTCAGAGAGTATTAATAATCCAAAGGATTTTCTTAAAATGGACGTCGAAGGATCTGAATTAAAAGTATTACGCGACCTTGATTTGTCAAAAAAGATTAATCTTATCAGCCAATTAAGCATTGAATACCATCACCACATTGATACTGATATAGATGAATTGTCAGATTTCTTAAATATTTTAGAGAGAAATAATTTTGGATATCAAATTCATGCTGGCCAAAATTCACCTTTTGAATTAAAAATTTTCGAAGATATTCAAATACACTCTTACAAAAAATCCCCTCAAGACAGGCTTGTGGGGATATGCAATTAAGGTAGGGGGAGTGGAAAAGCGTCGTTGTCCTTGTTAATAACAATGTTAACGAGAGTGACAACTAATTTTGGTTCACAGTTGTAAACTTCAATCAGATCGTAACCACCTACAGGTAAAGAAATAATTTTATCGGAACCATTATTTATGAACTCGTTCTTGTCCCAAGAAAATGTAGCAACGACATCGATGCCAACATAGAAGTCCATTTTGCAAATATCATCGTCAGTATTATTTTCAAATAACACATCTACTTTGTTTCTGGTCGGGGTCGGAATGGGTGGGGCAGGAATCATGGGAATGCCAGACATATTGCCGGAAGTACTACCTAGATCTCCCCAAACCCAACATGGGATGTTGTCTTTTTCAACTAGCCACCAAATAACACGGTCGGGGGTGGTAATGCCAAGTATCCGAACAGATTCGTTTTTAAAAACACCAGTTATGACAGGATAATCTGGACTGGGGCCTTTTCTACAGTTGGCAGATGTGTTTGATGTAAACATGGGTGGGCCGGGGGTGGGGGTCAGTGACGGGATAGCTGTGAGTGTTTGAGTAGGAACCAGAGTGAGCGTAGGGCTGATGACCTGAGTGAGAGAAAGTGATGCTGCGGTTGGCGGACTAAACGTGATTGGAGTTAATGTGGCATTTGGGGGGACAGGCTCCGGATTAACAGTTGAGATTGTGCAAGCAAAAATAACCAAGGTCGAAAATAAGAATATGATGTGCGACTTTTTCACTGAAACCATCCTTGAGCTGAAATATGTTAAAGAACCAGGTCCCTAACAATAAATATTTTACCTTCTAACCTGCAATAACGCCAAATAAATTAGGTGATATATAATCTGAAAACGAGAACTTTTAAATATTGGAGGATAACGAATGCGAAAAATTTACCTGATATTTCTGATATTAATCTTGGCTGCGTGTGGAGAGACGTTGGCTCAAGGTAGAGAGATTGAGGTGCCGACCAAGACGGTAGAGCCCACTTTATCCACTGTTGTAATTTCGGAGTCGACAGCTACTCAAGCTCCCCCTCTACCCTCACCGGTACCGACCGAAAGCTCAACGCCGACCACGACCCCATTACCGACACCTTATTCAGACGGAACGATAAGCTGTCCGGGAAGTGTGGCCCTCATGTATCACAGTATTTACCCCTTACCAGACCAAAACACAGACTATCTGGAAAACAATGTCGATATTGTTTCATTTGAGCGACTATTAAAATATCTAATTGAGGAAGGCTACTACTTTCCTACCCCAGAAGAATTTGCAAGTGATATAAAAACTCGGGTTTGTAGACACAAATACGCAGTTCTAATAATTGATGACTCCTGGAATGATCCCGAAACCATGGGTGTGACAAAAGTATTAATCAGAAACGGTGGCGGAAGTGGTGATGGCTCCCCAAAGGTCTGGTTTGCCGTGATAACTAGGCAGATGTATTTTTTTATCAAAGATGATGGAGAATCTGTGGACCCTTGGGATCATTTGAGCCTTTTGATGGATCAAAAACTTGTATATGTCGTTTCACACTCTCAGACTCATCAGCTGGGAAAAGACAGAAAGTCTTATAATATTACGGGAGAAGAACTGTTGCTAAGTAGAAAAGATATTTTGTATGGTATGAAATCCGAGCCGTACTTTTTTGTATACCCCGGCGGAATAGTGGCTGACCCGATAATTGACAGAATTAGATCGTCCGGATATATCGGAGCATTTACGGTATGGGAGGGTGGAATGGATAAATCATATCCTTTGTATCTTCCAAGAATAAATGGAGCTGCCCGCTGTGGAATATCTGGAGCCGACAACTCAGTTTGCGTGATTGAAAAAATTGAAAAATATGTCAATAGGTAGCTTATACCCTGCAGTAATGCAGGGTTTATTTTTTTCCTAAGTACTTTTCCCAAACAACCAGAAGGGGGGCGGCGGTGAAGGTACTGGCTCAGGATTTTTGAAATTCAGTCAAAATGAAGGGTTCGTATACATACAATCCGGTGAGCGATAAAAAATCCCGGTTTGTGAACCGGGTGAGATTATTATTTTGGCTTTTGAAAAAATCCGTAAAGGGCGATAATAAGCCACACTAGATTTAATACCACCGATGGTATCGCGCCATGGAAACCCACATTGACGATAACAAAAGCGGCTCCAAACAAATTAAGCAATTGATAGGTTTTTGAGACCGGTGTAATCTTCCTTATTGAGACAAGCCAGTAAGCAACCAAAATCAATATCATTCCAAGCCAGCCGACAATTTCAAAAAAATAGATTGGCATAATTTTCCTTTCTGTTAAGGCGCTTTTTGGGTATTATACTATTTCTTCTTGGTGAATTTGTCCCAGATGACTAATAGTGGGGCGGCGGTGAAGGTACTGGAGTAAGTGCCTGTGATTGTGCCGATTAAGAGTGCTAGAGAAAAGAACTTGGTAGTTTCACCACCCATTAAGAACATGGCAAATAACATGAAGATAATTGTCAAGGAGTTGTTTAGAGATCTAGCCATGGTCTCAGTGACAGCTTGATTAATTAAAGACACATAATCAACGTTTTTATTCTTATGAGTAAGTTCGCGGATTCGATCATAAACAACGATAGTGTCGTGGACAGAAAAAGACAAAATGGTCAAAACTGCCGTAACGAAGAGTAGATCTACTTCAACCCCCCAGAAATGCCCTAGTAGTGAAAATGAGCCTAGAAGCACAATGGTATCGTGAAACATAGCCAAAATGGCACAGACACCGTATTTAAGCTGTTTAAAGGCTAAGCTGATATACGTAAGAAGTAGCACAGAAGCGATAATGAGAGCGTTTAGGGTTTTTTGAATGGTTTCTTTACCTAAGGCCGGTCCAATGGTTTCAAAATTGGTTAACTCAGCATCAGGATTATATTCTCTAACAGAGTCGAGTATCTTTTGAATAGAGTCTTGAGAAATTTCTTTTGATTTTATGGTGATGGTTCCGTTTTCCGAAGATTCCAAGGCTGGAGTATAGTCCTTAAAAACAGAGAGAGTGTCTTCCTGTGATGAATTAATGAAAACTAAAGTAAAGCGAGATCCTCCTGTAAATTCAATCGATGGTTTAAAACCGTAACGAACGAGAGAATATACTCCCGGGATAATAATTAAGGCAGAAATAATAAAGTAAATTGAGAGGTACTTCATCCAGTTCATGTTTTTAGTTGTATTTATTTAATGGATTCCTGCCTTCGCAGGAATGACAAAAGATTGTTTTATATTGATTCCCCGATCGGGTCGGGAATGACAAGATTATTTTTTGATTGACTTGATTGATTTGCCTTTGAAAAAAATTCGAAGAAGATTACGAGTGACGATTATGCCTGTAAACAGAGATATAAAAATTCCGAGTATTAGTGTCAGGGCGAATCCCCTTACAGAGCCTGAAGTGTTCAAGAAACTCCACTCCAGAGGATTGAATAAAATTAAGCCAGTGATAATAGTGGCGGTATTGGCATCTTTAATGGAGTCCCATGCTCGACCAAAGGCCAGTTCAAGTCCAACCCGCCAGTCTCTGCCGGCTCTAATTTCTTCTTTGTATCTTTCGAAAACTAAGATATTACTGTCGACGGCCATGCCAACAGAAAGAAGAAAACCTGCAATACCAGGCAAGCTAAGAACCACATTAAACACCTTATAAAGCGCAAGAGTAAAGATGCCATATAAGATTAATCCAACGGAAGCGATCACACCCATCCATCCATAGTAACCAACCATGAAGAGAATAACCATGGACAAACCAATTCCTCCAGCCGTAATACTTTTTTGGATTGAGTCTGCACCAAGAGTTGCGGGAATATTTTTCTGACTGAGAATCGAAACCGGTACAGGAAGCGCTCCAGCGTTTAACTGAACTGATAATGACTTTGCTTCATCTGTAGAAAATTTTCCGGTAATAACAGCACTTCCATTATTGATTTCGGCTTGAACGGTAGGCATTGTAATGGGATAACCGTCTAGGAGAATTGCGACAGGTTTTCCAATGTTCTCCTTGGTAATTTTTGCGAATTTATCTTTTCCGGAGTCCTTGAAGGTGAGTGAAACGGCAGGAGACCTATCCTGAGACTCGAAAGTGACTTGAGCTCTGGCTAAATCGGCACCAGATAAGTCGGTAGGGCTGAAGCCGGTAAGAGTGGCAGATTCTGAGGCGGTAGCTCCCGGTGTGTAGATTGGTAAAGCAAAAACCATTTTGGCTGTTTGTCCAATCAAAGATAGTGCCTGTTGCGAATCTGTAACACCTGGGAGTTCAAGAATCAATCGATAGTCATTCCCCGAGTAAGCTGTTTTTACACCTGATTCGGAAACACCAAACAGATCAACTCTCCTGCCAATAACATTTTTTAGAGATTCCAAGGCGGATTGACGATCTCCTTGGGCTATTTCTGTCATATCAGCATTTAATACAACCTGAAGCCCGCCCTTGATATCCAGTCCCTGCTTAAGTTCTATCTCTTTAGAGAAGTCAAGGTTACCCAGTTTAAAATTTATGCGGGGAATGTTAAAGTTTCCAATTTTGGCCGGCAAGATTACATATAAAGAAAAAATGGTGAGCAATAAAATGCCGAGAGAGATTTTTTGAGGTCTTGTGAGTGACATATTTTTATCTATTGTATTATTTTACAGTTGTATTACTGGATTGATTTACCCCTTCGGGTACCAGCGGCCTGCCTACGCAGGAATGACAAGCTTAAATTATTTGATTGACGAATTGAATTATAAATGTTTTTTGGCAGATTTTCTGCTCGGAGAAAGCCCCAGACTAAGCTGATGACTATCAATAAAATTTAACGTTAAGGTATTATTCAAGTCATGAATGACTTCAACCTGGTCTCCCGGCTTTAGTGATAAATTTTTAACAAAGTTAGACGGGAGAGTAACCCCAAGAGAGTTACCGACCTTTAAAATTTTTTGAATTGACATTAACTTAGTAATTGAATTTCGTCCCCGATTAGAGTCATGCGAGACTGAAGGAGGACTTTTACGATAAATGGATCTTTATGAGATTTGCGATAGTTAAATTCTTCTTCTGTCATACAAGAATAGTTAAGTTCTGTATTTAGCATTTTTTCAATTTGTTTAATTAGAAGTGCTAGTTGAGGCATAATTACTTTGCCAATAATCATAAGATCAACCTCCTCCGGATCACGGACTAGTCCTCTGCAAAGCTTCTGAGAAGCAAAAGCATATTTAACAAAACCCAACTTACTTCGGTTTTTTATTATTAATCGACCAAAACCGGTGGACTTCATCACCAAGTTGGTGAGTTCAGGGTAAAGAGTAAAGGTTGGTCTAACCGAGTAGTAAAGACGATTGCCTCTTTTTTCGCTTTTGAGAAGACCAGCTTTCTGGAGATGACCCAGCTCTCTTCTAATAGCATTGATTTCTTCTTTGGTTATTCTGGTGAGTTGACGAACATAAAACATCTCTTTCGTCTGTGAAAGAAATAGCTTTAGGAGCTTAACACGAACTTTGGAGATAATTAAATCAGATAGTTTGGCCATAAGGCGGGGGCAGGCCTGAGTCTATTAATACCTCAATTGTATACGACTTTGTTACCAATGGGTAAAATACTTATCCAAATGGCACCGGGGCTAAAGGTAATTTCTGAGCCGGCTTTATCTGTAAAGACTGTCCTGCCTGTTTGGGTTGCTTTTTTCCATTTGATTTCGATTACCTGTCCGCCATTGAAGTAGATACCTGTGCCGGTTCCAATTACGGAGTAGAACATGTGCTTGTGTTCATCCAGAGGACCCTCTTCTTTAGTAAACTGTACAACTACGTTGGGGGAACTAATTTGTTTCTTTGTCTCAAGGTCCATTTGAGCTGAGCCACCTTGACTTCTTAAGTATTCTTTTGAGGTTGCATCGTATTTCCACTCTACTGCGAAGTCTTTGTAATTAGACCAGTAGTCATACTTAACATTTGTGGCAATGTCACCTTGGATATCAACAGGTCCATTATTCCAAGGCTTAAAACCAGCGAGCCAATTAGTCTTACCATCTGACATCAAACTACCATAACCACGCTTATCGGCTTGACGCCAAGCGGCGGGGAGAGAGCCTACCATAGTGTGCTCAACTGCGAGATCGACACCAGGGCCTAATCGACTGTAGTCTCTAAAAAGTACAGGTGCCCCTGTGTCTCCAGTAGTGTCAAAGTCATTACCCCCGGCTTTTCGCCAGCCTAGTTTAGAAAGCTCCTCAAGTGCCCAAGCCCGCTTGTTTGAAGTACACTGACCACTGGCCTCATCTCGACTACAGTTGCCTCCACCAACGTGTAAATAGATCGGAGTGTTGTATTCGGCGGCAATATTTACAAAATAAATACGAGCACTCCTGACAGGTCCAACCTTAGCGGTATCACTTTGGGCTCCACAGTAAAATAGTCCCATAAAGCGAGTAATACCACCTTCGGCAACTGCTTCATAAACAACATCTGCCGTAGATAGACCAGATTGAGGTCTGGCATGGATATCATTCTCAATCATGGCTAAGATGGGACGTTTTGCTTCCCAAAGAGTTTTTTCCGATTTTGTGTATAGTTTGCCATTAATTGGGCAAGCCTCTGTTTTTGGCTCGTCTGCAAATTGACCAAAACCAGCAGATTTCTTTTCGGGTGATGCCTCTTCGGCATTGGGTGAGAGAAGACTTCCTCCTGAAGCAGGAACCACAGCATAGGCAAGTCCAGCCGAAACAAAAAAAGTTAGGACTAAAGAAATAATGATTTTGGGTGTGAATCTCATAATAATTATGAATTATTTTATGGCTTCATTAATAACTTCTTGTTCTTCTTTAGACAGTGCTTGAGTGGTAACTTTGCCACCATCGACTTTCTTGGCATAAAGTCGGGTATTTTCCCGACTATGTAAAGAGCTTATCATAATACCATCTCCGTTATCATCTAAAAAGGCGGCAGAGAAGCTTTGGTCTCCGCCCGTGTCAGTGAAAGGATTGTATCGACGAAAGCCGAGTCGTTGAAGATGTTTCTTGTTATTAACAATCTCGGTGGAAAGCTTTTCCTGAAGAGCACGAATGTCGTCCGAGTTCTGGCCAGATGTAGCAATAAGGTGATTGAGTGAAGAAATAAGGTCCTTCTTCGAAACATCCGCTGTGAGACGGCTGTAATGAAGCATCATCCTTACGAAAAAAAAGGTCAAGGCTATTAACCAGAGAGAGATTATTGCATAAAATATATAAGATAGCTCCATAAAGTAAATTTATTTTACTATAATTGACACCCAAGTAGCTGAAGAGATTTTCCTCAGATTATAGATATAATATTAACCATGAGTAGACAGAGAAAAACTAAAAAAGAAAAGATTCAGAGTAAAGAGAGAAGGCAAAAATCTGATGGGTTTGTGATTAAAGGTGACTGGTTAAGTGTTGGTGAAAAAAAACCAGTTACAAAACTTGATCTTGATCCAAGTGAGAAAAAATATTTTATGTCAGACTTGACAAAGACATTACTCCTGACTATGCTAGTCCTAGCCTTGGAGCTTGCAATTTGGAATTATTTATCCAGGCACTAAAAACAAGAAAGGGGGTGAACCAAGTAAATGCAGATCTATTGTGTAAAATGTAGAGCCAAAAAAGAAGTTGAAGAATTTGAGAGAGTAACCATGAAGAATGGTAAACCAGCCGTCAAAGCTGTTTGCCCCACCTGTGGAACAAAAATGTTTAAAATCGGCGCCAAGTAAGAGCTTGCTCGCCATCCTTTCAATAACCTAGTTATTGAAATGTCTGGCTGTGCTTCCTCTTATATCTACGCTCATAATCACTAAAGTCATTATGAGCTTGATATAAATGCTTGTCACGTTCAAATCACCCAAGAGAGAGAAATCTACCTTGGGTTTTTTGATACGGGGAATGTGTGTACCAAGGGAGTTTTTACCAGTATTGAACTGGCTTGGTCGATAAACCAGTGGTTTCTATGCACTTTGTACCCTGTGACTTTGTATACTGCGATCAGGAGAAAAAATTACTAAGCCAGGTGATTCTAACGAAAACCTAAATTACTCCGAAAAAGAGGAGTGTCAGAACTGCGACGGTTATGGCGCCGAAAACTCCGACAGTTTTAATGAAAAAGTTTACAGCCTCCTTCTTCTTCCCCTCAATTAAAAGTAGAAGTGGTTGATAGAAGAATAAAAAGGCCATTACGGCTGAGGAAAGTGTGAGAACAAGCAGGACAGTAATGGGAGCAAAGAACGTGTCCGGCTTGTCTTGTAGTGGCTGAGTCACAAAAGTCATCACGCTCACAACAAGAAAAATGTATGCAGATGCACTGAGAGCGTTTACAAATGGATTCTTGATCATAAGTTTTATTGTGTTTTTATTCTGAACGGATTATTCATTCAGTATATTTTAGGAAAACTCAATATATTATTTCTCTATTTTTTTGTACCAGTCATCAATAAGGCGCTTGACAAGATCTTTTGATCCAAGTCCAAGTCCGATGCCCAGTGCTAAAGCAATGGCCATTATAAACCCCACAAAGACGGTGTTGATAAAGAAGCTGGCTATGCCCAGCTGAGAAAGTGCGGCAAGAACAAAGAATGTCATGACAGCGTAACTAACTGCTTTTCCTACCAGTCTACCGGCTGAGAGATCTTTGGATCCATAGGAACCTTTTACTAATTTCTCAAGAAATCCGGCAACTACTACTCCAATAATAAGTGTTAAGACAGCGGCTATTAAGGTCGGGATTCCAGCAATTATCCCGTTTAAGAATAGACTGATGGAGGTGATACCGAGCAGGTTGATACTGGCGACAAAAAACAAGGTAATAACTAGCCACTTGACGATTTCACCAATAACTACTTCTAATTTCTGAGATACTTGGGCATTTTTCAGAAAATCTTTGACTGCCGGATTGTTAATTAGAGAATCGATTTTTGCGATGTTCACCACTTTGGTGGTGAGTGATTTTAGCCAGTCGGCAATGACCCATCCGATGATAAATAAAACTAGGGCGCCAAAAATATTTGGCAAAAAATTAATGATGCCCACTAAGACTTGATTAGCAGCGAACGAGAAGGAGCTTTGGAAAGAGGAAAGAACATTTGTTTGCATATTAGGATAATCATAGAACAAATAGGCTATAAGTCAAATATTCATACTATGGGGCGAATTAATTGAATTTGTGGTAGAATTGTATTTCCCTAGGACGAGAGGAATGCCTCAGTCGCAAGGCTGGGGAGGAAAGTCCGGACAGCTAAAAGAAGGGGTGGCCAGGGAAACCTGGCCCTCTGTAGGGTGACCTACACGGCGCGATAGGGCCACAGAGACGATTAAAGGTGAAACGTTCCATCGCTAGATGGAGATCCTTTAAGAGAAATCTTAGAGGAGTGGTAACCCGCCCCGCTGCAATCGACGAACTGGGATTAAGGTGTCTTTTCCGTCCCTAAAGTCTCGAGCATAGATAGATATTCCTCCACGACAGAATCCGGCTTATTGTCCTAGGGAACCCGAAAGGGTTCCTTTTTAGTCTATTTCCGGGATGGTTGTGTCTTTGTTTAACTTAACGTGGCTCATGATAACCTTAGCAGTAAGGACTGTGGGCAAAGCCAGGATTGCCATCAAGGGTCCACCGATCTGAAAACCAACCATAATAGCAAGGATTGTAATTATTGGATTTAGACCAGCAACTTTTTGCATTACTTTGGGCACGATTACGTTATTTTCCAATTGCTGGACTATCAGTGAAACTATTAAGGCAGCTATTCCATGATTTCTAGAGATAGAGAATCCAACCAAGACTGCTGGAACCGTGGCAATCGTGGGTCCAATATTTGGAACCAACTCAAGCATACCGGCAATAAAAGCCAGAGGGAGAGCAAAGGGAATTCCAATTATTAAAAACCCAATATAGTTGAGGAGGCCGACGAGGAGCATTAAAACCAACTCACCTCGTACCCAATAACCAATTTGTTTCTCCAGTTTTTCGGCAATAATAAAATATACCTCGCCTTTCTTACCGAATAAGAAGCCCAGGTACTTCTCAAGATTATGCATCTCCTGAATCATGTAATAACTTAGAACTATTACTGTAAATCCTGTGACTAAGGCGGAGAAAGTATCTATCGCGAAGGTTATGACTTTGCCCGGGACAGCAGCGAACTGTGAATTAAAAGATCCATCAGCAATTTTTATGGGGCTGACTGTATCTATGATGGTGGGAAGTCTTTGAAGAAAAAGCTGTGTCTGATCAATTAATGGAGCAGCCAGACTCATTACTGCATAGATAATGGTACCGAATACTAATAGTAAAATTATGGCTGAAGAGATTGCTCTGTTTATCTTAAATTTTTCCAGGTAATCTACAAATGGACAAAGAGCCAGTGTAATGAGGATGGCAGTAAAAAGTAGAACAATAACGGATGAGAGCTTGACCAATACGAAAACCAGAGCTATAGAAAATATGACCCAAAAAATACTGCCAATAGAGATATCGAAGGTTATGCGTCTTTTTTTGATCATTTTATAAAATTAATGCAGATAAGGACTTGATAGAATCCTGATTGATACTACCTTTATCATACCAAACAATCTCATGCTGTTTCTTAAACCAGACTATTTGACGACGGGCATAATCAACCTCCGCTTTTGTCCACAAATCAACACATTCTTCCTTGGTAATTTTACGATCCAAATATGCCTTTACATACTTAACACCAAGACTCGAATGAACTGGAAATGAGGTGTCAGGATATTTTTTTATAAGCTCAAGAACCTCTTCGATTGCCCCTCTCTTTATCCGATGAAGTACTCGTTCACGTATATTATTTTCTTGAATAATATTGTCAACCCTTAGTCCAATCCAATGGAATTTTATGTCGGGTGAATTACTTTCTGTGAGTATGCCAACCTGATTACTTGAAGAAGCTATTTCGATGGCACGGATAAGCCTGCGAGGGTTATTTATGTCAGAGTTATTAAGCGAAGCAAATTTTTTAGGAGCAATTTCACAAAGAAGCTTTTTTAAATCTACAAGATTCATTTTTTCCAACTTGGCTCGTAGTTTTGAGTTGGGAGGGACATGGACATTTAATAAATTGGAAGTAGTTGCTTTCAAATATAATCCAGTGCCACCGACAATGATTAATGGGGTGTTATTTTCTAATGATTTGTTAATAATTTTTCCGGCATAATCAACAAAATCAGAAAGATTAAATATCTTATTAGAGGCTATCAAGTCTAAGCCGTAAATTATTATCGAGCTAGGAAGGTCATTGGGAATATCCTTACCAGTAAGAATGTCGAGACCTTTATAAATTTGGCGGGAGTCGGCGGAGAGAATATTGGCTTTAGGTAAAAGCTTGGCTACGGATATTGCCAGAGAGGTTTTTCCAGACGCAGTGGGGCCGCAGATGACTAGAATGTTTTTGATTGTTTTTTCCATTTTTTACTTTTTCCGGATGGATTCCCGATCAGGTCGGGAATGACATGTGCTGTTTATCTAAATTATTTATGGGACTATGGGGCGAGAATTAAGATTGTCTTTGTTGGCTATTTGATCCAGTATTTCCCATCGCTGTTTCTTAACTTTAGCAGGAATGTCATCAGGATAAAGCCTGGCGGAGGCGGTACCTGGTCGAGGAGAGTATCTGGCAACAAAAGCAACTTTGAAACCTACATCTTTGATTAGAGTTAGTGTTTCATTAAAATCACTCTCAGTCTCACCAGGAAAACCAACGATAATATCGGTTCCAAAAACAGCTTCAGGGATCTTGGCCTTAATTTGATTAATTAAAGAGAGATATGACTCACGAGTGTATCCCCTATTCATTAATTTCAAAATGCGATTGCTGCCAGATTGAACAGGTAGATGAATAAAACGATCTATTTTTGGATTTATAGCTATTTCGTCAATAAGTTCATTCCAGAAATCCCAAGGGTTACTAGTAAAGAAGCTGATTTTCTTAATCCCATTAACTTTACTGACAGCTCTTAGTAATGTTACAAATGGAGGAGTGTCTTCAGGTTTGAAATACTGAGATTGATTCGAAGGGATTACGCCTGGAGAGAATTTTTCCTTATCCATAAACATTTTTCGGAGAGCAACCCCGACTTTTTCAAGTCCCCAAGAGTTAACGTTTTGTCCAAGCAAGGTAATTTCGGTATAGCCGTTATTCGCCAGCTCTTGAACTTCGGCAACAATTTCCTCTAGAGCACGAGACCTCTCTCTACCTCTAGAAAAAGGTACAATGCAAAATGTACAAAATGAATTACAACCAGAAGAGATTGGGACAAATGCTTTATCCCTTTCTTTTCTAATAGCCTTTTGATTAAAGCCGACTTCGCCTATGGGGAGAATCTCATCTATTTGAGGAAGTAATGCCCTAATCTCCTTTTCGTTAAAATGAAGCATGCAACCAGTTAGAATTATCTTTGGTTTAGTCTTACCATCGAAGAACTTATCTACATTTAGAAGGAATCCAGTTACACGATCTTCGGCAGACTGGCGCACCGAACAAGTATTTATGACAATTTCATCCGCTTCGCGCCAGTTTGATGTTTCCGAATAGCCACGAGAAAGATAATCACCCAAAATTCTTTCTGAATCGGATTTATTAGCCTGACAACCAAAGGTATTGATAAAGACCGTCGGCATTAGGCGATTTTCTTCTTCAATGGTTTACCAACATGAAAGTTGATAACCTTGTGACCCTTTACGACTTGACGCTTATTTTCATCTCCAAAGGGGACGACCTGCTTGTCTTCTACCTTACCGATGTAAAAGGTTCCAAAACCGGAAATGACAACCTTTTCACCCTTACCCAAAGCGGCAATTGATTCATCGAAAAAAGTATCAACGGTTTCTTTGACGGCTTTTTTGGTCAAATGAACTTTTTTACTAACAATGTTTATAAGTGTCTGTTTGGTCATTAATTTCTCTTTCCGGGCAGAAGTCTTAATAATAATTTAACTGATGTTACCACCTAAATACGTCTTGTGCAAGTTCTTGATTAATCCAGATGGATCCCCGTATTCGCGAGAATGACAATTCCTGGTTTGCCACGTCACTTCGTTTCTCGCAATGACGATTTAGCTGGCGATTTCGCTAGCTCGAGTTTCCCGAATGACGTTAACTTTAACCGTACCAGGGAATGTCATAGTGTCCCTGATTTCATCTCTAATAGCTTGAGCTAAGATGATTAATTGTTCGTCACCAGCTTTGTTTGGATTAACAATTACTCTTACTTCTCTCCCTGCGGAGATAGCATAAGCGTCATCTACTTCGGGATGTTTTCGAGCAATTTCTTCAAGATGCTTAATTCGTTTACCGTATTCTTCGGTGTTTTCATGACGGGCACCTGGACGGCTTCCGGAGATTGCATCAGAGATATAAACAATGACAGATTCGTTTGAGGTGAATTCCTCGTCTTCGTGATGCTGAGCAACACAGTCAATAATTGCCTGAGGAATATTAAACTTTTTCAAAAAAGTGACGCCGAGCTCAACATGATTTCCGTCGCCTTCGATAATCTTACCGATATCATGAAGAAGACAACCCATCCGAACAGTGTCGACATTAGCTCCAACCTCATTTGCCATTTTAATGCCAATCCTGGTCTCCTCAAGAGTATGACTTATCATATTCTGTCCATAAGAAGTCC
The DNA here is from genome assembly GCA_964348455.1 of uncultured Pseudomonadales bacterium. Taxonomy (GTDB): domain Bacteria; phylum Patescibacteriota; class Microgenomatia; order UBA1400; family MFAQ01; genus UBA10133. Next base: position 35,397 of record CAYGCQ010000007.1, read on the forward strand.
TAAACTTGAATCGACCCAACATCTGAGTAATTTCTCTATTCATATTGTAGACACCCACAGCATGACAAAGCTTGGTGCCCTCTTGGAACATAATCTGCTCTACATCTCTTTTTGACCTTTCAAAATATTCTTCGATTCTGGCTGGATGGATGCGCCCATCTTTAATTAAGTGAATTAGAGTTAATCTGGCAATTTCTCTCCTAACAGGATCAAAACTACTTAACTTTACTTCGTCCGGACTATCGTCCATAGAGACGTCACAACCTGAAACTTTTTCGAAGATTCTAATGTTTCGACCATCCTTACCGATAATTCTACCTTTCGTCTCTTCATCTGGAATTGGAACTGTGGAGATGGTGTATTCAGCTACATAATCTGTAGCACCGGACTTCATGGCGTCGACAAGAATCTCTCTAGCTTGGTCTTCGGCAACTATTCTAGCCTTTTCTTCAGACTCTTTTATGGCTCTAGCAGCCTCTACTGCAGAGCGCTTCTCCACCATGGAGATAAGTTCCTTTTTTGCTTCTTCGGTGGTCAGTGACGCAATTTTTTCAAGCTTTTTGACCATAGAGTCAGCTTGGTCAGATATTTTCAACTTCAAATCCTCAATTTGTTTAGATTGAGTTTCTAAATTGGCTTTTTCCCTCTTAAGCTGTTCCTCTATTGAGTTAACACTTTGTTGCTTGGTAGCCAGATTCTTGGCTCTAAGCTCTATGTCCTCGAGTTGAATGCGAGCGTCCTTAATAGCTTGATCCTTGAGCTTAAAAGCTTCGTCTTTGGCTGAAATAATTATTTCTCGTGCCTGAGACTGGGCGGTAGCCGTAGCGGCAGCAATAATTGCAGCTGTATCAACGGATGGAGCTTGATCCTGAGGCGTTACTTGTTTCGGGGCAGGATTTACAGCTTCAACAGAGGTCGAAGCTGAGGAAATCGTGGCATGCTTAGCTTTATCTTTAGCAGGTGAACTTTTGAAAATATTTGACCTAAAAATTGAGAGTATAGACATGGTTTAAAATTAATGATTAAACCTAATCTATGATTAGCCAGAAAACACGCAAAAATGAGTCGATTTAGCGACTGACCAGTCGACGAGTCGACTGGACTGGGATCTTTATATTTAGATTGAGATCGTGCATTGCGTAATTTTGATTGACCAACATGATTAGTACCTGTATTTTAGCCTTCAGACCACTCTGAGTCAAATACCTTTTTGATTGATAGGCTCGTATAGCCACGCTGATACAGCTTAGATATAAGTTTCCCTTGTTCGTATCTTGAGTTTTTATCGCAGAAACTCCTAATCGAGGCTACTTCTGACTCCTCGAAAGCTTGGGATTTGATTGAATCTGTGACAGTTTGACTGTCTAGCCCCAAGTACTTTAGTTTTAAAGAGATAATTTTTGGGCCGTAGCCCTTAGAGAGTTGCCGCCTGACATAAGCTTCTGCTAGATATTTATCATCCATGTATCCACTTTTTGAGAGGTCATTCAGAATCGAATCGATTATCTTGCCTGGATCATCAAAACCTAGCTTTTCGGCTCTTAAAAAAAGCTTTTCTCGCAACTTGGACCTAAAATACGGCCTTGCACTAAGAATCCCGGCAGCATACTTGATCAGCGATTGCCTTGGATCACTTTTCCGGTTGAATTCCTGCATTGACCTTCTCCATTACTTGTACCTTGAGTTTTTCTATCAACTCTGGTCGTTCGGCAATAGTATTTTTGGCTGATTCTCGACCTTGAGCAAGAGTCTCACCCTCATATTTGATAAATGAACCTGCTTTTTCTAAAACATTATAGGCAATTGCTGTATCTATTAAATCTCCAAGCTTGCTTATTCCACCTATATTGAGAACATCGAACTCTGCTATTTTGAATGGCGAGGCGACTTTATTCTTAACTATTTTGGCTCTGTGACGGGATCCGATAATTTCGTCCCCTTCTTGTATATTGCCGATTTTTCGCATATCAATTCTTACTGATGCGTAGAATTTTAGAGCTTTGCCTCCAGTAGTGACTTCAGGGTTTCCGAACATAACACCAATCTTCTCTCTTAACTGATTGGTAAAAATAACAATACACTTACTCTTAGCAATGGCACCAGTAATTTTTCGAAGAGCTTGACTCATGAGCCTGGCCTGCATTCCCATAGAAGAGTCACCCATTTCACCTTCGATTTCAGATTTAGGAACTAGCGCTGCGACGGAATCAATAACAACCACATCTACTCCGCCGGAACGAATAAGTGTCTCAGCAATTTCGAGAGCTTGCTCACCATTGTCAGGCTGAGAAAGGAGGAGTGTTTCCAAATCGACTCCGATAGATTTTGCCCTGGTAGGGTCAACGGCATGCTCGGCGTCGATAAAGGCTGCTATGCCACCAGTTTTTTGAGCTTCTGCAATAACATGAAGTGCAATGGTGGTTTTCCCTGAGGCTTCTGGGCCATAGACTTCAACAATACGACCCCTCGGGAAACCACCAACACCAAGAGCAAGATCTAAGCTGATAGAGCCTGATGAGATTACAGGTATTTTTTCACCGACTTTGTCTGAACCCATATGCATAATGGCGCCTTCACCAAACTGCTTGGTGATTTGCTGCATAGCTATTTTTACAGCTGTAAGTCGAGCACTGTTGTCTGCATGAGTAGCGACTGTCTTTTCTTCTTTAACTTTTTTGGATTTTCTTGGCATTTTCTTCGGGTATTTTTGTAACTAAAATCATTATAACTATTTGGGTTATTTTCGCAAGATACATAAATACAACCTTTTAAACAGGTCTCACAATGTCATCCTCGCGAATGCGGGGATCCAAAACTAATAAACTCAATATTCGGTACCATTTCTATAGATTCCCGATCAGGTCGGGAATGACAAAATAAATAGTAATTTATTCATGAGTAAGTGGTAAAATGAACAGGTTCGATTCGGGGTATAAGAGCTTGCTCGCCCTGAATGTGTACATTCGGGGTATAGTATAACGGTAGTATGCGCGCATGGGGTGCGCGCGATCTCAGTTCAATTCTGAGTACCCCGACAATATGAAAAAAACGCCAATAATCGTAGTTATCTTGGCTTGGATTATGCTGATAGGCGGAATTTTTACTCTGCTTATCACTCTTCCACTACTTACGATGGGTGATCTTGGAAAAAGTGGATTATTTCTGAGTTTAGGAGCGATTACACTTATCAAAGGAGTGCTTCTGGTAGTAATTTCTTTTGGGCTTAGATATTTGAAAAAATGGTCTCTTTATACATATACCGGGCTAACTGTTTTGGGGTTTTGCTCCGCTATTTACTTCTATTTCTCATCTCCAGGAGGCCGACCGGAGGATTTTATTGATATTGGTATTAACGTCTTGGTACTTGCTTACCTTTGGTCGATATCTAAAAAATTCTCATGAGGATCGGGAAAATAATTTCTACCACCTTAAACATCATCACATCCTTATATTTCTTTCTTGTAGCTAATTTTTATTTTTGGGGAGGTATTTTTCTTCTTGTCTACAGAAGTGCTCAAACGGAACACTCGATACCAAAATTTGTTCACATTCTAGTTCAGATGGCCCTAGCTCCATTCCTTGTTTACGGCGCGATTCTTTTTTTTAGGAAGGATAATCTTAAATTTAAATTTGGAACTATTATGCTGATTTTGCTTTTTTTGGAGGTTCAGTTTTACCGATTATTTTTCGTCACTAATTTTAGTTTTGAGACTGCCGACCTGACAAATTTTCTTTTATTCGGAATTCCTATTTTTGTAGTTTTGATTTCCAGAGAGCTGAGTTAGCTACAAGGTGATAGAATTCAGGCAGATAGAAAATCCTTAAAATATTGGAGAGCCGAGAATGTTTAAACCTTGTCAGGATTGTTCAAAGCAGACTAACAGTTTGGCCGATTGTGATGTAGAAATCGTGATGGAGGTTCATAAACGTACTTATAAGTATTTGGTGCATCGAAATATCGTTCATTACATGCTTGAACATGGATACTTACCTTGTCCGGATTTTATGGATGTGGTTTTGCACGGAGAACTTGTAGCAGCAATTAAGGTCAGAACTAATGGGATAGAGACTTCTGAAATATATCTTCCATGGTATGCAAGTAAAGGTTTCTCAGCAGTTGGATACTTAAATGGAGAATATGAACGAGGGGAAGCTCCCGGTAGGTTGGTAAATCAGTTAAATAAAATGATGTCGGAAGCAGAAATCGGAGACGAAGAGGTTTGATTTGATCTAGTCCTACCGGTCGCAACGCGACCGGTTTTTTTGTAGTTTAATTACTTTTTTGGTAGGTATGAGACGAAGATAGCTCCAAGTCCTAAAGATAGAGATATACAACCAACAAAGAAGCCAAAGAAGGGAATCATCATGAGAACTCCAATGATGGTGGCGCCAGCAACGAGAGACCACACGTGACTCTCTTTTTTATTTTTTATTACGGACTTAATAAACCACTGTCCCAAGAAAATTGACGAATAAACCGTAGCTGTAATGATAGATAAAATATACTCAAATATAAGCACAAAGGCTAAAGGAACTCCAATGATAGTTATTAACAGCAGGATGAACACCAGGGGGGTTAAAATTAGAACAGCGAAGCCAATTAGAGTCGTTACGAAGGGCTTGGAAGCAATGATTCCAACTCTATCCTCGATACCTTTTCTAAGAAAGTAGAGTAGAGCTAATCCTAATACTATCGTAGTAATAATGGAATAAATTTTTCCAAAAACGAGAGCCGATGACTTGACCTCGGTAGTCTTCTTTTCCGGCATTTGCCTAACGATGTCGTGCTTAATTATCTCCCCTTTGACATTTCTAGCGCTAACTGAAGCCGTCCCCATCTCATCTATGTAGTACTCAAAGTTCCCGCCAATTTTGGCAGGATCGGTAACAGAAATTTTTGTGGCGGCAATCTTGGCGTCTCTTAGTAGAGAACCGGTAATACTAATTTTGTCACCAGCACCAAGCAAGTCCCTCCCCAGACTTCCTCGAAGATCTACGTTCTGAACACCAAAGAAGATGTCTCCTTGGATTGAGGAAAACTTTGATAACGAAAGACTTTGAGACAGCGCATAGAGATTGCGAGTAACAATGCCATTGATTTCGATATACTGTGCAACTATTCGGATATTTCCGTCCACACTACCATTTACCGTAACCGACTGGGCAGCACAAAGAATATCACCGGCTATATTGCCATTTACAAAAACGTCTTTACCGGCACAGAGTAAGTCTCCTTTTATATTGGAATCGACTGTGATACTGTTTCCACTAACAAAAACCGATTCGTCTATATCCTTATCTTTAGGAAGATCAATCATATTTCCCGACTCTAAGTAAACAGCTTGAGCGGGAAATGAGAGAAAAAAAATAAATAACAAGGAAGTGAGGAGAATCCCCAATATTCGGCTAATTTTTTTCATACTAATTTATGTATAGCAGAGAAAATGGATAATGGCAAAATCTAAGATGGCTGGATTAATTTATATAGATTCCGGGTCACCTGCCCGCAAGTGCTGAAGTGCACTAACTTCTGCAGGTGGGAGCCCGGAATGACATAGTTGATAAAATATTTAAGGGGAAGAAAAAAGAGCTGGCTGACCATAGTCGAAAATTTTGACGGGAATTTCTTCGGTATTAATTCTCTTGCTTCCTTCGTAAGTGAATTTGACAACTGATTCCATTTTTCCAATACCACAATCTCTATTATAGGTTGATTTTTGACTAATAACGTGGGATAATGAAGATGTTTCAAATCCACATTAACAACGGAGGACTAATGGCTTTACCCAAGAATAGACCGGCAATATTGGCGATTTTAAACGAGATTGAAGCTAGGATTGTAGGACAAAGAAGAGATGGTTTTTCTTGCGGTTGTGGTGCTGTACACTGGGAAGCGGCAACAGCAACGGCAATCATCCCTGGTGGGAATGAATACCCTGGCCAAGAAATTTCTATTTCATGCTGGACCGTGGAAATGCGATACCACCCCGAGGATCCAAATAATCGAAATGGGTATGGATATTGCTTGTCTGAATTTATTGACTATGACGAGCTCAAAGAAATATTCTACCGTCATTTTGGTAATGATCAGAGAGAAACATACGAATATAGCCCAAAAATGAATTCTAGTGACAGGGCTGTTTACGGTAATGATCCGTTGGTTTGCATTTTGGATAACGAAAGTCAAATGAGATTTTGCTTTGATTGGGGGAACCTTCAAGAGTTTGCAAAGCAGATGGTAAAACTATATACCGGAGGTCAGCCACGCAATAAAAAAGATTCAATAACCTTTAAACAAGTTATTGAAATGCTGGAAACAATCAATCCAATGGTTTATGCTGGCGGACCACCACCCGAACTTTCGTTTGAACCTAATTGGTTAATGGATTACAAAAAAGCAGTGGAGGAAGCAAAAACTGCTGATCATGTCTTCTTCCAAAATATTGGAGGGATTAACGGTTTAGAATCCGATATGGATATTGTTTTTATGAAAAATCATTTTGGATAAATAATTAGAAGTTAAATCCGTCTCATTGAGACGGATTTTTTGTAATTACTGAATTAATGCTGGCTGACCATAGTCGAAAATTTTGATGGGAATTTCTTCGGTATTGATTCTCCTGCTTCCTTCGTAAGTGAATTTGACAAGTAAACCTTTTTTGGTCTCTTCAGACCACATTTGATCGAAGACTAAATTTCCCAAAGAATAATATATTGGTTTGCCTTTGTATTCTTCATACTCCTGTACCCAGTGTGGATGGTGACCAATGATTATGTCAGCTCCAGAATCTATCGCCAGATGGGCTAATTTTTCCTGACGTGCGTTGTGGTGGCTGTATTCGCTTCCCCAGTGAAAAGTGACAATAACCAGGTCTGCAATTTTTTTTGCCTCTGAGACTTGGCTTTGAATATTTTCTTCTGTGGCAGAAAAGACTTCGGATGAAACAGGCTGAATGTCGTCAAAACCCAGAAAACTCAGCTTGGTACCTTTAATTGCAATTATCGGAGATGAGTTTGTTTGTAATGCTCCTATGGGTATGATGTTATTGTTTTGCAGTATTTTCAAAGTTTCATTTATTCCCTCTGTACCTTGATTGTCGATGTGGTTGTTGGCCAAATTCACGATATCAAATCCAGCTGCAACCAGCCCTTGGACCGATCTGGGGTCGGCACAGAATACCAGGCCGGTATCGGTAGGTTTGCAGCCGGACTTAATTGGAGACTCCAGATTTACCATGGTCAAGTCAGCTTGAGAAAGGAGAGCTGATATTTTTAAGAAAGGCCAGGAAAAATCAGTGTACTTTAGCATCCTGGTGTTTACAGTACGACCTAACATAACGTCGCCTCCGAAGAGAAGGGTGAAGGTGTTCTTGTCTATCGTGGAGGTAGATTGCCACGGAGTACCTCGCAATGACGATGTTGGGGAAGATGCGGGTATCTTAGATGATGTGCCGTAGATTAAGTAGTAAGAGGTGACTTCTTGAGTTGAGCCATTAAATTCAGATGAATCGGAGTGGGCAATAAAAAGAGGTTTCGACTTATTATCCTCGATGATTTTTAAAGCGGATATTAGGGATAGAGGCGAATCCAGATATTCGGAAGAAAGATTTGCAATCTCTGAATAGTTTTGACTTAAAATTAAATTTTTTGTAATTAGATCTCTTTTGACAGACTCCTTTTGATTTAACCCATGAGAGAAATCTATTGAAACAAGAATTATGGATTTTTTTGAAAGCTTACTTATATTTTGAGTAAAGATATTGAACAATTTCGGATCCATATCTTTCTTTAGTGCTAACGGAATAATTTTTGTATTCGGTAAATAGTATTTAATAAATGGGAGTAAACCAGCAATGCCATGTTCACCTCTTACACCCTCATCGTCGATACAGACAGTTCTACTATCAAGTAGTTCTCTTTGGATTTCGTTATTTATATCGACTTGCCCAAAAGGAGTATCCCAACTATTTTCTGAAGTTAGTATGTCGCACTGACCTGTATTGGCATGGTTGGGGGACAAAATAATAATTGTTTCCGGAGACTGTCCCGAAAGAGCCGATATTCCCCTAGCTATTAAGGGTGATGCTAGAAGGTGGTGAGGTAGAATCACAACTCCCGGGCTTGAGTCACTTGCGACACTTTTATTCTCAGCCACCGCCGGTAAAAATGTTTGGTTGTTGTATGCAAAGTCTGTAGAAAAAGTGGGTGAAAGTGAAATCAGTTTTTTGTCATTATCTGAAACAAAAATAAATACTCCAACAGTAAACAGAAGTAATAAAAATATGATGACAAAGACATATCCAGATGGATTCCGGGTCAAGCCCGGAATGACATGGTGGCTTGTAGAACTCTTCATTTAATACTCACAGACCCCGCAGGTGAAAAGTTGAATATTGACGGAGCTTTGAGCGATTGAATGATAGCATTCTCGGCCTTGTAATCCCCTGCTGAGATAACTCGAGCATAGTAGTAAACACTGTTCCGAGTATCACCCTTGGAAATACAGAAGCTAACTTTTTGGCCATTTACATCATATGGGTATAGTACTGATTGCTGAGTGAATGCAGATATACTCGTGATAGGCTTTAAGCCTGAAGGTAATACATCCGTGACCTGATAACACCCATCCTGAGTAATGGTGGCATACGTGACCGGCAAGGTTACTTTAACAAGGTCGGAAGCGGCAAAAGTGTTGGTAACTTTACCTCGAACAGAATACGAGCGACCTATCTTGATAGAAGGATCTGTCTGGACCGTCTTAGGATCCAGTGGTGCAAAATATGTAGATGATAATCCGACGTTCCCGGCAATATCAGAGAAGGTTATTTCTCCTAAATCTTTTGGAGATAACTCAAGCTTGAAAACCTTACCCTTCTCCAGTTTCTTGGAAACCTTTTTGCCACCTAATGTGTAGGCGAATGAAATGGGCTGCGGTTTGGTATTTTCGATTTGATGAGTGATCGACAGCAGTTGCGAGGAGACCAGGAGAATGTCTTTGGTGCTGTTGGATATAGTGTATGCCAACAATCCGTCGGCTTCTTTTTCACTTAACATGGATGCCAAAGCTGAAGTTAGCGAGGTGACTCTCAAGAAACTGTCCTTATCTTTACCCACCTTCATGTATGTCATAGAATCCTGAGGAACAGCAAATTCAGAAATTAAAGATCGATAAGTCGACATGGCATTTTCCTTATCTCCGATACTTGCTTGAGCCAATCCAATATAAATTCTGGCTATTGGTGATAGATCCTTGGTCTCTCTAAATCTGTTGATAAGTACCAATACCGGCTCGTCTATAGAAGCCAGTCCAAAAAGTGACTCAGAAAAAGCCTCATCATCTTGAATCTTAGAAAGGTTCCGATAAAAATAGTTGGATAAACCAACGCGATCGACTTTATCTCCGGCTAATGCGGCGACAAAAGAGGATAGTTCTAGGTCAGAACTTGAGTATGGGAATAGAGCGTACCCACCGTCTGGAGTTTGGAAAGAGGAAGTATCCAGTTTCTCTAGGGCGACTTTTTCATCGAAGTTTCTACTAATTATTTCTTTTGAAAGGATTCTGGCCAGTCTTTGATCCAATCGATCTCCCCAGGTATAAGAAAGATTGAGAAGTGGAGGATAGAATCTGCCCAAACTTAGATCAGAGACTATAAGAGTTGTCGGAGAGTCCATTGATCCTTCGGGCTTGGTATCAATGGTTAAATGGGTGTTTATTGTTTTGGCAATCTTTAACCTGGACGGGATTACGGTAATATTTCTCGTAAGCTTGTCCGATAAGTTACCGGAGTTTCCGGAAACCGTAATCTGATGAACTCCCAACTTGAGTACTCCGAGATCAATCTTGCTTGACTCAAAGGCTTTGATAGCAAGTGACTTGGAAACACCAAGACTGTCAGACTTGATTTGAATATTTACTGTGTCTCCGGAATTAAGGCCTTCACCATAAGCCCTAACTAGAATCTCAGGATGATCTTCTACCAAGTACTCGGTGTTCATTACAAGGTCGACAAAGAACGGCTGCTTAACTACTAAGGGGGTTTGGTCAACTCCGACTTTAAGGTCTCCAGTGACCCCCTGCGAGGTGATTCTCCAGGAGGTGAGATTGTCCGGCAGCTTGACATCGACAGAGGCTCGACCGTCTATACCAGTGCGGACACTTCCAAAGAAAGCATTGTCCACAAACAGCTCGCGGCCCTTCTCATTGTGAGTATAAAATCCATCTGCGAAGTAGGTGTTTAACTTTTCTACAGTGAAGTTGTAAACAGTGTTCATGCCTGCACGCTCTTCGATAGAGTAGATATTTTGATAGTTACCGTGAGTATCCAGAAAGGAGTCCCCTTCTCTTGCTTCCGAGGCAGTCATCCAACGCCCATTGATGAAAAGATTGTGCTCTCCTGTAACTCTGAGGTGATTATTTATGACTAGATACCCTGATAGTTGATGAGAGAAAGTTTTAATTACCTTTGCATTGACCATCTTGTCTGAATTCAATGAAGCAAGAGTTTTGATTTTATCTCCAACTTTTATATTTTCGATGTTTTTTGTCTTACCGTCTGACATCAAGATTTGAGTCCCCGGCAAGAAACAACCTCCACCTTCGGCGCCTGAAATGTCCAGCGGATATCGATGTGACTGGTAGAAGGAAATAATGTCAGAATCTAGCGAACTGTAAATACTGAAAAGAGGGTCTAGGTACTGAGAGTAAAGGGCGAAGTACGCTTCATCGACAAAGCTTAAGTTGACTTCCGATTGGGCTGGCGAGCCGTCTGGATTCTTGGCCTGGATAGAAATCTTGGCCAAGTCACCAGGGAGGTAAGTAGACTTGTCCTTGGTTATATCTAAGGAAAGTTTTTTTGATGACGTATCAAATAATAGATTTAGATTTTCGGCAACCTCATAAGTTTTTCCGGTAAATCGAATGGCGCTAACAGTAATGTTTGGGACAAATGTGTCCGGATAGGTAAAACTGAGACCATTACCAGAGGTGACCTGATAGGACTTTATACCTCTTTGGGCGAAAATATACAGGAACTTGTCTGAAGCGGATGCCGATAGCGGACTTTCTCCTTTCATCACCATTAGATTGACGTTTTCTCCAACTGAAAAAGTATTAGGTTTTGTACCACCCTTGTCTGTCTTCAAATAAACATAATCGTTCATGAAGTAGTTCCCGGAATAACCTGATACATAACTGTCTTGAGAAGTGACTCTTCCCTGATCATCAGTAGCCCTTAGAGCGACATTGTAAGATTTACCTGAAGTTACAGGGAAAGTGTAGGCGGCTTTACCACTAGTGTCTGTAGTTAGAGAGATGTCGGCAATTTTATGCTGGACAGTGCTGTATTCATATCTAGTAGAAGTGACTTTGTTGATAAAGTCATAGTAAGTTCCAACCTCTTTTTTGACATATTCATTCTCGAATAGTTCTCCAGATATTTGCTTAGATGAGGCCGGCAGAAAGATGTCGGATACTGAGCTACCTGAGGTAAATTTATTTGTGTCAACTTGCCTAAGATCGATTTCTACCTGACCAATTTTATCTTTAGTGGAAGTCTTGGAGTAGCCGAATACCAAGGAGGAGTCAAAGATGGCAATCGAAGCGTTTGCGCTGATTTCGCCTTCCTCTTCTAAAGCAGGTATTACGTAGAAATATTTATAAGACGGTGAAGTTGAGTAGTTATTGTCGAATGGAGCAGCTGTAAAACTGAAGTTATATCTACCGAGACTGTCGGTGGTCATTTTTCCATTAAGATCCCCCCCACTGTATTTTAGGTCCATGGCAGGCACAGGAGAGCCCTCGAAAAAGCTGACTTGACCTGAAGAGTTGACCGTCTCACCGACAATGTAAGCTTTTTTTGAGGTATTTAAGGTAACTTTATATGCCGGTTTTGTGTAGGCCTCGACTGAGAATGATGAGCCAGAAACGACTTTGTTTCCGATTTTTAGACTTACTCCGTAGTATCCAGGGTTGAAATTAGATAGAGGAATTTCTCCAATAAAAGTTCCAAGATCGCTGGTTTCAAAGTTTTTGGTGTACAAAATTACAGGAGTGAAGTCCCAGTTCGTGTAATCCGACCGAGTAACTTCTAAGGTGAAAGTTTGTTTTTTGTTTAAATTATCGCGGTCTCTGAGAAGTCCCCAGAATTTGACTGAATCTGTTGGGAGATAAGCTGGTCTATCGGTGTAAAAATAAGTCCAGTATTTATCCATTTGACGCCTGGTGTTCTGATATGTGGAGTCGTAGTAGTACCGAGAGTTTTGTAGGGGTAGATATAAAGTGTCGCTACCTTGTGAGGCGGTGGCAAACGTTGATTCAGATAATTTTTCCAGTGGAGTATCAAACGAGGCAGTGCCATTGGATTCTGTCTTTCCCGTAACACTACCAAATGCGACAGTCGCGCCTGATACTGGGCTACCTGACTTTAAGTCATTTACCCAAGCGAGAGTCTTAGTTCCACTGACTGAAAGATAGGCAGAAAGATCGGTAATTTGAACTAGTGTTTGTGTAGAAGCCCCACCTCCGACACCTAGACTTGCTTCTACAATATAGAGTCCTTTTGCTAAAGTTTGAGGAAATAAAACGAAGCTAGTGTAAGTCTGCTTTTGAATTGGAGAATTGAATTCGAGTACTTTTGATAATCCACTTACAGGGAATTTGTTTTGACGCTGAGAATTGCTCGCCCAGGAAGGGATAGATAGAAGAGAAATTAGGTTTGATAAAAATCCTTGAGGAGGGGCTTGGTATACTTTTACCGTAACTTCGACACCTCCGAGAGAAGAGCTGTAGAAATCGAAAGCCGGTGTTTCGGTGGGTGAGAATTCGTAGAAATTCCTAGAAAAATAGAGTTGAGACTGATCTCGGTTTGAAGGTTGCGTTTCGAATTGAAAAACATAGTCATCCCTAAGGACGTCAGTGCTGCCATTAAGCTTTACGCCTTTTTTGACTTTTACCGTATAAAGAGTGTCCGGAGCGAGTGATTTGGGGACAAAAGACAACGTTCGATAGTGTCTCTCAAAACGACCCTCAACAAAAGGAGTGACTTCAAAATTTCCATTTTTGAAGTTAACATCTTCCCAAGAATCATGACTAAAGGTAACTTCGATACCAGAGTTTAATGGAACATAGGTTCCCATGTCTCTGGGAAGAGATTGGACAACACGAAAATCGTTTTTTGTCTGGAATGCCCAATAAAATGTTTTTGCTTGCGAAAGAATCTTGATTCGATAAAGACTGTTGTCTTTGAGTGGGGTTTTTGGTTTGATACTAAACTGACGAGAGCCAACTTCAGTTATATCAAAATCAATTTCAGGGAAAAAGACAATATTATTTTTTACTGAAGCAACCGAAAGGTCCTTGTCCGATTTCAAGGTAAAGGAAGTATCGGTAAAAGCACCCAAAGAGTCTTCCCTGTCAGCTGTCAGAATTAGTCCAGAATCGGAACCGAGAATTAGTTGGGCTGATTTTCTGAGGTATGAAGACGCAAAAATTACACCGATAACGATAATGATGATGCTAAATAAAGATAAAAGAGAGTTCCTGAGACCAAAAGAACGAAAGGAAGATTTTATTTTTTCCATGGATAAGTTAGTTTATCAGATGATTAAGATAGGTTTCAACGTACTTTTTGCGATGATGAGGAGTGATTCCATCTACAATATTTGACAGGTGACTTTTGGTGCCATAACCGGAATTTTTATCCCAGTCATAGCCGGGAAAGTCCAGGTGAAGTCGAGAGAGAAGATTATCGCGATAAACTTTGGCGATAATACTGGCCAGCATAACCGGGTAACACTTGTCGTCCCCCTTGATGAGTGTCCTAACTGATGGATTAGAAAATTTTAGATTACCGTCAACTATATAAATTGTTGCTTTTACCTTGGTGATTAACCTTTCAAAAATTACCTTGTTAGCCCAACCCATTCCATGATTGTTTATTTCCTCGACAGAAACCTCCTCGATTTTGTAAGTGATGGGTAATTTTCTTTTAACAGCATAAATTTTATTTCTTTGAATTTCAGATAATTTTTTACTATCCCTAAGGGGCACAGGAAGAAGGGATGGGAAAGATTCAAGATCATGATTGATAATTACCGCAGCAGCCACAAGAGGGCCGGCGAAAGCTCCCCTCCCGCATTCATCTAGGCCACAAATTTTCATGAGGTGATTTTATAACAAATAACCCCTCTTCGAGGGGGTGCTGGAAGCTATTTAGCAAGAATTGTGAAGGCATGACTTGGCATTGAAAGATTCACGTTTTTGAGGCTGGAAGTTCAAAGGGGGTATTCTAAATATGAGTTATGGGGCATTAAAACATGTCACAAAACTACAGCTATACTTACTTAATGTCCGACCACGTAAAAAACGAAAAATTGAACTTAGAAGAAGTTGGGAGGTATTTTGAATCTAAGGGATATAAGGTACAAAAATTAGAACAGCCTTGGAGACATGTAGTGGGCCAGGTTAAGTTTGAGAATGAGAAACTTTTTGTAAAACTAGCTAGTACAACCGGGGCTGGTGAACGAACTATTAATGAGGCTACCTGGAATCGAAATCTAAATGTAGTTTGGAAAAAATATATAACAACTTTCAAAACTCCGAAGATATTTGATGATGGATATTTTGAAGATAGGTATTGGTTCATTGGAGAGTATGTTTTTGGCAAGCCTTTAGCGAGAATTTCTGATAAAAATACGGATATTCCCATTAATGATCTGCAGAGATCGGCAGAAATAGCGAGGGAGATATTGAAGCTTACTAAGCTGGCTCTTTTACCTAAAGACGTAGAACACTTTAAGGAAATTTGGAGACAAAGGATGATAGAAGTGGCAAGAATGTGGTCTAAGGAAATTAGGCGAGATACCAAAAAATTACTTCGATTAATTGAATTGAATATTGATAGTGTCGATATTGGTTCGACCCATGGAGATTTCACTCCTTGGCACATAATGAAAACTGATAATAATCACTATTATTTAATTGATGGCGAAGCGGCTCAGATTGCAGGTCCAAAGTTCTATGATGTCGCCTATTATTACCACCGGGTCTACACGAAGTTACAGAGGCCAGATCTGGCTGAATTATTTCTAAGCAAATTTAAAAATATCTATGATTGGAATGAGAATGATGAAAAGTTATTTATCCCTGTATTGGCCTCAAGAATAATTGGAGGATATTTTGATGCCGAAAGAGATGGGGTGACGAGTTTGGAGCTCAATATGGAGATGGAGAAAAATTTGATAAATTGAATTTTAATTATATAGTTTCCCGATCAATTCGGGAATGACACTAATTGTGACTGGATGGATTCCTGCCTTCGCATAAATGACAATAGACGAAGGAAGAGTTCACGATTCTCTCGGAATGATGAATTGTTTAGACACAAAAAAACCGCCGAAGCGGTTTTTTTGACGTTTAGTTAACGCTTTGGAGATTGTTTCTTGGAGCGGGCTTTTCCACCTTGACCGGATTTACGTGTTTCTTTCATCCTTGGGTCTCGAGTTACAAAACCTTTTTCTCTTAAAATCGCCTTGTAGCCTTCGTCTGATTTTATTAGGGCGCGGGCAATACCGTGAACGATAGCGTTGGCTTGAGACATAAGCCCAGAGCCGGATACCTTGATGCTACCGGTAAATTTACCTAGATTTTCTGTGACGTCAAAAGGGGCCAAGTAAACCTTCTTTAGAGTTTCACCGCTAAAGTAGGAGGTGATAGGCTTGCCGTTGACAACCATTTCTTGTTTGCCAGGCCAGATTCTGACACGAGCGACGGCTGTTTTGCGTCTACCAACGGCAGAGAAAAACTCTTTTGGCATAGCCATGAAACCCTTTTTAATAGGTACTGTCTTAACCGGTTTGACGGCGATTTTTGATTTTTTTGAAAGTTTTTGTGCCATATTATTTTATTTTTCTGCTTTCTTTTCTTCTTTTTTAACTAGACCAAGTTCAACAGCGTATGGGTGCTTGGCATTGGAGTACACCTTCAGGCGACGAAGTCTTGGCTGCTGCATTTTATCTTTTGGAAGCATCCCCTTGACAGCTTTTTCGATAACTTTACGAACATCTTTCGTCATTAATCTCTCCAGAGAAACTTCTTTGAATCCACCAGGGAAGCCTGAGTGGGAGTAGTAAATTTTATCGGTTAATTTCTTGCCGGTAACTTTAAATTTGTCTGCATTTATCGCAACAACAAAATCCCCGTTGTCCAAGTGGTCTCCAGAAAGGGCTTTACCTTTACCCATTAAAAGCTGAGCTATTCTGCTGGCTACACGACCAAGGATTTGACCATCTAGATCAACAAGATGCCATTTGTGAGATACGTCTGCGAGTTTGAGAGTTGGTGTTTTCATATTATTTCTTGATTACTTTCTTTACCTTGGCAGCAATTGATTCTTTTTTGACAACTTCTTTAGTGACCTTAGGAGTCTTAGCTTGCTTTACCGGTGTGGGTGGTAATGGAGCGACCAGAGTCAATGAAGCTGTAGATGTTGAGTCGCCTCGACGAACACCAACTTTTTGAATAGAGGTAAAACCACTTCGACGTCCTCCCATTACAGGGATAATTAAGTCGACTAGTCGGTTAGCGGTTTTAGGACTGCTTAAGTCAGCTGCGACAGATCGCCTGGAAGCAAGAGTTCCCTTGGAAGCTTTTGCGGCCAGTCTATCAAACAAGCGCTTGATTACTTTTGCTTTTGCCAAAGTTGTAGTAATCGATCCAAGCTCGATGAGTTGACGCATCTGAATCTTAAAGAGAGATTTTCTCTGTTTAGTGTTTCGATTTAACTTGGCAATGATTGAGTGATGACGACGGCCCATAGGTTATTGGATGATTACGCCTTTTTCAGATGCCTTTTCTACCACTTGCATGGCGGATTTTTCACCTAGGTTTTTGACTTTTTTTAAGTCAGCCAAGGATAAGGTATTGAGATCAGCTAATTTATTAATTCCGGATTTCTTTAAAGCATTTAGAACTCTGGTGGGAAGATCAAGATCGTCGACGAAACCTGCAGTAGTGACCACACTTGCTGACTTCTTTTCGATGAGATAAGCCTCGGCTGAGTTAACGTAGTCGTAAAAACTTGTTAAGATTCGAGCTGCACTTCTAACCGCTTCTTCTGGGGTAACAGTTCCATCAGTAGTAAGAGTAAGAACAACTTTGTCGAAATTACTTGAGCGACCGACCCGGGCAGCTTCGATAGTGTAGTTAGCTTTTAGAACAGGTGAAAAAGAAGAGTCTAGAGGGATAACACCAATTTCATTGGTGGCATTTTCTTCAGCAGCAACATAGCCTCGGCCTTTGGCCACTGTTATTACGGCAGATATCTTGGATTTAGCGGAGGTAAGATGAGCCAAGACAGTGTCCGGATTAGCAACTGTGACATTACTAGGGAGGTCAAGATCGGAAGCTTTTACCTCTTTAACTCCTGAGGCTTTTAATTTGACATCCACAGACTCGTCGGAGTCGACATTGAAGTTAAGTGTCTTAAGATTAAGAATAAATTCTAGAATATCTTCTTGAAGTCCAGTAAGGGTCGAAAACTGGTGAGAAACCCCATCAATTTTGACACGAACGGCAGACCCGCCCTCAAGCGAGGTAAGGAGTACTCGTCGAAGAGCATTGCCCATGGTGTGACCGAAGTTTTGAGGAAGAGGCTCGATAACGACTTGGGCTGTATTAATTTCTTTTAGGTCCTTGGA
>CAYGCQ010000008.1:0-47917 GCA_964348455.1 uncultured Pseudomonadales bacterium
ATCTAGAACTATCTCATCGGCTTTAATCCAGTCACCCATTTGTAAAAGCTCCGGAAACATCGCACTTGATTCCTCCAAATTCCTGGTAAATGTCTTTACAATAATTTCTTGAGTTTTAGAGTTTTTGATTTTTTTATAGTGTATCTGCACCCTAGTACAATCATATTTTTTTTCAACAGCCACATCTCCCATTTTCTCCACGATTTCTTGATAATTATTTAACCTCTGACAAAGAGCCGGTACAATCGGAACTCCCGTTTTAATATGAATATCTTTCAATCCCATCATCCCTTTTTCTTTAACCACCATAGAGATATAGCCGGAATCAGGATATATTTGAAAAACCCCATCAAGCTCTTTCCTCAAAGTCTTACCTCCACTTGTCATCTGTGAAATAGCATCAAAGATAGTTTTTTCCGAGAAACCTAAACGCAACTTGCCAAGCACCATTCTTGCAATATATTTTCTTTCTTGTTTTGTACAATCCAAAAATAACTCAGTCAACCCAGATACTTTTTTCTCCTGACTTCCGGCTCCACTTTCCTCAGCAATCAATCTTAATTTTTCGTAAACATCGCTTATGGAATAATTAGTCTTCTTTTCATTCGGGAACCCCAAATTTTCCACGAGAAGACCGAGGTCGCCTTTTTCCTTATAGATTTTCTCCACCTCATCAGAATCTGATCCCGAGGCATCAGCTACACTCCTCAGAACCATTTTAACGGCCATGTTAAATTGTTTACTATCAAAGTCAGGTCCTAGTTGGCCCAGAGTCAAATAAATCCCCTTATCAGTTTCGCCCACATCCATTTTTTCAATCAGATCTGCCAAAACAGAAGTAATCTCAAGCCGTGACGAAATTTTTTCTAGTCTCTCCAAATAATCGGTAAATTCTTTAAACTGCATATCTCCATAGTATATCAATGAGAGTTGCAAAATGTTCCAAGCATTCTGTCCAATTTTGAAAAGATTGCGCAAAGCAAAAAAGCCGGTTTTTTATGTAATCATAAAAATTTTTTGCTGCAAAACAGGATGGCTTTCACGCAGGTGAAAGAGCACTCCGTTTTTCAAAATGGATAGAATACGGAAAGAATATTGCAACTCTACCTATAACTCCTTATTTTTCCTATCACGTACATAGCCCCCTTAGTCTTACCTCTTTTCTTTAATAGTTTCTTCTCAATTAAGTCTTTTAGATCTCGTAAAATTGTATCATCCGAAACCATGGGAAGTATATTTCTTATCTCTTTTATTGTCATTTCATTTTTTAAGGTCATTTCCTCCATAATTGCGATCTGTCTCTCCGTCAGAGAAATTGTCTTACCACCGTCTGACTTAAATACGGGAGCATCCCCCAATAAATTCATCACCTTTGTCTGTGCTTTTTCAGCAGAATCGGACAAACAACGGCTCAAAAATTCTAGCCAGATTGTCAGGTCGCCACCATTTCTCTCTACAGAATCAAGAGCATTTCTAAAACTATCTCCATTTTTAAAAACTTCCTCATTAATTGACCAGATTCTTTTTAATCCATAACCCTCTGCGAACAAAATCAGGTGGAAAAAACATGTTGCAGATATCAGGTTATTTTCCTCGAAAGGCTTTATTCTCATTAGTTCGTAGAACATTACCCCGGCTTTGTTTATCGGATGGATTTCACTTTTACTAACACCTTTTAGCCACCCGAACAGGTCGTCTATTTGGAATGAGACCTCTACATGATCTCTCAACTTGCCCAAATCTTTAGTTTCCAACAATCTTTCTCCGGCCAAAAGATGAATTTGATTGAGATCTTTTTCACTAAAATCGTTTTGTTTAAATTTTCCGGCTAGATATGCTAGTTGCTCTATCAGCCTATTAACATTCATTAGGTTTAGAGCGTACTGGATATCTTTTTCCTTACCAATTACCCCCACCCTCGAAGCCACATCTGCAGCCTTATCATCCCTTTCCGGTTCATCTTTCACAATCTTGGCCACATCATCGATACTTAAACCATTTTCTAGAAACCTGGTAAGGCTAAATATGTTTTTAATTAATCCTTCCTGCTTTAATCTAGATTCCCAGTCTATCTGCAATGGTGCAAGAGAAATTATTTTCTTTGCCACCTCAACTTCAATTAAGTTGGAAAGTGCTTTGTTGGTAATCTTGTAATTTGGAGAAAACATGAATCAATTTTCGCATTATTTGCGGAATATCTCAACTCCCCAGCTAGTGCCGGACCTCAAATTAAACACCTCTCAAGCCTCAACTGTTTTTATCACATCAGAATACGCTTCCGGAACCATATCAACCAGGTCATCTGCGTTGAACATGTAGCCTTTTTTAAGAGCAAGCTTCTCACCCGCTTTTTTTACTAAATACGAAGCCGCTGCAACTGAAAAAAGAGGGTCATCTTTTGCCAAAAAACCCACAATGACTCCTGCTATTGTATCTCCGACTCCTCCCTTTATTAGACCATCATTACCTCCAGGAATTTTAATTACGCGCTTTCCATCACTGACGACAGATATCTCATCTTTTGTCAAAATAACGAGATCGTGTTTCTTAGCAAGATTAAAAATCTGCTCACATCTCTTGTCAATATCCGCTTTCATTTTTTCGCCAAACATCATTTCAAACTCTTTTCCATTAGGTGTAATTATCGAGCCTTTCGGTAAATCACCTATGCTTATCACTTGAAGAGCTCCCCCATCTACTACCCACTTTTTATCTGGATATTTATTAAAAAAATTCACACAAATTTTCTTTGTTTTCTCCCCCTCGTCATCACAAACAAAGTTTTGCTCTTTAATATGGCTTCTCATCATACCGGGACCAATCAGAACAGAATCGGATTTAGCAATATAATTTCCAATTTCCTCATACGGAACCCACACAAAACTAGACAATCTGGATTTAATATTGTCCGCCACACCCCTATCATCATCAGGCGTTGAAAAATACACCATTCCAGCAATTCTTGAGGCTCCCTTAAGAGCCATCAAGGGAGCCCCGTGGAATAATTTACTTCCTCCAATAATCGTAACTTGGCCAGAAACATGCTTACCGATAATTTTTTTTAAAGTTTTACTTTCTTTAAACCAACCCTGATCAAATATTTCTATATTCATATAGTGTATATTTTACACCTTAACATCGAGACATGACAACAACAAGTATAATATCTTGTTACTTAAATACTCCACCATGTTAGCTCACACAACAGAAAATGACCCCTCGGGTCAAAACCCAGAAAAAAAATTTGAAGAAAATCTAAAACAATTGGAAAGTATTTTTTCAAAGATTGACACCTTATTCGAACCACTATCTCCTACTTCCGAAGAAATATTAATAAAAGTGTCTGACTCTCTTCTCCGAGATACTTTTTACAAAAACGAATTAACCTCAGCACAAAGTTTTGAAATATTTAATGGGAATTCTATCTTAACTATAGTTTTTCGCAAGGACAAAAAAGGCAACCTCAAAATTTCTACCGGAGACCCACTCAAAAAAGATGAACACGGACACAATATAGCTTTTAATGCAGATCTTTATATTGTTTTAGAATTATTAGTTCTTCAGGAAAAGCTTCATCGTTATCAAGCAGACCTATCCGAAACAGGCCCTGTCTCATCTTTAGTTAGTTATTTGTACGGTCATTTTTCTGATTTGCAACCAAAAACTATAAAATGGCTGAAAGAATGGGGAAATTCAAACCCAAATGGTGTAATCGAACTCAAACCCATAATTGAAGAACTTACCGACGATAATTAATTTAACTAAGTCTAATTACTTTTGCATTCTTAAACATCTCAACATCCCCCTCATCAGCAGTAGTCACAACCACCTGACGGCCAGACATGACTCTCAGAACTTCTTCTTTATGTATTTCATCCAGTTCAGAAAAAATATCATCCAAAAGCAACAATACTTTTTTTCCCCCTTTATCTTCCATAAAATAAATCTCACCCATTTTTAAGGCAAGTACAGCCATTCTCTGCTCACCCCTTGATCCATACACTGCCAGGTCTCGAGCCTTATCCTTAACTATCAAATCGTCCTTGTGTGGACCCACCAAGGTGTATCCAACGGCCAACTCTGCCTCTTTATACTGCAGGAGCCTAGATTCACTCATAGCACTCATATCGTAAGCAATAGAGAGGTCTCTAAAAAGATCGCTTTTCTTAAAGAGATCATTTATGTATTCAACGAGGGCCCTCCTTTTATCCTGGATGATTTGACCATGTTTAATAAGCAAACCATCCCAAAATGTTAAGGAATATCTACTCGCCAGACCTTCTCTAATAGCATCTAAAAGCTTATTTCTTCTTCTTAACGCCTGCTCATAAGTCGTTAAACTGTTTGCGTAAATCTTATCAACCTGTATTAATAGCCTATCCAAAAATTTTCTCCTGAAATCTGGAGATCCACTAATAAGTTCAATATCTTCAGGCCTAAACAAGACTAGTGGTTGGTGACCCAAAACGTCCTGTCTTCTTTTTGAGACTCCATCGATTAAATATTTTCTTTTGTTTACCACCTTTCCCATTACCACCCCACCATTAACAATGATTTCCAAAGACATTATGTCGCCTTTCTTTAATTCGACCTCTCCGCTCACTCGGCCCAGCTCTTGTCCAAAAGCAACCATCTCCTCAGTTCTTTTAGCACGAAAGCTATCACCAACACCTAACAGGTAAATAGCTTCCAGCAAGTTTGTTTTACCTTTTGCATTTTGGCCAACAATCAGGTTAATACCATTCGAAAATTCATATTCACCATTTTTATAATTTCTGAAATCACTAAGTGTAATCCTTCTAAGCATCTATCCCTATATTTTACACTGAAGGTTATTTATTCAACCACAAACATACAATATCGACCGTATACAGAAGAAATAAAATATTCACTCCATTGATCAAAAGCCCGGACGTTCCACTTCCTACTCTTAATTACTCTTTTCCATTCGGGTACCGATCTGTATTTATGCCACCATAATTCAAAGTTATTTAATGCATCTTGGGATGCTATTATTAGCCACTCAAGTGGGTTTCTGTAAGTATCCTCAATAAAAATCACTCTTTTTGCTACGCGCTTTGCTTCTTTTAAAACATCAACCCCATTCTCACAGTGATGAAGAACATGAATTATTATGGCCGTATCGAATTTATTGTCTTTAAACGGTAATCTTCGGCCATCATAAATAACAGGTTTTAAATCACTATAAATACTAAGGTTCGCCACATCCACACTAGTCACTTCAAAACCCTTTTTATTTAAAAAATAAGAAATCGACCCACTACCCATTCCCACATCCAAGATCCTTTTTCCTTTTACATACTTACCTATATGACTCCACACAAGTTTGGCCTTTCGAAACATAATTTTATGAATCATTATCGACCAAGAATTTGCTTTACTGCTTGTTTTTAAGCTCAAACCCCTAACGCTTTTAACTATAAATGGAATCGGCATTCCACATTCTACTTCACTTCTGACATCCGGGACAATAGAAAGTCCCCCTACCACCTTGTTTCTTTTTTATAATCTTATCTCCACACCTTTTGCATTTTTGGCCATCTTTTTTGTAAACTAAAAAATGATCTTGATATGTTCCTCCCAGTCCCGTTACTTGTACATAGTTACTGGCACTAGCTCCTCCACACTTTATTCCCAGTTTAATAATTTTAATAACAGAACCATGTAGTTTTCGAGATTCCATTGTAGTTAGACTATCTGCCTTTCTATCCGGTCTAATACCAGCATCATAAAGAGCGTCGTTTACATATATGTTCCCCAATCCCCCAATCTTATTCTGATCTAAAAGTAATAGCTTTACAGGCATGTGAGAGTTCTTTAATACATCAAAAAAGTAATCCTCCGTAAATTCCTTATCAATTACATCAGGTACCTTAGCCTCTTTCTCATACTTCTCTCTAGTCACAATTTTCATCCACCCAAAAACCCTCATATCATTAAAATACAATTTAGATCCATCTTGAAAAGTCCAAATCACTCTCGTGTGTTTAGATGGAAGCTCATTAACCCAATCAGGACTTGGGTGTCCTCCCAGAATTTTCCTTTCACCATTTATATAAATCAGTTGACCGGTCATTTTTAAATGAACTATTACCGACAGTATCTTACTTTTGAATACTATCTGAATAATTTTTGACCGTCGTTTTATTTCTTTTATTTTTCCGTCAACAATCTCCTTGGGATTTCCTGTAAAACTCTTATCACGAAGAACTTCGACATTTGTAAGAATCTTATCCCTTAGAACCTTATCCAACTGTCTACGAATTGTCTCTACCTCAGGGAGTTCAGGCATTTTACAGTACGTCTCTAGGTGTAAATAATATCCAACCGGCTGACAGGAAACAAAGCACTGAACTCATCGCGAATAGTGATGAGAAACCCAAACTACTAACAACAAACCCACCCACAATTGTCCCCAAAGCCATTACTAAATTTGCAACCAAGGACCAGTCTGAATACTCTAAGACTTCTTCTTTCTTGTCAACATGTCGGGCAAACAATGCCCCAAAAGTAGGAGTGCCTAATGCATCACCTAAACCAAATAATATCTGAACCAAAATTAAGAATAATGCACTATCTATAAAAATATAACTAAAAAACGCCACTCCTCTTACAACATAGCTTAAAGCCAACATTAACTCCTTTTCTTTCACCCTGTCTCCCCACCTAGACACAAAAAGCAAGAAAAGTGTTGAAGAGACATAAAATACAGCCGTAGACACACTTACCAGCAACACGCCTCCACCTATTTTTTGAACATAAACAGCATAAAGCGGTCCCAAAAGTAAAGCCGAAAATAAGTAAATCGAGTTACTAATAAAAAGTATCTTGAGAGCTAATTTATTTTTCATCAAGCTTAATCTTACCAATTATATTTCGAATCTTTTTTTCAAAGTTACCTCTGGAAAATTTTCTAGCCCGGCTAATCAAGTTCTCTCGTTTCCACCTTATTGAGTCGAATTTGCGAATAGCTAATTCTAGAGCTTCTCGGCTTGTTTCATCAACAAAAACTCCGGTTATGCCATCTACTACCGACTCCTTAAATCCACCACCATTAAAGGCAATTACCGGAGTCCCAGAAGCCATCGCCTCAACAGGTGTGATTCCAAAATCTTCATCTCTAGCCAAGGCAATAAAACCTTTAGCTTTAGCATAAAGTTTCGCAATCTCATCATCACTCACCCAACCCAGTAGCTCTACTCCCATTATTTTTTTTAGGCGATTTTCTATTTGAGAAAAACCAACTGATTCTCCTACAATCTTTAATTTAAAACCTGAATGTCTAGCCGCTTCGGCTGCTTCCACCAAACCCTTCGCACCGACAAGTCTTGACACAATCAGAAAATAATCTTCTTTTTTAACACCCACGCTTGATTTAATATATGACTCGACCTCTACTGGCGGGTAAATTACCTCAGAGTCTTTTTTGTAATATTTCCACACCCTTTTTTTAACGTTTTCTGAATTAACAATCCACAGATCGACTCTCTTTGAAGACCAAAGGTCAAAAAGTCGTAAAAAATGATTAACTACGACCGCATACACTCTTACTATCCAATATTTCTGCAAATTTATACTTGTTTCATAGCCATAAAGAAATCTTGGTGGAGTATGACAATAAGCGACCACTTTAGTATTAGGAGAAACTTTAAAACCTCTAGCAAAATACGAAGAACAGGATGTAATTACTAAGTCATACCCAGACAAGTCCATAGAGTCCCAAATTAATGGAATTAAAAACCTTAATGGACTGTACAAATTCCAATATTTAATCAAAAAAGACAAAGGGCTTTCAATAATTTTTCTGTCTACAAATTCTTTTTCACAGCTGGACCCAATTACAGAAAATGCAGTATATATGGGGGCCTTCGGATACATATCAGCGAGCACTCTTAAGACTCTCTCTGCCCCGCCAAACTCTTTTATGTAATCATGAACGAGGGCTACTTTCATATAAATACATCTTGAACTTCCTTTTCCCACAAATCTTTAGGAAGCTTTGCAATTAAACTTTTAAAATTTAAATCCTCAAATAAGGTTACCACTTCAGGCTTGTTATAGTTCGTAAGAAGACAGTCATTCCAACTTAACTCAAGCGGTACATTTTGGTCTATCGTAGCCAAATGATAACTTTTATCGGCCATTTCCCTATCAGTTAATAGCAAGTTTTTTATTCTTGGCGTTATCTTTGCTTTTTCTATATTCTCATAAATACTATGCAAACTTCCGAATTCTTGTATCAATTTAGTTGCTGTTACCTTTCCAACACCTTTTACTCCGGGTATGTTATCGGAGGGGTCACCCATCAAACTCTTAAGATCGATAATCTGTTTTGGTAATAATCCATAAACCTCTTTGACTTTTTCTTCATCAAAAACCACAGACTGAGCATGATGATTTTGAATAGGCAAGAAAACAACTACTTTTGTACCTTTAATTAATTGAAGAGAGTCTCTGTCTCCTGTGACAATTACGACTTGAACATCTTCTTCCACAGAAGCTAACTTAGACAATGTTCCAATAATATCGTCTGCTTCATAGCCTTCTATCCCGTATTGAGGGATATTAAGTTTCTCAACCACTTCTTTTGTTCTACCGATTTGATCTGCTAACTCTACATCCATCGGTCCTCTATTTGCTTTGTACTCATCAAATTCTTGTTTCCGAAAAGTCGGACCATGAACATCCCATGCTACAGCCACATGGGTTGGAGATAATTTTTCTAAGACAGAAAGCAACATCGACGAAAAGCCATAAACCGCATTAACCAGCTCACCTTTCGGGGTCGATAGTGGTGGATAGGCATGATACGCCCTATGAAGCAAAGCGTTACCGTCGATTAATATCAACTTTCTCATTTTTCATCAAACTCTGCCTTTGGTATTCCCACCAAGTCTTCAAATTCTTCTTGCTCTAATGTTTCTATCTCGACTAATCTTGCAGAAATTTTCTCTAGAACTTTTTTGTTCTGTTTAAGCATTTTTTCGGCTAGACTATATGCCTCATCAATCAACTTCTTGATCTCTGCATCCACCTTACTTTGCATACCATCCGATAACTTAACAGGGTCTCCATAAGAATATCCCCAAGTATTACTTTCCACCATTTGACCAAGAGCCACAGGACCCAAGCTGCTCATCCCAAAATCCACCACCATCCTGCGAGCAAGCATTGTTGCCCTTTCAATATCACTCGATGCTCCGGCAGTTAACTCGTCAAAAATAATTCTTTCAGCAGCTCTACCACCAAGCATCATCGCCATCTCGTGCTTTAATTCAGTTTGAGTCTGTTGATACTTATCCGTCTTCGCCCTACTCATGGTAAACCCAAGAGCCATTCCCCTAGAAATAATACTCACTCTGTGAATCGGGTCTGTACCTGGAAGTAAATGTCCCACTAGAGCATGGCCGACTTCATGGAAAGCAGTCATCTTTTTTTCCAATTTAGACTGCAGCCTCTTCTTTTCAGGTCCCATTTTTACTTTAAGTGCAGCCTCTTCAATATCCACCATCAATATTTCTTTTCTATTCGACCTTGCAGCCAAGATCGCTGCTTCATTTAACATATTCTCAATGTCAGCTCCCGAGAAACCAACTGTTCTTTCGGCTACTTTGTCCCAGTTTAATTTTTTCACAAAAGGCTTACCAACTTTATGAATCTCGAGGACTGATTTTCTACCAGCAATATCAGGCAGATCCAAAGTTACCCTACGGTCAAATCTCCCAGGACGAACTAAAGCCGGGTCAAGAACATCAGGCCTATTTGTAGCAGCTAGTACTATTACATTATCTGTTTGGGTAAAACCATCCATCTCAACCAAAATTTGATTTAAAGTCTGCTCCCTTTCATCGTGACCACCCATTCCACCACTTGCTCCACGGGTTCTTCCAATCGCATCAATTTCGTCGATGAAAATTATCGAAGGCGAGGCCTTCTTTGCCGTATCAAAGAGGTCTCGGACTCTGCTGGCACCAACTCCAACCAACATCTCCATAAACTCTGATCCTGCCATAGAAAAGAAGGGCACCCCTGCTTCGCCTGCAACTGCTCGACCTAGCAATGTTTTTCCTACTCCGGCTGGACCTGTCAACAAGACACCCTTAGGAGTTCTTGCTCCCAAATCTCGATATTTTTTAGGATTCTTAAGAAAATCTACCACTTCTTCAAGTTCTTTTTTTGCTTCGTCAACACCGGCTACATCAGAAAATTTGATATTTTGTTTACCCTTTGAGAATAGCTTTGCTTTACTTTTTCCGATCCCAAAAACATCTCCACCTCCACCTTGACGTTTCATTAAATAAAACATAAGAACTCCGAACCCCAATATAGGTAGTACCAATGACAACACATTCCACATTCCGTTTATAAAGTCCTGAGACACTACTTCAACTTTAACCTTGCTTTCATCCACACCCGCTTTTTGTAGTTGATCCATAAAGCTCGCCCCGTCTTCTTTTCTGGACATTCCCAACACCTGTACCCCTTCAGCATTTTTTGGGTAAAGCAGAATTAGCTCTTGACCTCTTATTTGAACAGACTCTACCTTACCTTCTTTTATTTCTGCAATCGCCGTAGATAAGGGCAGTTCTTTTACAGCTCCAGTGGAACCCAAAATGAACTTAATCATTCCCGGAAGGAATAGAAAAATAATCAACAACCAAATAAGGATTCTTCTTAAATTAAGATTAACTTTAAATTCTACTTTTTTCATATTTATGCATTATAACGATGTTGTTTATAGTAACGAGAAGGTTGAGAGTGTAATCACTCGAAATCCCAGGTATGCACCGAGGGACTCTTATCTCCTTCATTTTATCATCGTTCCTGGAACAAGTTCATCAGGAAGAAATACTAAAATCGGTTTTTCATCAGTATCAGCCATAAGAAGCATTCCCTGCGACTCTTCTTCCCCCATTTTTTTAGGAGTCATATTTACCAAAAACTGCATATTCTTATCAACTATTTCTTCAGGAGAGTACCATTTTCTTATTCCGGAAAACAAAATCCTTTTCCCTATCTCCTCACCTAAATCAACTTCCATTTCTATTAACTTCGAACTCCACTCAGGTGCCGACGCCGAAAGAACTCGACCTACTCGAATATCAAGTTTCTCAAAATCACTGTAGCTTATTTCATCTTTCATATTCTGTCATCCCTGGCTTGACCAGGGGTTCATTAAATCATTTAATTATTTAAAAGTGGTAGTCAATTTTTAATCCTTTTTTGACTTTATCCAAGACACCTCCTGAGATTTCCCTCCCCTTCTCTACGCCTCTTCTCAGTATTTGGTTTACTTTTTCTGGATCCTGTTCCAAGACTTCCCTTCTTGCTCTCATAGGATCCAAAAGATTATTCAAAGCCAAAGCTAGCTTTTGTTTGACTTCTACATCTCCCACTTTCCCTAAGACATATCGAGACTTCAGATCCTTCACTTCATCTTTATTTGAATTAAATGCATCGTGGTAAATAAACACAGGATTACCTTCTATATGACCCGGATCCGTCGGCTTTAATCTTGTTGGGTCTGTATACATAGACATTACTTTTTTATTTACTACTTCAGCTGAATCGGCTAGATTAATAGCATTATTTAGACTCTTACTCATCTTAAGTTTTCCGTCCAGACCAACCAGCCTCGGATATTCACTGATTAGAGCTTCAGGCTCCACCAAGATATCTCCATACAACCCATTAAACTTCCTAACAATCTCTCTCGCCTGTTCTATCATCGGAAGCTGATCCTCGCCCACAGGCACCACATCTGCCTCAAAAGCTGTAATGTCTGCAGCCTGAGAAATTGGATACATTGCAAAACCGGCCGGAACAGAGTCCTTAAAACCTTTCTGCTCTATTTCGGCTTTCACCGTCGGATTGCGAAGTACCCTATTTAGGCTTACTAGATCCATGTAAAACACCGTCAACTCGGCTATTGCCGGTATCTGGGACTGAACCACAATCGTAGACTTTTCAGGATCAATGCCTGCCGCCACATAGTCAAGCACGAGATCTCTAACCGAATTAGCCACTTTTTCTGGATTTTCATAGTTGTCGGTTAGAGCTTGGACATCTGCGATCAAAATATATTGATCAAAAGTCTCCTGCAGCCTCACCCTATTCATCAAAGACCCAACATAATGTCCTAAGTGGAGCCTCCCGGATGGTCGATCACCTGTCAGTATTCTCTTCTTCATGTATCTAAATATAAAATATTAACTAAATTCTAAAAATCTTAAGTAGCAGGGACGGGGGTCGAACCCGTGACCTCGGCCTTATGAAGACCTTGCTCTACCACTGAGCTACCCTGCCTAATTGAACATCTCTATTCTATCATTTTAACCTCACTGCTAGCTTGGGAAGTTGATACCTAGTCTCGTGCGTGCTAAAATATGAGTGTTCGTCTTTTGCGGGGGGAAGGTAAGTATCTTGCAGGGCTCATAATCCTGCTTAACTAGGGGGCGGAACCCTAGCCCCGCAACCATTTTTCAAACTCAGTGCTTTCACTCCGATATCAATTTCCACCATTTTAGCCAGTTCGACGGCACGATATCCGATTGATTATCTCCTGTTGTCTGGTTTTGAATTAAACTCTTCTCCGGCATAACCACCAGGACCTCCCCCTCTTTTTGCATATTAAGCTTTTCTCTTATTAATTTTTCCTTATATTCATTGGTGAGAACCAATCCAAGCTTAGCTTTCAGAGATTGATTTTTAGCCTCCTCAGCCACTAGGCGACTATTAGCCTCAGTAATTCTTCCAAATCCCGTTCTAATCTGCCACACATCTCTAGCCAAAGATACTATTAACAACCATCCAATCACCAAAATAAGGACCATATATCTGCTATTTTCACGCCCAGAGTCTTTCTTTCTATGTGCCACTTGCATTTTTGTAACCTAGAGTGTTATAATTAGAGCCATAATAGATTTATATAGAAAACATGGAACAAAACATAAAACAGGCTGTCACCGCTTTTAAAAGTCACCTTGCTGAGCAAGGCAGAGCTTCTGCCACTATTTTAGCTTATTCAAAAGACATCGAACAGCTTGCAGATTTTGTAACCAAATCAAGTATAAACAATCTAACCGAAGTTACTAAAGACAGCATTGATGCTTTTAAGGCATATTTGGCCGAAAACAACTACACTACCAAGTCTATTTCCAGAAAGATTAACTCTATCAAGTCATTCTTCTCTTATGTCCAAGCCAATGGACTCATTACCGAAAACCCTTCCACTGGCGTTTCACATCCTAAATATGACATCAAACCACCACGTATCCTCAATAAAATTGAATACAGAGCTTTAAGAGACGCTTGCCGCGAAGATGTCAGAATGGCTGCCATCGTCGAAATTCTTCTTCAAACTGGGATGCGAATCTCTGAACTTGCCAATTTAAGGATCTCCGATGTAGACAAAACAACCAATCAGATAACAATAAGGGCCTACGAATCTCATCCTGAAAGACAAACCCCCATCAACCAACCTGCCAAAGAAGCTCTTGAAAAATACCTTGCTGTTCGACCAAAAAGTCCAAACAACAATGTTTTTATCACCAAAACAGGTAATCCTTTCTTGATTAGAAATATCCGCTCAAATCTAGACAGATACTTCAACATTGCCGGTATCGAAAATGCCAAGGTGAATGACCTCAGGCACACTTTCATTGCCCAGCAGCTCACTTCAGGCAGTCCTCTTGTTTACATAAGTAAGCTCGTTGGCCACAAAAGACTATCTACTACCGAAAAATACTTGGAATTCATTTCTGAGAAACCTGCCAAGGACAAGCCTAAAATCATCGATCTTTAATCTTTTTTAGCTAGCTTCCTGATAGTATCTAGTGTTGTCTGGGACAAAAAGCCCAGAACATCTCCCATTTTCTCAATGGAACCAATCGCAAGTGCTAACCAACCTGATGAGGTTCTTCTGGTATCTTCTAAGATTAAAAAGGCATTCTTCACTCCAGAAATCTCCAGTTGTTCTCCTGTTATTTCATCTTCAAGAAAAATCGTCACCGGATTTCCGGTTTTTCCCAATTCAAGATTTCCACTTATAAGCATTTCCTGGGGCCAGTTACTTCCTACATAATCATCCAGGTCATTTTGTGGCTGAGAAACTCTCAAAAGCCTGTCATGTTTTGCTTTAACCTTTATTGGTTTTTTGTTTTCCTTCATTTGTGGGCCGACCTGGATTCGAACCAGGGACATCGAAGGTATAAGCTTCGCGCTCTAACCAGCTGAGCTATCGGCCCAATCAGATAGTATTATAACAACTCGAAAAATCTACAGGGACTACAGATTGGATCTTTTCTCTATTTCTTCCGAGACTTCATTAACATCACGACCAAACTTGAGCCTAGACAGCTCTTTTACCATCCTGGAGACTTCTGGGCTGCCCTGAGCCCTTTCCGCCTGAAGATCCCGCCCAACATTCATCGAGAAAGGTGGAACTGGAGTGCCATTTACAATTGTCTTTACGTAAATGTTTTGAGCTGGAATATTTGACAGATCAGCCTCGTTAAAGACCCCTTCGAACTCTTTGGAAAGAATAGCCGCATCTTGTACTCCCACTCGATACGTCATCAAAGTACCTGTATTTCCAAATATAGCATCTCTTACTTGTTCATCAATCTGGCTCACAAATTGATTGGCCAAGACCAATCCAATCCCGTATTTTCGTACTTCTGAAAGCATCTGAGCAAAGTCAGGAGTAGCAAAGTTCTGAAACTCATCTACATACAAGTAAAAAGGCCGTCTTTGTTCTTTTGGAACTTCTTGCCTGGAAAGTGCCGCAGCTAAGATCTTTGGTACCAAGACGTTGCCCAAAAAGTTGGAGTCCTCTTCTCCGAGAAGTCCTTTTGCCAGTTTCAAAAATACAATTTTACCTTCATCCATGGCAGTCCTAAAATTCAAGGCACTATGAGACTGACCAATAATATTTCTAATCATTTCATTTGTCACAAATCGACCAAATTTGGAAGCAATATAATCCAGAGTCTCTGATTTATGAAAATCGCTTGTTTGAGCAATTTGATCTGTCCAGTATCTTTTTACAATTGGATCTTTTACCAAAGGCAAAATCTCTTGAACATATTTTTGATCCGTTAAAGCTCTGTTCACTTCTACAAAAGTAGACCCCGGAACCATTGCCACGGTTAGCATTGCATTGCGAATAGCGTGCTCAAACCTAGGACCGACCATGCCGGTTCGGTGTGGGTCATAAAGCTTATACATTAGATTTATGATTGAAGAAGCCACAATGTGCATTTCATCATAATTAGCGACCTCCAACAGATTTAAGCCAACAGGTCTATTTTTATCTGATGGGTCAAATAATATCACATCTTCTGCTCTTTCTGGAGGTACTAGTTCCAGGAGCTCCTCAATTCCATCCCCATGAGGCTCCATGAAACACAGCCCTTTTCCTGCCCTCATGTCCTGTATTATCATCGATTTAAGAAGCTCCGTTTTCCCCGTACCTGTTCTCCCAATTATGTACATATGCTTCATCCTGTCGGTTTCTCCAATAAATATATTTCTCTCTTGACCTCGATAAACAGATCTACCCAGCCACAATCCTGACTCAGGAAACTCTCCAGAAGCAGGCGCCGTTTTTGCCGTCAACCAATATATGTGAGGAGTTTCGATTGTTTTATTAGGTAAATGCCAAACTGTAGCTAGCTCGTCAACAGAAAGTATCGAGTTTAGTCCCCACAAATTTTGATATCTATAAATAAAGTCCAGCATAAAGGACTGCTTAAATCTAATCTTACTTCCCGAAAAACTATTTTGATTACTGGCAAACTGAGAAAAAGTCCCCTTAAGGTTACTAAGGTTGGCCTTCGCCTGCTCCATAGTGGGTGACACACTTATAATTCTGATGCTGGTCAAGAAACCTACCTTTGCACACTTAGTTGTTATTGCCTCCATGTCTTGAGGATTCATCTTAAACTTAGCCTTATCCGGGTCAGATTCATCTTTTTTTAGCTTGGAAATATAACCCAAACCGGACTTGCTCCAGTCTGACTCGGCAGGGGAAATTATTATCTGGATCGCAGCCGCCTCGTTATTAGTAAACTTTGCCATTGCAGAGGTAATCGAAGATAGCGAATCTACCGGTAGCTCTTTAAAACCCTTTATTGGTTTAAAACTTTCATTTTTAAGAGTGAGCTCTGCAAAATCAATTTTTGCATCTTTATAGAAGATATTATATTCGTCCACGTGTTTTACGTGAGTCCCGGGGTAAGTTCCGGATATAAGCTTTTCTACCAACTCAGCATTTTTCTTATGGCAAGAAACATAGAATCTGATATCTTCTTTTTTTCCAACTATTTCTAAAGACAAGTGTTGCTGTGACTCAAATTTTTGCCAAAAACCTCCTTTTTTCATCGAAAAGAGAGAGGCAAACATCTGTTCAACAGCATCGATTTTGATTTCATTGTCTCTTGGAACTGCAATTTCCAACAACACAAAGTTCAGACTTACTTCTTCTCTGTTCCTATTTTTAATCCAAATTACAAAAAGCATCCAAAGCAATATTATTATTGCCGCCAATAACGCAATCCCAAGAAAAACAATAAAGATATACTGAACCCAAAAATTAATATCAATCATTGATTTACTTTAGGCATATAAAAAACCCTGCCTGGATATTTTTTAATCATCATCACACACCACTCTGAAAGCCACCGCACACCCTCAATTACATTTCTTTTTAGCCCAAACTCCACCTCCGCCTGGTCCAATGGTAAGGTTATCTTTTTCTGTGTCACCACAGGAGCAATACCAGGCATATTTTTAATACTCGGTCCTTGCAATGTAGTCGTGGAAACCTGGGCCTGTTGAGGCTTGGAAATTTGAGGTTGTTGAGTCTCCACCTGACGTTCAACTCTATCAATATAACCCTGAATTTCTCTCAAGGCTAATTCGTCCGGTGTTAGCTGGCGTTCTGTTTCCTTACCCAAAGCAGGCATATCTAACTATACCAATTTTTTAGATCAAATTCCTGGCTAATAATCAAGACCTTTGACTGCCAAAATACCCTGATCGTATGGATGCTTGATTTTTTTCATCTCCGTAACCAGGTCAGCATTCTCAATAATATTCTTTGGAGCATGGTGTCCAGTTATAACCATGTGAGTACTTCCCCTATTTTTAATAACACCCAAAAGACTCTTTTCCGATATCAAACCATCGTTTACTGCCTTTATAGCTTCATCCAAAACCAACAGATGTGGTGGCTTATGCTCGGAAAGAAATTCCTTTGCCAGTTCAATAGATCGAACTGCCGCCAATTTGTGTTTGTCTGGGGTGCTCGAGTCAAAGACTTTGACTGAGTTAGTTACGGCAAACTTAACTTTTTTTGACCCAATATCCAGCACCTCCCCAGTCTTTATAAAGAACCCCTCACCGGCAAAAAACATTTTCAAATTATTCCTAAAAACTCTCACCAGACCAGCCTCAGATATCTGCCAATCCGATGTCTTAAACCAAGAAATCCAAACTACGCTCTTTTTATTAAGTAGCATTCTGACTGTTACACCAAGAGCAGCTGAGGTCTTTCCCTTTCCATCTCCTTCAAATACATATACCAAACCTTTTTGTTTCATCAATCTCTACTTTATCAAACAATAACCATAGAAAAATACGGCGTGAAAACTTTGATATAAGAAAACTATAAAGTCGCGTGACTGTCTGAATTTTACGAGCCGGCTGTACTGAAACAAAGTTACCTAAAAGCTAAAAAGGGGCGATATCATGGCGAAAACAGACAACAACATCCACTTAGCAATGTCAACAAAAGACTGATAGTAATCAAAATTACCTACTATCATTTAATATCATTATTATGCTCTTGTCAAATTCTCCTATTTACCCGACCAAATCATATCAAAAGTAATCTTATCATATCACTAAAACAAGCAATCTGAAGTCTGCAATCTGTTTCGGCCACAAGCAGAATCTAAAAATCAAATTTTACAATCGGCCTTCATTTGGATCGATGTCACAACCAGCCACACAAGCAAGCTCCTGAGCTGCTTTTGTATAGTCCTCCTCTTCATATCGGTATAGTTTGCTGAAGTCTATCGGTGGAAAATTTGGCTTAAGCTTCTCATACTCTTCCTTATCAATTTCCTGATATGGCATTTGAGAATACGCGGCGTCGTATGATGGCAAAAACGACATCCCCCCTATCAAGTTTCTATGATCCCAAACCCACTTGATTATATCGATTACTTCATCGGGGTGATAGGTTATCGTCACACTAGGATTGTGTTCTGTCCAATTTATCTTATTCTGCAACCAGTACTCGCACTGCGCAATTGCGGAAAAGTTTTTCCTAGTCACAGCACCATCTGGGGACTTCACCGGGAAATGAATCACCCAAGTGTTAGCCGTCTCAGCAGTTTGCCCATTTTCTGGATCCATTGGCACTCCCTCAGACTTCAACACTTTATAGATGGAAGAATGAGTGCTTACACGAATATTCCTTACATAATAAGGAGACCATCTCGCATGGATTCCGGAGCTACAATTAAATAGTTGTGATGAGTTACCGGATGGCTTTACTGTCGTTACTGCCGACGCTTGATTAATCCCCAAGGTCTGGGCCATTACCCTATTAGTTTCAATCGCCACCTGCTTCAAGCGATTTTGCACCGAAGAGTCTTGGGCCACAGGACTATCCATTTGTCCATTTATATCCACCCCCAACAGTCTTTCTTCTTCACAATTTTTCTTCCATTGAGGCCTTAGTCCGGGAAAATCTGTTGCCATGGCTTGAATCGTACCGATTATTGAAGCAACCTCCACTTTATCCTTTAAAGTCTCATATGAATCTTCCTGTCGAGCGATGGCTATCGATAAATTACAGAACTCATGAGGCCTCAGAATAATCTCACCACACGGGTTAGTTCCAAACTCTGCCACTTCTCTTCTAGCCGGTCTCATATCTATCGCAGATTGTCGATTGAAAATTCCTGGTTCCCCCCTTCCGGACTTCACCATTTCTAGCATTTGTTTCGTCACTTCCAATTGAGTCAGTCCGGATAAAGGCCAGACAGCACTGTTATT
The DNA here is from genome assembly GCA_964348455.1 of uncultured Pseudomonadales bacterium. Taxonomy (GTDB): domain Bacteria; phylum Patescibacteriota; class Microgenomatia; order UBA1400; family MFAQ01; genus UBA10133. The sequence continues at coordinate 19,090 of CAYGCQ010000008.1, forward strand.
AGCATTCCACCTTTGGCTGTTTTCTCTTTCAAAGTCACCCGACTTGCTATCCCACATTTCTTTATCATCAAAATCAAAAAGAGAGATCATTGCAGTTCTTCTCATTCCCCCAGAGACCGCAGCAGTTCCCACTTCACACATAATATCGTGGGCATCTATAGAGCGAAGGAAACTGCCCTGACGAGCAATAATTCTCTCCCTGACAAACTCCATCATTCTTCTAAAAGGCTCAGGACCGGAAGATCTTCCGCCTTTAGTTCTTAGAATCGCACCCGCCGGCCTAAGCATAGAATAGTCAAACTTAATATCACCACCATCTAGCCAAACAGAGAGTCCAGTTCTCAGGGCATCGGCCCAACCTTCAGTAGTGTCCTCAACCACCATCTGTTTTGTTTCTAACCCACTCTGCCGCTTCACTCTTGGTAAGTTTTCTACATACTTACTTTCGACAGAAAACCCCACACCACACCCATTCATGGATATTAGTAGTGCTTCTACAAACGAATCGATGCTATCAACAGGCTGATACGAACAATTATATATAGCGATATTATTTCTTCTCGCCGCCGGCCCAGCCATTGCTAAAAGCCTCATTGAAGGAGTCGCTTTCATTTCCAACATCGAATTATTTATCCTTTTGTATACATCAGCTTCCAACCTTCCCCCTGATAGCTCGTGCAAAAAATCTACCGAGCGACTAACAGTTTCCTTCCAAGTTTCTCTCCGACCATATTCGTAGTTAAAACGAGAGTATTTATCAAAAAACTGAAACTTTTGAATTTGATTCTCAAAAAAAACATCACTCTCAGCAAATGCATCTGACACCTTCTTCGGTATCGGCCTAGCGTCTCTCATTACTGCATGCTCCAATCTATATATAATGTAGCTCTTGGCTGCCGCAAACTCACCGGCACCCTGCAAAACCAACTCAACCGCATCCTGAACTTGTTCAACAGTCGGTTTTGTATATTTAACTCCGATAATGTTAATGACTCTCTTGGCCAGTTCTTCAATCGGCGTAGATGATTTTTTCTTGATATCACCAAAGCAAGATCTTATGGCTTTTTCAATCTTGGCCACCTCAAATGGCACCACTCTTCCATCTCTTTTTATAATTGTCTTAGGAACTTCAGGTTTTGATTCTTCGGCCTTTAATTTCTTATTTTTTTTCATTTTAATATAATTAATTACTAACTTCTTTGGAATTCAAAACAAACTTCTTATAGTCATCAGGATTGCTAAAGTCCATATAGACACTCGCAAATCTCATGTAGGCCAGTTCATCCAACTTCTTGAGTCGGACTAGCACCATCTTCCCAATGTCCCTGGATTTAATTTCAACTGTCTTTCTGTTGAGCATTTTGCACTCCACTTCATCCACTAAGTTTTCTATCTCTTCTCTTGAAACTTTTCTTTTATAACACGCTTTCCCCACACCTTTTAATAGTTTCTCCCTATCATACTGCTCCATTTTTCCACTTTTCTTAATCACCTTTAAATCTATGTGGACTATCTTCTCATGAGTAGTAAAACGCTTTTCGCACTTTTTACACTGTCTACGTCTCCTTACACCCTCAGATCCCGGAAGCCCTCGGCTTTCCAAAACGTTTGTATCTTCATTGTTGCAGTATGGGCAGTTCATATATGGTGTTGACATTCATCTTTAACCACCACCCCTAGTATGTCAACCGTAAAAAACCAAGTCAGATCGTATCATTGAGGCCAATTTCCGCAGAATCTTCTTCAAATAATACCGTTATTCACTCATCACAGCTTCCGGTTAAGTCCTATAGTTGCAATTCACCACCAAAGTGCTACAATTCCCCAAATACACATTTTTGTACTCTAACAAAAGGAGGCTCCATGCCTACAGATTGGAATGCCCAAGCTGAAGATCGAAGAGCGGCCAGAATTGCCACCGACACCGCAAGAGCTATCTATGTAAAAAAGTATAACGCCGCACAGGCTATCGAAACAGCTCAAGCGAGAGAGTTGTTGGAGCGCAATCAGCAGATTGCAGCCAGGTTTATCAGGTCCAAAGCCTTCGGACTCACTATCCGCCAGACTATCAGAGGTCAAGGTAAAAAATTCTCAGTGACCGAGTGGCCCGAGGGTCAGGCCTGCCCACTGGGCGGCGAAACTCGGATTAGTCCGGACCACACTCCGGCTTTCATCCTCGAAAGCCACGGACAAGACTGTCCAACTGGGGCACCAGGCTACAAGTACGAGATTTCATTTGGCGTTGAACGCCGGGTGGAAGTAATTACTACTGTTTGCATCGATATGACAGGAGGCCCCTATCTCTATGTCCACCTTTCGAGTTTCGATGGACGGACACACCTCTCCACATGGGATAACACTTTAGTGCTGAAATATTTTACCTCTAAAGATTCCGAAAAATTGACCAAGTGGCTGAAGAAAGAGATCCTCCTTTCCGGCATAAAAGAACCAGATCTCCAGGCTCAAAAACGTGAAGCTCGGATATTTCTTCCCGATTAAACACCACTCTCCCCTTACCCGGGAGAGTTTTTTTCTTCATTCATCGCCTTATCACTCTGCAACGACCTCATCCTAAGACTGCCAAATTCATCCCCACCCTAGCCAGGATTGACCCTGCTACACTTCCTGTCTCAACCCTAATCCAAGCATTAATCACCCCAACAGCTCCGGCAAAAATCATCACGCCGGCAATTTCCGACAAACCTAATTTATATACAAATAACAAAATTGGTAGCCTTATCACCGCCACCATCAAACCAACAATCAGAAGATTTACCCACTTCCCTTTTTGAATATTCTCCAAAAAACCAGCTACAAACCCACTAAACAAAAGCTCTTCCGTTATTGCTGTAGCCATCACCACTCCAAGCAAATTACTATTTAGCATCCAACCTGTCAAATTTAGTCTTCTTATCAAAACAAAATATATCAAACCAATTAATGCTCCCATTGATAAAGAAATAATATTATTTTTTTCGAACATTTTTACCCGGTCCTTCATAGATAGTTGCCACCAAAATAGCGGAGTCAGCCAAAGCACCGGCTTAAACCAAAGCTCCACAATCACATCAGGTAATCGAATAAAATAGCGAAAACTAAACCAAACAACTATCAGATATATATAGTAGTACCATAGTCGCTTCACAAGTAAATACTACCACAAGGACACTCACTCAAAGCATGTTTTTCCATTGGCTAACTCGCCTCTTTCAAAAGTCTTCAGTGAAGGCAGGTATAATAGATGAATCATGCGTCTAGATTACAAAGATATTCTCAGGTCTGTTCAGAAGAGATACAAAGAAATCAGAAAAAAGATTCAGCTTACCCCTATTCAGCTCATCTTGATTTTGTCGGGTACCTTTTTGATTTCACTCTTTTTCTTACTAAAAGATGTACCAAGTCCGTCCAAACTTGTCAAAACTCCTGCTCCGGTAAGCACAAAAATACTCGATCGCAACGGCAAGCTTCTTTACGAAGTTTACTCTTCCTATCGTCGAACACCCATTGCCTCCAAAGATATCCCCGACTATGTCAAACAAGCTACCATCGCCATCGAAGATAAAAATTTCTACAAGCATCACGGGTTAGATACTGTAGCTATTATTCGAGCCACGTTTAACACTTTGACAGGTAAAAGACTTGAAGGAGGTTCAACCATTACCCAGCAGCTAGTCAAAAACTCCCTCCTTTCAGATACTCGCCGGACGATCACTAGAAAAGTTAAAGAAGCTCTGCTTGCTTTGGTTACTGAGTTCTATTACACGAAAGATCAAATTCTTGAACTTTATCTCAATCACGCACCTTATGGTGGTACGGTTTATGGAATCGAAACTGCTTCCCAAACTTATTTTGGTAAATCAGCCAAAGAGCTAGACCTTGCACAGTCAGCTTTACTTGCCGGACTTCCCCAATCTCCTACCCGATACTCACCCTTTGGTGCCAACCCGGAGCTAGCCATCAACCGCCAAGCAGAAGTCTTAAGGCGAATGGTGGAAGATGGATACATCACCAAAGAACAATCAAATGAAGCAAAAAACGAAAAACTCGTTTTTGAAAAGAAGAACATCTCAATCAACGCTCCACACTTTTCTCTTATGGTCCGCGATAGCTTAGTTCAGAAATATGGAGAAGACAAGGTAAACATCGGCGGTTTAATTGTCACCACTTCACTTGACTTAGATATACAAAACTATGTTCAAGCCTCACTATCGGCAGAAATGCAAAAAATAGCCAAGCTCAAAATCAGCAATGGAGCTGCAATCGTCACCAAACCAAACACTGGAGAAATCTTGGCACTTATTGGTTCCAAGGATTACTATAATGACGAGATAGATGGTCAAGTCAATGTTGTCAACTCTCTTCGCCAACCAGGATCTTCTATCAAACCGGTAAACTACGCCACAGGATTATTAAACGGTTGGCCTGCCAGCACAGCTTATCTTGATGTTCCCACCTGTTTCAATGTTGCCGGTCAAAAACAATACTGTCCTAGAAACTACGATAATACTTTTAGAGGCCCTGTCTCCATGCGTCAGTCTCTCGCCAACTCACTAAATATCCCGGCCGTGAAAATGCTGGCACTTAACGGTATCGATTCATTTATAGCCACCGCTTCCGCCATGGGAATTTCTTCTTGGACAGACTCAAGCCGCTACGGACTATCTCTTACATTAGGTGGTGGTGAAGTTACCATGTTTGACATGGCTAAGGTATTCGGGACATTTGCTAATCAAGGAGTCACGGTTCCCCTTGTATCGGTTCTCAAAGTCACGACATACGACGGTCAAGTTCTTGAAGAATTCCAATCTGAAAAAATGTCAAACCTTGTCTCTGTCTTGCCTCTTAAATGGACTGATTTTTGGAAAGAACAAAAGAATCCACTCACCGATCTCACATCGGAAGACCCTAGAGTAACTTTGCCTTTAGAAGTCACTTTTATTATTTCAGATATCTTAGCCGATAACGGTGCCAGAGCAGCAACATTCGGTACCGGAAGCAAACTAGTAATCCCAGGACACTCAGTCTCAGTAAAAACAGGTACCACAAACGATCTGAAAGATAACTGGACCATTGGCTACACTCCTGATTTCCTCGCCGCCACCTGGGTTGGAAACAACGACAACTCTTCCATGAGTTATGTTGCCTCTGGCGTTACGGGGGCTTCTCCAATCTGGAACAGCATTATGAAGATGTTACTACAAAACACCAAGGACAAACCCCTTTCCAAACCGGAAGACATTACCAACTACCAAGTATGCAATCTCACAGGATTTCTTGCCCAACAGGAAAATCAATGTGAATCACATTCCGAATATTTTATCAATGGAGTTTTACCTCCAAGTCAAAACAATTACCCCCTGCGAAAACAAGTCTGGGTTCGCCGCTCAGATAAATTCCCAATCTTCCCCGGTGATGAGACTATCGACAGAGACCTCGAAGAGCACACTGTCGTTTCTGACCCATTTACACAGGATTTTTGCTTAGACTGCCCCTACCCAGTTGATGATAAGGGGCATATTCAATGGCCTCAAACTGTCGTGGACTACTCTCGTTTCCAGTCAAAAAAAATTACTCCTTATAGCTACATGCCGGCTTCTACAATGGAAAATGTCCCGCAAAATTAGTCTCTTACTTTTTATATTTGTACTTTTTTTAACACTAGGTGGTATTGCTGGATATATTTTTTGGAAAAATACTCTTCCCCTTGTCAGCCCAATAGCCCTTATTGAAGTCATGACCGGAACCTCTCCCGCTATCAACTCAAAAAAGATTGTTTATGGATTCTTTCCTTACTGGAATTTAAAAATGTCAGAAGATTTAAATATCAACCAACTAACCCACTTTGCCTATTTTGCCATAGATATGAATCCTGACGGTACGATTAACAAAGTAAATAATAATAAAGAACAAGAGCCTGGATGGAACAAGTTAAATTCCAAAGCCTTCGAAAAACTACTGTACCAAACCAAAGTCCTTGGTCAAAAATCCGTGATAACTGTTACCGCTATGGACCAAGACACCATTAGCTCTCTCACGGAGAATCCCCAAAAATCATTAACAGCTGTTAGTTCAATCATGGATATTTATCGAAGCAAAAAATTTGATGATATCAATATCGATTTTGAATATGTGGGAGAGCCAACTAAACAAACCAGAGATGGATTTACATTTTTTATTAAGAGCCTCAAGGCAGCTTGTTTATCTGTCAACTCAAATTGTGAAATCGATATCGACGTGTTTGCTGATTCCGCCGAAAAATATAGACTGTGGGACTTACAAGCCCTAGAACCGCTAACAAATCACATTATAGTTATGGCATATGATTACTATCGCAAGAGTTCAACTCAAGCCGGACCTGTTGCCCCATTAAGGGGAAAATGTAATCCGAACACAATGCAAGAAGTATGTCTTAACCAGGATATTCTTACCCACATTTCTCAATTTAGTAAAATTTTACCATCGGAAAAAATCATTCTAGGAATCCCCTTTTATGGATATGAATGGCAAACCGCCAGCGAAAACTATCTGGCAAACACTTATCCTGGTACAGGATCTATGGCCAGTTATTCTAGGATTCAATCTCTCTTCTCAAACCCCAAAGTTTCTTCAATATCTGCTCAGTGGTCCGACCTCTCCTTGAGTCCATTTCTTACATATAAAGAAGACGGGGAAACTTTTCTTATCCAATACGAAAATGCTCAGTCAATAGATCAAAAAATCAAGCTTGTAAAATCTGCCAATCTCGGAGGCATTGCTATATGGGCGCTGGGTTATGAAACTCATTACCAAGAACTCTGGCAATCCATAAAAAGCCTCACAACCCCCTAGTCTTTTTTGCTTATTGGATTTACAATTGAATTAATCCTCTTGCGTACTTTCCAAAAATTTGTCTCCTAGCCTATGGTAAAAAAGAAAGCATCTAAAACTAATACCTTTCTAACTTCTCTGGGTCGTCCTGCCTTTAATTTAATCATCTTCACCATCTCTCTTATCGGTTTTATCCTAATTCTCCTTGAAAAGATTTCTCAATTAAAAAATTTTCCTCTTGATTATTTTCGAATTAAAATCAAAAAGTCTAGGCTTCCTGCTTTTCGTCTCCACTTTCCTCAATTAAAGTTAATTAGGCAAGCCATTCCACAGACATACACATTAAACTACCTCAGAAAAAAAACGTGTGGCCTGCTACATTGGAAGCCCGTATCACTACCGAAGATAAAATTCCCCAAACTTCGCTATCTCATTTTTGGTTTATCCACTCTTAGTCTTACGACTTATGTTTATGTCGAAATCTTTAGATCACTACCGGACCCAAAAATACTTCAGGACTTTCCTTCCAAGTTAACAACACAAATTCTGGATAGAAATGGAGTACTGCTATACAAAATATATAAAGACGAAAACAGAACCCTTATATCACTTAGCTCTTTACCACCACATGTAAAAAACGCTTTTTTGGCAGCCGAAGACAAGGATTTCTACAACCATCAAGGATTTTCACTTTCAGGACTCCTTAGAGCTTTATACAAAAATATTTTCGATGAAAAAATGGAGGGCGGTTCTACCATTACTCAACAGTTAATCAAAAATACTATTCTTACTTCTGAAAAAACCATCACCAGAAAGATCAAAGAAATTATATTAGCAATTGAAACAGAACATCTGTTTAGCAAAGATAAGATTTTTGAAATGTATCTTAATCAGGTTGGATTCGGAGGGCCTGCCTATGGAATTCAAGAAGCATCCAGACAATACTTTGATATTGATGCTCAGGATATGGACCTCGCTCAGGCGGCATTTCTAGCCGGACTCACCCAAGCTCCTAGCAAATACTCCCCTTTCGGTGACAAGCCTGAACTGGCTAATTCCAGACAGCAATGGGTGCTAAATCAAATGTATAAAGATCAATTAATTACCGAGGATGAGTTAAAAGAATCACTTAATAAAAAACTTGTTTTTCAATCCGCCAAAATAGAAATTAAAGCTCCCCATTTTGTCATGCTCGTTAAAAGCATCTTAGTAGAACAGTTGGGAGAAAACATGGTAACTCAGGGTGGCCTAAAAGTGTTTACAACACTAGATGCAAGCCTCCAAGATGAAGCTCAAAAAATAGTTACTTTCGAAGTAAACTCATTAAAAAAATTAAATGTTAGCAATGGTTCCGCTCTTGTAACTAACCCCAAAACAGGTGAGGTTCTTGCCATGGTCGGCTCCAAAGACTATTTTGATTTAAATAACAACGGTCAGGTCAACATCACCATTTCAACAAGACAGCCGGGAAGTTCAATTAAGCCACTAAACTATGCTCTATATTTTGAAAACGGTCACAGTCCAGCTACTGTCATCGATGATCGCCCAATTACTATTCATTTATCGGGCCAAGAATCGTGGACTCCAAAAAATTACGATGGCAGATTCCATGGCACAATCACCTTAAGACAGGCATTAGGCAGTTCATACAACATTCCATCGGTTTTACTTTTAGCTCAAAACGGCACGGAAAACTTTGCTTCCTTTGCCAAAAGTCTAGGAATAACAACCTGGACAGATCCGGCTCGTTACGGTCTCTCAATGGCTCTGGGAAGCCTTGAAGTTAAAATGGTAGACCTAGCCACAGCTTATTCATCTTTTGCCAATGAAGGGGTAACCACCCCACTAAGAACTATTATTAGGGTCGAAGAGCCTACTGGAAAGCAACTACACATAGCCGGTTGCCCCTCCAACAATCCAAACTTGGCAGAAGGGACAAGTGTTAACGCCGAAGGAAATACCTGCAGTCAAAAAAGGACGATGTCCTCCAATACCGCTTACTTAATTTCTGACATTCTTAGTGACAACTCGGCCAGAACTCCAGCCTTCGGTCGCAACTCTATTCTTAATATAAAATCTGCAATAGTCGCAGTCAAAACCGGTACCAGCAACGATCTAAAAGACAACTGGACCATAGGTTATACCGATAACTTCTTAGTGGCTACTTGGGTCGGCAACAATGACAATTCCCCCATGTCAGAAATAGCATCCGGAATTACAGGAGCTTCTCCTATTTGGGCAAAAATATTTAACAAAATTCTTGAGACAAATCATGAGCCAACTCAACTAATAGCCCCTGAAGATTTAGTAAAAGTAAAGATTTGTGTATTAACAGGCACTCTCACTTGTTCCGGATGTCCCACTAGAACTGATTATTTCGTTAAGGGTACTGAGCCAAAATCTGCATGCGATCCTGAGGATATTCAAAGGCGCCTTCACCCTACAAACCCAAAGGACTCTCCCACTCCCCAGACCCTCTAATGCTTTCATCATACTTTCTGAATTTTTGATTTATTAGGTTCTTGAATTCTAGAGTTCTTTAAAGCTTATACTCAATATAATTTTTCTTCTCAGGTTTAGATTTCTCCTCACCCTGAACAGTTTTTTCGAAATTTGGAAAATTAAATTTAGGCTCTTTGATCAAAGGCCAAATCCAAAAAAATATCGTTATCCCTAAAACAAACAAAAATGTCCAGAAAACAACTTTTCTGTCTGCCACTCTTTCTTCTTTAGACTTTTTCTTCCTAATCTTTTTTTTTGGTACATTACCAACATTTTCATCTTCATCGGTTGGCACTTCCAGCAATCTTTCGTCGTCTTTCATGTCAGTCAATTTTCTGCTTCCAAACATCAGGGTTTACTAAACAAGACGGTTCTCTTTCCTCAATCGCATCTGAGAGATTATCTACTACAATTTTAGCCATCGCCGTCCTTGCTTCTATTGTTGCAGAAGCAATGTGGGGTGTTAGCACTGTATTCGGTAAGGCAATCAAATCATCAGGGATATGAGTGTCGTCTTCAAAAACATCTAAACCTGCTCCAGCAATCCATTTGTTTTTTAATGCCAGAATTAGAGCTTGTTGATCCACAATAGGTCCTCTTGCTGTATTTATTAGTAATGAAGTTGGTTTCATTAATTTCAACTCTCTTTCACCAATCATATGATGTGTCTCTTTAGTCAAAGGCACCGACAAGCTTACGACATCAGACATTTCCAAGAGCTGATCAATCGTGTGATATGCCACACGATACTCCTCCTCAAATTCCTCATCTCTGTGCCTATTAAAATAAATCACTTTCATATCTAAGGCGTCAGCCATTCTAGCCGTCCAACGACCAATTCTCCCCAACCCAACAATACCAAGCACTTTATGTTTAATCCCTGTACCCAACAAAAGATCTGGTTCCCATCTTTTATATTTCCCTGCTCTAATTAGCCTGTCCCCTTCCAAAATTCTGCGATAAAGTGCGAATATTAGTCCGATAACTTCCTCAGCAACAGACTCGGTTAAAACTCCTGGAGTATTAGTTACACAGATTCCCCTTTTGGTCGCCGCTGGGATGTCTATATTGTCAAAGCCAACCGCATAGTTACTTATTACTTTAAGTTGGGAACCTGCGGCATCCATAACTTCAGAATCAATTTTTTCCGTCAACAAAGAAATTATTCCTGTCACCCCACGCACCCCATCCAGAAGTTCACTCCTACTAATTTCCTTCTTTGGCCAAACAAAAATATCATACTTACCCCTTAATCTATCCACAAATTTACCCAGAAATACATGTGTAACAAATATCTTTGGCTTATCCATTCTTTCATTTAACCACATCTTTCGCGACAAGACTTCAAATATCAATGACTCAACCCTACTCAGAAACCTATTTTCTCTCTCAATAAGAGTTTTATATCACTTCTTCCGTCATTTTAAGTTTTTTGCTCACCCACTTTGCCACTTCATTTTTGTAGAGCATACCATCCTTGGCCCCAAGCTTCATCACTTGACTTCCACCACTGGCCAAGCCCATCTTAAGAAAATCTTCCGGTTTTTTATTTTGAAGTATGCCTGCCACTATACCGCAAACAAAGGCATCCCCAGCCCCCGTATCATCAACAGACTTAACCTGAAAAGCATCCATCTTCAGCCAGTTTCTGTTTACAATTACACTTGCCCCTCTTTTTCCATCTGTCACAGCCACCACTCGACATCCCATATCGGCCACTTTTTTCATTATTTCTTTCTCATTATCATAATCCACACCAGTCAAAACACTTGCCTCCATACGATTGACATTGAAAAAATCCAGTTTGGAAACAATTTTTAAAAGCATATCTTTCTGTTCCAATTCTTTTCTACCCGGATTAAGTCCTATTTTTACTCCGTTGTTAAAGGCAAACATTATCAAGTCCTCTAAAAACTGCATTTCACCACCCAGAGAGGATACCTGAATCCAATCTGCTTTTTTTATTTCATCCCAGTTAATTTTACTTGGGTCAATTAATCCACTCTCTCCACGATAAGTAACAATAGATCGACCTCCATCGACAGAAACTAATACCACCGATAATCCTGTTTTACCCTCACCCCTTTGCATCATCGACAAATCCAAACCTTCCCCCACTAACTGTTTTGTCATTACCTCACCCAACCCATCACTCCCTATTCTGGAAATAACCTTCACAGCTTCTCCTAGTCGATGTAGGCCTACAGCCACATTTGTTCCACCTCCACCACTTGCCACCATACTTTCTTCGGCTTCAAGTTTTCCTCCCACCATCTCACATATAGCTAGTCCACCGGGTAACTCATGTCCCTTAATTGTTTTCAAATCTTTGGATTTTAACAATACATCTACTACAGCTGCACCAATTACTACTACTTTTTGCATAGTTTCATTCTACCAGCCAACTCCGCTGTAAATATAAAATATAAAATGTAAAATATCACAATGAAACCCTGGCATTTATTGCGCCCAAAAACAGGTAAGGAAATTCCATTTCTTATCCTCATCACATTTTTGCTTACTTTTGCCATGTCTCGCATTATCACATCATTGCCCTTTCCCAATCTTTACCTCAAAGTAAAGGGTGTGCATGTTCACCACCTGGCTTACGGAATCTTTATTCTAGGAATCTCGGGCTTCTTAAGTCTCCTTCAGGAAAGAACCGAAAAGACCAGGCTCCAACTCTCGATTCTATATGGATTTGGACTTGGTTTGGCCTTTGACGAATTTGCCATGTGGATACAACTTGAAGATGTTTACAAAGATCGTTCTACCTACGACGCGATAGTCATAATTACCCTACTACTTTTAAATGTAGTATATTTTGAAGATTTTTGGAAAAAATGGGGTAGCCACCTAGGAAGATTCTTTAAAAGAGTTTTTACTTTATAGTTTCTATGGGAAACTTAAAATCTACTTTTTTCATCTTGATTGCAAATAATGGCTCAATTGGTACATATGAGAGAATTTCACCATTAACTTCCTCCAACTCCGATAATCTGGAATCAAAAACATAGATATAACCTTCATCTGAAATTTCTCCAATCTTTTCCACAGCAAAATGTGGGGGGGTTGGATAGGTGACTTTTCCATTATCAACAGCCATATAGCACTCACTAATTCTTTTACCAACATCCCTTCCACCACTCAATGCTACAAACTCAGCCAAAAGCGGATTCCTTGTCATATAAACCGCTTTTCTATTTCCACTCTCCTTAACGGAATCAGTTGCCTGCTGTGGAATCAATACATCATCAATCTTTCTAGAACTTCCATGAAAACAATATCCTCTAACCGTCAAATCTTCTAGAGACTCGGTTACATCTTCTTCACATACTATCAGCATTGATTCAATAAATTATTTAAAAACTATTTCTGACAATTTCTTTGAAATCTCATTTGGATTTGGAGCCTGCCAAACATTTCTTCCAATCGCGATACCTTTAGCTCCTGCACTCATGACGCCCTCGATTTCAGCATCCAGATTATCCCAATCGACCCTTTTCCCTCCTTGTGCCAGCACTCCTGTTTTTCCGGCTGCTCGTATTGTCCAACTAAAACTCTCTGGATCTCCCGTATAAGGAACTTTAACAAAATCAGCATTTAGTTCCATTCCGATTCTCGCCGCGTAGGCCACCACGTCTCTATCAGACTCTCTTCCGGCCACCTTCTTACCTCTTGGATACATCCAAGCAATTACTATCATTCCCAAAGCATGTGCCTCATCTTCAATTTTAGAAAACTCTACCAACATTTGCTCCTCGTGTTCACTCCCAACGTATATCGTGTATCCCACTCCAATCGCACCTAAGGCTGCTGCCTTCTCAACTGTACAAAGCTGTAAAGAGAGTGGCTCCTCACCATAAAAAGAAGTTTTTCCATTTAGTTTAACTATTAGGGGAACACCGCATTCTTTGTCATAGTATTTAGCCGCTACTCCTTCCTGAAATATCACCCCCGTGAAGTAGCCGTTCTTGGCAATTTCCATTACATAGGTAGGATCAACACTCTTCTCATCAAAGTCTACAGGACCATGTTCAAAGCCTTGGTCATAAGCAATGAGCATTACTTTTCCATTTTTTTCTATTCTGGTTGTATCAATCATGTTCTAATTAATTATTATTCCATAAAAGCCTTCTCCCCACTCAGATCATCTTTTACCCCATCTTGATGGGGAGGCATCTGAGAATCAAACTCTTTCAAATACTCCAAGACTTGTTCGGGAGTAGTTGCGATTTTATACACTCTCAACGCTCCAGGCCTATCACCGATTTTCATGTTAGTGACCAGCGTTTCTATTATTGGATACCAAAAATCACCATACAATATCAGAGGTTTATGGTGACCGAAGTACAAATACGCCAAACCCCAAGCCATACCAAGCTCAGACAACGTTCCAGTTCCCCCATTAAAAACAACGTACGCGTCTCCCAGCTCCAAGAGCTTCATGGTTCGATCTACATAATTGTTCATGATTATCTCTTTATCCGCTTTATTCAAAGGATCTTTTCCTTCAAAGTTCTCAATAAATTTAGGATAGAAGGTTGCTACCGAAGCCACCCCGCCACCCTCATGAGCACCGTCTGTTGCAGCCCTCATTACTCCAGGACCTCCCCCATTTACAACTTCCAGCCCATTCTGAGCAATTAATCTAGTTACTTCTACAGTTTCTCGATAGAGTGGATCCTCAGGAGGGCAATCGGCAAATCCAAATACTGTAATGGCTTTCAGGTTCTTAAATGTCATACTCCCACTATACATGAATCTCTATGCAGCTGAACACAAACTTAAACCACTCCCAAATTTTCCAAGTTTTTCATCTCCAATTCCACATCTTCGGCATTAAAAAGGTCAGATCCGACCACAAATTCCATTCCCAGAAAATCTCTAGTAAATTCATCATCTGCTATTTCTTGAGCCCATTCTGCTACTAAACATTTTTTAATATTTTCTAAATTTAAGCCTCCATCCACCACAATCTTTACGAACTCGCTCATTGCCCGAACTTTTTTTATTTTGTCCAAAACTCTTTCATCAAATTTTTGGACACCTTGGCTCCCCGCTTTCACACTCATCAAAAGAACACCATCAAGGTTATTTATCATTTCTTCCAAACCATCCAGAGGCGTATCTATATCAAAAGCCAATCCAGCCTTCATACCGGCAAACTCCGTATCAGCGATAAATTTAGCTCTATCTTCCATCCTTTCTACGTGACCGTAGAGAGAAGTCATCCCTGCGGCTGCACACCTATCTACCCAGTCTTCCGGTTTATCCACCATCAGTTGACCTTCAAAATCAACAATTGTATCAATATTGAGCAAAATCTCCGGCATCACTGTTTCAGTAGGTGCAAATTTTCCATCTATTACGTCCATTTGCACCCTTTTAGATATCCCCCAAACTTTTTTTAACTTTTCTTCAAAAGAAGTAATATCCTTTTCAAGTATTGACGGCACAATGGTAATCATCTAGAGTATATTATCTAATTTCATAATTCTTCTTTTGTACTTATCTTCACGGGAGGCTTCCTCCGACAAAAATATTTTTATCATTCTCATTACAGTCACCTCATCCACATAGTCTGAAGGAATTGAAAGCCCATTAATATCATCATCTGTTCTCCCCTTTTTTACCGCCTCTTCCTCAAACCCTAAACCACATCTCACCCCCACATATCTGTTCGCAGCAATCATCATTCCAAATCCATTTCTGCAGAACAGAATTAACCTATCACCGGATGAAGTAGCCGCTTTAACGGCTTCCTTCGCATAGTCAACGTAATCATCCTCAGCCACCAAATCTTCGGCTCCCACGTCTTCAACTGTGTAGCCTTCATCCACGAGCCACTTTTTAATTGACTCTTTCATTTCAAACCCCCCATGATCAGCTCCCAATATTACTTTCATATTTAAGCATTATAGCGGAGTTTAACGAGCTATAAGCAAATATAAGAGGAAGCTCAGAAGCAATATTTCAATAATTAGTTATTGTTGAAAAGGCGCCGAGCAAGCTCTCATTATTTAATACTATATCAAAGGAAACAAAAATTAGCATTTTTCAATCCACAGCACTTGTCCAAACTTAAAAAGATCACGCAAGGCGAAAAAGCATGGTTTTCTTTGTACCCAAAGAATAAGTTATCAATCTAGTCCCAGTTCTGCTTTTAATTCTTCAGACATAGCATCTTTGCTCCAAGGGGGGTCCCAAACCAAATCTACAGTCACACTCTTAACCTCAGGAACTTCATTCATTGCCTCTCTAACCTTTTTATCAATTACAGGGGCCAGGGGGCATCCAGGACTCGTCAGTGTCATCTCTATTTCCGCCTCACCGGCTTCATAGCGAACATCATATATCAAACCAAGATCTACAATACTCACACCCAATTCAGGATCAATCACTTTTTTCAAAGCTTCACGAATTTTATCTTCAATCATTATCATTACCTTATTTTAAACTGTGCTTCGATCAAAACAAAGAGGCCCCACACAGCTAAAGTTAGCGCAATCAACATCCACTGGGTACTTGCCAACCATAGGTCAGTACCAATAGCACCAATAAGCGCCAACATTACACACACAATTGAAGCATAGACCAATAGCTTTCCAACTCCCAATTTATCCTTCCTTCTCATTCATTCCACCCCCTCTCATAATATATATTACAAATACTCCTATCCTTTCAGTATAACAAAAACAAGGTTTCTTATTGTTCTTTCTTTTTAAAAAGATCGATATATTTATCCAGGGTCGTTTTTGTCATTAGTTTGAAGCTATCTCCGATCCAGACCGCCCCCTTACCTTTTTTCATAAAATCAAATAACTCATTGCTTTGAGTTTCTGTTATTCCCGCTCCCTTTCTCCCCACATAGCAGTCAGCATCATTGATCCAAACTTTCCCATTTAAAAATATTCTTGAGCTGCTATTTCTCAAACTTTCTTTAAACATAAAGTTATTGATCATCTTCCCAACGATCGGCAAGCTAGATACATAGGGGTTAATAGTATCTATCCCTACTCTTGCGGAATCAACGACCCCAACCAGTGGCGAAAGCTGTGTGATAGCCGACAACAGATGAGTCTTCTCTCCGGCCGCTTCCCGAATAGTCTTATATCCCAGCCTCAAGGCCTGCGCTCTGGTCATCGGCAAATAATAGTTATTTGAAAAACAAACTGGATAAGTAAAATCAATTTTTAACATCTCAAATCCCATATCTAAGAACTGCTTTATCACTTTTTGAATATATTTTTGTACTTCCGGGTGAGTAGGATCCAAGACTTTTAGAGACAGGGAAGGAAGGAAGTCTATCGGTGAACTTTGTCTCCCTTCCAAATTTCTCCCTCTATTACCTTTTAAAAACCACTCCGGGTGATTGGCATATACGTTACTTTTTGGACTAGCTACGAAAGGTGCTAACCAAATTCCGGCCTTAAGACCAGCCTTATTTATCTCTCGGACCACCTTTTCAAATCCCGAAGGAAAACTGTTGTTTACCTCTAGCCAATCTCCCCAAACACAGTACCCGGCGTCAATCTCAATGTACTGGAGACTGGATCTTTTTGGAAAGATAGACAAGGCTCTTAGTTGATCCAGCAAATAATTCTCACTCACGGTATTTCCTTGATAATAGTAAGCACAGCACAGCCCCACCGGAGGTGTCTTGGTTTTTTTGGTATTGGAATACCTTACCATCAAATCGGCGTATTCGCCTAAAGTCTCTTTGGGGCCTTTTCCGGCCACATAAGCAATTTTCTCGGATATGATTTTTTCACCCTGCTTTAAAACCAGACCATCCTGCTGACAAGTTACCCTAATGGTTATCTTTGTTTTATCTTGACGAAGAAAAATTTGGGTGAACTGATCGGCCGAAGTTACGGCTCCCACCACCAAACTCTTATCGGAAAAGATCATTTCCGTAAACCATTCATTTACCATTGAGTTATTCAGATACCCAAAGCTTTCTAAAAAAGAATAAGGGTTCTGGTCTCTCTTTAGAAAGAATTTACTTCTCGGGGTTTTAACTATTTTTTCACGATACCCTGAGAAGCTCGACTGCCCCCAACCATTTTCCAAAATTTTATCCGGCTTACCCTCAAATTCGTACTCCGATACCAAAATAGAATTTATTTTTATTTCAATTTTACTTTCATTAGTTACTTCTACTTGAAATATAAAGCTTCCCGAATCTTCTTCCACTCGTCTTCTGACTATCTTAATATTTTCTGAGTTTAAGGAGTCGATGTACTTTGTGGCACCATCGATTTGTGCAAATACTCCAAAGATAGAACTAGAAATACTTCTCATAAAATATCTTGATCTCCGGAACACCCTTATCTCTCAATTTTTTTTCGGTCTCATTGATCATTTCCGGAGATCCACAAAGATAGACTAAAGATTTTTCCCAATTATTGTCCAGATGATCTATCACAGCACCCACATGTCCCCTATATCCGGGCCAATCCGCATTCGGTTTCGAGAGCACTGTGTCCATTTTAAAATTATCAAAATCTCGACTAATATTATCCATTTCTTTTAGCCAATAAAGATCTTCCTCGTGCCTCATCCCCCAGACAAGTTTCACCTTACCTGGAAAATGTTTCTTATAAAGCAGGTCCTCTATCATGGGCTTAAATGGGGCAATTCCTGTCCCTGTGGCAACAAACAGTATCCTTTTAGCCTCGAACAATAGAGAGTCTTCTACTGTAAACTTTCCCAAGAAGCCAAAAACCTCAACTTCATCCCCAATTTTAAGGCCCAAAATAAATTTGGATCCGATTCCCATCGGACTGACATCTACCAACAAATCAATTGTCCTCTTACCGGGAACACTAGCCACCGAATAGGATCTTCTCATCCCCTCACCACTTACCTTAATGCTTGCATGCTGGCCAGGAAGATAATTCATGATTTCCCCAAAAGAAATTCTGATCAACCAATTATTCCCTGCCAAGTTTTCTTTAAACTCCACCCTCCCTATCATTTTTCTGGGTGCCATAAGTATTATTACCTAGCAAATATTAAATAACCCACCACGATCAGTGCAACTCCCAATAGGAATCTCATCCATTTTGTATTTTTATGTTCCCACTCTTTCATGTCTACAACCTGCTTACCTTCCCCCATTGCTAAAAGTATTACCAAAAGAGGCGTAATAAAAACCAAGTTGTAATAAAGAAATAACCCCAACACTTGAGCCATTGGCAGTCCCGACCTTGCGATAACAGCAGTAGTTCCAATATACAAAGGCATCATGCAAGGGGTAGCAAATACAGTCGTCAAAAAACCGATGAGTGCCGCTACCCCCACACTAGTCTTAGCCATCAATTTGTTTATTTTTTCAAAACCAATCTTCGGCATTCTCAAATGAATTGGTAAGTCTTGCCAAAAAACATCTTTTAGTTGAATAAAACCTGCAATCATAATTGCTCCACCAATTACATACTTAAAAACACCTGCCAACCACCATCGCTGCAAATAATAAGCAGCACTATAAAAAGACAGCCCGAGGAGAAGATATGTTACAAAGACACTTAGTATATAAACCAACCCAATTTTGTAAATCCATTTCTTGTCCTTACTCCTTCCACCAAACACTAACAAATACCCCAAAAAGGTAATCAGCATTCCTATACCACATGGATTCAAGCCATTGGCCAATGCCGTTGCTGTTAATACCGGAATGCTTATTTGCATTTTATTTTATGTCAAGTAGTTGTTTAACTTTATCCACCACGAAAGGTGCTCCGACTTGTTCTCCATTGACAAAAAATGTTGGTGTTCCGGAAAGCCTAAGCGAATCTGCCAGTCTGGCATCCAAAGAAACAAAATCGGACACCTCATTTGATTTTAACTTTTCCTTAAATATTTTTTCATCTAAACCTAGACTCTTAGCATATCCGACAATCAAATCTTCCGGATTGCTCACAACCGACCACTCTTCCTGCTTATCAAACATCAAACCCATCATCTCCCAGCCTTTACCCAGAACTCTTCCGGCTTCAACCGCTTTGGCCGAAATCAGAGCATGTTTGTGAACGTTCGCAGGCAAAGGGAAATGTCTCATTACGATCTTTACTCCCGGCATCGTAAATAACTCTTTTGTTTCAGATTCGGCAAATCTACACGACGGACATTGAATATCAGAGAACTTAACCACCGTAACTTTTGTATCCCCATTTTCTTTTACGAACCTAGCCCCATCGATCAAAATTTTTTCATCTACCTTAAGTCCACCTTCTGTACCGGCCATCTTCGATAGCCCCCAGATTATAAGTAGTAGTAGGACTGCACTTCCTATAGTAACTTTTAGTATCAATTTCCAATCATTCATTATATTGTAATTGCGAGTAACGGAGTGATGTGGCAATCTCACTCCACCTTGCGCGTTTTTAAATTTTAATTATTTTGTCACTCCTACAAAGGCAGAAGTCCATCAAGCTATTCATTATCAAATATCTTCAATAATGCTCTGTACCCGAGTGTAGCACATTTCATTCTACCTGGATTTATCTCCCCACCCAAAAGTTCTACTATACCTGCTTCTCCAAACTTTTCTAAATCTTCTTTACTCATACCTATCACTTTTTCGGAAAGCATGCTGGCGGAAGCAGTAGAGATTGCACACCCCACCCCCTGCCACCTCATTTCTTTTATTACAAGAGTCTCCCCGTCTTGAGTTTTTGAGTTCTTGAGTTTTTGAGTTCTTACTTGTATTCGTATCATATCCCCACACGAAGCATTCGACTCATCCATACTCACATCGGCATCATCGAGCGTCCCAAAATTCCTAGGATTCTTATAATGATCAATGATTATATCTTTATAGTCAGACATATTTATTTATGCAAATACTTTTAGAACTTCTCTAATTTTATAATCAAGCATAGTAATTAAGCTACTTCGTATTACTTGCGATTATAATAAGGAAGCGCAGTCTAGATACTTCAATAATAATGATTATTGAAGAGAAGACGAGCAAGCTCTAATCAACTCAAGCAAACACTTTAGGTACTTCCTTAATTTTGTTAATCAAATAATCGATTTCTTCTTTTGTATTGTAAACATAGAAAGTCGCTCGCACCATAGCCGGTACTCCAAAGCCTGTTACCAGTGGAGCAGCGCAGTGCTGACCACTTCTAACTGCTATTCCAAAGTTATCCAGAATCTGAGCCGCATCATGAGGATGAACTCCGATGACATTAAAGGCCAAAGCCCCACCTCTATCCTCGACGCCTCTCAGACCATAAATTACCACCAAGCCCTCTTTTTCCAAAACAGACATTTTCTCCAAAGCGTATTTGATTAGTTCTTTCTCGTGCAGTCTTACATTTTCCATTCCTAACTTCTCCAAATAATCAACCGCGGCTCCCAGTCCAATAATTCCTGCGATGTCCGGAGTCCCAGCTTCAAATCTACTTGGCAGGTCTGCCCAAGTGGCTCCGGTAATTTTTACCTCACCAATCATATCTCCACCAAAAAGAAAAGGTCTCATCTTAGACAAAATCTCTTTCTTTCCCCAAAGCACTCCTGTTCCCGTTGGCCCCATCATTTTGTGTCCGGAAAAAACTACAAAATCAGCTCCCAAAGTTTTTACATCCACTTTCATATGAGGCACCATCTGAGACGCATCTATCAAGATAGTTAGATTATTTGATTTACTTTTTATTGTCCCTATCATTGTCTCCAAGTCTGGTAAGGTTCCCAAAACATTAGAAGCTCCTGTCACAGCAAAAAGTTTTACCTTATCGTCAACCAAAGCCTCAAGACTACCCAGCTTTACTTTAAGTCCGTTTTCTTCGAAGCTTTGCACTTCAGCTCCGGACATTTTTAATTTTCCTTCAGCATCCACATCGATAATTCTCAGCTCTGCTCCGGTTTCTCGACAAAGTTCTTGCCAAGGTACCAAATTTGAATGGTGCTCCAATTTACTGCAAAGTACGGCGTCCCCTGACTTGATATTATCCCTTCCCCAAGAATACATCACCAGATTCAAACTTTCACTGGCATTTCTGGTAAAAATTATTTCTTCATTTCTAGCCCCAATAAACTCAGCAACTTTCCCTCTTGCTTCATCCACCAATCTCGTAGACTCTACAGAAAGCTCGTAAACCCCACGATGAATATTGGCGTTGGTATTTCTATAGAAATCATCCATGGCTTTTATGACACTCTCGGGCTTTTGGCTTGTAGCTCCACTATCCAGGAAGACCAAATCATGCCCATGAATTTTTCTCTTTAATATCGGAAAGTCTTTCCGAACTTTTTCTACGTCAAACATATTTATATTATATGGTGTCACCGTGTCACTGTGTCACTTTTGATAATCTGTATTCTTTCATAATTTAATACCCCGTGTCACTGTGTCACTGTGTCACTTTTACTCACGATACTCTTCAAGTAATTATCGAAGTCCTGTTTTTCTTGATACCTAGGGTCTGCTTGCCTCTGTCCTCCATAGCTTTTCGTTTTATATCCAGCAATAAATTTCGCAATTAACCGTGCCTCATAATCAGCTAAATCTAGGACTTTTTTAAAATCTGCATCCGTAATGAATTTCTGATCACAAGCCACATAAAGCTGAGCCCTGACCTCACCTGCAGACCCTCTGGCAATATAAAGAAAATACAAAAATTCATCCTTGGTCCCTCTCTCAAATCCTTCTGCAATATTACTTAAGACAGAAACTGCTGCCCTGCGAATCTGGTCTTGCAAACCTCTATCTCTCCAACTATCCGAGATTCTATATATTTCTTTCGTCAGCTCTCTCGCCTTTTGCCAAATAAACAGATCTTCAAATTTCTGCATTTTATTATTTGATGTAATCGTCATATTCCTTATGTCACTATGTCACTGTGTCACTGTGTCACTGTGTCACTTAATAAATATTTTCTCAAATCTATTTGTCTCATCGTCCCAAATTCGCCATAATCTAGCAGGTCAATTCCAAACACTTCTTTTCCTAGCTTCTGTGCGATTATCTGATTTCCTATCAGATTAGAGTGCAAAAAGTCTATATCACCCCGCTTCATTTTCCACTCAATATTCTCCCAGGGATATTTATAATCAAAAATCTTACTTAAATCATATCTTGCAAATTCCTTATACATATCTACATGTTTCAAACCCAACTCTTCAGACACTTTTATATAAATATCTCTAATTACTTCTAATTTTGGATTTAGATCTTTATTTACCGACTTGTATGTCGACCACAAAACCACATCTGACCCGATCGACTTAATTTTGAGGATCAAGTCAACAAGCATTTTCTCCACATCATCTACTAGCTCGAGATGGTTAAACCCCAAAGAAACAATGACCACTTCTGGTCTAAATCTATCAATTAGAAACTCAAAGTTTTCTATAAAAAAGGAAATAGTTCCCCCATCTTTTCCGGAATTTATCATTTTATTTTTCCAACCCTCATCAGATCCTTGTCTCAAACTAAAATCCAACCAATCAAACCAGTTAGGGTGGCACCACTCTTGACTAGTCGTACTATCACCCACACAAACAATTGTTTTCTGTTTAGTGCTATTCTGAGCTGTACTATTCATCATTTATATTTTATCTTTTTTGAATCACTGTGACACGGCAGCGTTTATCTCCTCACCTCTTTTAAGAACCCCTCGACAATAATTTTTTTAGCTTCTTCAAGGTTTATCCCTCTACTTTCCAGGTAGAAAAGCTGCTCATCATCAATCTTTCCTACCGTCGCAGCGTGAGAAGCTCTTACATCATTATTTTCAATCTCGAGTTTTGGTTCTGCCACGGCACTGCTTTTTTTGTCCAACAGCAAAATTCTCATTTCCAAGAAACTATCTGTTTTCCTTGCCTCTTTTCCAATCTTTACCATTCCATCCACGACTACCCTAGCTCCGTTCGCAGCTACACCTTTTATCACCACCCTACCAAAGGTATTAGTAGCTTGATGGTCAGACACTACACGCACTTTATACTCTCCCGGTTCCATAGCCGAAATTACTCCCAAAACTTCCCGCTCCTCATGAGGCTCAATAAATGGCACCACCAAATCAATTTCCCCCGGTTTATCTAGCTTAAATCTTTTTATATTCATTTTTTATTGTCATTCCTGCGAAGGCAGGAATCCATCAAATAAGTTCCTAATTATCCTACCGACCCTTCCATCTCTAGCTCTACTAACCGATTCATTTCCACTGCATACTCTAAAGGAATTTCTTTAACTACAGGCTCCATAAATCCATTTACAATCATTGTGCTGGCTTCATCTGCCGCAACTCCTCTACTTTGTAAATATAATAGTTGTTCTTCACTAACCCTACTTACGGTCGCTTCATGTTCAAGTACCACATCATTTTCTTGAATTTTATTTACGGGATAAGTGTCCGACCTGCTCTTTTCATCAAGAATTAGAGCATCACAAACCACCTTAGATCTGCTTCCCCACGCACCGGGAACCATATGAACCAGACCTCTGTAAGTGGCTCGCCCTCCACTCTTACTTATAGACTTACTAATTATCTGTGAGGTTGTCTCGGGGGCAAGGTGAATCATCTTTGCTCCTGTGTCTTGATGCTGATCTTCACCAGCCCAAGCAATCGATAGTACCTCTCCATGAGCCCTTCTTCCAACCAAAACACATGAGGGATACTTCATAGTCAGCTTCGAACCAAGATTTCCATCTACCCAGCGCATCTCAGCATCTTCCTCCACCCTAGCTCTTTTAGTCACCAAATTGTAAACATTTTTAAACCAATTTTGAACAGTGGAATATTGGACCTTAGCTTTTTTCTTTACATAAATTTCTACCACAGCAGCATGAAGTGATGCCGAAGAAAATGCCGGAGCAGAACAGCCTTCGATATAGTGCATCTTACTACCCTCTTCGGCAATGATAAGGGTTCTTTCAAACTGACCTGCATTCTCTGTATTAATTCTAAAATATGCTTGGAGAGGTAGCCCCACATCAACTCCTTTTGGTACATAAACAAACGAACCCCCACTCCAAACAGCAGTATTTAACGCTGCCAATTTATTATCTCCCATAGGGATTACTTTTCCAAAATGCTCTTTAACAATCTCAGGATAAAGCTTCAACCCTTCATCCATCGACAAAAATATCACACCTTTCTCAGACAAAGCTTTCTTCAGAGAGCCATATACTACCTCGGAATCATACTGACCTTTAACTCCAGCCAACATTTCCCGCTCCGCTTCAGGCACACCTATCTTTTCGAAAGTATTTTTAATAGCTTCAGGCACATCATCCCAACTCTTAGACTCTTGGGTTTTTGGTCGAACATAATAATGGATATCTTCAAAATCAATAGGGGAGAGATCACCACCCCATAAAGGCATTTTCATCTCTCTGTATTTTTTCAAAGCCATAAGTCGAATCTCTAACATCCACTCAGGCTCTCCCTTCATAGCAGAAATATTCCTCACCAGTTCTTCAGTTAAGCCTTTACCTGATGTATACGAATACTCAATATTATCCGTATACCCCAAGGGGTAAGCCTTATTGCTAGGAGATTTTTTACTCATAGGACCTATAACCCTCCTTTTCTAACTTATCCACAATTTCTTTTCCCCCCCTATCTACAACCACTCCACCTTTAAGGATTATCACCCTATCAGGCTCCAAATACTTCAGTAGCCTTTGATAATGAGTAATCACTAGCACACTCATCCCGGTTTCTTTTACCATTTCATTCACATTGGTCGCAATCAGCGCCAAAGCGTCGATGTCTAGACCGGAGTCCACCTCATCCAAGACTAAGAGTTTAGGCTTCAAAACTCTCACCTGCAGAATCTCAAACTTCTTCTTTTCTCCCCCACTAAAACCTTCATTAAGACTTCTGTTTAGAAGTGTTGGTTCTATATGAAGCTTCTCACCCTCAGAAGCAATCAAATTCTTAAGGTCTAATGCACTTACTGTCAACCCTCGTCCTCTCAGTGAAGTTAAAAGTAATTCTCTTACTGTCACACCTGGAATAGCTAAAGGATACTGAAACGACATCAAAATTCCAAGCCTTGCCCTCTCTTCTGGCTTCATTTTTAAAATACTCTGATTTTCAAAAAGAATGTCTCCTCCTGTTACCTCATACTTCGGATTACCAATTAATGCATTGGCCAGACTTGACTTCCCTGACCCATTCGGTCCCATCAAAGCCAACACTTCCCCTTTTTTTATGTCTAGGTCGACCCCCCTAAGAATCTCTTTTTCCTCAACTTTTACCTTCAAGTTTTTTATTTTTATCATTTTTTATATCAAGTTTATAATGGCGAAGCAATTATGAGCGTAGGTATAAGAGCAAGCACAGAACGACACATCAAGAGTGAATAACCTTGATAGGAGACCGACCAAACTCTTATATTAAGCATATTCAGTGTCATTCCCGACCTGATCGGGAATCTATAAAAATTAATTCATAATTAAATCCGCCAGAGTATATTTCTCCAGCAGTTCTTCTATTTGTATAGTTAGTTTATCCATCAGAGTTTGCTGGCCACAGCCACCCTCCATTGGGCACGACTCACAATTTACTGGAGCCACCTCACCCTCAATCGCCTCCAGTGCTTCTCTCACTTGAACCTCTTTTGGTTCGTATATCAAGCTAAATCCACCGCCTTTTCCTTCTTTAGAGGTCAAAATCCCCGCTTCTACCAAAGATCCGGCTATTTTAGCCATAAAAGCTCTTGGCATCCCCATATCACTCAACTCTTTGAGCGAGACACGCCCACCACGGCCTCTCTGGGCACAAACTGAGAGCAATGCCATGCCATAATCCGCCTTTTTGGTAAGTGTAAACATATACTTGGACTATTATACTCCAAGTATCAACTTCTAGTCAACAAATCAGACTTTCAACCATAAAGTGTGAATTCTGTCAGTATTTGAAGATTCGTCAGGCTCAGATACATATAAGGTAACCACCATTTTTTCATTTTCAAATACTATCTCATCCTCAATCTCCGATCTGTCGTAGGGCAAAATTACAAGCGACTCTATTTCAAAAATTTCAAAATTTTCTAGATACATTATTACCGCTTCATCCACTTCAATATCTTCATTTCCACTTTCAATATCTAAACCTAATAAACTTACAGCATATCTTCTCACTGCGTCATTAGATCCTTTTAAAAGACCACTTTTAACTTCCCATGCTGAATTTGCTTTGTCAAATTCAGCAATTATCTCAGGAAAATACACCATTTCAGTCCCGTCTGTGGCTGTTTTGTATTGAAAAACCACCGTTTCCAAAGAGGCAATATTCTTTGAGTGCTCGCCCGCCACAATATACTGATAGCTAACTTCTCCCCCTTCCTCTGCCAGCTCATTAGTTCTCTCTCCTGCGGCCAAAAGCATGAATTCATAGACAAGTGGTTTAAAATCTCTACCTAATATCACCCGAGTCAATTTCAATTCTCCATCTTCTGGGGGAGCACTTATCTTTAATAGTAGTTCTTCCACTTGCTCCCGAGAAAATACGGTTTCACTCGCCGGCAACTCTTTATTAAATATCTCAATCTCGGCATCACCATACTGAACCCTCAACATATCCATTACCTTTTCAAAATCTCCACTTTTTTCTGTCATTATCAATATTATAACCCTATTGCTTCAAAACTCGATTTGCTCAACCAGTCGACATTTAACAGGATCCATTGTTCTACTCGTATTTAGATAAAGACTAACATCTTTAGCCTCATACTCTCCAAACTGAAAATTCCTCATATTCCACAATGTCTCTAGAAATCTATCTCCTGGCATCTTTTTAAATCTAATAAAGTTCATCCATGCAAGTTTTTCGTAAATAGATAGATATTTTGTATAGTCATCTCCATTTATGCCCAAATCGCCTCTGACTTTATCCCTAAGTGCTTTCAAGTCAAAATCCGGCTCACAAACTATCGAAACACCCATTTCATTACAAGCAAGATATCCAATTTTAAATCCAAATTTTTTCCCCAGCATATTTTCTTTTAGCACCTCAGATATTTTTTCTTCGGAAATATCCCTACTAACTCTACCTAACAAGGTCATGTGGAGCCTACCAAAAGGATATACATACAAATATTCGCCCTCCTTTTCAAACTCATGAGTCAATTTTTCGTAAAGTTTTTTCCATTCGGGCTTTTCCAATACAAAATTAATCGTGTAGTTTTTATCCAAACCGTCTTCCCAAAGCTTTATCGAATCTCGGTTAAGACCTCTAATCTGATCGTCTATTAACTCTTTTTCTTCTACAAGCATGAAGTCAAGTATATCTCAGAGAGACATTAAAATAGCCCCATTTGAATCTCGGTCGGAGCATTTTCCTCTACCGGGACCTCAACTGGATAGGAAAAATCTACGACTATTTCCCTTAGTTCATTCCACCTATCCTTAAACTTCAGCTTTCCAAATTTCCTGGCAAAATCATACACCCTTGTTGTTACCTCCACATCCATCTCACAGTATTTTTTAAGGTTTGCAAGACTCTCAGGGTCGCCCAAATTCCACCACTTAACTGCATCCAGGCCTCCGGCAATTTTTCCTTGACCAAGCGTTTCTTTTGCCACACTATCAAGCTTCACCCTGTGGCCAAAAGAAAGTCTAATCATTTCCAACACATCGAAGTGCTTTAATTTAGTAAAATCTCCTTTACTGTAGATCCCATTCATTGCTGGATTATCGAATCCAAAAGAGTTATATCCAATAATTCTATCGGCTTCTTCAAACCAAGACCACATTTCTTCAAAGTACAAATTGTTTCCGGAAAGCTTGTCAGCCGCATCCGGCGTCCAAAAACTTTTCATCTCCCCAATTATTTCATTATGATCTTTATCTACTTCTCTTCTGTATACAGAAACAATTGAAATCCCTAGGTCAGCAGGATCATTTCCCACAATCTCATCAAAAATTTTCTTCGTCTCAATATCATAAATAACCTCCACTCGATTTCCATTAGACATCATAAGAACACTATTAAATCACTAGAGCCAACAACTATCAACTATAAACCGTTTTTCTTCCCTTCCCAAGAAAGCATTTTGCCTTTTAAGAATTTTCCAAAAAACACTACGGTTAGCCCCATACCAATTATTGGGAGGTAATATTCCCATATCCCAGCTGCTGGCAACTCTTCAGGGATTGGTGTCGGAGTTACCTCTGCTGCAGGAGTGGCGTTATAGTTTAATGTAAAAGACAAGGTCTCTATCCCTGATGTAATTTCAATTGTATTTGCACCAGGATCCAAAACTCCAGGTGTAAACTCCCATACACCACTTGGAGTCGCAGCAACCACTAAATCTGTTGATGTTTTTATCTTTATATACACAATCGCCGATGGAGAAGCTGTTCCCTCGAGCGTTGGTATGGCTCCGGAATACTCGACATTGCTATAATCCACTCCAACCGCAGATAAGGATCCAATTTTTGTTAATATAAGATCCTGGGCAAAGACAACTCCCACAAAAGTAAACATGACTACTGTCAAAACGGAGTAAAAAAGTTTTTTCATTTCTCTATATTTCTATCTCTTGATTAACT
>CAYGCQ010000009.1:0-40775 GCA_964348455.1 uncultured Pseudomonadales bacterium
CAATGACTGGAGCGACAGGAGCCACATTGACACAACAAGTACCAGAATTACAGACGCCACTGGCACAAGAACCACAACTACCTCCGCATCCGTTGTCTCCACAGTTGTTAGTACCGCAGGATGGGGAGCAGGCGGCGGGGCAGGAAAGATCCTGGACACAGCTACAACTCCAAGAAAAACAAGTCCCACTACACACTCCACAAGACAGACAAGTGCAGACTCTCACTTGTCTAGCTCCACAACCACCCCCACCGCAACCAGACGTTGTATCAGGGCAATAAAGGCATACAGGGGGTGCAGCGCTTACAGCTTTTGAAAAAAATATTAAAAAAGCAAAAATAATAACACAAAAACTTGCCAATACTGATATTAATTTTTTAATCATTTTAAAATAGTGTCTCTATTCTTATTTCATTAATTCCAAATACCCTCCTTACGCTCATTACATTAATTATTGGAACTTCATCTTGATCAACAAAAACAGTACCATTTTCAAAGTACCTGGGAAACAATACCACTCCATCACCATTCTTTAAAACTCTTACTAATTTTTCTATTCCTAAATCCACAAGCTTGGCTGGATACATCTTTTCAGTTCCAGGAGATATTAAATTTTTATAATAAATAGACTCAACATTAAAAGAAGATTTTGACATATTTAGAATCATTCTGTTATCTTCAATAAATCTATATTTTTCAAGAATTCCAACACCTGTATCTAATAGTAAATATTTGTCATTTGTATTTTGGATATCTTCCCACCCTCGAAAATACCCAACGACATAATCAAGAGAAGTATTAGCCGGAACAAAAGTTATGTCATAAAGGGTTTTGTCATAATTGTGTAGATCTTCCGGTGTTACAATTTTGACATCATTTTGATCATTTTTGTTTACGAGTTCAAATCTATCAGTCTTTTCTGAATACACTTTACCTAACTTTTGAACAGTATGTTTTTCGTCAATATATATTCTGGTTCTAAACCACCTAGAATATATCGAGATACCGCCGATAAGACCAAAAAAAAGAACAAATAATATTATTGCATGCCTTAGACTCTTATTCATCTATTAATTAGTATCTCATACATAAATCAGATATTTCCCTCAAGAGATGTCCATCGGGATATTTTATTCAAAACAAAGTAGAGACTTAGAACTCCTTAGTTTACAAAATCGAACCAAGAACTTCTATCACCATCATTGTGTGTGTTTGGATCATTTCCCTCATAGCGCCAGCCGATGACTCCAATTGGCTTTCCACCTTTATACTCCTGCAAAATAAATATCTCTCCACCATCAGCGGTCAAAATCGTATCATTAATATTCATCCATTTTGACACCACTTTCCCTCCAGTAACTATTGCAACCCTACCCTCTGAAATAGTTACCGACGAATCTTTGGTAAAAATTGGAAAATATTTAGTTGCAGCTTCGAAATTGCCACTTCTATCACCATCATTGTGTGTGTTTGGATCATTTCCCTCATAGCGCCAGCCGATGACTCCAATTGGCTTTCCACCTTTATACTCCAATAGCATATTTATAGCCCCACCGTCTGATGTTCTTATTAGACTACTATAATCAAACCATTCCGTGACAGCTTGCCCATCGGTAACCAAGGCATATTTTCCAGAAGCTGATACAACCACAGTCGAACTATCATTGAATCGTGGAAGCTCCGAACCAATCAAAGGAGATGAGAATTCTAGACTTGATTGAGATCGCGAGACCACCTCTTGATTTTCGGAAGCAAGTGATGCTTGCGCTGCGCAAGCAGTCATCAACAAAGTACCTACTACAATCATCGCGGGAATACTTCCAATTTTTTTACGCCCTGACATAGTTATTAAACTCATCAGATTACCGCTAGAGACTCTTGTTTCTCCTTCTTGATCAATATTTTTGGTAGTTAGAGCTATTCTTATTTCATCTAATAACTTTAACTCCTCATTAAACTTACATTCAAGCACAGGATATACGTCAGTCGCCATTTCCTTCACCATCTCTAGTTTTGCCGTAGCCATGGCAAGAGTTAGTAATTTGCTGGACCTAGAACAATTTGACTGTAGATCTTTTGCTGGCTTGGTAAACCCTGGGACAATTTTCAATATTTTTTCTCCAGAATCAACCAATATCTCACCTACCAACCCAGCCATCTTTATATTATCCTGATTTACAATACCAGTCCAAGCAGCCAAATTATTAGAAAAATCTGCTTCATCCCCACTAAGACGTTCCAAAAGAGAGTCGGGTAGATTAAAGTCAACTGACATTGTGTTTTTAATCTCATTTACAAAACTCCCGAAACCACTCAATCCACTTATCGTTTCAAATTCTCCAAGACCACCGCTGAAGGCTTCTATTTTTGCCCCAAATTCTTTTGTCATTGTTGGTATTTTTGAATAATTAATTAAGTGAAAGCTATAAGTTGCTAATATTTTAGATGCAAAAAAACGGCCCAATTTGAGCCTAAAAACTTCACACCCATCTTAAATTTCTTGAAAATTTTGCCGTTAAAGCTACTCTCGCCTTCTACCTGGCGACTAAAACTACCCCTTGTCCTCAAGGCAATTTTGTATACCAATCTGTGGATATAATATCAACCTCTACGTTCATAGTCAATTACTTCATAGTCCCGTAACACACTCTATAGCCACAAAAAAGAGCCACCAGATTAGGAGGCTCTCAAGTCTTAATAAAGTGAGTCTGGAATATATTGCCCAAAATAATCACTTTTGTCCCCATCATCACGAGAATTTGGGTCACCCCCCTCGTATTTCCACCCGATCGCTCCGATCGGTTTTCCGCTTTTATACTCCAAAAGAATCACTATTTTCCCACCATCGGCAGTCTGGATTGAACCATCATAGTTTATCCAGTTAGAAACAATTTTGTCATTTGTAACCAAAGCATATTGGCCGGAATCCGAAACCACAACCGTTGAGGTTTCATTAAATTCAGGCTTAGCGTTCGAGTTCAGTGCCGCTACAAAAGACACAACAATAATCACAGCCAACAGAACAACAAACAGATTTCGCATTTCAGACTCCTTCCTGCTGATCCTGTTCATCACAGGCTCAGAGATAAAAAAACAATTAATGTGCTCAGACCTATATTTTATACTATTATAACCAATTGTCAAGCTATAGGACTAGCTCATAACTAAAGCTACAAAAAAAGACTCCGCTTAGAGTCTAAAATTACGGCAAATAATGGGATAGATTGGCAAAATTTACCGACAAAATCACTCTCGCCTTCTACCTGGCGACTAAAACCACCCTTTGTCCTCAAGGCAATTTTTATAACCACTATAGATTTATCTTACCATTTACGAAAATGTGTAAATTTAGAACTTGTTGCGAAGGAAAGTGGGAATATCAAGGTCGTCTTCTATGTCGACCTCGTCGTGCTGAAGCTTGTATTTACCGGCCGGGGCTGTCTTTGGAGGGGTATCCAAGACAGAGGTTGGTTCGGGGAGTGGAGTTTTGGGCTCTTCAGAGGTAGCGGGTATGTAGGGATTGATGACGGGAGCTGAGGTAAAGTGCCGAATATTATCAAATCCGGCCGCGATGACCGAAATCTGAATATCTGAACCCAGGTCTTTTCTAATGGTGGTACCAAAGATAATGTTGGCATCCGGGTCGGCAGACTGGGTGATAATGGAAGAGGCATCGTTTATTTCTGTAAGGGTAAGGTCTTCTCCGCCTGCAATATTAAAGAGTATACCCTTGGCCCCGTCGATACTGATCTCCAGAAGCGGTGAGCTAATAGCAGCGTTGGCAGCCAAAATAGCTCGTTTATCTCCAGAAGCTTTACCAACTCCCATTAAAGCTGACCCAGCGTCGGTCATAACAGACTTTACATCAGCAAAATCTACATTGACCAAGCCGGGAATAGTGATTAAATCGGAGATACTTTGGACCCCCTGTCCGAGAACAGAGTCAGCAGTTTTAAAGGCATCCAAAAGTGTTTGCTCTTTCTTAACTACATCCATTAAACGCTGATTCGGAATAATGATAAGAGTGTCAACATTTTCTTTGAGTTTTTCGATACCCTCTTCGGCCTGGACTCGACGTCTTGCTCCTTCGAATAAAAATGGTTTGGTAACTACAGCGACAGTAAGTGCGCCAATATCTTTTTTGGAAATTTCGGCGATGACTGGAGCAGCACCGGTTCCTGTTCCACCACCTTCACCAGCAGTAATAAAAATCATGTCGGCGCCGGCAAGAACTTCTTTTATTTTTTCTCGCGATTCTTCGGCGGCCAAGGCACCAACCTCCGGATTTGAACCGGACCCTAAACCCTTAGTGCTTTTTTCGCCTATTTGTAATTTTATATCTGCGTTACTGGCGAGAAGTGCCTGCATATCCGTATTGACGGCAATAAACTCAACCCCTTTTATTTTTCCCGAAGAAATCATGGAATTTATGGCGTTGTTTCCACCGCCCCCGACTCCAAGAACTTTAATCTTGGCAAATGTATTTGTATCCGGTTTGACTAAGCCCACTTTAAGGTAAGAAAGATTTTATAAATTCTATTGCCTTCCCGACAACTTGTTTCCCGGGAATTCCCTTTATCATACCAGATAGATTTATTCTTCCAGTTGGCGATTCGTCCTTTCTTTTGTAACCGTAAAGTATCAATCCGACAACAGCTGAAGATATTGGAGTAGATATTTCTTCGATCATTCCGGAAAGACCTGTAGGGACACCTAACTTTGCCGGAAGCTGCATTACTCGTCGACAACTTTCGGTAGTATTTATAGTTAGAGATCCTCCTCCGGTAATCACTACGCCGGCAGGTGTCTGCCCCTCGTAACCTGATTTTTTCAGAATACGCTGGACCATAGAAAATATTTCATTTGTTCTAGGTCTGATTATGCCTTCGATGATGTGCTTGCGAGAAACTTTTTTGACATCTTCGCTAATACCAAGCTTTAACAGATCTATTTCATCTCCAATCTGCTGATCCTCTTCGTCTCTTTCATGCTTGGGTCTACTGACGAAGTGCTTTATTTTCTCGGCACTGTCGACACTAATCTGGAGACCGATAGCAACATCATCCGTAATCTTTTTCGCACCAACGGGAAGGACGGCTGAATAAACACATGAGCCTTCCAGATAAATACAAACACTGGTAGTACCTCCACCGATATCTACAAGGATAACCCCGAGTTCTTTATCTGTTTCCGTAAGAACTGATTCTGAGGACGCGATTCCGGTAAAGACAAGTCCGGAAACACTTACCCCAAGCTCGCTGACACATCGGGTGACGTTTTTAATTGCCGGAGATAGTCCTGTGATTAGATGAGCTTCTGTCTCCAAGCGAACTCCAGACATGCCCGTAGGGTCTTTAATACCCCGCTGACTGTCAACCACGAACTCTATTGGTAAAACATGAATTATCTCGCGAGAAGTAGGAAGAGACACCGCTCTAGCAGCTTCGATAACTCTAAAAACATCCTCGGGGGAAATCTCCTCCTCTGATTCACGGATGGCTACCAGTCCATGGGAATTTTGCGACTCGATATGTTCACCGGAAATAGAGACATAAGCAGAGTCGACACCTATGCCGGCCATGCGCTCTGCCGATTCGACACAGTCAGTGATGGAGGCAACGCATTCTTCAATGTTTACTATCTGCCCCTTTCTTACTCCTTTACTTGGAACTGTTGCGACACCAATAACGTTTATTTTGGAACTGTCTTGCGATGGAACAGTGATCAAACAAGTTATTTTGCTCGACCCTATATCTATCGCATTGAGACCCTGCATTTTTGCCATATTATCTTATGATAGGGTTTTTAAATCGTAAATCAATTACTTTTGCATCTTTCTTAATTGAGGAGAGGTAGGTAAAAGACTTGATAGCCTCACCAACCAGACCTTCATCGAAGGGTACAGTTACAATAATATCAGGTTGACTCGCTTGGCTCAAGAAAACCCGATGACCAACTATGTAAACAGCCTGAATATCTAGATACTTGTTTACCAATCTTACAAGGTTATAGATAGATTTGACCGTTTCTTCTTCCGGTTTTTCTGAAATGATGTACTTGATGGTTGATTCTACAGTAGATGTGGGAGTCATTAATCCGGTTCCCCAGAGACTAAAACCACTTGCACTGGCCGCTTTACTAAACAAAGCTATTTCAGCTGACGGTCTTGGCCAGTTTGCCGATTCGGACGATCCGGGATCTATATCCATCGATAGAATCGGTATATCTTTAACGAGATATACCATGGCTTCAATAGGTGTGTTGCCACCTTCTAGCACTACGTTTAACTTGTTAAAAATTTTGAATCCAATTGTGACGCTTTGAACAGGAAAAGTGTTTTTGAGAGACTCGGCAATCTGTTTTTGGTTCAGAAGTAAAACATTTGATCCGATATATATATTGAATCTTTCCACCATTTCCTGGGGACAAGGTTTATTGTCTAACTTGCAGTCAATAAAACGAATTGAAAAAAGGGTGTTAATTAAGAAGATAAATAAGATAAGTAAGAAAATGGGAAAGATAAAAGAACTGTAACCACCATTAAAAGATGGAAGTGTTTTTATTTTGTCAAAAGCAGTTCTAAGTCGCCTATGTAAACGCTTAGACCGACTGACGGATGATATTGGCGATCTTTTCGGCAGCATTAGTTTCAAGTTTGATGGTGGGCTTTAAAACAGGGTTTTTTACTAAGTTCATGATAGCTTGATATAGATTGTCCGGTGACAGATCCTTCTCCTCCAGTATGACACTGCCGATTTGTTCTTCTGCCAGCTTGGCATTTAAGTATTGCTCATTGTGTGAAACCCAGGAAATGGGAATTAAGACTGCTTTCTTTTTTAGAAGCATGAGTTCGTAAACCGTATGAGCTCCGGATCGACTGACGATAATGGAGGCTGAGCGGATATAAGTTGAAGCCTCATCAGTAAAAAAGTATGGGGCGAAGATGTATCTACCCTTGTCAGTCCCCAGCTTCTCTTTGGTTCTTCTGGCCCTTTCCAGATCTTTAGTAAGAGTACTGGAACCGGTTTGATGGACTACGGTAAAGCGCTTAACTAATTTAGGGATAATTGGGAAAAAAGCTTTATTGATGATGTGAGACCCCTGCTTGCCACATGTGATGTATATCAATTTTGGATCAAATTTCTTGGAGTATTTGGAATCCAGTAGCTGTTTTCTAATTGGCAGTCCAACAACTTCAGATTTTTCTGCTGGAAAGTTTGGGAGAGATGTATCGTGTGTTAATAATATCTTCTTAACAAATGGGGCGATTGCCTTGTTGGCCCAACCAGAGATTACTGTCTGCTCGTGAGTAATTGAGGGTATTCTCAAAAACCAGCCCACGATGACCACCGGGACAGACAAGTAGCCTCCTGATGAGAAAATTAATGCAGGTCTGTATTTTATTAAATACAAAATGGATTGGAAAAAACCTAAAACGATCTTTATCCACTCCAGAATGTCGATTTTTCGGAAAAACTTTCCTGTCTTGAGTTCCAAAAATTTTATACCGGCTTTGTTTATTTCCAGATATTCTGCAGACAAGCTCTTATCTCCTCTAGATGTAAATTTATGCCCGATCCAAATTATTTGATACCCATCCTTTCTGAGAATTTTAGCTACTTCCAGTGCACTATTATGATGTCCTCCCGTGAATATAATTAATGGCTTCATACTCTTTTGGATATATTAATTAGAAGACCGAGAGCAATAAAGTTGGTTACTAGAGATGAACCTCCATATGAGATAAAAGGTAGTGGAACACCTGTAAGAGGAATTAAAGCTACCATAGAGCTTAGGTTAACAAATATTTGTAGTAAAAACAAAAGTGATATGCCACTGGCCAGTAGTTTATCAAATTTGTCAGTAACCCTCATGGCTACTTTAAGCGACGTGACCAAAATACCAACCAAGACCATGATTAGAACAGTACTTCCCACAAATCCAAATTCCTCAGCGATGATTACGAAAATTGAGTCTGTCGTAGCCTCCGGCAAAAACGCATACTTTTGGCGAGATCGCCCTAATCCAACACCATTGAAGCCACCCGAGCCAAGACCATAGAGGATCTGATTTATGTGGTATGAAGCACCTAGTGGGTCTGATGTGGGATCTATGAATGTCTGAACTCTATCCATGCGATATGGTGAGGTAAGTATTAAAGTTGAAATAGCAAATAGTAGGACGGCGCAAAAAACGATAATTTCTTTTAACTTGGCCCCAGATAGATAAAAAATTAGAAATGAGACACCGATAATGATAATTGCAGTACCCAGATCCGGTTGAAGCATAATTAGTAAAGCATTGAGACCTATCAGGGTGAGAAATTGCTTTATGCCCCTTTCTACTTCTAGCCATTTGGCAAGATAAATCGCAAAAGTAATCTTTAATAGCTCAGATGGCTGGAAAACTACCGGACCTAAAGAGATCCACCTCCGAGCTCCGAGGAACTTGGAGCCTACTCCTGGAATTAGAACTGCAACCATCAAAAAAAGAGTGATACCGTAAAGTAAGTAGGCATTTTTTTTAAACCAAGCTATGGGAATATTGGAAGTGACTAAGGCGACAAATACACCCACCACTAACCAAAGAGATTGCTGCCTAACGTAGTGGAATTTATCACCAAAAGTACGATAAGCATCAATTACGGAAGCGTCAAAAATAGCTAGAAGTCCAAAGGAAGCCAGTATTATTCCGGTAAAAAGGATGGCCATTGACATACGGCTTTTTGAGTCCTTTTGTCTCATGATCTAAATAATGGATAACCAGATTCCAAAGATAACTAACATGATCCCGACCAACCAGGCTCTTTGAACAATCTTTGGTTCCGACCAACCAATCTTAAGCAAAAGGTAATGGAGTGGAGCAATTGGCAGTATTCGACGATGAAAAATTTTAACTGAAAGAATCTGGATTAGACTACTGAAACCGTCTATCAGGAAAGGTAAACCAACGATCATAAGAGCGACTACTTTTCCTGTAAGCAAACCAACTGTGGCAAATGTCGCCCCAAAAGCGAGAGCTCCGACATCACCCAGAAAAATTCGAGCAGGAAAAACATTGAAGTAGAGAAAGGCAATAAGGCCACCCAACCAAAGAGCAATAAAGATTGAAAGTGGGGTATCCAAAATAGAAGTCGAGAGAATCAAGAAGCCAAAAAGACTGATCATTAAGAGGCCTGACGCCAGACCATCCATACCGTCGGTGATGTTTACTGCGTTAGCAAAAGTGACGACTAGAAAAGCCGCTACAGGAATAAACCAAACTCCGAAGTGAATAACTCCTAAGAACGGAATGTGAATGATGTCGATGCTGAGATTGATATACATCATGGCACCAATAATAAAACCCAGAACACCCTGAATCATAAATTTATACCTGGTAGGAATACCAGTGTAACCTTCTTCGCGATCCAGCTCGAAAAATTTAACCACATCATCATACAAACCCAACAGACCAAAGGAAATGAAAGTAAAGAAAATAATGTTTATTTCGTCGTTTATTGGGTAGACGTGAGTAATTTCGAAACCGAGCCTTCTAAGCAGTGGCAGAATAAAGGCGAAAATTAAGCTAGTTACGACCAAAATAAGAAGACCTCCGCCTTCTGGAGTTCTGGCTTTGGAGCGAATATGAACCGAAGCTTCATCTATTTTCTCCTTGGAAATAGCAGTCTTGTTCTTGAAAAATTTTAAATGATAAAGAAAATTCACAAAAGGAACGATTAAAAATGCATGGACTATAAAGGAAAAGATGAGGATGCCAAGTAAAATATCCATGATTACAAAATGCTAATTATTTTTGGTAGAAATACAATGAGACCAACAATGACGGCCATGGTAGCCGAAACCAGAACCATAGCAGCCGAAACGTCCTTGGCTATTCTGGCGTCTTCTCGGCGCTCTAGGGTTATTAGATCAACCATAGACTCTATGGAGGTATTAACCATTTCCGCGACAAGCACCATGTTTACGGTAAAGACCAGTATTAGCCACTCCGTGACTGTAATTTCAAAATAAATTCCCAGTAAAACGATACAGATAGTAGCAATAAGATGGAATCTGAAGTTTGGATGTGTTTTGATATTGTGCATAAACCCATCAAATGCGTGCTTAAACGAAACTTTGTGTGCTCGTAATCTTTTTAGCATGTAATCTATTTTAATCTCATTCTAGTTTTATAGCAAAAGCTGTTTTGCAATGGCGAACCAAAGAGGTGCTGCTGTTTCGGATCCCCAGATAGAAGTTTGAGGCTCCCTGAGGGTTACCAAGATGGTCAATTTAGGTTCCTGTGCTGGAAAAAAACCGATAAAGCTGGCGATAGTCTTGTTAGGGTCGTATTGCCCCTCGATTGGAATTTGGGCGGTGCCTGTTTTTCCGGCTACAGACAGACCTGGAGGTTTAGCGAACTTAGCTTCACCTTTATCCACAGCTTCAACCATTATCTGGGTCATGTCCCAAGCTGCGGATTGGCTAAGGACGTTTCTCTTAACAGGTTCAGTCCCTTCAATTAATGTAGGTCCAATGTATGTTCCGCCATTCGCTATGGTATTAAGAGCCGAGATCATTTGAATTGGAGTAATGGCGATTCCTTGACCAAATGAGTTAGTTGCAAGATCTATCTCACCATACTGCTTCGCCTCTCTGATGGTTCCTGAAACTTCTTCTTGAATTTCTATTTTGGTTTTTTTACCAAAGCCGTACTTGTCTAGATACTCGGAAAACTTTTCTGGACCGAGCTTTCGAGCCGCATAGACCATTCCTGTATTGTCTGAGTGAACAATAACGTCGGTCATTGTGGATCCTGATCGATACTGTTCATCCCAAGTCCGAATGAGATACTTACCAATAGTGATAGGTCCGGAACAAATATCACACTTCGTATCCGGTGTGACCAAGTTTTCATTAAGGGCAGCAGCCATAACTAAGGGCTTAAAAATAGATCCGGGTTCAAAAAGATTGGCAGCTATTGGACTTTTATATGAGGTCTTGTCAAACTCGGAAAATTTACCAGGGTCATAGTTAGGAAAACTGGCCATGGCTCTAATTTTGCCTGTTTTGACTTCCATGACAATCACGTTGCCGGCTAACGCTCCATATTTCTCCATCCCCTCTTTGAGATGACTTTCGGCGACAAACTGCATTTTTTTATCAATAGTTGTCTGAATAGATTTGCCTTCAATTGCGTGTAGGAATTGATAGTTTCCAATCAATATCGGATTACCTTGTCCATCTTTCTCTGTTCTGACTTTGCCCTCTCGACCTTTGAGTAGTCGGTCAAAATATCCTTCGATGCCAAAATATCCCTGTTCTTGTCCAGCAGCATCTTGGCCTACAAAACCGAGGATTTGAGCCGCCATACTAGACTCAGGATAGAAGCGAATATACTCGTCTTCGAACCCGAGTCCGGCAATTTTTTGAGTTTCGATTTTATCTTTTTCTTCTGAGCTTAGGTAATGTTTTAGAGAAATCCAGTTTGAGGTAAGTCCCAGTCGGTTCTGAAAATATTGACGAAGATCGGCATCCGTAGTCGCCTCCGAGTCAGGAG
This sequence comes from uncultured Pseudomonadales bacterium, assembly GCA_964348455.1. Taxonomy (GTDB): domain Bacteria; phylum Patescibacteriota; class Microgenomatia; order UBA1400; family MFAQ01; genus UBA10133. The sequence goes on from CAYGCQ010000009.1 coordinate 11,542, forward strand.
TAATAGTTTTTAACAGTTCCTCTACCAAATCATTATGCGATATTTCTAACTGTGGCTTGTAAACGAAGAGGTGATAAAGATTTTTGGTACCAGCAAGTATGCCGCCATCACTGTCCAAAATGTCTCCCCTTTTGGCCGAGAGAACGGTAACTGTCTGATGTTGTCTTTCTGACTTTGCCCTAAGTTCAGGTCCGCGAATAATCTGCCAATAAAATAATCGACAAATGAGAATAAAAAAGACAATAGGAATAAGAAAGGTAATAACCCTTAGCCGGCTATGAGTGGTACCCAGCTTGTTTAACATGAATTATCTGGAGGCGAAAGTAGAGGTGGCAGGAACAAATACTATGCTCTTTGATCTAATATAGCCCCTCTGCAATGCCAATTCTTGTAAAGAACTAAGCGTTGTGGCCTCCTCAATCTTAACAGAAAGTTGTTGGTTTTCTTTTTCCAGGGCCATGGTTTTGGTCTCGAGTTCACTAACGACATAACCTTGAGTAGACAGAATGTTTGTCCCGATGAGGTTAATGGCTGCAAGAGTCACTAAAATTGTTACCGTGAGAGTAAAAACGGTTTTGATATTAAATATTTTTTTTTGCGAGTCGTAGTTTGGCACTTCTTGTTCGTGGACTGATTGATAATTCTTTATTCGAAGGTTCGATTGGTTTTTGGTTAATAGCACTTAAGATTCCTTTAGTTTCGGAATCAACAATAAAATCTTTGACAAGTCTGTCTTCACCTGAGTGGAAACTGATTATTCCCATTATGCCGCCGGTTTTTAATAGACCAGGAAGCTGGGGCAGTATAAGCCGGATATTTTCTCTTTCTAAATTGACTGCCATTCTGAGAGCCATAAAAATCTTCGTAGCCGGATGGATGCGACCTTCGGTACGGAAGCCTTTAACTCTGGAGATAATATCGCTAAGCTGTTTGGTGGTAGTAATAGGTGTAACTAGTCTTTGCTTGGCAATGATTCTGGCAATTGGTCTGGCAAATGGTTCGTCTGCCATCGAGAAGAGTTCTCTTAGCTCTCCTTCGTTAAGGACTGCCAAGAGATCTGCGGCTGTGACACCTAGACGCTGATCAAGTCTCATGTCTAGCTTCTCGTCAGAAGAAAAACTGAACCCCCTACCTTCAGACAGTACTTGAAATTGAGAAGGTCCAAGGTCGGCCATAATTCCATCAAACTTGGGTAGAGATAATTTCTCACAAATCTCAGAAACCTTGGTGAAGTTACTGCGTACAATGAGCCAGTGAAAATCAGTCGGAACACTGGAATTCAGATTGTCTTCATCGATTATCAGTGGAGAAAACTTATGAATAAAACTGGTGGCTCTTTTGATGGCTTCTGAGTCGATATCAAAGGAAACTACTCGACAGCCGGACTCAAGAGCTTCCTGAGTGTGACCACCGTCTCCAAGGGTGAGATCTAGAAAAATATATCCGGGTTTAAATCCGTAAAGATCTTTCAGCTCGCCTTTGTAGGCTGGAAAATGTCGATTAATGGTTTTTGTCATATTCCTAGGGAACTTAGATCGTCCCCTTCATTTATTGTTTGCGCTATTAAGTCAAGGTGCTGATGATACGCTTCCTGGTCCCAGATCTCAATTCTGGTTATGGACCCGGCGACGACCACCTGCTTTTTTAGATTGGCTTGATTCCTTAGATATTCGGGTATGAGAGTTCTTCCTTGGCTGTCTAAATTTAGATCTACCGCTGATTGAACCAAGAGACGTGTCAAATTTCGAGCTGACTGGTTGGTTAGCGGCAGTGAGGCCAGCTTTTCGGAGAACTTCTGCCAGTATGAGCTGGGGAAAAGAAATAGACATCCATCTAGACCCCAAGTGATGACTCCACCGGATGCTAGTCCTTCCCGAAATGAGGTCGGTATTGCCAGGCGTCCTTTGGCTTCGAGTCGATGGTAGTAGAGTCCAGTAAACATAGTTCATAGGCAGGCGGCTTTGTGGTATTTATAGGTTACTTCACCACTTGTCACCACTTTCAAGTATATATAGAATATACGGCGTGTCAAGGCCTATCTTGAGGCTAATTCGCGAGGTGTAAAGGCTGTGTGAAAAAATAAAAAAGAGTCAGCGGCCTACTCAGCCAGGGATGACATATTTTGATCGTTCAAGGATCTGTATGTCCCATAACACTTGACATTTAGGCTTGAATGGACTAGAATCATGGATATCAAAACCATATGCCCAGGAGGCTATTGTGAGGATTACAATCTTAAAAATTATTTTTTTCGTGACACTGATTTCCTTTGTTATAGTTGGCTGTGGAGGAAGCCGGTTTGGTAACTATTACGGGACCTATTGTCTGGCTACAGATTCGACAAACTGTTCTTCGAGCCAATTAACAATTGGAACGGGATGCGATGACCAGAAAGACCTGACTTGGCAAGGGCAGTTGCGAGGGTTTTACCTTCAGCCTGGCTCCTGTACAGAAGTAAAATAATTTCAATTAGGACCGTCTCAGACGGTCTTTTTAATGCACCAAATTACTTTCGCTGTGTGTCATTTTGGGCAAACGTAGTGCGACCAGGGATCCAGAAAATCCTGGATGTCCCTCACCGGATCGGGACTTTCAGCCCTATCAGGTCCGGCATGACAATACAGAAAATACAAAAAATTATTTATACAGAACAATGGGTCCGAGAAGATAAAGCGTTAGGGATTCCTTGGATCCCTTTTCATCATCACGAACAATCTCAGCTTTCATCGACCATGGTTTCTGATTTAGAGCAACGGTCACGACGTTATCTTTCTGGACAATCTTGAGTGGCTGATACACAGTACCGTCGTAGATGGCTGCAGAGGTGACTCCAGACTGATTAATGGTAAGAGTACCGGTAATGAGTTTGTCATTGGTTGAAGAGATAACAATGGGATAAAGAAGTGTCTCTTTCTCCGCCGGTTTGGGTAATCCAAAAGAGTTAAGCATTATTAAGTTTTCTTTAGCTGATAACCTTCCCGGCTCAAAAATTACTTTTCCATCAGGAAGATTATTTTGACCCGCGATAAAGACAAAATCTCCTTTTAGGACGTGAGTGACGTCTTGGCTCGGAAAAGTTAATTTAAATTTCATGGTACCCGACTTTAGATCTTTATCGAATGAACATTTACCTCCAGTTGAACAGCTTCCAAGAATAATAGCTTTGATAAATGGATTGGCAATGGGAGAGTCGATAGAGGCTCTAGCTGCTTTTAACAAATCTCCCGACTGGTACTCCAGATCCAGAGCGGCCGACTGAGCTTTGTCTGCACCAAGAGTGACAAAGGTAAATAGACGATTGGTAGCATGAGGAACCAAGACAGTAAAAGGGCGTTCGTTTAGAGGAAGCTCATTTACCAAAAGTTTGGTTATAAGTGCTTGGTTTTTGTTTTCAGGGGCAGTAGTTGCTTTCTTGGGACCACAACCGGCAAGAAGAAGAGCAAAAACGAGAACTGGAAGAATGTGTTTGTATTTCATATGGATTAATTTTTATAGATTCCCGATCAGGTCGGGAATGACAATGTAGTAATTATATAGATTGCCACCCCGTTGATGGTAATCAGGGCAGCTGACTAGCAATGACGAGTGAGGTGAGATTCTTCGACTCGAGTACTCGCTCAGAATGGCAGCTGTGTCATTCCGACCGAATGAAATGAGTGGAGGAATCTCAAACCATTTGACATATACTAATGTACGCAACTTTCATTTTATATCTTTACTGATAATTTTGCGGCTCATGATAGTTTCGAAGTAGGAAGAAAGATTGTCTGTGTCCGGAGACTTAGGTGGTGGATAGCCAAGATGTCTGAGTAAAAAAAGACCGAAGCGGCGACCAAGACCGTTGATTTGTTTTTTGTCTACGGCTTTTTCCAAACCTTCCAAAAAAGATTTTAGTGATAAAAATATTTCTCGATCTTCCACCTCGACAGGTAAGGTATTTGTTAGGATCTCGGCGATGGTCATAGAGATGCCAACTTTGCCATAGTCAGATTTTATAGACGGATAATATGAAATTGATTCCACTTGATTCAAGTATCGAGTAACGTCTCCTCTTCCCACACTAAATCTAATTAGATTAAATAAATCGAGGTGGGGTGATTTCTTGGAGGCAGGTCTACGAACTCCACGAGCCATCAGCAAGACTAGACCATGATTCTCGGAGATAACGCTAACGAACTTATCGGCCTCTCCTGAGTCTACAACCCTAACTATAATGCCAATGTCAGAATACGATTCTTTCACCTAGTTGAGGATCACTTCTTTGTCTTCATTCAAGTCCACAATAGTCTGATTACTATTGAAGATAATCGTGTGTTTTATAGAAGGAGTGCCTGGTTGCTTCTGAATTAATAGCTTGTAAGTAGAAAGGTCTAAAGGAGGAAGTTCGTATTTGAAGACGATTTTACTAGAAGACTGTGGTCTCATGGTGAAGAAAGCTTCAAAGACTGTTTTGTCCAGATCTTCCGACACTTGTTCTTTGACTTCTGAACCGACTACGGAAATTAACTTAGAACCCTTCGGTACCAGCAATCTGACGTAGTCGCGATAAACTCCGTTAAGACAGAGTTCGCCGGCCTCCAAGTTACAGTTACTGCCTTTGCGAGGATTGTTGTAACTGATAGCTACTGTTTTTGTTACCGTATCTCCTGATTTTTCTATATCCTGCTCAACCTCTCGAACAATATACATATCTGACTTGGCCCCTCCCAGATTGGCATCATTAACGTGCAAGTAGTCGAAGGTGTAAGGGGTAATTCTTCCGGCAGCGTTAAAGTCTTCAGCTATTAGTTGAGTTTTGTCTTCTATAAAATAGAAGAGAAGGTGTTTTTGTTTGATTGCGTCCAAAACAACGTTTATTAGCTTTGGCCAGGTGTGCTTAGGACTACCCATGGCATTTGCCATCATGGAGTGCATCAAAGGTCCGAGAACAGCCTTACGATCGGTTCTAAACCCGGCAACAGGTCGATCTGCGATCTGTTCTAGAGCGTAGACGACTTGAGGGCAGTCGCAAGCAGGATCATTTTCCGGTCCAAAGTTTCCCCAACCACCCACGCCGATTTTACCTATGACCTTGAGAATTTCTACCGGGAACTGTGTGTCGATAGCAACGATTGCGTCTGGTTTTGGAAAACCGGGGATGTCACGAAAATACTTATAGAAAAGATCCATAGATACTTTGTAGTCGGGAGACATGTTGGAATTTCTAAGGTTTAAATAAGTTTCGTTTAAGTATTTCTTGATTGCATCGTGAGCTGGAACTTTTTTGTTAAAGCGAGCATCCAAGTCATAAATATCAAATGAGGAGAGTGGCTCAATCTTTCCCTTACTAACTCTCAAGAAAGCATAAGCAGTCATGAATCCACCAGTAGGGCGCAGTTCTGCATCGTTTTGAAAGAGAACCATATAGGTTTTGGGTGCTTCATTGCCCAATAGTTCAGGTAAAAGTTTTATGAGTGGTTTAGACTGAGTTAAAAGTTTTGTAGAGTCCGCGACTGCCCCCTTAACCTCAATTATTTTGCTGCGAATGTTTTTCCCAGCGATAGATTCCGGATAACGAAGCGGGTCTATCTGGTCTAGTTCCTTTTGTGCCATTGCCATATCGACCTCTACCTTATCTAGATCAGGACTAATCTTGTCTAAGGTTTGCGCTATTAACACGATTTTGTCTTCGATGGACTGAACTTTTGGTGTGCCGGATGGAGTGGCTGCGTCTGTTTTGAAGCCCAGTAAATCGGCATAAGGCTCAACTGAAGTGATTAGGGTTTCTATCGACTTAGTCATGGCTTTGCCGGCGTTGATACCTCGCTGGCCATCCTTCTGGTATGCACCCACGAAAGGAATTGAGCCCACCCAAGAAACTTTAGAGTATTTTGAGTCTAACTCTTCAACTTGTTTGGAAAGATTGGCTGCTTCGATCTTGGCTGTAACTAGATCTTGACCTTGGAAAGCAGCAGACAACTTTGATCCGGTTTCCTGTAGAGCTGTGATGTTCGGCGTAAAAGTTTTGGCTGTGAAATATCCATAAAGCCCGAAGCCACCCATCAATAAAATAATTACGAGTAAGGGTATTAGAAAGTAGAGAGCTTTCTTGTTGAACTTAATTTTTTTAAATTTTATTTTCATATGTATTCAGGAATTAATTATTACCACTTACTAATCATAGCAAATGGAGTCTTAAGGATGATGTAAATATCGTATAGAATTGAACGTCTTTTGGCATAATCGGCATCTATAGCTACCCGCTGATTCCATGGAATCTCATTTCTGCCGGAGACTTGCCATGGTCCGCTGATGCCTGGTTTGACACTTAAACTTTCTTTAATAACTCTGGAAATGGTTTTCCCGTATCGCTTTCTAGCGTCTTTTAATTCTGGTTCAACATAGGCTCTTGGGCCAACCAAACTCATCTCACCTCTCAAAACATTTATTACTTGAGGCATTTCATCAATACTTGTCTGGCGGAGTATTTTCCCCAACTTCGTTATTCTAGGATCTTCATTCAACTCCAGCTTCCACCCAGCTTTCTTATATTTTTCAAAAAGCTTAGGGTTGTGATTCCAGAATTCAACAGCATGTACAGGCTTACCATCGACCTCAAACATCTTCATTGATCTAAATTTATACATTCCAAAGACTTTGCCGTTCTTGCCAACCCTTTCAGGCTTATAAAAAATAGGACCCGCAGAGTCGAGCTTAAGCAATATAGGAATAATAATCCAGATAGGAAGGAAAAGAATCCCCATAACAATCGCTGCCACCACGTCTAATATCCGTTTTTCAATATCGTAAAGCATAAAAGGTAAAGGTATTTTATCAGGTTTGGTGGAATAGGTGTCTATACGCGATATTCCCTTATTACTTCGTTATAATGCTTGAATATGATACCGGTAATAAGAGCTTGCTCGAAATTCCTTTCAATAATAACAATTATTGAATCATTATGATTCCAGTTATAATCTGCGGGGGCGTAGGCACGAAGATGTGGCCTCTGAGCACACCTTCACTTCCAAAACACTTTTTACCCTTTATAGATGGAAAGTCACTTTTTCAGGCCAACTGGGAGGCACTTAGAAATAGGTTTGCCCCCGAGGAGATATATCTTCAGACTAATGCTTCCCAAGCCAAAACAGCTCACTCTCAAGTAAGTGAGCTTCTAAAAGAAAATATTTTTATCGAACCAGAGACTAGGAACCAGGGACCAGCAACTGGACTGGCCGCTGCCTTTCTTAAGAAAATCGGGAAGGGTAATGAGCCGTTTATGTTGGTCCAAGTGGATGACATGAGACTTCCCGAAAGTGACTTTCTCGACTTTATAGACGCAGTTGACGCTCTTTCCGGGACAACAGCAAAGTATGTAACAGCGGGGTATAGTCCGGATAGAGTTGTGATGGGAGTTGATTACCTATTAAAAGGAAAGTTAATTAGTGGAGACTCCCCTATCGAGATTTTTGAAATCGCAGACTACATAGATCGAACAGAGTCAAAAAAAATAGAAAAGTACATGGATTCAGGAAGGCTTCTTGTGCACACAAATCACACAACCATGACACCGAACAATCTACTGGCATTGTATAGAAAGTTTAAACCTGACTGGTACAAACCGCTGATGAAGATTGCAAAAGGTGGAGACGTCACAGTAGAGTATGCCAAAATGCCCAGGGGAACACTGGAGGAAGTTGCGAAACAATCTCACCTAGCAGATAACTCTCTCGTAGTAATACACCCTTTTAAGTGGATAGACTTTGGGACTTGGGAGTTTGTTGATAAATACTTTACGGAAAATGACATATTCCCTGTGAGTGGGGGGCAGATTGAGATAGATGGAAGAAATAATTTTTTATGGAGTGACTCAGGAAAAATAATTGCGACTATTGGGGTGAGTGACTTGGTCGTGGTGGAGTCCAAAGACGGAATACTAATTACGAAGAAAGACTCCAGTGGAAAAGTAGGTCAGGTAGTTGAGAAAATAAATTCAGGCGACATCTAAGACTTCTTTGTCATTCCCGCGCGGGGATGTGAAACTTCGTCATGCCGGACCTGCTCCGGCATCCAGGCTTTTCTGGATTCCGGGTCGTAGCCTGGAATGACAATGATTATTTTTTATTTGAAAATTCTGTCCACAACTTGTTTACCTCTGAAGAGAATTCTGTTGTGAATTTGGCTTGGTTAAATTTTCGGGCGTTGACAACGCATGCTTGTGGACTAAACTTAATTTTTTCAAAACTTCTAATCGCCGAGGTTAGAGAAGATTCTGTTTGCTTAGAAAACAGAATGCCTGTTTTTTTGTCTATGACCGTTTCTAAAGCTCCCCCCTTGCCGTAGGCAATTACCGGAGTTCCTGAGGCCTGAGCCTCCAAAGGTACTAAGCCGAAGTCTTCTTCCGGAGGAAAGATTACAGCTTTGGCGTGACGGTAATACTCAATCAAAGCCTGATCACCCGCCGACTTATCAAAAGTGATGCTCTTACCCGCCATTTTCCGAAGACGTTTTACTTCAGAGCCGGTACCAACTACTTTCAAAGGTAAATTCAATTTATTGAAGACAGATATTACCAGATCTACTTTTTTATAGGGAACAAGTCGTCCAACAATTAGGTAATATCCCCTCTCTTCAAGAGGAATAATCTTTTTTGAATAAAATTTATCCTCTATTGGTGGGTATATTACCACGGACTTTCTTCTGTAGAACTTATTTACTCTATCTCTAATTTCTTCTGATATAGAAATGTACTCATCAGGTCTTTCTGAGGTTAAGATATCCACATTTTTGAAATACTCTTTTAGAAATTTTGGAATTATTCTCATCTTCCAGTTTGTATCGTATTCTGTTTCTCCACTCCAGAAGTACCTGGTTGGGGTCAAACAGTAGCAGATATGAAGTTGGTTTGGCTTGGTGATGATTGACTTAGCGTCAGACCCGGTAACACTTATTACGATATCGTAACCCGAAAAATCTAGGGTCTCAAAAGCCAAAGGCGCCAAAGGCGCCAGTACCTCGTGACGTTTTCGAACAAAGGGTATCTTGTTTAAGAAAGTGGGAATAATTTTAATTCCCTTGGCCCAAGTAGATGTCGAGGGCTCATGCACAAGGGTCATCACGGGAGCCTTTGGGTAGAGTCTGTGTAAAGATAGCAAGAGTCTTTCTGCACCTCCGAACTTGTTGATTCGGTCGTAGACAAGGGCAATTTTCATGTTTTCATTTATATAGATTCCCGATCAGGTCGGGAATGACAGTAGTATTAAGACTGTGATTTTGGTTTCAGTGACGAGGACTTAGAATTAACTTGATTATATATTTTGACGGTTTCCTTGCCCATGCGATTCCACGAATACTTCCTGGCTTGCAAATAACCTTTTTCAGCCAGCTGTTCTCTGAGAGATGGGTCTTTAATGAGCAAGTTTAATTTCAGTTCCAGATCTTTCACACTAGACGGGTCAAAGAACAGAGCTGCTTCTCCATATACTTCAGGTAGACAGCTGGCGTTACTGGCAATCACGGGTAGACCGACATTCATGGCTTCCAGACCGGTAAGCCCAAAGCCTTCCATCTTGCTGGGATGCACTAGAGCTAGTGCTAGGCTATATAGCTTAGAAACATTGTCATCATCGACATACCCAAGTAGTTTCACTTTGCTCTCCAGTCCCCTTCTCCGGATCTTCTCATTTAGTCTGTCCCAAAACACGGATCTAGAACAAATAATGGCTAATTCCAGATCCATTTCTTTTTCCTGATTGTGTCTGTCGAGGGCGTCTACCAAGATATCAACGTTTTTATGGGGATAAATATTGCCGGTATAAATTAGGAACGGTTGCGTCAAGTTGAATTTCGAGAGGGTTTCCTTTTTTTCCTTTTCCGTCAAAACCATATCCATGATACTTCCGGATACTGCTTCGTAGGTGACAGAAATTTTTTCTTCCGGAATGTGAAGTTTTTTCGAGACATCTTGTTTGACGAAATTTGAAGGCACTATGATGTGTACAGCTTTACGGGATATCAAAGTTAGTTCTGTTAAGTACCCAAGTCTTTTGATTGTGTACAACCAAGGTTTCCTGGTGGTAGTGGCCATGCCGGTGGAGTAGTGTTTGATTAGATCGTGAATTGTAAGAATTAATTTCCCGGGATACAGAAGTGGTGCATTAAAGTGGGGAACGTGGAGCAGATCTAGCTTTTGTTTGGCGAAAACAAATGGCATTATGATTTGTTCGGAAAAACTGTAGATTGAGACGTTTGTAACGACAACTTCGACTCTTTTCCTACCGGTAAATTCAGCAGCATGTTTTTTGTTTAAAAAGAGGACATAGGTATTTTTCTTGTCATTTTTTAGCACAAACTTGATTAGCTCCATGACATAGCGACCGAGTCCGGTGTGTTCCAGTCCGTATAGTCTACCGTCTATGCCAATTCTCATTTGATAAGTTTGTGTTTTAAAACTCGAATATTTCCCAAGAGAGTAATACCGGCCAAGACGATGGCGGTGATAATAAAGGGATACTTTTTGTGATAAAACTTTTTGTAAAATATTTTCCAAGCATCCGTAGAAGCTTTGGCGACTTTTAATCGATTAGCTCTTCCAGAGACGGCTGTTTTGGCATTTTCCTTGCGAAGTCCTGACGATGCGCCTCGTAAATGTAAAGTGCTTACCTTAGGATAGTAGATGATCTTGTAACCGGCTTCATTTATGCGATAGCAGAGATCTATGTCCTCTCCATAAAAGAAGTACGTTTCGTCCCACATGCCGATACTTCTAAAGAGCTTATTCGGCATCATCAACCAAGATCCGGCAGCGACCGGTATTTGATGGATCTTATCCATTTTCCTGAAACCTAGATGATAGCTGTTAAAAAAAGTTGACTTGGGAAATAATGAGGCTAGGCCTGAGAACTTAGAGATGGCAGTCCAGGGGGTTGGGAAACCTCTGTGGTTATCATAGTCAATGGAACCATCTTTGAGATAAAGCTTGATGGTGATAGCTCCTACCTTAGGGTGAGTGTTTAAATATTTTAAAGGCTTTACTAGACTATAACGCTTGACGACAGTATCGGAGTTTAGGAACAGCAAGGTCTTGGCATCACTAGCATCCACCCCAACATTGTTACCTTTGGCAAAACCAAGATTCTTGGAGACTTTTACCACTACCAGATTGTCATGTTTTCTAGAAAGTCTCTTTAGCATAGCCAGACTACCATCTTTGGAACCATTGTCCACTACTACTACCTGTAGACCACCTTTGGGAGCGTCTGCTTTGAACACGGAATTCAAACAGTCTTCGGTAAGCTTTTCCGTGTTGTAGTTGACGATAATAACTGCTAGATCAAATTTATTTTTTTTCATTTTTTCCGAGTTTGTTATAAAGCGAGTCTAGTCTGTCGGCAATTATGCGCCAGTCGAAGTTCTTTTCTACATGCTCTCTAGTAGATAAAGCCAGTCTTTTTGCCAACGCGGGTGATTTTATCACTTTCACTATCAAGTCGGCCATTTTTCGAGGAGTGTTGCCTATCAGAACATGCTTTTTGTCTTCCACCATGAGGCCTTCCACTCCAACTTTTGTTGAGACTATGGGTAGTTGACTCGCCATAGCGGCAAGGTTTTTTAGTCTAGTTCCTCCAGGCCCTTTAATAGTAGAAGCAAAGACTGAAGCGTCGTGCCATGCGTCCACGAGAGACTTAGAGTCATCTTCAGGAACAGACTTTACGATAATGTCTTTATCTGAAATACCCATCATGTCTTTGGGTACGTGCTGACCTACGATCCAAAGTTTAACCCCCTTAATTCTTTTTCTTACTAAAGGAAAAACTTTTTCAATAAGGACATGGGCAGCTTCGACATTCTGGAGCCATTTAAAATTGCTAATTTGCAATACGGATTTTTCCTTAGTGTTCCAATCTGTCTTTTTTCTAAAAAGATCCAGGTTTACCCCGTTTGGAATTATGCTGACATTCATATCCGGCTCGATCTTCAACATTTCTTTTTTGTCGGCTTCGGAGACAGCAACTACTTGAGTTGCTTTTCGCCAGTAGTATCTTTCGGAGTACTTCATTTTTTCTACATCTATCTGCAATAAAGGGCGCAGAAACCAAGGAGCAGTTTCGTTTACATAATGCTGATATACGAGGTACTCAATAGTTTGATCCACCAAAATAATTGGAAGTTGTGTAGTCGGAATACTTGGCATGACATAAAAAGTTTCGGCATGAACAAGATCGTACTTCCCTGTTTCGAGTTCTTTGGTGACCGCATCTTTGACTCCAGGAGCATAGTTGCGAACAATCAGAAATGGGTCAAGTGAGAAACCTGTCTTTAAAATATTTTTTAGAGTCCAGGGTGTCGGGCTGCGTTGAAAAGTTAAAACTTTTTTGCAGTACTTGAGGAGGTGTTTAATGTTCTCATTCTCTTTGGGGTCTTTGATCAGTGAAATCAAAGTAATTTCATGTTTTTTACATAAATGCTTCAAAAGATTTTGAGTCCTAATTTGACCTCCGGAACTATCCGGATACGGCAAATAAGGTGTGAGCATGAGAATCTTCATAAATTACTTGGATAGCTTGATGATAATAAAGTGGTCTGTCTTCTCGACCAAGGTGTATTTTTCTTCCAGCTCTCTGGCCTCGTCGTCATAGGAGACTGAGACATAGTAAGTAGCACCTTTGGCCATCTTGTCTTCAATGTCATAGCCTAACGGCCAACCGGAGCGATGTGTTTGATACAGGAAGGCTGTGTCACCATTGTATGGAGCGATTACCTTGGCATCTTTAGGAGTTAGCTTGTCTACCTCCATGCCGGCTTCTATAATGGGCCAGTTGTTGACTTGGTAGTAGCCCTTTATGTCATACCAAGACAGAGAAATCATGGCAACAAAGATAACCAGGGTCATTAATATGGTTAAAAAACGTGAGTATGTAGTCTTCGACAAACTTAACATCAGATGAGCCCCTTTGGCCAAGAGGAAACAAATAAATGGAATGATGATGGCTTGGTAGTAATCATGTTGAACATTTCCACCAGCTATAACACTGAAATACACCAGAATACCAATGGCCCAAAGCCAGTAGGCTAAACCTTCGTCTTTTGGTTTGGCAATCAAACCAAGCATCAGGAAGGTGGTGCCGTAAATCCCCAAAATTAACTTGCCGATTCTCTCGCTAAACAACCAGCGAAACCAAGCCGGTCGGAAACGGATACCGGTAGAGTTTATTAGCCAGTCGCTGGCAGGAATTCCGGATGGATATAGAAGAATGTGATTTCTCCACCAGAGGAATGGAGCTAAACCCAAAATACTAAAGACGATGATGTCCAAGGCGTGAAGTTCACCTTTGGCCCAAGATCTAAATACGATTGCAGCATGAGGAAGAGCAAAGAAAACAGCAAAAGGTTTAACTAATATGGCAATAGCGAAAAGTACGGTGCTAAATAGTAGATATAATCTCTTCTTGGAGCCGGTTGCTTCCGACATTTTAATCAAGTACCAATAAGAAGCTAGCACCGCTGTAATCATAAGAGGTTCCGGCAGTATGACTCTGGAGTAGTAGATATTAAAAGGTAGAACTGCCATAAAAAGAGCAGCGAGAAAGCCGACGAATGTACCTGAAAGTTTTTCTGCTATCAAGAAGACAAGGTAAATTGAGACAAGGGACAGAAAAACAGAAGTAAGACGCCCAGACATGTCTACGCCCCATGCCGGATGAATGCGATACACGAAGGTATGAAGAGCGTTGTACATTGGGAACTCGACCATACGATACCCATCGGGATTATCTTTCCCTGACTGAATGTTGGAGTTATCGTGATAAGTGGGGACAAGCATGTTTATCCCGTTCTGGATAAAGTTTCGACTAACGGAAGCAGTGTCAGCCTGGCGGAAAGAATGCCAGTCAGCAACAGGATTATCTATTTTATAAAGCCGCAGGAAAAGTGCTAAAACTAGAATGCTCAGAATAAGAATTTTTTTTATCATTTTGACTTGGTACTAAATGCTAATCCCATGAATGCCCAGAAGAGTATGGCTATCTTACTTGATTCAAACACGTCTATAAAGGTGGCCGTGGTAAGAAAACCAACAAAAATGCCGATGGCTGAAACCAAAATAATCTTATCTACAACCTTAGAATTTTTAACAGAAGAGAACAAGAACTTACCAATACCCAGTAAAAGCGCCAAGAAGGATAGCAGTCCCAGCAAACCAGTTTCCCCTATAGCTCTAAGGTAGTCATTATCAGTAGCTAGTGTTATAGATGAATATCCTGTACCCAATAAAGGACTTTTTGTAAAAGCTCTTATGGCTCTGGGCCACTCTACCTTCAGGCGAATATTGGTCGAGATGTCCTGTGCCGGAGCTGGAGCAGATACCGCTTCCGGGGTTGCCGAAGGGGTGGCTTGAGCCGCATAAACAGGCCGAACTACAAGCTGGGACGTGTGGAACACAGCATTAAATATGCTCTTAAACCGACTTACGTACTGAGGAGAACTGAGAACGAATATGGCGATTAGACAACAAAATATGAAACCAAGTAGATATTGACGGAAGTAATAAGAAACGACGCCGACCGAAAAAAATACACCGATAAGCGAGATTCTGGATCCTGCCTGCATGAACAGCCAAAGCATCAAGATAAACATGCCGAGAAAAGGCAATCTCTTTAACCAATTTTTGATTCCCGAAGAAATGGCCATCAAAAAAGTAAGCATCATGGAGAGATAGACAGCCAGGTCATAGTGCCCTGCAAAAGTACTGTTCAGAGTGACTCCTGGACGAAGTACAAGGGCAATCCCCTTACTGGATTCACGATCCATGGTGGAAATTACAGGAGCTCCAAAATATATTTCTCCAATTCCATACAAGAAAACCCCAATGGCCGGCAACAAGGCTAGTTCCAAGAAATACCTGCGTGTTCCGGCATCCTTACCTGCCCAGTATATTAAGAAAAAGACAGACATGTACTCTATTCGGCGAAAGAAGTGAAGTAGAACTATAACTGGCTGAACATTCTTGGTTATAAAGATAGCCGAAAGCGAAGAGGCAAAAGCAATGAAGAAAAAGACGGCAAACTGTAAGGTGATTTTAGGGAAGCGTACTTTTTTCTGAATGACCACCTTCACTAAGAAAAATAGCCAAACAAGAGCGATTAAAAAATCCTCTGCCCGTATGGCTACATAAGTAAAAGGTACATTAAACAGGGGGAATTTTGGGTACAACGGAATAAAGATCAAAACGGCCGCGAGGAGATATTTATATAATGAATCCAAGAGCGTGGAAATACGCCCGTCTAGCTTTAGCATCACCTTTCATTATCCCAAATATTAACAGTCTAAGCAATGAGCCTATCCATAAGAATAGTTTGACAAAGGGAAGTTGCCAAGCAGGCATGTGCTTTTTCCAAAAATAGATCATGTTTTTTATTTCTGAAGTAAGAGCCAGGTACGAACCTCCGGAAGCACCGCCCAAGTGAATTATCGACGGAGAGTTGGTGTAAAAGGTCTTGTGACCACTTTTGGCCAGTCTGTAGCAAAGCTCCATTTCCTCTGTGTACATAAATATTTTTTTATCAAAGCCACCGACTTGATCAAAAAGGTCTTTTTTGATGATCATAAACGCTCCTGTAACCCAGTCCATTTTTTTATTTTTATCGTACTGGCTTTGTTTAGGGTGAAAAGAATCAATGTGCTGGCCAATATATGGTAGATCATCGATGCCCATTTGCCAGGCAATTAAGTTCCAAAAGGTTGGGAAATGTCCACCTGAAGATTGAAAAGAGTAATCGGCATTAAGTAATCGGCAAGAATATGCGCCGGTATTTGGATTCTTTTTTACTTTTTCCAAGGCTTCCGTTAGTGCGTTATCCAAAATCAAGGTGTCTGAATTTAGGAAAAGAAGATACTCCCCTTTGGCTCTCTGGGCTCCAAAGTTGTTACCTCGACCAAAACCAACATTCCTTTTGGCATTTATAAGCCTGACTCTGGGATGCTTTTTCTTAAAACTTCTTATCATTTCGATTGAACCATCGGTGGAGCCATTTTCGACAACGATAACTTCATAGTTAAGCCCTTTGGTGTTCTTGACGATAGACTCTAAGCAGTTCAACAAAATCTGTTTAGTATTGTAGGAAATAGTGATGATTGATAGGTCTATTTTTGTCATTTATTTTGTTTTGTCGTTTATTTTTCTCGTCATTCCCGACCTGATCGGGAATCTATATAGATTAATCTAAAATTAGGAACAACTTGTATAGATTCCCGCTTCCGCGGGAATGACAGATTGTTGTGAATAAACCATTCATTTTCACTTTTCTGCAATGGCCTTTTTAAATGATAGGTAAACAAAATAAGTACCAGGAAAAATAAGTGTCCAGACTATGATCCTGACCCAGACGGAAGAACTTACGGGACGAAGGGTAATCTTGGCATCATACGGAACTCCGTGAAGATAGAGGTCTGAAGTTGATTTGTCAGGAAGCAAATCATACTTGGGTGACTTCTTTGGCTCCCAACCATTAACAAAGATTGATTCTCTAAACGGTATGACAATTTCTTCTAAGTAGTAGCTCTGCAATTGATCTCGAACAAGATCTCCTGCATCTTCGGGGCGATAGTTCAAACGATAGGTAGGTATCTCAAAACCCATGAATTTTAGATGAAACTGTGACTGGATATCTGAAAGGACTTCCGCACGAGATAGATTGCTGTAGTAACCTTTCTGATCTGGGTGCTGCCAGGTGTCCCCCGGTTCATCAGATCGACCGGAGTCTCTAAGGTCCGGGAAAGCCGGGCTGGGTAGGATTAAATAAATAATCCCAACAAAATAGATACTTAACCAGATTAATTTCTTAAAATTTATTTTATTCATAAATAATTACAGATCATTGTCATCCCGAGTGAAGTCGAGGGATCCCTCCACTCGTGTTACTCGGTCGGGATGACAAGTAGGCATGGAGAAAGTACGGAGTGGTTTAGTAAATATTTTCATTGAAAGAGACGTGGGCGGCCTAATTTATAACGGAACTGCTTAAGAGGCCTCTCCCCTATTACCTTGGCAGGAACTCCTCCGACGATGGCTCCAGCCGGGACGTCTTTGGTAACCACAGCTCCACCGGCGATAACAGCACCATCTCCAACCGTAACACCGGGCATGATAATGACTCTGGGACCGATAAAACAGTAATCGCCGATACTAACAGGCTCCTCCGTAGCGACAAAAGTCGGGTCAGAAAGGTCATGTTCGGAGTTGTAGATCATTATCTGAGAAGCAATGTCTGAGTGCTTCCCAATCTTTACCATGGCTCTGCCGTCTATGAAAGCGTGGTCTCCGACGATAGTTCCTTGTCCGATGGAAATGTTTTTGGGCATATAAAATCGAGCTCCCATGTGAAGGGTTGATCCTTTGCCCATCTTGATACCTGAAAGTAAGTAAAATAGTTTACGGATCACGTGGCTAGGAATGTAGCCAATTATCCAAAGCAAGAAAAGCTCCAAATCCAAAGCATAGTTATAAAAACGTGTAAAGATTTTCTTGAACGACGTGGAAAATGGTAGCTTGTTACCATCTTTGTCTACAAAATAAATACCTTTACCGGAGATGTTTAGACTTGAGATGTTCATATATTCTTTAGTATAGAGATAATTTTTATAGCTGAGGCGTCCCAATCAAATCTCTTGGTATTTTCCTTGCCCTCTTTGATCAAACGAATTCTTTCTTTGCGGGTAAGTGACATGACTTTTTCTAAAGCGGACTTAATGCTTTCAACGGAGTTTGGATCCTCGATGTAGATTCCTGATTCTCCGGCAACTTCTGGAAGTGAACTGACCCTGGAGACTACAATGGGAGCACCAACAGCTTGCGCTTCTACCACCGGCATACCAAACCCCTCGTAAAGACTGGGAAGGACAAAGGCGCGACTGGTCTTGATTAAAGCAGGAAGGTCTTCGGTAGGAGGAAAACCGGTAAAGATGACTCTGTTGGCAACACCCATTTTCTTGGCATGATCCAAAATCTGATCATACAACCAACCCTTTTTACCGGCAATTACGAGCTTGAGCCTGGTTTCTTTTAACTTGGAAAATGCTTCGATTAGGCGAATAATATTTTTTCTTGGTTGAAGTGTGCCCCAAAATAATAGAAAACTTCCGGCAATGCCATACTTGTTTCTAACAGAAATTTGCTTAGTTTCAGGAATCTTACCGTGAAATACTTCTTTGTCAAAAGCCGGATAAACAACATCAATTTTTTCTGGGGCCGTACCGTAGAGGCGAATAATTTCTTTTTTGCTAAATTCCGAAATCGTGAGAACTTTTTTTGCTCTTTTTACTGAGATGGGTGTCCATTTTTTGAGCTGATTTATATCATAACTTGTAAAAAACTCTGTACCAAAGAGTTCAAAGGACATGTCCATGAGATAAATAACGCTCTTAACGCGAGAAAAAAATGGGGAGTAATGGCTAGGAGAAAAAAGCACATCTATCTTGGGAAAATTGAACCATAGGCGCTTGGTAAGACCTGTTAGCACCCAGGCCTTTTTGGGTCCGAATATTTCATAGGAAAGTTTGTCTGATTCCGGGGGCATGTCCGGGAGAGGTCTTTCTTTTCCAAGAGCAATGATCTTGTCTCCGTCGGGTAAGTTCTTTACCATGTGGACAAAGATATTATAGGCGACCTGATTAACACCTACTCGTTGAGGAATATTAGCTTCATTTATGTCGAATCCGATAGTCATAAATTAGTTGTCCGCCAAAACATCTTCATAAACCTTGTGGGTCAGTTCCGCAGCTTTTTTCCAAGTGAATTTAGATGCCTGTTCGAGACTTAACCGTCTTAATTTTGATCGGTTATTGATAGCTTCTATTATACCAGTGGCCATATCTTCAGCATTCCTGGGATCAAAAAGAACCCCTGCTTCCCCGACCACCTCAGGCAGGCTAGAAGTATTCGAGACAGCTACTGCGGCGCCGCAGGCCATGGCTTGAAGTGGAGATAGGCCAAAACCCTCGTACAAAGCAGGGTGCACAAAGGCCATACATCCGGAGTAAAGAGCCGGCAGATCGGCGTAGGGAATATATCCGGGCATGATTACGTCTTCGATTGGCTCTATTTTTTCTCCCCAACCTGTCTTTCCACTAATCAGTAGTTTTAACTTGGGAAATGTTTTCTTTACTATTTTGAAAGCTTTAAGTAGGGTTTCTTGGTTCTTTCTTGGCTCCAAAGTAGAGAGGGCAAAAATGTACTCGTCCCCTGTTTTGTAATGCTTCTGAGCCATTTCTTGAATATCTAGTGGTTGGGGTACATTTCTATCCTCGACACCTTCGGGAATAACTACAATTTTTCCTTCCGGGATTCGAAGTATGGTGATTAAATCCCTTTTGGTTGCTTCGCTGACGGCAATAATTTTTTTTGACTCTCTCATCACCCAAGCCAATTTTTTCTTGTGTGCATTACGAATTGAATCAGTCGTGGTTTGAGGGTACAAAAAAGGCACTAAGTCATGAACAGTAGTAACCTTGGGAAATTTGGATGGTGGCTCTGTCCAGTCGGAAGTGTGAATGAGATCTACTGGCCCAGTAAACTTCTCGACGGGGATGAGATGTAGCGAGTTCCAAACAAAGTCCATCATAGTAGGTGGAAAGGGGTATATTTTTGGAGTACCCTTGAGCTTCTTGGCTAAAGTCAGTAGTTCTTTCCGTCGTCGCAAAGAACCACCAAAAAGGATGTATTCATCTTCGGGGTATAGCTTAATCAGATTCTTCGCTATCTCCTTGGTGTATACCGAGACTCCGGTTCCGTAGATAGCTTGAGAGATGTCGATGGCAATTTTCATAGTTTGGGATAGTAGATGACGTAATTTTCGATCTTTTCTCCCTCAGTGTAGTTCATTTTAATATATTCCAGGATCGGGCCACTCTTCTCAACTACATTATAGCCATCTACCGTGGCGTTGTAGTCTACCAGAACAGGAGTATATCTTCCCGATAGTGAGTTTATGACCAGATCGGTAAAGCTTTTTTGACCAAAGTACCATGGAAGTGAAGGTAAGTAGGTGAAGTTTGGCGGATATTTTCCCGAGAGTGGGTAAATCAGATCTGAAGCTCCAAGGAGATACACTGTGTTACCAGGAAGTTTTTTTATGAATGCTGAAGCAGTCCGGACCTGAGGAGTTAGAAAATAATTTCCATAGGGATGTCGAATAGAGGATGCGATATTGAGGACAAAAAAGGTAAAGATAAAAAGATAGACGAAAGTGTTTGGTCTTTTGGAGCTTACGGCCCAGAAAAGTGTGGCGGTGAGGAATAAAGGCTGAAGGTGCTCAAAGCCAAATCTGGGAATGACCAATGCCAACAAAGAAATCAAAGTGATGCTTAGGACTGCTCTTTTATTTTTTATTAGAGTGTAAAGTGTCGGAGCCAACCATGCAGTCAGCAGGAGAACTTGTCGATTGGCGGGAAATAGTTGTGCTGCGCGTGGATACACCTGACCATTGAAAACAACTGTTAGTTGGTAGAAAGCGTCGAAAAGTCCAAAACGGTATAGATAGATACCTGGAATACCTAACCCCACGAAAGCTCCACCTAGAAGCCATAAGTTAATTGGTAGAGATAGGCCAAAGAATATTAGAATGATAGCGGGGAAAATGGTAGGCCTGAGTAAAATAATTTGTGAAAGAAGCAAGCCGGATACAAACTTGGAAATGGGGCGTTTGGAAAAAGAGAGGAAAATCCAGAGAATAAGAAATAAATTTACAAATGTTTCTATCCAGAGAACATTTCCTGAAAAGTAGACCGAAGAGACTATGAAAAATACAGCCCAGACAAGCGGGTTTTTAACATTAAATTTAATTAATGTGTTGTAAAGAATGATGTCAGTAAGACAAAGAACGATTAAAAAAACTGCCAGTAGAGGCCAGGGGTTACCGGTAAGAAATGCCGGTAGAGAAAAAGGTCCGAACATCAAGGTAGGAAAGTGTTGATCAATGATGTCTTTGTATGGCAGAAACCCGTGAGATCTTAAAAATGGATAAAGAGTAAATTCTATAGATAAAAAATAGCCTCGCAAAAAAATTAATGAAATGTGAAGGATAAGGATCGATAGCAGAAAAAAGAGCCTTACTTTATTTATAATTTTCATTTTTTACTTAATTAGCTTGTAAAGCTTGTAGCCTGGATTATCAATATTTAGATCAATTACTTGATATGGTAAAAATACTTGAAGTTCCCACACCTTGGGATTTTCTATATCGTTACTTTCCGGAGCAAAGACGTAGAGAGCATCAATATCTTTATATACTTCTACCGGTTGCGGTTTCAGTTGGTGATTGTATTCCAGTAGGTATCGCAAGGGGTGAGCCCGAGTATCGAAGTCCCAAAGTGTAGCCACATTAAACTTTGCCGGGGGGTTATCCTTAGCAATAATGATAGAGGCATCTTCCAGTGAAGCCAGTGTAATTCCTGGTGGCATTCCAGTTGAAGACTTAAAATTTACCATCGAGGAACTAAAACTTACAAGGAGGTAGATTACCATCGGAATAAATATAAGGGGTTTGTAAATTCGATAAAAAATCAGAGAAATAATCGCATAAAAAATGAATAGGTATGGAAACAGATAGAGAAAGTGATAATAATCGGTAAAACCGGAAACTGTGTGGGTTATATACACATCTTGGAAATACTGCCACATAGTACGAACATGATAGAAATCATGACGAATGTCGAAAATCACCATAGGTAGATTACCAACGATAGCTCCCAAAAGAAAAACTATGCTCACCAAAACTTTACGCTTAGCAAGTAGCAAAATAAGAAGATAAAGAAATAACCCAAAGAGAAGATACAGATTTTGTAAACCAAAGCCAATGCCAGACAGGAGACCTACCAAAAATACTGGGATAAGTACAGATGGATTCTTAACGAGCTTAGTCATGTACCACAACGTCAAAATACCTAACAAGGGCAAGGGGTTTAAGATCCATGCAAATAGAGAGTGGTGAATCATGATTGGGCTAAGCATGAAGAAAAATAGAGACAGTAATGCTAGTGGTCTGCCGAATAACTTTTGAACTACTATCAATAAAATATATGCCGTAAATAAATTTAGAAAAACAAAAAATAGCGAGGTGGGTAATACTTGAAAATTAAAAATTAATAATATCGGTAGAATAAAATAACTGTAATACGCTCCGTGAAATGGTATGTGACTATCACTAGTAGCTCTTTGAAGATTGGTTTCCCCTAAAAGAGAAAATTTAGAAAGATTGCCTGCAGAGGTCATAAAGGATATCCCCTGCTCTGGCCCGTAGATCATCCGATTCTGAAAATTGTAAAGCCTGAGAAAAGCCCCAATGACGAATAAAAATATAACAGCGAGGATGTATTTATTGGTCCAGAATTTTTGGGCGAAAGCCATGGATTGATTATACGGCTGAAGATGGCAGGTTGAGACTTCTTTCTACTTTAACAATTCTTTTCTCATGATTTTCTATTGTAGGCACGACTGTTTGATGAACTCTCCCCGATAAAACATTGTGTTCTTGTTCAACCTTATTTGTTTTTCCCACAAAATAATCGATAGTATTAATTATATTGTCCAGTTTTTCGTGAACCGAAGCAAGATCTTCCTTGGTGGCAAGTTTCGATACTTCACGAGCAAGATCTTCCCTAGTAGCAAAGCGTTTTAGGTCTTCCTTGGTGGCAAGTTTCGATACTTCACGAGCAAGATCTTCCCTAGTGGCAAGTGTTGGCTGTATATGATCTACGATAAGTTCTGCAATTTTTTCATGCACAACTTCGTCAACTGTTCCCCTTACCCATTTTTTGTCAGCTACAGTTAGCATTAATATAATTAAACCATAATGCTATGATATTCGCATGCGTAAGATCTCCATTATTATGCCGGTGTATAACGAAGAAAAATTTGTCCTGAAAGCTATCAAGAGAGTTGTTATGGCAAAGGTGGGAAGCTTAAGTAAAGAAATCATTGTGATTGATGATGGGAGTAGGGATGGTACGAAGAAAAAACTCGAAAAATCAAAAATTCAAAAACTAAAAAGAAAAGGCTCCACTATTAAAGTTATTAGTTTTAAGAAAAATCAAGGAAAAGGAGCAGCTATACGACGAGGATTAAGAGAGGTGACGGGAGATGTCGTACTAATTCACGACGCAGATCTGGAGTACGATCCGAAAGAAATGACAATTTTACTCAGACCAATTCTAGATGGGGACGCTGACGTAGTCTATGGATCTAGATTTATGGGGGACAGACCACATCGAGTTCTTAATTTTTGGCATATGGTGGGAAACAAATCTCTAACACTAGTATCCAATATGTGCACTAATTTAAATTTGACTGACATGGAAACGGGTTACAAAATGTTTACCTATAAAGTAGCCAAGAAAATTAAACTTCAGGAAAACCGCTTCGGAATGGAGCCAGAGTTTACAGCAAAGATAGCCAAGATGGGATGCCGAGTATACGAAGTTGGTATTAGCTATCATGGGCGAAACTACGACCAAGGAAAGAAAATTGGCTGGAAAGATGGTTTTCAGGCCTTATGGTGCATTCTCAAATACAATCTATTTAGCTGATGTGGTTTTTGATTAGTGTATTAAGCTTGAGAGAAGAAACCAATAGGACAAAAATATTTGTTACCCCCAAAGCAACTACCGGAGCGTAATAACCTAGAGATGGGATTAAGACTATTTCCAATATGACAAGAATAGTAACTTGAATGGCCGATACGGATGCATAGAACTTTGGCTGATTGTAGGTATAAAGAAGTGGTGGGGTGGTGAGGACTGAGAAAATAAAGGGGATCATGGCCAAAGTGAGATACCGGAAAACAGAGATGGCATCCAGATACTTTTCTCCGTAGGCAAATCTTACGATTGGTTCGGCAAGTGCTGCACAAAGCAGCATCAAGAGTAGAATTCCTGAAGTTAGGAGTACCAATTTTTTTAGATAGGCTTTTACTTGGTGGCCGGTAGTGAAGGAAGAAAATCGAGAGTTTACGACTGAACCAAGACCGGAAACAATAAGCATGAAGAGAAGGGAGACTCTGGCAGCAGCAGCATAAATGCCGGCCTGGAAACTTCCGGCCATAAGATTTAACAAAATAACATCAATCTTAGAAATTAGAACATTAAAGATTCTGGATACTGCAATCCATTTGGCAAACTTGATAATGTCGAGAAATATTTTGTGGCTGAAATCAAACTCGATTTTAAATAGTTCTTTTCCAAAGGTGATTAGAAGGGCAAAAAAAGTGGAGATAAAATTGGCTGTCAGAGCTGAGCCAATGCTCAACTGGTTTACTCTAAAAAGGAAAAAGACAATACATATCTTTACTCCGGAATCGATAATTTGACTAAGTGAGTAGTTCCAAAACTTCTTCTCGGCCGTAAAAATTCCTTGCGCATAGCCGATCAGAAGATAGTTGACAGTGATTCCACCAGCAAGAAGCAGATCTGTTTGGGAAGCCCCGGGTATGAAAAAACGAAGAAAGAGAGCAAAAAGAGTAATAAATATAAAGGCGGCAATGGTAACACCGAACTGCATCCAAAAACCGGTAGCAACTAAAATGTATCGATCTAATTTTTGTTTTGGAATCAGATAGATAATGGCCGGGGAGATTCCCAAGTCCCCCAAACTATAAATAATTGTGGCCAGAGCAGTGATGGCGGAGTAGATACCAAAATTAATGGGGCCAATCGCCCGAGCCAGTATGATGGTATAGATTAGGCCGATGACGGCAGTAAAGCCAAGGCCAATAAAAATGACAATGGAGTCCTTAAGTGTCTGAGTTTTTAGAAGGCCAATTATTTTCTTCACTTCTCTATCTTACAATCTCGATGTAGGATATATCTAATGGAAATATTTGAGTCTGACACTTTGCCTGTTCCCGAAGCAACTTCTGAAAAAGAATACACCTACCCTAGGGAATATTTTGATATTCAAGTTAGTTTTGCAAAAAAAATGCTAGAGCTGAGCGAAGCTGATAATTTGCCTAGTGCACTGTTGAAATTCACTTCTTTGTACCGCCGAATTACCGATGTTAAATACGATCCGGAGAAACAAGACGAAAGATGGACAACGATAATGGAGAACCCTGATTTGGACAAAAAAACTACTGAGGTGCTGTGGAATGCCTACACGAGCAATAAGAATCATGAATATAGTCAAAAAGAATTTTCTGATGATGAACACCACTTTGGAAGTTACATTTATAAGGATGCGATTGACAAGGAAACAGGAAAACAAAAAATTGAGCTTCATTTTAATATTAGAAACAGAGGGAGGGGAAAAAGTGATTTTTCTAGGGAGCATACCAATGAGAGGATTGAAGATTTAAAAAGACTTTTTAGTTATGTCAAGAATCGCATGGACAATGACACTGCTTTTAGGCCTGAATTTGTGACACTAGGGTCCTGGATGAATAACTTAGCTGGTGTAGAGGATACCCTGCCTCCAACTTTTGTTGAGTCAGGAAGAATACTAACACCTCCCAATTTGAGTTTTAACGGTGATTCGCTTTGGGGCCAGTTTTTAACAATCTCCGGAAAAATTAATCAGGGTCGTCAAAAAGATTTTGCGGAAGCTGTTTCCAAATCAAAAAACCTAAGTGAATTACTGGACTCGTTTCCAATTAAAGTTGTTCTTTTCCAAGCACCAATCAATGTGTTTTTTAAGTTTTTCCTAGCTGATGAGGAAACTCTTGATAGTCAGAGTTCTTAGGAAGCCAATTATTTTCTTCACTTCTCTATCTTACAATCTCGATGTAGGATATATCTAATGGAAAATAATGAGATAAATGTCCAACAGGAAATAGAGGGTGTAAAAAAAGATATTGAAAAACTGTCATCTACTGATGGTTGGGGAAAATTGTCCGACAAACAAAAACAATACATACAAGATTCATTGTATGTGAGCAAGCGAGCATACAGAGAGGTTGGTACTACTAATCCGAGATACGGCTTCAGATTATCTGATGAATTAGCGATTCTTAAAGAAAAGGAAGGCAAGGTACCCACTCTCCACAGTAAATATACAGAAAGCCAAAATAGAATATCTGACTGGTATTGCCATTACTCAGTTTTTGTATTGGAGAATGACGGAAAAACTCCCAACCAACCAATAAAAAAAGTGGACAACGATTTTACTAATGAAGAGTTTAAAAAGTATTCAACATTGGCAGACTTGGAAACTAAAATTGCCGGAATGGAATATCCTTGTGTCGTTCAAATAAGCGAGAGAGATGATAACTCAGATTTTGACGTAGATGAAATGATCCACTCTTTTGTGGTATTTGGTAAAGCTCCTGAAGGATATCTTGTATGGGAAAAATCAGATCTTGGTCAAACTTATAAGATTAAAACTCTCGAAGAGCTGTACAAAGATGTATACGAGGGAGAAAAAGAAGATTACTTTTATTGGGGTGTAAGAAAGCTAAGGAAGTTAACCTAACTAGTTGTTATTTCTATACCAATTTAATAGATCTAACAGAGTCTGCTCTATAGGAATTTCCGGTTTCCAGCCGGTGGCCCGTGTAATTTTGTCATGACTGGCGGAGATGTCTCCGATGTCGGCAGGCCTGGCGCTGTTTGGATCTATCCGATGTTCTATCTTGACGAGTGACTGACTAAGCAAGTTGTCGACGATGAATGAGAGCGGAATACTTTTGTCTGCACAGATAATATATCTTTCGCCAGTTTTCCCCAGCTCTGTCAGAAGCCTGTAAGCTCTGACCACATCCCGAACATCCGAAAAATTTCTTTTGTGAGCAATATTTCCGGTGATGAGAACCGGTTCCTTCAAGCCTTTTTCTATCTCTACTATCTGAGATGCTATATCCGGAGCTATAAAGCCTAGCGCTTGCCCCGGGCCGGTGTGATTAAAGGGAATGGCCGACACGATGTCCAAATTATATTTCTCGATATATTCTTGAGCAAGTTTCCATGCCAACATTTTCGATTCGCCATACGGATTTACCGGCCTGAGCGGTGTTTCTTCGGTGACGGAAATTCCGGACTCTATCACACCGAATTCTTCCGAAGAACCAATAATTAAGATTCTAGGGCGATATCCGGGAATGGATCTGACGGCTTCAAATACGTTTCTAGTACCTTCGACATTAATTTTTTGAGCAAGCTGAGGATTTTTTATGGCATCACCTGGCTTGACAAGTGCAGCTAGGTGAACAATGGCCGCAGGTCGGCGATCAAACACAAGCCGATTAATCCTCTCCTTGACGGTGATGTCACATTGAAATATGTTTTCTTCTTCGCCCGCAACTTCGGACAATGAGGTCCCTGAGACATCATAACCACTACTTCTTAGTTCTTGTTTAAGCTTGGTACCGGCAAAACCTTCACTACCGGTAATAAAGACCTCTTTTGACATTATTTATTTTACATTATGAGATTTGAGCCACTCGATATCCGAGTCGACCATGATCTCCATCAGTTCTTTCATGAATACTTTTGGCTCCCAGCCTAGTTCTTTCTTGGCCAGAGAGTAGTCCCCTTTCATATCGGTGATTTCGGTAGGACGAAGAAGTCTGGAGTTAGAAATTACATGATCTTCCCAGCTCATACCCACATGATCAAAGGCAGCTTTGCAAGCATCCTTGATGGAGTAGTTGGTATCCGTTCCGATGACGTAATCTTTTGGTGTATCTTGCTGGAGCATGAGCCACATAGCTTCTACATAGTCTTTTGAATAGCCCCAATCGCGCATGGCGTTCAGGTCTCCCAAATGAATCTTGCCGGCTGCATCAACCATGGGCTCACCAAGTTCGTTGACAGGAGGATTTTTTATCCCCAGCTTGATACAAGCAACTCCCATGGAAATTTTGCGAGTTACGAAGTGCAAAGAGCGGCGCGGAGACTCGTGATTGAAAAGGATGCCGGCACAGACGAACATGCCGTAGGACTCGCGGTAGCAGTTCACCATCATGTGAGCATAAGCCTTAGCTATTCCATATGGATTGTTTGCGAAGATGGGAGTAGACTCATTAGCTCTTTCAACTCCCTGAACTCCACCGAGAATTTCTCTCGAAGTGGCTTGATAGATTTTTGCCTTGGGAGCAAAGTGACGAACCGCTTCGAAGACTCTGACAGGTCCAAGTGCAGTAACTTCGCCAGTATAGAAAGGATGAGACCAAGCGTCTCCGGGGACAGACTGGGAAGCAATGTTGTAAACCTCATCAGGCTGATATTCTTTCATGACCCGATTAAGAGACTCCTGATCTATTAGATCAGCAGCAACTAAGGTTATCTTCCCCTTAAGGTGCTCTATGTTTTCGTGAACCATCGAAGTAGTTCTACGAATAGTGCCGACTACTTTGTAGCCCTTCTCAAGCAGAAGCTCTGCAAGATATGAACCATCCTGGGAACTAACGCCAACAATTACTGCTGTTTTTTGTTCTGCCATAGTTCTTAGATTTTACATCACTTAAGAACGGGTCATTAGTGAATCTTAAACCTCCCGATTTATATAGATTTAATTCTTCCGTCATTGAATCGTTTGATCAACGAAGCTATCAGAGTCTGGTACGGAATTCCTAGTTCAGTAGCCCTTGTTTTGAATCTAGCTAGTTCAAAAGAGTTCATTCTAATGCTTATACTTTTATCTTTTAGTGTATTGCGGGCCGCTTTAACTAATTTTGTTTTTTCCTTATTTAAATTTGAAACACTCACGAATTCACCCTTTTTATAAGCCTCTAATATATCTTTTTCGTATTTTGACAATTTCATTGTATTTTTTTGATTAATAGTTTTGTGTATTTTCTAGATGGAATAATTGTTTTTAAAAATATTTTTTCTGCATCCTCTACATAAAGTACAAGATATATGTATGATTCTATGTTTATGATAAATATTTTTTGATGGCCGTATTTATTAAGATTTGGGTGTTTAATAATTTTAATAATATTTTCATTGCTAATATAGGTTACAACCGTTTCAAACGATATCAACCTATTTTTGACAAGTTGGTTATTTTTTGCCTTACTCCACTCGATCCTCTTTCTCTTGTATATTATCATTCTTGTATATACCTTGTCAATACATAATAATTGGAGTTTTGTCGGTTTTTTTTCGGGTATACAATTCAATATAAACCCAAATAACACCCGAAGTCAAGAGGTTTTATTTAACCTAAGATTTTAAATTGTGTTTAGCTGGATGTAATGCAGGTCATTAGCAAATATTAGTTAATGTTAGTAGATGTGGGACAGTAGGTGATATTTATTGAGATAAGATAAATA
>CAYGCQ010000010.1:0-23072 GCA_964348455.1 uncultured Pseudomonadales bacterium
TGTCAAGTACCCGTTTCTTTGAACACCGATTGCATAGTTAGGTTTAGTCTAAACTTAACCGGCGAGGTTTTTAAAGAAGTGTGTATTCGGTCATGGTTGTAGTAGTGGATCTGTCTGGCAATGGCTTCAACTAACTCTCCTAGTGTCTGGAAACGATCAATATCTCCCAGTTCTTCTTTGTAGTGAGAGTACCAGGATTCTTGGTAGCCATTTTCCCAAGGAGATCCCTTCTTACTCATCGATACCAAAGTCTGATGGCTTCTGACTAAGTTTTTGTATTTGTACGAGTCGTACTCCGAGCCTTTGTCTGAGTGACAATATGCCGGGGTGATCTTTTGTTTTTGTTTAGCATCATTAAAGGCAGCGATGACTAATTCAGCATTGTGATGATCCGAGAAGTTCCAGCCTAAAATTTCTCTGGTAAACAGATCCATCGCAGTCGAAAGATAGTAGAATTTGCCATGAAAGTTAAAGTAGGTGAAGTCTCCAACCCAGACCACATTGGGCCTAATGGGACACAGATTTTTGATGAGATTTGGTATCTCGTTGTCTGGTCTCTGTAAGTCATCCGGTTTCCGGAAGTGTTTCTCTTTGCTTCTGGGTTTCAAACCATATTTGTTCATGATTCTTTTAGCTTTATTTTTACCCCAGCCTAAAGCTAGACATACTCTCTTGTGTCCGTAAAAGGGATTGGAAGTCAAGACAGAAATGACCGCTTCTTTGTCTCTTTCGTCTTTGCTGTCTTGTTTGTGACAGTAGTAGAGCATTCCCCTGGAGATACCGAGGCCAAGAGCCAGTTCTTTCTTAGTGGTGCGTTTTGTTTTAGAACTGAGGCCGGAGTTAAGCATCCCACTCAACCACTTAATTTTTTTTAAAGGGTCTCTTTTCTTTTTCTAGCATGAGTTTGCCAACCAGTTCAAAGAGAAGCCTGTTTTCTTTTTTGAGTCTGCCGACTTCCAGGATTAAACCACTTCCTTCGGTGACAGTTTTACTAAGCCAAGCGTAGACGGTTCTGGGGTTAAGACCATACTCAATCGCTACTTGAGAAACTTCTGCTCCCTCATCCCGAACACGCTTGATGACTTGAGATTTAATCTCCTGACTAATTTGTTTTGCCATATCTTTAAAATACTCGTTAGATTAAACATTTAACTATTAACTAAGTGTTCAATATATCGGGTACCTGCCAAGCGATTTTTATTCTTAGGATGAAAAATCTCTTGTGAATATTTTGTAAAATAGCTAAACTATCAATAATGGAGTCTAAAGCTGGATATTTTTACACTGAGGTTATTGCATTCTTGGTTCTTTTAGGTGCTTTTACACTTGTACCGATGACGCAATTGACTCTTCAAGTTTCAATATTTGCATTGTCAATTTACACTTTTTTCATTTCAAAATATAAAAGAATAAGCTTGAAACAGTTAGGGCTTGTCCGGCCTTCAAAAGAAATAGTAGTTAAATGGTTCTTACTGACGTTTGGGATGTCCGTTGGCATTTTAATCCTTAAATTCATTTTCCAAGAAGGATTATTTAATGGTGTTTCTAAAACTAGACAGGCATTTATCTACCTGATTCCGTTTTATATTTTATTTGGAACTTTTTTTCAGGAATTTGTTTTCAGAGGGTACATATTTGCGAGAACGTCAAAGCTGTATCCAATTAATACTTCCATCATAATCAATATCGCTTTGTTCTCAGCCTTTCATTTACCATACCTCGTACAATACAGGTCAAACTTGATCTACCTATCGATGCTTGGTGGTGTCTGCTGGTCGTTTATGTATGCCAAATATCCCAATCTATACCTGGCTTGGATTTCTCACGGAATTGTCGGTAGCCTTAATTTACTACTACTCCAAAGATTTTAAAAAACCAGCTCTTAGGTCAAATTTTTTGTGCTTAGATTATGATAAGTTTTTCATAATTATTTGTGCCTGCGAAGCAGGCACTTGCCCGGCAGGGCAATGCTGTCTCAAGTCCTAAATACCCACTGATAAAATGGTTTCCAAATCAGAGGGTATTTTATGGCGAAATTGATAATTTGAGCCATAAATTGAGAACAGTTTCGCCACGATCACTGGATGTGAGGGTGTGGCGAATATATTTGTGGAGTGAGAGTGCTTCGGTTCGAAGCTTCGAAACTCGCAATGACGATGAGGAAGGGATACATAATGGTATTCCTCACCGACGACCGCAGTTTGAGGTGAGGTGTCGCGCGACTGGTATACCCCGACAGCAGGCGGGGTTGGCGAACCGCGAGGCAGATATGCCGAGCGGTGAGCCAATAACTAGAAGTTTTGTTGAAAATAGGTCCGAACTTCGTTATAACACCTCACCTTAAATAAATTTCGCCCAGATTTCTGGGATATCGCCTACATAAAAAAGACAATTATTGTCACGTTTTTTTGGGTGTATTATAAGAGTAATGGAACTCGAGAATATTTCAACAGTTGGTCCAATACAGGTTCGTCCAGATAACGGAGAAAACTTGGGGAACTGGAAGACAAAAATATATGAAACGGAAGGCACCAAGTATATTTTGAAGGTAGATAGTCGAATATTAAAAGAGGTTGTAAGGCAAGAAACTGAGAGTGAAGACGATTACTCTACAAGACGCACTAAATGGTGTTTTGAATTTATCAACAATGAGAGAAAAGACGAAAAACAAATCTCAAATTTTGTACCAGAAGGAATTGATTTTCCCAAAGAACATCACTTAATAATTGATGGAGATGATGGATTCCCTGTAGTTGCCAGAGTGCAAAACAAGGTAGAAGGTAAACTGCTCAAAGACGTCAAATTTGAAGAACTAAGTGCTAAAAACAAAGAGGATTTAAACAGAATTGTTGACTATGGAATCAAAAGCTTTATAGAGACGGGGAAAGTATTGGATATTACCGGATGGAGTGGAAAAGGAGAAGGCAGGTTTAAATGGCTGCTACTAAGTATCACAAAACCACTAGAAGGATCATCAAATATTTTTCTAAGCAATGATGGCAATATTGTGATAATTGACCTAAAATCCTCCTTTCCAGGAGATAGTCTACCAAGAAAAATTGGAAGGTTTATTCATTTTGCGGGTTTAGTGGCCTACAAGATAAGGACTCAAAGATCCAAATAGGCTGTATTTCGAAACAAAGTATCCCAATTGCGCCTGCGAAGCAGGCACTTTGGCTGATAGGCCAATACTGTCTCAAGCTTAAATACCCACTGACAAAATTTTCTCCTTGTCGGTGGGTATTTTATGGCGAGATTGAAATTCGAGCCATATATTGAGAGAGCTTCGACACAATCGCTCAATGCGAAGTTGTGGCGAATAATATTTGTGGAGTGAGATTGCCACAGCTCGAGTACGAGATTCGCAATGACGAGAGGTGAGGCAATCATCCCGACCGAATTCGAGTGGAGTGAGATTGCTTCGGTTCGAAGTATCGAAACTCGCAATGACGATGAGGGAGGGATACCTTAATGTATTCCTCACCGACAACCGCAGTTGGAGGTGAGGGGTCGCGCGACTGGTATACCCCGCGGCAGGCGGGGTTGGCGAACCGTGCGGCAATTTTTCCGAGCGGTGAGCCAATAACTAGCAATGGTCCTGAAAATAAGAGCTTGCTCGTCGCCCTTTCGATAACAAATACTGTTATCGAAATATTACTTCTGCGCTTCCTCTTATTATCGCTTGTAACTTCGTTACAATGCTTGATAATAAGTTTGAATTTCGTTATAACACCTCACCTAAAATTAATTTCGCCCAGATTTCTGGGATCTTAAAAGGTAGAGATTTGGCTTTTTGCACCCCAATCTATCTTTGCCAATTTTCTTGTAAATATTTCTCTGGCGTAAAACCCGGAATTCTAGTGGCTAAAGCCTTGTGGTAAATAATGTAACCTTCTGACGCTTTGCGAAACAAGCTCCCGAATTTTTCTGTATCTACAAAATGAGCATTGACGGGAAGTCGCTCTCTGTTGGCCGGTGTATCTAAAACCACTGTCTTATCTGAACCAAAGACTTTCTTCAATAAATCAGTAAAACCGGAAGGGTCTTCGTCAGCAAAATTGATTTCATCAACAAATAACCAAGGAGTACTGCCATCTGTGGTTTCAAACCAACTCCAAAGTCTACCTCCACCAGAGGTTTCACCATGGAAGAATATATTCTTTCCTTCAAAGTTACAGCTTAAAATTCTTTTTTCTTGCGGTTCAAATGTCTCACTTTGAATTCTAGTTTTCCCGGAACTATTCCATTTTCTCTGTCAAACTTCCCCAACTGAGTGAGGTTATGCAGATTAAATTATTCTAAAAAGAACTATTTTTCCCCAGAACTGTATCCACAAAATATGGAACAAAGTTTTTTGGTTGCATTCTTTGTGCTGCGATGTCCAAATTGTAGTGCGAGATACCCTGATACCCCAGAAGTTTTATTTCGGCATTTGCTAAATTCATAAATATCGAGTTATTAACTTGCCAGAAAGGGTGAAGAATGGCACCATACTGATACTGCCGTGCAATTAACTTCAAAACTTGTAAACGATGACCCTTTTCACAATCAATCTCCTTAGTAATCTCTATGCCCAAGCTATTAATTTCTGACAAATATAAGGGGATTGCCTTCCCGGAAGGATAGAAAAAAATGTATTCTCCGGACTCGTATGTAATATCATAAGGCGAATATTTTTCAGGAATTCCAGGCAGTATTACTTTCTTTGTCCCAGTTTCATAAAATCTATTAGCATATGGATCTCCATACTTTGAAGATATAATGGCCACTTCGTTGGCTTCTTCTAATCTTCTGTTAAATGGAACAGAATCTCTTTTTCGAAATTCTCCCGGGTGCACAGAGTGTCGACCTTGTCCAACCCGGCTATAAACACTGTCTTTATTGGCGATTAGATGTATGTGTTTTAAGTTTTCTGAGAATTCTTCAGTTTCACCAATACCATAAAGTGTTCCCTTTTTTATTGAGTCTACAATAAATCTCCTTACAGACGTATGATTTGAAATATACACCTCATCAACCAGGAGATTGTCATTATCCGGCTTTCTTGTCAGCTCAAACAGCTCAACCTGTTTTGCAAAACGAATTTTTTGGGCAATATCTTGCTCCCTTTTTTTAACCTCATACTTTTTGAGTCTTCTTTCTGCAATTTTTCTAAGGTCCTCAAAAACATCTTCTGTGCCGTTAGCGCTTCCCAGATCATGAACAGATACCTTTCCGCCAGATAATTTTACCGATGTGTGCCTCCTGGAAACCCTAGTATCTAAATGAAACCTGGAGCTTTCATCCCTTCCGATTACAACAAGCTCATCTTCCCACAATCCCTTATAACAATCTTTCATTACTCTAAATTCCTCATCGAACTGAACTATTAGAAAAGAAGTGCTTATTATTTCTTCCGGAGCGGATGGAAAACAGGAAGGCTGATTCTCAGATATCCTAAATACACCGAAAGTTTGTTGGCCAGCTCTAAATGCCGTAGTTAAACCAGCCTCAATTCCAAACGCGATTTTACACGCTTTCGGAGACAGATCTACGTGGCTAGATATCTCATCTATTGGATGATATTTTTCTTCATATTGTCCCATTAATGCATATTATAAATCGATTAATAAGGAAAAGAAAAAAGGAAATGAAAAAAACCCACCTAGGAGGGTGGCTTACGCACAAGGAGAGGGGGTGTCCATCTCTTGGTCAAAACTTTTAACATGTTTATAATTTGAGTTCGAAACTTATGCTTTATTGCTTGATCTAGTGCAGATACCTCCAGCCTTTCACTGTTCCACCCTTATAAAGATTTTGTTGAGTATTTGATTCTTGCTGGTAAAAGCGCATCATGGGACCTCTTCTCATCCAGATGTTATCTAGACCAGAATAATCGAGGATAAAAGCTGTAAGAATAATGGAAACAATAAAGAAAGAGACAATTAAACCAAAATTTTTCTTGTATGAAAAATCATATTTTTTAAGTAGATCTATGCCGAAGTAAATACCAAAAACTGCTAGCAATGGAACCCACAGAGGAAAGCTGCTGATTATCTGCTGAAGTCTCCACTGGCCCATCGGGCCATGCTCTCGGAGAAGGAAAAATGACAGATTTATTAGAAACGTGGCTATGACTCCTAGACTAATTAAACCGACAATGGATATTATTGAGCCGGCAACAAAATACCATCGTGGCTTCATGACTATTTCATTTGAAGTCACTTTGGACATCACTTTTTTTTCGATGTCGGTCATTTTTATTTTGTTTGTTTTTCGCATATTTTTTTCATTATTTTTTTTGCTCGACTTACTCTAGTGCCGACGGTTCCAATAGGAATCCTGAGGATGTCACTAATCTCCTCGTACGACTTCTCCTCTAAGTAATACAGAGAAAGTGGTATCTTGTACATAATCGGCATACTGTCTAGACACCCATGAGTTTTATTTATCAATTCGTGCTTTATAAAATCGTCTTCGATATTTATCCCACTATCGTAATCAATCTTGTCGTCCATCCAGACACGCTTTTTATTTTTCTTTATCAAGTTCATGGATTCGTTGTGGACAATACGATAAATCCAACTAGAGAACTTCTTTTTTGTGTCAAATCCTTTTAGATTTATGTATGCTTTGATGAATCCTTCCTGGGTGGCGTCTGCCCCATGATTGTCATCGTTCGTTAGGTATGAAGCGTATCTTAAAAGCTTTTTTTGATACCTACCAATAATCTCAGAGTAGAGCTCTTTGTCTTTACTTCTGACCAGTTCGACGACTTCTTCATCTGATAGCTTTGATAAATCTTGCATTGTTTCTAGTTAGTTTAGCAGTTTTGTACCAGCCGACTCCCACTCTAGTGAGTGGGATCTGGGCTGATAAAGGTACTAGTGAAAGTTAATTTCTTCCACAACCAGTTCCCTGTCCTCTGCCGGAGCCATTCTGCTGACCCAGACCGAGTTCTGTTCTAATAGCACTTGCCTCTTCCGTTCTACCTTGTTCGGCTAGCTCATGAGCTTTAGCGAACCTGGAGAAGTTATCAGCGGTTATTACCTCAGTAACTCTGCCTCGACCGGGCATTAGTGCCTTCCAAGCGCTGTAGTCATTGGTTTCGAAGGCGTTTTCCATGGCATCATGGCGATCTTCGGTGTAGTTTGGACCCTTTACGTTCGGATCACCTTTGTAAGCGAGAATTGCTTGAGGAGCGATTACAGCCCCAAAAACAACGAGTGAAGCTATTCCTAGCAGCATTGACTGTTTGGTCATATGTTTTGGTTTATTAATTACTAACTACTAGTAATACGGGGAATTGGGTGATTTTATTTCATCGGCAAAAGTGGTGAGAATAAGTGTTGATGCCTAAGTCTCTCTTCTTGTGGTAATAATAGATATGTCCATAAACAAACTTTTTACTGAAGGACTTCCGAAAGCGGAATTGCATGTGCACATTGAAGGGACTTTCGAGCCCGAGATGGCCTTTGAGATGGCTAAGAGAAATGGATTTGAGCTTAAGTACAGTTCGGCAGAAGAGCTTAGGGAGGCATAAAGCTTCAATATCACTGATGAAGTTGAAGACTGGATTTGTATCCATGACCTCAAAATTGACTGAGTGATGACGGACTCGCTTATCTTCTGTGTTATGGGGTATAATAGGCTAATGATAAGTGAAAAAAACAACATTGATCATGAAGAGCTTAGAATAACTCGAGAGCTAGAGCTTGTGAATGATTTGGTAGAATCTGAGAATTTATTGGAACTATCTCGTCTATTAGAAATAGACCTGGCTGACTTGGAGCTGTCTTTAAAGTGCGTTGGAAGAGGACGGAGGAAGGCAGGCTCGAACCCCGACATCACACCTCAAACACATTTTTCCCATATGGCGAGAGTGGCCATGATGGTCAAGCAGTATTTTCCTGATGATATCGTTGGTCGCAGACTAGCTGTGCTTCATGATGCAAAAGAAGAAGCGACTATGGGCATGGAAAAATTGTATCTGGAGTCTGATTTATCTCCCCTTATAGACATGATGACCGAAGAAATGCCAACTGAAGATGAGATTGATTTTATGAAATCGGTTATACCAGCAGGTTTCGATCCAATATATTTTTCTAAATATAAAACCTTCATCGGCAAACTACACACTGATTGGCATATTTTTAAGTCGCTTGAATTGTGTGATAGGTTAGATGGAACATCAAGCTTAAGCTATTTACTAAATCCGAAATATACTTCCAGATTAAAACTTAAAGCACTTGAAAGCTTGGGCCGAATCTGGGCAACTATTGATCGTGATAGTGGGGACATTGTTGTTGAAAAAATTAAGAATAACTGTCGTACTTGGTTTGATATTTTTGGAGTTACAGAAAATGAAGTAGAAGTGATTTCTGGTTTTTTTGTAGACGAGCATAGTGCTTGAATCAGACTATAGAAAAATAAGGGTAATCATGCTGGGTGTTTTCCCTAGATTAAACCAATAAGAAGAGTTAGCGCTGCGAACACACCAATTCGGTACCAACCAAAGTTTTCCAATGAATTAGACTGGAGAAATTTGATTAGCCATCGGACCACTATGATAGCTGAGAGAAAGGCTGCCATGGTACCAACCAGTAAAAGAAAGATGTTCCCAGAATTATTCACCAGTACAGATCTCATTTTAAATAAGTCTAGAGCGCTAGCCGCAAAGATGGTAGGGATAGCCAGAAGGAAAGAGTATCTGGCTGCTTCTTCACGTCTCACTTTCAAAAACATTAAACCTAAAATAACGGCTCCTGCCCTTGAGACACCAGGGATGACTGCTAATGCCTGTATTAACCCAACTATGACTGCGTCCTTGTAAGAAAGTAACTCGAGACCTTTTTTGTTCTGCTTGTGTGAGCCAAATCTCTCATAAAGAATAAAAATAAAACCGACCAGCAGAAAGACGATAAGCTGCAACAAATTGCTGTTAAAGAAATAATCTTTAATGACCTTGTAA
Source organism: uncultured Pseudomonadales bacterium (assembly GCA_964348455.1). Classification (GTDB taxonomy): domain Bacteria; phylum Patescibacteriota; class Microgenomatia; order UBA1400; family MFAQ01; genus UBA10133. Next base: position 8,951 of record CAYGCQ010000010.1, read on the forward strand.
AAAAGAAATCCGACAACGGCAGTTGGAACAAAAGAGGCTGCAACTTTTAGCATCAATTTCCTATCGGTAAGTATTGTTTTGAAGTACAGAAAAACAACCGCAGCGACGGCGCCAGCTTGAATAAAAACTTCAAATAATGCTGTGAAGTCAGTTGGAACAATGTTAAAAATCCTAGCAGACCAAATAAGGTGAAACGTTGACGATATGGGTAGGAACTCCGTAACCCCTTCGATGATGCCAAGTAAAATAGCTTGCAAGAAATTCATAAGTAATGGTAGCACCGCAGCACAAAAATTTGTTGCATTGCTTTGGTATATTTATAGTATGGAGTTTATAAAAATATACTTAGTAAGTCTAACAATTTTCCTTGGAATAGACGCTGTCTGGCTTACAACGATAGCAAAGAGTTTTTATGCAAAACATCTTGGCTACTTGATGGCTGATAAACCAAATCTAACAGCGGCTCTTATCTTTTACTTGATCAATATGTTAGGAATTGTAGTTCTGGTGATAATGCCATCTTTGCATGAAAAAACTTTTTACAGGATGGCTTTGCTATCTGCTTTATACGGACTTTGTACCTATGCAACATATGATTTGACTAACATGGCAACAATAAAAAATTGGCCAACTATAGTGACAGTGGTTGATTTGATTTGGGGAGTAACAATATCGACAGTTGTTGGGGTTTTGACTTTCCTGGTGGTAAAAAGATTCTTTTAATTAGCCTTTTGGGAACCAAGGAATAAAAATGCTGGTTTTTTTCTTGTATTCCTCAAACTCCGGACGTCCGGCGTATTTTTCTTCAAGTAAGGGTATACCCGAAACGAATAAAATCATGGCGGTAATGGTGAGTGGGCTGATTACAGCAAGCCAGCCAAAAGGCAAAGATAGAGCGATCACAAATAACCCCCACCACTGAGTTACCTCACCAAAATAGTTTGGATGCCTAGAATATCTCCATAAGCCAGTCTGCATAACATGACCTTTGTTTTCCGGGGAGACTACGAACTCTGAAAGCTGATGATCAGCAACCGACTCAATAATAAATCCAAGTGCCCAGATAAAAACTCCTACATAGACTGACATGCTGAGTGGCAACCCCCTTGATACGGATGCAACGGCAGCTGAGAAACAGATAAGAAACATAATAATGCCCTGAAGAACAAAGACCTGAAGAAATGATCTGAGAATAACAGACTTCCCCCACTCTTGACGCCACTTTAGATAACGAGAATCTTCACCTCTAGAAATTAGTCGTTTACCGATATGTAAAGCCAGTCTAGTCCCCCAAATACCAGTCAACACGGTAATGATGCCTAAATGATCAAGCATAACCGACCACCTAAGAAAAAGTACTAGGGCTACAAGAATAAATCCCAGACCCCAAGCAAAGTCTGCAACATCATTTCTCTTGAGTATTAGAGAAACTAAAAACCAAAGAGCCATATAGGCTTGAATCAAAAGGAAAACAAATATTAGCTGTGAAAGCATTTTCTTTAATATGCAATTAATATTTTCGTCTAAAAGATTTATTTAAGACAAAGAAGATCGAAATGATTATCAAATTGATGATGACACTTATTAGAATGGTCGCGCTGACCGTGTCCATTAGCGCAACAATATCGGGGTTCGGTTTAAAAAATACTTGGAATCCTAGTGTCCAAAAGATTATAAGGATGACTCCTGAAATTATCACTAAAGGAATTGTTTGTTTGATATCTGACCAGCTTGGAAAAAAAGAATTGGTAATAGTAAAAAATAAATAGCCCAAAAGAAAAACAGGTAGATATTGGGCAAGATCATAATTAGTTCGTATCAATTGCGCCAACCAAGACATAAGAACTATGCCAACCAAAAATGGAGCAGTGCCGACTAAAAAGCCCTGAAGAGGGTTTAAGCGCTGTGTCTGAACATAACCAAGAGTGACATTTTTGCCAGAATTTTCATCTTCCCAATCTTCTTCAAGATATTCAGGAAATATTTCTATTTTCCCGGTACGGGCTCCTGTGAGGATGGCAAAGAAGAAGTGAGATAGCTCATGAATGACTGTACCCGGTAAAAAAACTACACTCCAAACTACTATTAAAGCTTTGTGGCCACCACCAAATCTCCCAATTAACCTGCTCATCTCCAGAGTCAACCATTTTTTTGATGCAAATAATAAAAGTAGGCTGAATGGAACTAAAAGAAGATTCATAATAATAGTATAAAGCCAAAAATTGTGTATTATTAATGTATATGTATAATTCACCCCTTTTCCTCATGACTCCGGGAGTTAAGCCCTTTCTCTTTATCTTGGCTTTAGTGGATTTAATCTTGAAAGGCATTGCTCTTTATAAAAGTGCCAGAAGAGAGCAGACTATTTGGTTTGTAGCACTACTATTGGTAAATAGTTTGGGGATTTTGCCAATAATTTATCTAGTTCTTCAAAAAGATATCGCATTCGTTGGATCATCTAAGTCATCGTTAAAGCCAACAGCCAAAAAAAGATCTTCCAAGAAATCGAGTAGATAAAAGAATCGCCGGTGATTAGCCGGCGAAAATGTTATCTTAGTGTGTTTGTAGATCTACCATCTGCGAGTAGAGACCATTGTTTTCCATTAAACTCTCGTGAGTACCCTCTTCAATTTTTTCCCCGTTATCCATGACAACTATCTTGTCGGCTAATCCCCAGACTGTAGAAAGCCTATGAGCAATAACGATGGCTGTCTTTCCTGTAAGGATAGTTTTCATATTTGTTTGGATTTCACTTTCTGTAATTGCATCAACAGCACTAGTGGCCTCATCCAGTATAAGAATTGGACGATCGGCTAGAATGGCCCGTGCCAATGCTATCCGCTGTTTTTGACCACCAGATAGCCTCATACCTCTTTCACCAACTTCGGTGGTATAACCATCCTTCAGATTAGAAACAAAACTGTCTATACCAGCTAGCTTAGCTGCCATAATGATCTCTTCATCAGAGGATTCAGGGTTTGGAAATGCTATGTTGTATTTGATTGTTTCGTCAAAAATATAGACATCATCTCCTTGTGGTACATAGGAGAATTGCTCGAGAAGTTGGCGGGTATCCCAGTCTTTGATATCTATTCCTCCGATAGTGATACTACCCTGCTGACAGTTCGCCAACTTTGTCACTATTTTTCTAATAGTAGTTTTTCCAGCTCCAGAAGGTCCAACAAGTGCAACGATATTCCCCGGCTCTACCTCTAGATTAAAGTTATGTAGTGCTCCTTCTTCTTTGGTGTAATCTCCATCGTATGAAAAACAAACATTTTTGATACTAATACTAAGAGGTTTGGTTGGAACTATTTGAAGAGTTCCTGTTTCTACCGGCTCTACTTCATTTAGTAGATTTGCCAGTCTTTCGGCTCCTTCACTATTTTCTGCAGCACGGTCCAAAAGCCTGACGAATCTCCAGAAACTAGCAAATAGTCTTTCAACAAGAACACTTACAAATATTAAACTAGCTATAGTTATTGATCCTTGTAATAACTGTGTGATCCAAACTGCAAGAATAATTCTCCTGGCAACAGTTAATATCCTGATGCGCCAACGATTGTATTTAAAGATTCCTAATCGATGCTCACTCATAGCTTCAGCGACGATACCATCATGAATTCTAACCTGATCGTCAATTAAACGATTCTGTTGTCCAAACATTAGATTTGTCTCTACCGACTGAACAGAAGCAATTGACTTGTTCCATTCTTCTTCATAAAAATCCTGGCGCTTGGCACGAAATGGCTTTTTTTCCCGATTTCCCTTGATGGTAAGCCATGCAAACAGAATAAAGGTAATAGCTGTAATTAGACTTACCCAAGGACTCAAAAATAACAAAGGGATCAGGCTAACTACAATTTGGATAACCATTGGGATGAATTCCCAACTCATGACATCAACAATGTCTAATGTCTTCCAGACACCATCACCAACCTTACCAACGAGCGTCCCTGAGTTGTGTTTGTGATGCCAGGGGATACTCATCTTTAGAAACTTTTGGATAGCTGAGAGCTTAAGAAATCGAAAAATTGGATGACTATGCTTGGCTATAATATGCCAATCAAAAGTGTTGTCCAATCTCATGTTGAGCTCATCAAAGATTAATAAACCAACTATTAAGTAGACCCATATCACTGTAGGCACACCAAGATCAAATATGGTTACAACTAGGCTGATTACATAGCTTGCTCCCAATTGAACTATTTCATAGAGAACGGCTAGAGCTATAAACAAATAAAACGTACGATGAAATGGCTTAAGTAATACCCATATCTTCTTGAACATGAATCCTCCATATAAAATTAATGTGCTCGTTTCTTCCATGCCTTTGTCAGGCTCAGGACAAACAAAAACGCCGCGTATACCGCGGCGTTTGAGTAAATTTATTTTTTCTATTTAAGGATTAATATACGCAAAAACCGAGGCACAATTAAGGCCACGAAGTGGTTTTATCTTTACTATTCTGTATTTCATTTTTTTTGCCTAAAATACGGCAATTAGGATGATATCACATTGTTATAGGGCATGTCAACTACCAATATATCTTTGAAAAAGTAATATAATTTTATCTATGGCTATAAACAACATCACTATAAATATCAGTGCAGCTTCGATTCAGCAGTTTTTTGCTGATATTTTTTCTAGACTTTCTCAGTTGGATGCCGGAGGCGTAGCAATGGTGCTATTAGCAATTATTCTTCCACCAATAGCTGTTCTTCTGAAGGTGGGAGTAACTACTCAGTTTTGGGTAAATATATTACTGACCATACTTGGGGTTGTACCTGGGCAAATTCATGCCCTCTGGATTGTCTTGTACTAGATATTCATGTAATAAACCATACCAATTCGCGTTTGGATTTGATATATTTATAGCATGAGCCTAGAAGCTTATTTTAAAAAAAGAAGGTTTGAGAAAACACCGGAGCCGAAGGCTAAACCGAGAAAGAATGGTAACAATAATTCAGAAATATTTGTGGTTCAGAAACATAAAGCTTCTCATCTGCATTATGATTTTCGATTGGAGCGTGAGGGTGTGTTGAAAAGTTGGGCTGTACCCAAGGGACTGTCGATGGATTCAAGTGATAAACGATTGGCTGTAGAAGTTGAAGATCATCCTCTGGAGTATGCCAAGTTTCATGGAAAAATTCCAGAGGGTAATTATGGTGCCGGAACCGTAGAGATTTGGGATAAGGGTAAGTATCAGACAAAGTTTCGAGATGAGGATATGTGGGAGTTTAATCTAGAAGGTAAAAAGTTGAAGGGAATGTTTACTTTAGTGAGATTGAAAGACAGGGGGCGAGTAGTGAATAAAAAGAATGAGGGAAAAAATTGGCTGTTGATTAAAAAGAAGGAAGCTGAAACCGAGGAGATAATAAGAGTGGGGAATCAAAAAATTACTTTGTCAAACAAAAATAAAGTTTTTTGGCCAAAAGAAGGATATACCAAGGGCGACTTGATTGAATATTACCGAAAAATTTCTCCAATACTTCTCCCCTACCTCAAGGATAGGCCGGAGTCACTTCTGAGATATCCGGATGGAATAAATGGAGAAAAGTTCTATCACAAGGACATGAAGATGGCACCAAAGTGGGTGACAAAAAAAATTATAAGAAGTGAAGAAAATAAAAAGGTTCACTATCTTCTGTGTCAGAATGAGGCCACCCTAGTCTATATGGTTAATCTCGGATGTATTGACATAAACCCCTGGAACAGTCGCTTGGGACAGTTAGACCGTCCTGATTATTTGATAATTGACCTAGATCCGGAAAAAACTCTGTTTAAAAATGTGGTAAAGACTGCACTTGTGGTGCATAAAGTAATGGATATGGCCGGCATTCCGAATTACCCAAAAACCTCAGGTGCGTCGGGAATGCATATCTACAGTCCACTCGGGGCAAAGTACGACTATGAACAGGTGAGAGAGTTGGCTAAGATAATTGCAAAAAGGGTGAATGAAAAGTTACCCGTGATTACCAGTGTCGAAAGACACCCCTCTGAGAGGAAAGGGAAAGTTTACCTAGATTGGATTCAGAACTCTCGTGGGCAGACACTAGCGACCCCATACTCGGTCAGAGCTAGACCTGGGGCAACAGTGTCAACCCCCTTAGAGTGGAAAGAGGTAAGCGAGAAGTTAAACCCAAAGGATTTCACTATCAAGAATATCTTCCAAAGACTGGAAGCAAAAGGTGACATGTTCTCACCTGTCCTTGGTAAAGGGTTTGATTTGAGGCTGGCGCTCAAAAAACTGGCTTAATGGTAGAATATCCCATAGATGAACCTTAAAAGGAGGTCGTGATGTTGCTTGATAAAATTATCGACATAGATCCAGAAGACCAAACTATTTCGGACTTGGCTGATTTGGCAAACAAGTTTGGAATTTTTAATATGACGGCAGTGCTAATAAAAGTTAAGGAGTTTCAGGCTTTAAATGGTCAAAGAGTAAAAATTAGCTTTGATGAAGAAACTTACAGACAAGTTGTGGCAACATTTTTGTCTCTGGCCATTCTGAACATTGCGAGTTTCAAACATGAAAATTTCTCTATACTCATAAACCAAGAAATGGCACAAAACTTTACGAGAATTTACAGTGCTGATGATCATCAAGAGTTTGCTGAAAAATATATTAGTCAAGCGCTGTTCATTATTAATGAATATGAGTAACCGACCTCACCCCTGCTATGCGGGGGTTTTTAATGTATTATTGATTACAGAATTGTATGAAAAAACAAAGAAGAAATAAGTTTTTATTTGGCCTGTTTATGATATTTCTTGCCGGAATCTGTGTAGTGTATTTTATTTTGATTAAGGACACCCCAGAGGTGCGGACACTTTCCCAGAGCATAACTCAGCCAATTACAAAAGTTGTTTACCCGACATCAACTCCGACAATAAAATTTGTAGAGGCCAGTTTTGAGGCAAATCCAGAACTGCATCTAGAATCAGCAATTGCTCAAAAAGGACTCGGAAACGTACTGGGGGCAAAAAAGGAAGTAGAAAGAGCTATTGAGCTAGCGCCAAAATATGAAGAAGCCAAAGCTTTTTATGTATCACTTCAAACAAAAATTAATTGACATTGTCAAATGAATTTATCATAATCAATTATGAAGCGAAAGCGTAAGCATGCAACAAAGAAAATGGAACCAAATACACCCCAGGAACTAGTGATAACTCCGGAACAGAAAGAGATAAAGTCGGCAAAGATTACAGATAAAGATAAAATAGATAAAAATTCGCTATTAATCATTGAGATACTTTTACTTTTGATGGTTGGAATATTAGCAGGGCTTTGGTATTGGAAAACCTCGAGAGCAACAACCTCTATGAGGATTACTGATGGTGGCAATTCCCTCCTTGTGAATATACCACTGACTCCCACGCCAATTCCGTTGCACCCTGGCTCAGAAATTTACAGTATAAGTCTAAGTGAACACGCTGGACCAACGATTCACTCCGTAACGATAGACCCTCTAGATGTTCTCAGGGGTCAAACAATGACTATTATTGCTGATATAAGCGATTCTTCAAATATTAGCTCTGTAATTGGGTCTCTAGAAATGGATTCTTCAAAAATTGATCTCAATTTTATGCTTGACGGAGGAGATTCTAAAAAGGGTAGCTGGAAAGCCGAAATTGTTTTAACAGATTCCGTTTTTTACACTTACACCTTAACCATCAACGCTTCAAGCCCTAATGGAGATACAGAAATTAAAGTTACTCCTAGATAAAAATGAATAAATTAAATAAAAAAGCATTTATAGCCATCACAAGTCTTTTTTTAAGCCTGTTTTCACTTTCCATTACACCAAAATCTGTTTCAGCTGTTCTGTGTACTGGTTTTGGGGAGAAAAGTCAAACACTTGCAAACACTTCCTGCGTAATTTCTGGGGTTATGGGAATAGATGATCCGCTAAATTCGGATATTTCAACCTTTAATCAGGGTTCACTCATTTTGGGCAATTCAGTATCTGACCCCAATTCCCCCGTTAATATAACAATTAATTCAGGGGCAATAATGGCTGCAGGAGTTATTACTATACGAAAAAATGTAAGTATTGCTATTGCCGGTGGAGGACAAATAGTCTCGGGGAAGCCCCTCTATATGACCGACGCAGATGGAGATGGATGGCCTGAGGATTTTACTGTTTATACCGCTACTGCTGCCGGGAGAAGAAGAATGGGCCTAATGAGATCAACTGCTGTTGCAGATTGCAATGATGCTCCAGGGAATTATGATTTAGCAAATGCTTCCGGGACCTATTACCAAGATGCTGATGGAGATGGAAAGGGGAACTCGGCTGTAAGCTCCGGAGCTTGCTTTCAGCCACCTGGATATGTTGTTGACAATACTGACTGCAACGATGGGAGTGCATCTGTCTCCATCCCTCATGCGCAATGCTATACGGATGCTGACGGAGACACATTTACTAATGGGTTGGCAGCTAGCTCAACATGCTTGAATACAAGTAGCTGCGATACGGCAACATATGCCAGCGCTTCTACAACTGGAGCAGCTACGACAGGGTATACAGCAGGTCGTCTAAAAAATTCAGCTAGTGGAACAAATGACTGTAAGGATACCGGAACTAGTGCAAACCTAGTAATGTATCCTCTATCATGCTTTCACGACTCCGATAACGACGACTACGGAGTCGCAACGACTAAGACTTGTATGAATACAAATAGCTGTGCCACAGCTACTTATGGCTCCACCGGTACCGCTAACGATGTGACAAATATTAACTTCTCTAGTCTTTCGACTGACTGTTACGACAGCAATGCCAACGCCAAACCAGGCTCCACCTACTGCAGTGCCACTAACCGAGGAGATGGGAGCTACGATTACAACTGTTCAAGCACTCAAACCAAATGCGGCACCAACTATGACCGCACTACCGTCGGTGTCAACAGGAACTACACTATAGTAACAGGGAAATGCAATAATTGTAATCGCGGCTGTAGTACTCTTGGCAACATAATCTATGATGCTGCTACCATCAATTGTGGTCAAACCGGTGCAATCTGCACATCTTTTGGTGGAGAACAAGGGGGTAGTTGCACTAGGGATGTTGGGGAAATGTGCTCTGCCTATCCAGCTTGCTCCGATTACCACGGTAGTAGTACCACTGGTGGACTGTGTAACGGAATCTCTTCCGGGGCTCAGACTTGCCAGTAAGCTCAATAATCATTTTGAGAGTGTATCTCCAGAATTGGCTATTCTTAAACATGATTAAACTTGATACTTTTAGCTAAAATCTAGATTGGAAGATAAACGGTGAACGTGGTACCCCCGCCCTTACTGCTTACGACAGATATAGACCCACTATGATCTTTGGCAATTTTTGTCGCAATAGACAAGCCCAACCCGAAACCATTCCGATTACCCCTAGATCTGGCCAAATCTCCTCTAAAGAATCGATCGAAAATATGAGGGAGGTCTTTTTTATCTATTCCAATTCCCTCATCTTTTATCGAAATGGCGGCAAATTGTTTTCGAGTTGCCATATTTATTGTTATACTGCCACGACTCTCGCTGTATTTGATGGCATTTTCCAGTATTATCCCAAACAACTCTTCGATCTTTTCTCGACTACCTATCGTTTGACGATCCTTTTTAATCGAGTTTTTTATCTTCACTTTCTTAACTTTTGCTAAAGTTAAGACATTTTTTATAGAGCTGTCAACTACCTTTTTTAAAGATATTTTTTCAGATTGAGATTGGGAGTTTGCTTTAATTCCAGAAGCTAGATAGAGGAGCCTGTCTGAGAGTAACTTTAGGCGGTCAACTTCTGATATGTTTTCTTCTATTAAAGATTTGGCCTCTTTAAGGGTAAACTTTTTACTCCTAAGAGCTACTTCCATGGCTAATTTCAAAGATGTTAGTGGTGTTCTCAGTTCGTGAGAAGAATCGGAAATGAATCTATTCTGTTCCTCAATCATTATTTTTATAGGTATTAGTGTTTTTCCTGCAAGAAAGAAGCTTAGACCACCCACAATCAATAAAATTGCACTATTTATGAGAATAAGGGTACCGATAATGCGGTGATTAGCATCTTCGATAAATTCCATTTCTCCATTCCAAGATGCCTGTAAAGGACCAAATCTTCGTTCGATCATGATTCTTTGTTCGGCAACAAAAGTGGTTACCTGCCGAATTAACATGTGGTGAATTGTAATGCTAAAGAAAACGGTAACCGTCATGAGGATTAACAAATACCAGGCGGTTAGTTTGAGTCTTGCCCGATTGAACATATTTAAGCGCTTATCTTGTAACCAAACCCCCTGATGGTTTTTATTAATGCTGACTTATCTTTGAACGGTATATCAATTTTTTTGCGAAGGCTACGAATATAGACCTCGACGGTATTGGGTAAAATATCTGCGTCATAGTCCCAAACATGAGAAATTATTTGATCTTTTGATAAAATTTTCCCCTGGTGTTCCATGAGAAAATTCAAAAGAGTGAACTCCTTACTTGAAAGGTTTAGAGTTTGTCCACCTCGTTGAACTTCAAATGACTCCTTATCGAGCGATAAATCGCCTACCAATATCGATGAAGAGGCTATTTTTAAGGGTCTTCTAGAAAGGGCTCGGACTCTCGCCAATAGCTCTTCAAAAGAAAATGGCTTGATAAGATAATCGTCGGCGCCTGCGTTTAAGCCGGTTACTTTATCCTCAATTTGCCCTTTAGCAGTCAAGATTAAAATCGGGGTGTGGATTTGTTTTTCTCTGATTTCCTTAATTAGAGATAAGCCGTCTTTACCTGGTAGCATGAGGTCAAAAATAAAAAGGTCATAGTTCACCTCAGAAGCCATATCAAAACCTGTCGTCCCATCATAAGCTAAATCAACAACAAAATGCTCCTGCTCCAAGCCTTTTTTAAGAGTGGCCGCGATTCGATGTTCGTCTTCTACTATTAATATTCTCACGAGGGAAATTATACTCGGGAAACTGAAATATAGCTGAAAGATATCCTTCTGTAACTATAAAAGCTTGCTCGTCACCCTTTAGATAATTCTATTATCGAAATGTTGTTTCTGCACTTCCTCTTATATTTACTTATAACTTCGCTATAATGCTTAAGTATGGCAAAAACAGCTGAATTTATAACTTTGGAGGGTCGCAACATGGTGCGAGATGCGCTGAATTCCGAGCAAAAAATAACCTCGATAATTATTGGAGCCGGTTCTGTAAATGATCCAAAGGTAAAAGAAATTGTGGAGCTGGCAAGAAGTAAAAAGGTAGGAATTCAGATAATGCCGTCTGATGAACTGAATAAGATGTCTGAGTCCAAAAACCCTCAAGGAGTGGTGGCTCAGATGGAACTACCAGAGGTAGTATCCCTAAAATATATTCTAGAAAGCAAAAGAAACGTCTTTATTTTACTTTTGAACCATATTGATTATGAGCAGAATCTGGGTGCGATAATCCGGACAGCTTGGGCGGCAGGGGTAGATGCCATTGTAGCCTCTCCAAATGGGGTACATGAGCTCACACCACTAGTAGCTAGAATTTCTATGGGAGGTGCCGCTTATGTTCCACTCATTCCCATGAGTCTATTTCAAGCGATGAAAATGCTGCATGATTATGCAGTCCCGATTGTGGGGGTTGAGGTGGGAATGGGAAAACCAAGTTACGAAACAAAGTTGACCGGACCAGTTGCTTTTCTGATGGGTGGGGAGTCAGAGGGACTTTCCGAACCGCTCCAAAAAGAATGTGATCTGTTTGTAAATATCCCAATGAATAAAGATGTAGCATCACTAAATGTAAGTGTAGCTACGGCACTTGTACTATTTGAGAAGAATAGGCAGGAGAAAGAGAATTCATAAACTCAAGGAATCAAGAACTCGAGAATTCAAGAAATGTTGGGGTGGAGGGAGATTGCTTCGGTTCGGATTACCGAAACTCGCAATGACGGAAGATTGGAATAATTTCTATAGATTCCCGATCAAGTCGGGAATGACAGATATGTGGTAGGGTGGAGGGAGATTGCTTCGGTTCGGATTACCGAAACTCGCAATGACGGATAGAGAGATTCCTCCTTCGGGGACTAGCGGCCTACACTTCGGTCGGAATGACGAGTGATGTGATGGAATTTGTAATGATTAATGCTAATATAAATTATGGAAGTAATATACAAAAAAGCAGAAACACATGAAGAAATTAGAAATTGGGTTGTTCTCCATGGTGGCAAGCCAGCTATTATTGATGATCCAAATGTAAAAATGGATGATATTGGACTTCGAATTGACTGGCCAGGTGAAAAGGATGAAGCCATGCTAAGTGAGGGTAGGGAGATTACCAGAGATATCCCCTGGGATGAATTTTTCTCGGTTATGGATCGATTAAAATTGGATTTCTTTTACTCGGAGCAAGAAGAAGTAAGTAGTACTTGGAGGTATAAGTTTGAACCCAAGTTCTCACCTATAGTGTAAAGAATATCTCTAATTTAGTATAATGTAGAGGTTCTTGAACAAAATCTGAGTCTCGGAGGAAGAAATGAGTGAGATTACGGTCTATTTGTCTAAAAAACTGCTAATAAATTGTGATTGTGTTGATTTGGAAAAAAAAATCGAGGAATCAGTGCGAAACCTCCCATCAGGAAAAAACGTAAGAGCGAAGGTAAGTGATGTAGTATCCACCAAACCTGAGGTATCGCTGAACTTCCGAGATTTTTCGGCCACAGACTTCGAGGATATCCAAGAAGTAGTCGACGAAGTAATTGATCGCATTGTTTTCTACTTTGGAATTTCTATCGCAGAAGGCGTGGTTGGCGTCACGATACACAGTACTGTGGCCTACCAGATTGAAGTTGAACTTCCTTAAGTGATTACCCGGCGCAAGCCGGGTATTTTTTGTTGAAAAAATTTTTTGTTATTTTTCCTTGGATTTTCTCGCACCTTCAGGACTGAAGCCATTAAGAATTAGAAGGTATTCAATCTCTTCAATTAAGTGTTTTTTTGAGCCGTCATTTTGAATAAGGATATCTGCCATCTCAAGGCAACGACCAACTTGCTGACCATTGCTTCCTTCTCCGATTCCATAGTCACGACTATTGGATTTTATAAACTCTTCCTCTGTAGCAGTGTCTTCTCCCCTCTTCTCTGCCCGTCTCAAGTACCAGTCCAGCCTACTTTCAACTGGAGCATTGATACCGACAATGCTGATGTCATAAATCTGTTTTAGAAATTCAATTTCTCCGGGGTTGCGAATTCCGTCAATAACAATGTTTCCTGAACAACTTGCTAGCAATTCGGCCGTTCTTTCTGCGAGAACTTGAAGACCAAACTTTTCTCTAAGATCATTACCAACATCTTGCAGATTTTCTCTTGTACGCTCTACTCCCCTTAGGTCAGATTCTTCTCTCACTCTGTCCGACAGGCTTTGACGTTGGAAGCCCAAGCTTTCTAGATACTTGGCAACATCGCCTTTGCCGGAAACCATGGGACCAACCAGACCAATTATCATCTGTTTCATAAGGAAGTTTATCATGTTAGAATCTTTTTTATGGCAACAAAGTACAAAGAAGTTTTTGAGGAAATGGTTAACAAATATGAAAAAGAGTTTGATGAATTTCAACTACTGCATGATAAATACGAACAAGATCCAAAAAAGTGGCAGGCAGAGTTTAATGCGGAAGGGTCGAAAGTAATGGACATCGTGAGAGTGTATGAAGATAGACTATGTGGAAAAATGGAAAATACCCAAAACTCCACTTATTCTGCTAACTTGGCGGAAAAATTTAGAAATGAAATAAAGAGATATTTACCTAAGCTAGACATGATTGGGGTAGTGCTTGGGTAGAGAAAATAAAAAAACTTAAAAAATCAAAGTGTAGAATTTATCTTTATAGATTCCCTGAAAGGCGTAAATGACAGAAGCTGGATTCCGGGTCAGGCCCGGAATGACAAGAGTTGGAGGGAGATTTTTTGACTCACAAGTACATTCGGTCGGAATGACGGGTGGTGTGGGACTGGATTCCGGGTCAGGCCCGGAATGACAAGAGTTGGAGGGAGATTTTTTGACTCACAAGTACATTCGGTCGGAATGACGGGTGGTGTGGGACTGGATTCCGGGTCAGGCCCGGAATGACAAGAGTTGGAGGGAGATTTTTTGACTC